>JANMQG010000074.1:0-41324 GCA_031370285.1 Chloracidobacterium sp. | reverse complement strand
CGCAGCAACGTAAAAAGCGGCAAACGGATAAATCAATTGCCCACCATTGGCTTGAACCCTCCGACATGTTTGGAGAAATTCCTCTCGCAGCGCCTCGGCTCTTTCCGGCGGGGCTTTTGACAATCGTTTGCGGGCGATGCTCGAGAACGTGCGCTGCATGTCCCAGAATTCCTCCGGAGCTTTCACTACTGCTGGCTGCCCCTGCCAGTAAGTTTGCACACTCACGAATCCTGCTTGTCGAACCAGCGGTGCAATACTGCCCGTTCTGTTTGAACTATGCCGAGCCAGAGAAGATTCCTCAACTTCGTGTGGCTGTGGGAAATGCTTCTCGACCAGGCTGTTGAGGAAATGCGGGGCCGTCAGTAGCTTTCCCTGCTGCTTGAGTCTGATTTCCTGCAAATGCTTGAAACCCTGTATCAGTCCCTTCAAAGAAAAGAGCGGAGGGCCGCTCCCGACGCCTAAAACAAGTCGACCGCCTGGCCGCAAAACTCTAAACATCTCTTTCAATGCAAGCAGCGGATTCGGGAAATGAAGCAGTGCGAATAGTGAGAGCACGACATCGAACGATTGGTTCTCTAACTCCAAAGCTTCCGCATCCATTTTGCTGAACTCGACATAGTTGGTCAGACCTGTCTGCGCTGCTTTGGTCTTTGCTACCGATAACATTGCTTCCGAAAGGTCGATGCCAACAACCTTTCCACTCGGCCTTACGCGTTGGGCCGCCTGCAGACTGAGAACACCGGTTCCCGTTCCTACATCCAGAACCCGATCAGAAGGTGCTAGCTGGGCAAGGGAAACCAATTGCACAGCCAGCGGTTGGGACAACCGATCAGTAAACAGATCAAATTCATTCGTGACGGAATCATAGCTAGAGGCATCTCTAATCTTGAATGTCAGGGAGCCGGCGTGTTCTTGAATCATAGCCTAACCTTTGAAGGAATGAGTTCGAATGGCTGGTTGTCAGAGGTTGGACCTTAGATACATTCGTCTGAGGCCGACTCACCGGCAGCTAAGCCCAAGCAAGCTTTCAAGATGCCTGGCCCCGTCGTCTGATAGTATAAATGAGAAGAGTATCTTCAGTTTGTCTGGGATACTTTGTGTCCAGATACTCCAAGACGCCTTTGAACTGATCCGCTTTTCCGATAGGGCAGATAAAAAGATATCCGATTGTTTTGTCCTTACTTCTTTCAATAACTTCTTGTGCAGTGTCGGCCTCAAATCCCATTTCCCTCTCAGCATAGTATTTAAAAACGCTATCCTCATTTGTCGGAGTCAAGACAACGTCTTCTTTATCGCTGTGCTGGCGTATTATTTCACCCCATCGCTGGAGTTGGTATGGGTAGCTTGAACCGTCTCGTGAATACAACCTCTCAGTCTGATAGACGCCTGTCGCTAAAACGATCGCCAGGAGAACACCAATCGCAATATTCCGAACGCCCCGGCCCCAGATACTCTCGAGATACTCGTAGCTCCGTTCAAAAAACAGAGCCGCCGCCAAAGCTATTCCTGGGGCGTAACAAAGTGCCAAATAATCGTGGTTGATAAGCAGGTTGGGAAATGCCAAGTTGTGAAGTAGTCCATAGCCGAGAAGCATCAGGACCAACCAATCGCGATTTTGCAACCGTCCTCTTAATCCATCTCTAATGAAGAGGACCCACCAGGTGACAGCGAGGATGATTAGTGGCAATGAATACAATATCACCACATCTCGAAGATGGTGCACGAGAAGCCACGCTGGCCCAGCCCGCTCTCCACTCGTGGTTACGATTGTGCCATACGATGTCCTGATAAGTAGCTTCTCGATGAGAGTTCCCTGAACTTCCGCTCCCCCATTAGCCACCAACATATGCCGGTGAAGCACAAACAGAGCAAATACAGCTACGGCGCTTGCTGCGATAGACAATAAACGATATTCCCGGGACTTACCTGGACGGAAACAGGAGAAATAGTAGTGGACAATAATTAAGGGAACTAAGAAATATGTGTACCACGCAGTCATGCATCCCAAAATAATTCCAAGATTACAGAGGGCCAGATCAAGTGACCGATGAGTTTCCAACCAGCGCGCATAGCCATAGAGTGCCAGGAGAGTGAAAAAGACGGCAACAGATCCGTAAACGTCAACGTGAGTTCCATAATAGTTTTGGATCGGCATTATGGCGCTGACGATTAAGGTCCACAGAGCCACACGAGACGAAAACAGACGAAGCGCAAATATGTATAGGAGACCCATCAAAGCTAATGAAAATAAGAGAGGCACTAGCCGCGCACTCCACTCATGCACACCGAATAGATGATAGCTGAGGGCAACCAACCACAGCAGTAGTGGCGGATAGTGATAATAGAACTCGAACTTTTCTACCGGCACCTCACCGGTATTTGCCACTGGACCGAATTTAGTCTTCGCATATCCATACTTGATAAAATTACGGGCTATGTTGCCATAGGTGGCGCCACCCCACGCCTTGTGATGTCCAACCCACGGCTTCCGTAGGTCTTGCGACCGGAGACAGGCAGCGACAATAAAAATAAGAATTATGACGAGGAATCGAGTGCGTCGCATGGTTCCTCAGTCATGGCATTGATCTGGAGAGAGCGGCATCTACTTCTAAATGTACTTCCGGTGTTTCTAATCTGAATTGGTCTACCATGTCACAGCTCAGGTCCCGTTCTATGCCGTAGCGCTTCTTAACGATATACAGCGGCCGCTGCTTGGCCTCGTCGTATATTCGACCGAGATATTCGCCCAGCAAACCGATGCCCAGCATTTGAATTCCTCCGAGGAATAGAATAAGGGATACCAGTGTGGTAAAGCCCGTCGCGGCAGTTTCAATGCCGATCAGTCGCTTGATAATAAAGATAGAAGCCAGGGCAAATCCCATAAAACCGACAATCACGCCGCAGAAGGACATCAATCTCAAAGGCTTGAGAGAAAAACTAATGATCCCATCCATGGCGTAACTGATTAATCGCCGCAGGGACTGCTTTGGCTGGCCGGCCTGTCGCTCTTGACGATCGTAGTAAATCTTCCGCTGCTCAAACCCTATCCACGCCCTTAAGCCCGGGATGAACCGATGACGTTCTGAAAGCCTATTGAATTCCGTAACTGCCTGCCGATCGAGGAGACAGAAAACACCGGTATGACCTTCCATGCGAAAATCGCTGATCCACGTAAATAACTTGTGAAACGCTGCGAAACCAACGCGGCGAAGACCACTATCCTGCCGGCTGCGGCGTACAGGCAGGACCACTTCGGCGCCGTTACGCCAGGCAGCGATCATAGTTGGGATCACCTCCGGCGGGTCTTGCAGGTCACCATCCATAATTACAACTGCGTCTGCATCCGCAACAGCCAGACCCGCGGAGATGGCCGCTTGATGACCGAAGTTACGCGAAAGGTCCAGCAAAGTGAACCGAGGTTCCCTGGCGCGCTCCTCCAAAATCATTCGACGCGACTGATCGCGGCTGCCATCGTTGACGAAAATCACCTGCCAGTCAATATGCCGTAACGAATGACAGGTTGCGCCTAGTCGCCCGAATAGCGTTGGCAAGACGGCCTCTTCGTTATAGATCGGAATTACGATGGCAAGATTTGTCTGACTCATCTTTTTGTCTCTCCAATTCTCTGCGGCCTGCTACATGGGCCAGTGCTTCACGCTTCCTGGGCAGTGCTATTCCTGTTGGTGACTGAGTACCCCTTGCTTTTCGATGAAATCGCCGATGAATTCCGCAACAACCTGATTACCATGAGCCGTAAAATGATTAGAATCAAAAAAATAGTCTTCTGGTCTTAGGCCTTCTTGCTTCATTCTTTCAGCCAGTATCGGAAGTAAGTCGAGCATGGGGATGCCCTTATTCTCAGCATACTGGTTGAGTATTTTTTGCGGCGTTGCCGTGGTATTTACCTCATCAAACTGAAACCTGAAAGGAAAGGCAACCAGGATGGCAGGGATTCGTCTTTCTCTACAGAAATCAGAAATCCCATCAAGCTCCTCAAGGGTAATCTCCCAGGCTCTTCTCACGTCGGCACGATCCGGATTATCCACTAAAGATCTAACATCCAGGGTCTCCTTCTTTTTCGCCCCCTCACGAACATCGCGCCCGAACCTCAGTTTCGCGCCCAGCCGCCTGGCAAAATATGCAATGCTGCTCCTATCGGCTAGCTGCTCGAAGTAGGAAGAATAGGTGTGCGATATTTGCCAGCCTTCACCAGACCCACCAAATCTTCTTAGTTCAAATTTCTCTGTCACATCGTTGAGGACGAACCCTACGACTACCAGATCCGGACTAAATTTGATCCCTTCTCTCTTGAGATAGATATCTTCTTGCCAGGGTGAATAACCGCTGACACCCGAATTAATGGTTTCCACTGAATGTGTCAACCTTCTTTCCAGGATTGCTTTGGTAAGATAGGGAAAGGACTGTTCGTAACTTGGTAGTTCGTCGCCGAAAGTTACGGAATCTCCGAGATAAAGAACTCGCAGAACATGCGCCGGCTTAGCGTACTCCAACTCCGGGCCTCTAAGTCCTTTGCTGTTTATTTGTACTTTCTGCCCGGACCAGACGTCCTCAGAGTTTGGTTTTAGTCTCCATCCCAACTCGGCGTCCTTAACATAAATCGTTGTCTTTGGATTCGGAAAGCTAGCAAAAGGTCTCAGCGACAACTCAAGCAGAGCAATGGGTAAGAATACCGCAAGGAAAGAAAGCAGGGCCCGAGCAACTATCTCTCTTCGGGTCACCGAGCCCAGCCATGAAATTCTGCGGACGCATTCTGATATTGCGATGAAGATAAGACCTGCCGACAAAAAATAGACTTGTATCGATCTGATTTTCGCACCCGTCTCAACCGCAAAAGATAACCTGCCAAGGAAAAGGGGGAGCAAAAACTGGTTGTATAATCCGGCACACGCTAACAATAGGACTCCAGCACCCAGGAGCATCGCCCTTACAAGATTAGAACTGTGATGCCCGTCAAAATTCACGGGCCTGCTGTGGTCCTTATTGTTCACTGGACTGTTATCTTTTCGTTTGGTGAACTGGACAAGCCGGCATTTTTCCGCTGCCGATCTATTGGGCAGCAGTCGCAAGTGAAGTTGCAGGCGTTGGTAATTTCAAGCTAGACAATCTTGAAGCGCTCTTTTTTTCCGTAAGTGAGTTATTCATGCTAATCCCGTTCTTTCTCTGGAACGGTTCGAAGTCAATCTGGTGCATCCTCAGCGACTAACTCTTGCGAACCGCACGTAAACCACCGGCAAAAGAGATCGCGTTTCGTATGAACGGTTGAACATCCTCCGGTATGCCCCGAAGGATGCTTAGGGCCGTGCAGTAAGTCATAAAACCAACAATGAGGGACAAGACTAATGACCGTTCCCGGCCAAGCACACCCAGGACGATTCCCATAATCCCGGCTGCCAAAAGCGGCCTTATGACCGGTCGAAGGTCTAATCGAATATCATTTCTGTACATCGCAACGATCCCTAAGATGAGGATTAGTCCTTCAGCAAGAACGGTATTCAGGGCGGCGCCGATCAGACCGTAACGGGGGATAAGAAAGAGATTCAAAATAACGTTCAATCCCGTTGCAATGGCGATGATTCCCATTTCAATCTTGAGACGGTTGGATATCAGCAAGAGGCTGCGAGTAATTCCGTGAACAAAAACGAAGCCGATGCTAAGGATCAGAAGCCGGAACGGCCCTGCTCCTTCCACGTACAAAGGGCCAAACACGGCTCTAAGTAAAGGAGCTGCCAGGATCATTCCGCCTATAACCAGCGGGGCAGCGAGTGCAGCAGAGAGACCCAGCACCCGCCCAATGAGATGTTCGACATGCTCGACACCTTGGGCATACGCATTAGTCAAAGCCGGCAAATATGAGACATTGATCGTGGCTGCAACGACCAAGAGTAAGAAACAGATGCGATACGGCGCAACGTAGAGACCAACCTGCCTTTCTCCCAACATGAATCCAATCAACACCACGTCAAAGGTAAAAATAAGCGTCCTGAAAAGCCGTGTCAGCGTTCGAATACCTGATTTCCGAACGAGCTTTAATCCCTCAGCAAAGTTCAATCTGATTTTTCCGAGCCGTAAGATAGGCACGATCAAAAGAGTCGCGGCTGCCAGTTCGCCAAAGAATTGTGCCAACGGCACGAAGACAACATCTTTGGGACCCTTGACCACCAGCAATACCATGACAACATATAAAGCTTGCCCTAAAATCAGCGCCACACTGACACGGCGACTTTGCTCAAGACCTTTGTACACCCAGGAGGTATCAAAGGCTAAAGAGAGCAGTGAAAGCCCCATCAGGGCCATGACCAGTTTCACCGTTGCCGGCTTATTTAATGACCAGGCGAACACGACTAGAGCAGCTAACGCGACAAAGGCCACCACGATTCTGATGAGTATGACGCTCACAGCGATTCCGGACGCTTCACGCGGCCGCCGCGCCACTTCCATGGCTCCTACATCATCGAAGCCCCCGCTTACAGTCAAGGCCAGGTAGCCGAAGATTGCAGTAGCGAATCCGATCACACCGAAACCTTCGGCTCCAAGGGTGCGAGCGATATACGTTACGCCAACAAACGCTATGACACGCGCCCCTATTTCCCCGCTCCCCAAAGAGAGAATATTACTAACCACTCTTTTTGAATCGAAAATCTTAACGGTCGTGGCGTCGCTCATATGGTAGGTTACGAGATAGTGGCCCGCGAGTTACTCTTTTCCTGCGCGCAAAAGCCCGGTTGTTAGAGCACTACGCACGACCCTGCCAAGAGCACGCACCGCCAGGTATCGATCTAAACGACCGTCTAACAGATGCTGAAGACTGCGTTGCGATCGGATGTAGTACATGTCAACGCGAGGCAAGCTCTCCAGGGAATCGCTGTTAGCACGCCGAAGTTCGGTCGTGCAGGCGGCGCCAAACTCCTTTGCTACCAGCACGCGCAGGGCGCGATTGGTGCTCCCGTATGGGTACGCGAAGCTGTTTACGTTTTGACCCAGATGGTCTTCGATCTCTTTGCGGGATTCCTCCATCTCTTGCCGTGCTGTCTCAAATCCGCAGAGTCTCAGATCCGGATGGGTCCGGGTGTGCGAGCCGATCTCGATCCCGGCAGCTGCAAGTTCAGACGCCTGCTGCCAGGAGAGCATCTTTTGCACACCTAATTCTGCGGGCGGCTTGGCCCAGTCATTCAACCCGCCCATGTGCCCGCTGATAACGAAGACCGTCGCTGTGAAGCCGTGCTTCACTAGCACAGGCAGTGCGCTTTCATAAACATTCGCGAAGCCATCATCGAAAGTCAGCGCAACGTTCTTTTCAGGCCATGACCCGTGCTGATTCCGGTGAGCTACGGCTTCATGTAGCGAAACCCCCCGAAAGCCATTATCTGAAAGCTGACTCATCTGGTCCGCGAACCGCTGCGGCGCAGACGACAACACCGAGCCGCTCACGTCAATCGAGTGATACGTGAGAATGGATATCGGGCTCATGGAATCGAATCCTATCTTCCCACTGCGTTAGGCCGTGCCTGCAGGCGGGCTGACGTGCCGGCATCGCGCGCGAAGTAGTGCAACAGTGTCCCCCAGGCAAAACTGAAACCGCAGTACCAGAAATAGAGCCAGTGCAACGGCACCACCCGCAAGGTAAACCACCAACCGGAGCGCCTCAGAAAAAAGCGGTAAAAATCAAGGTTAATGACGGTAATCGTCATCGCCAGCGCGAGCGCTACGAACAACATTAACGGCCACCACCACGCGGCAATCACTGACAAGGGCATTAGGTAGGCCAATGCTACGCTCAGACGTTGTGCCGGTTTGACGTTGAGCGTGTTGGCCAACGAGCCGGCGCGCAACATCAGGCGCGTCCACGGTATACCGCGATCGAATATGTCCGTCTTCAGGAGACTTCGCAGCGTCCAGCGCTTTAAGTGTTTGCCCTTAATACGGCTGTCGAGCACTATCTTATGTCCCGCCGCGCTCAGCCATGTGCCGAGTTCAATGTCTTCAATCGCCGGGCGGCGGTAACGTTGTTCGTCAAAACCGCCAAACTCCAGGAACAACTCACGTCGCATGGCGCCGCATCCGCTCCAGAAAGTCATAACCTCGCCAGACGCTTGTTGATGAACATAATGGTGAAACAGATTCTTGTATTGCGAGAGAAAATTTTGTTTGGCCGGAGCATCGTCGTAAGATCCGATTACACCTTCAATCGTTGGGTCGGCGGCAAAAGTTGAAGCGAAGTGCGTCAGCGCATCTTTGTGTATGCAAACATCGGCATCGACGAAGACAACGTAGCGCCCCTGCACCTGGGTGACTCCGTAGTTGCGCGCACGTGCCGGCCCGCCCGGTCCTGGTATTCGGAGATAAGCGAACCGGTGTGCATCGACCAGCGGCTTCACAGCCTCCGTTGAACCATCGTCAACTACCAGCACCTCAAAGTCGTTGAACTCAGAGGCCGCCAGCGCCGCCAGACACTGTTTCAGCTCGGCCGCTGAATTGTAAACAGGCACGACGACCGAAAGAGTTGGCCGATTGTCGCGGCCTTGTTTGATCATTGGAATGTCCTTCGCCTCTATACGTGCCGGATGGCGACAACCTTGTTGTAAATCGTGCCGATCGACCAGCCGATAACGCCGCCGACGAATGCGCTGTAAAGAAATCCGATCACACTACCTCGCCAGGTGACGGAATAGCCGGGGAAATATTGACGCAGTAGTTCCAAATGCTGCCCTACGTGCGGGCCACCTTTGATGACCAGCCACGCGGTCATCACAAATAATGCCGATCCGCAGATGGCGGCGAAGGCGACGGTCAATACTCCGGTCTGAATCCTGGCAATGGCTCGACTCACTTCCTTGGCGGCTCGCGGATCTTTGCTCATTTCTTCGCCCATCATTTCCTCATTCCTTAATCCAGCAGATGCCGCTGCGACTCAGCCATGGCCCGCCTTTGCAACAACCAGGCGTAGGCATCGATGCCTCCGTTTCGCAGCGACGCAAACAAAAAACCGACCATGAAGCCAATCACGCCGGCTTCAAGAGAGCCGAGTAAAGCCCCCTGCCAGGTCACGCTGAAGCCTAACAGTATGTTGTTAAGCAAAGCGAGCGTTGGGCCGACCACTTCGCCGCCCTTGAGGAGTAGCGCCACAGTGGCAACCAGGAGACTTAGGCCGCCGACGGTTCCAACCGCCGCGCCGAGGGCCACGGGATCCAACTTCGCGAAGGCTGCCTCGATCAATTCTTCCGGCGTCAATCGCTGCGGGACCAGCCGATCTCCCGACACAGCGGCAGTAGTTGGTTCGGGGCTTGCTATCACGGGTTTCGCCGCGGACCTCTTCACGCGCTCTTCCTCGTGATACTCCATTTCCGTGTTGACAGACCAGACATCATGCTTGTCGCCTACAATGTTGCGCGCCGCATAAACTGCCGTGAGCATCGAATGATCCTGGTTGTTGTAACGATGCAGACCGTTACGTCCGACTGTCTGAAGATTGCCAATACTTTCAAGGTAACGGCGAATCGTTGCCAGACTCTCCTGGTATTGCTGGTCGTAGACCGGGTAAGCTTTCTTCATCCTTACTACGGTCCCATCCTCGACTTCATCTGGTTCGATCATCTTGATCTTCCCGCATTCCTGGACTCCCAATTCGATCAAACGATCGTTCGACCAACTCCATTCGTCGTCTTTATCCCAGAGAAAATATTCCAAGCCGAGTGAAGTCCGAGTGGAGTCGGGCACCATGTGCGGACTCCAGTTTTTGTAGTTCTGGATGCGCCCCATTTTTACTTCCGGGGAGTGTATGTAAATCCAGTTATCCGGGAAAACGTTTTCCCGTTTGGCGATCAGCACCACTGTCAAATAATCCCGGTACCGCAGATTGTTCGCGGCCGCCAGAACCTCATCGGGCGGAGCTGGGCTGAGGGCGCGAATCAGGCTGCGTAGCGGCATCGACGAAATGAAGTTGTCGCCGCCGAACTCTATGGCTTCTCCTTCATGTGTACGCCCATATACACACTCCACCCGGCCATTCCGGTGACGGATCTTCTCCACCTTGATGCCATGCACTGTCTGGTTGCCCTGCTCTGCCAGCAACTGCTCGCAACGCTCCCACATCATCCCTGGCCCAAAGCGTGGGTAATTGAACTGCTCTATCAAGGTGGTGATGATTTCTCCGTTCTTCGATCTTCCGTTGCCGAACACGGCGTTCCGTACGGCTTCGGGTAGCGACAGATTCTTGATGCGCTGCGCCGCCCAATCCGCGGAGATTTCGTTGCAAGGGATGCCCCAGACCTTTTCCGTGTAGGTCTTGAAGAATATCTCATAGAGACGATGGCCAAAACGATTTCCTACCCATTGCTCGAGATTTGTCTCCTGGTCATGCGGGAATAATTTCGCTTTGGCGAAGCTCAAGCCAACGATAAGAGATTCAACCGGCCCCAGTCCGGCGAGCGCATTGGTTGCCTTCAGTGGGTAATCGTAAAAATGACCCCCATAATGAATCCGCGACAGTCGAGGCCGAAGCATGAAGTCTTCGCCCAGAATTTCCTTCCAGAGTTTGTTAATCAGTGGCACCTTGCTGAAGAACCTGTGGCCTCCGATGTCGAAACGGTATCCGTTATAGTTGACTGTACGTGACAACCCCCCAACCTGCCGATCAGCTTCCAAGACGGTTGAGCCGATGCCGAGCTTTGACAACTCGTAGGCTGCGGTTAAGCCGGCGGGACCGGCTCCGATAATCACTGCATTAGACATAATCGAACTCCACGGTTTCGGTGGGGGAAAAGGGTTAGCGCTGATGCTCGCTCCACCAGGACTTGTTTGATAGTTTCGAACTACTCTGGATCCAGTACGGCCCTTTGATCGATAGTAATCTGCGCATCTGGGATTAGACGACCGGCCGGAAAATCTGAAGCTAGTATTTTCGTCCGCTCAAATGAATCCGAAAAGACCAATCTCTGGTTGGAAGCCGGGATGAAGTCTAAAGACGCATCCTCATTAATAATCCAAAATATCTTGAGCGGCTGAGCAGTGTAAGCACGGCTCCAAAACTGAACGTCAGGAAATGGTCTGAAGCTCTTGCCGGGCGCCGGCCCTCCTGCCAATTCGTCATAAACAAATAAGCCATACTCTTGGGCGTAAAAGAGGGCCTGCGGATTCTCCTTGTATAGCCGCTTGACCTCGGTTCTTGAACTCTCCTTGCGTGAATAAAGAATCCAACTGGGATAGTTGATCTCCTGCGAGGTGCTCCGATACGTCATTCTGGAGGGATTGTATCCAAGCGCACCGATAGCAAAGGAATTCCTTCTCTGCGGAAAGGCTAATGCCGGCAGAACAACGCCAACATACAGGATGAACATGAGCACAATTGCCTGGGATACTCTCCTAACGATTACATGCACAAGGCGCCTGGTTGCAATCTGGTAGAAGATAAAGATCCCGCACATCGCTACCGGCTCATAATATCTCCTGACTCCCAAATAATATGGATGAGTCGCAATCCCAACTCCTATCAGAAAAATGACGAATGACATGGGAAGAAATGAGAGGCTAAGCGCCATGTCATTTCTGGCTTTGAGCCCCTCCGATGGTGCGCCTCGCCAAAGAAGAATGGGCCCTAACAGTAGTACTATTAGGCTAATGATTCCCGTCAAATAAGTGAGTCCACTTATCTTCAGGTGGTAAACAAAGATTTCCAGTAACGGATGACCGAGCAGTAGGTTGGATGTTACCGGCAAGTCTCTAAGAGTGTATTTGAGAGTGTTCCAAACGCTGTGTGGCTCGCTGACGACGTTTGGAGCAAGCGCTACAACCTTCAAGCGTTGAGCCTGCATCACGAGGTAGATAGTTACGGGTAAGATGACCGTCAAAGCTGCGAACAAAAAGACGGACAATCTCTTGAAGAAGATTTTCAGCTGCGCATAGCTAACTTGAAAGAGAATTAACGCGCCTGCCAAAACCAAGGAAAGGCCCACATAGCGCATAGCGTACATCGCGCCACACAACAGGCCGGCAAAGGCGATAGACGGCAGTGAGGGCTGGTTTTGGCCAACTCTGACCAGAGAAATAACGACGAAAGGGACTCCCGCCCACAGAAAAATATCCGTCCCGGCCCACCAGGGCGTGAAGACGAAAGGAAGGAGCGCGCAAATAATGAGATGAATCCATGAGAATGCCTTAGCACGAACAGAGGGACGAGCAACCAACTGACTCGCAATAATTGCCCAGCCAACCCAACCGATCAGCGTAATAGCCACGTAAATGATCTTCAACGTCCACAGCAGGTTTATCCCGATGTATAAGAAAGCTGCTACCAGCAGAGAGAGACCCGGCGGCCAATCCGTCAGATACTTGGGTGGTGGTGCCAGGAGGACATCATTGGACGCTGGCGGTGTGGCATCCGTAGTCGTCAGGCCCAGCCCACGAGCGAAACGCTGCGCTGTTTCGAGCTGCTTTGCCTGATCATGCTGCACCTCAAACGGCGCAATAGTTCGAGCCGCCGTCAGCAGGACGGCCGACATTACTATTATCCAAAATACCGACCTATCGTGCTCTGTGAACACACTCGAAAGCATCGTCAGACGCACTTGTCGCTGCTTAAGGACGGGCAACACCATCTGATGTCTTAGCTCCGAGTCGTAATGACCGGAAGCGGCTTCCTTTCCTGGTATCCTCTCGTGACGTTGCTAAGCCAGATTGCGGCCAATAAGATCGGTCCGAATACCAGTAGCTCAACCGAACTGATCGCTAATACTCGCCAGAAAGACTTCACCCCATGGTAGCGAGAGCCCTTCAGGCGGCCCGTTTGAATCAGGATTGGCAATTATCTGCGTGGTTGTGCCGGCGCTCCCAAGCAAATGCACGCTGATATCGGCACGAGATAATTCCTTTGTGCCCCAACCGCAGAAGACTCTTAATGGCGGCTTTCATCGTATTTCACAGATCCCAATCAGACTAATAAGCTCAAAAGAGCCTCGGTTCCGCCGTAAAGATGGCGCGCCCATTTAATCGAAGCTATAGGAAGTGGGTCTCTAACCTGAATATTAATTCTCGAAATCAGTTTTACAGCTTAATCGCCCACAGGTGGATGAAGGCGATGCTGATGACTGATCGGCAAGTTAATCCTGAATGGGACAGCTGTTTGGCGGGTTGGCTCCCTGGATTTTGGGCGCGCGCGACTCACCGCTAGCGCGTCAATCAGTTCAAAGTTCCACTCATCGCCAGAGGCCCTTCCTCTAGCGTCTCGATGGAGGTGGTTTTTGATTCAAGTCGGCTTTCAGGGAGCAGCTCGTGCATTTCACGTCGCAACTCTTCATTCCATCCTCTTTTTGCCAGAGTAGTGAATCTTTCGATCGCGCGTTGGATTCTCTCTGGCGAATAAGCTGCGATCTTACCGATAAAGATTTTAGGATGTACTGTTTTGGCGAGTTCTTCTCCCGTAGTTTGCAACTCCTCAAAAAGCTTTTCACCGGGCCTAGCACCTGTAAAGACAATGTCGATATCCTCATTAGGACGAAGGCCGGACAGTAGAATAGTTTGCTTCGCAAGATCCAGAATGCGAACGGGCTCTCCCATATCAAGGATAAATATTTCACCACCATTACCAATTGCGCCGGCCTGCAGCACAAGTTTCGAGGCCTCGGGAATGGTCATGAAATATCTCACCATATCCGGGTGAGTCACAGTAACAGGTCCACCATTTAGTATCTGATCTTGGAAAATCGGAATAACTGAACCTGCGGACCCAATCACATTACCAAAACGTACTGCAACGTATCGCGTATCGAAGCGACCATCCATGTCTTGGACGATAAGTTCCGCTATGCGCTTGGTCGCTCCCATGATCGATGTTGGCTGAACGGCCTTGTCGGTGGAGATTAGGACAAACACTTCGACGCCAAACTCGCCAGCCAACTTGGCTACGCGCTGCGTTCCCAGGATATTGTTCTTTACCGCTTCGACAATATTCGACTCCATCATTGGGACGTGTTTGTGAGCCGCGGCGTGAAGAACTACCTGCGGCTGATGAGAAGCAAATATCGCTCCCATTCTGTCGCGATCGGTAACATCGCCTACCAGAGCATGGATAGGAATATCCGGGAATTCATTCCTCAATTCCCGATCTATTGTGAAGAGCGAGCACTCTGCCCGCTCAACCAGCAATATGTTCGAGGGGTTGAAACATGCTATCTGGCGCGCAAGCTCTGATCCAATGGAACCACCGGCGCCCGTCACCATGACGGTCTTGGCCGCCAGAAACTCCTTGATACTTTTCTCATCCAATTGGACAGGCTCACGACCAAGGAGGTCTTCGATTTCGACGTCTCTTATCCTGCTCACTTTTAGCTTGCCCTGCAGGATTTCATAGAGGCATGGTATGACGCGTACATTGATTGGAATTGAACGACAAATATCCAGGATTCGTCGGAAGTTGGCTCGCGAAGCTTGGGCAATAGAGATAATCACATGATCAATGTTCAACTCACGTACAAGCCTGGGAAGATCTTCAGTCGTTCCAATAACTCTAATTCCCTGGAGCACCGAACGGCGTTTGGCGGGATCATCGTCAATGAAACCTTTGATTTCGAGAGCAACGTCTCCGCGCGAACCTATTTCGGTGGCAGTCATCACCCCGGCGCGCCCCGCGCCAATCAACAAAACTGGTTTCCGCTTTACCGCGGTATGAGTGGCCTTGCGATGGCTTCGCTCATAGACATCACGCCTTGCCACGCGCAGAGTTAGAATTCCCCCAAAGGCCAAAACAGTGTCCATCACGACCACGGAAAGAGGGATGCGAAACTCCTGCAGCGTTTCGGGTAATCCGAGCCGCAGAGCTATCAACGGAATTGCTGCCAGAATCGCCACCCTGCCAATTTTTTTTGCTTCCGGGAGCCCGATATATCGCCAGATAAATTCGTAGACGCCTGAGAGATGGAGCGCGGCCAACTGAATGAGAAGGACGAGCGGAAGTTGGTGGCCCGCGTGAATCATCTCTATTCGTGGAGGAGCGAAGTCGAATCGCAGTAGATGAGCGAAGACAAAAGACAGTGCTAATACGATTAGGTCCACCGAGTACTGCGCACGTTTACTTAGCAGTTGAAATCTGAAGCGCCGGAATTTGCTGTCTAGCTTAAGTTTGGTTGAAATTGTGGCCATCTTATGATTGAGGCTTGCCCCCTTGTCGTGTGTGTAAAAAGAGCTAATTTGGAATTGTTTCCCGAACAGGCGTATCAAGCCTGCGCTGAGAGACTGGCTGTGAGAGGGCCTTGGGTGCAGTTCTCATCTACGTCTGCGCCGTTTTCCATTTGCATCAGTAGCTGACTAATTCGCGAAAGTAAACCATTTATGCGACCGGAGAATTCTGAATCTTAATCCCCAAAGGATATCCGATTGCTAGACTAACCCACATCGGCAAAAGCGATTAATATCAATGGCACAATTGTGCCCGCAAATCGATGAGGGGAGCCAGGGTTATTCGAATTTCATAAGGAACATGTCCAGTGGTAATACCGTTCTGATTTTGCTGTTTAATCACCGAGTTGCCGGTCTCACCCTGTTGGAGCATCTCTGACCAATAGGGAAACCTCAACAGTTTCTCGCGCATTTCTACTCGTAATCACAGAGTCCAACCTTGGTAGACGAGCCCGCGAACATTGCATTCTGTGATTCCGTCTAGTGGTCATACAAAAACCCTAATGCCTAAGAATTTTCAAAACGCAAACCGCACGAAAGGCTGGCTCAAAACCCTTCTCTCCCGCAAGCGAGGCACACTTGGACCGAGCCTCGATCATCACAGACGACAGAAACTGTAAAATCATTTATTGACAAACGGCGCCCAATAACGCTTAATATAAGGACGTGGGGATTTCGTAACCCTGGCACCGATCTTTCAAGCTATAGAACATGCGGGTATCAAGAACCCCGATAAATGGCACCCCCGCAGCGATGCGGGTCCGCAAAGCCCAGAGTCTCAAGCAATTCCTGAGATCGTCCGGTTACCGAAGTGAGTTCCCCGATGCTTAACATAAACTGCTGCCTTCGCTTCAAAAAGTTCTTATCTCTTCTGTTCATCCTGGCCCTCAGCCCGATCAAGTTGGAGGCTTTCCCCAGCAACTGGGTAATTTCTGCGGGCAGCCAATTTAGCTTCCTGCTAAGCCTTCCCGTCCCACCTCCAAGGTTGCTGACGCAAGACAATACCACACGCGCACTGGCTTTAGACGCCACCACTTTTTTAGCCGAACCATTCTCGCTTATCCAAGTCATTAATTCAGGACCTGATCCGCGTACGCGGCTGTTGCTCGTCGCCACTGACATCGATCCGATAGTCGGCCCAAATCCTTATAATATGTCGGCAGATGCCGAGGACGAATCCCACCGTATTTTTCCGCTGGCGGTCGAATACGTAGACAAGTTACCGATCAACTCGAACTACGCAATTCACCTTAGATTGAACGACGAAATGAGTGAAACCGGTGACGTCCTGGTGCGCCTGTATTATGACGGTGTCGCCAGTAATCGCGTGCGAGTCGGGCTCGGCCGCGTGGGAGGCGGACCGCCTGATGACATTGACCCCAATCCATCCCCCTCACCAAGCGCATCTCCTACGCCAACCCCCACTCCGTTTCCCTCGCCGTCTCCATCAGCATCGCCAACTCCATCTCCTACGCCTCAGAATCTCAATTTATATCCCACTGCAATTGGTAATCTTTCGCTCACACCTGCGAAAACAGCATACTACCGCTTCTCCGAGATTTCAGGCACGTCGATAGCTGATTCCTCGGGCGGCTCACATACTGGCACGCTGTCGGGAGCGGTCAGCCTCAACCAGAGCTCGCTGTTGACCTCAGACTCTAACGCTTCTGCGTTATTTGCAGGAGGAAAGGTAATTTCAGCAAATGCGTTTGCCGCGCCGACGTCTGGATTGACAATCTCCTGCCTTGTCTCTCACGATCCCTTCGCTCCTAACTCTAACAACTCATTGGTAAGTCTTGGTACTAACACCCCATCAGGAATTTTCAGTCTGCATGACGCGAGTTCCTTCGGTTACTCCTTTACCGCGACGGATGGGACATCGCAAAACTTCTACTTCCCTAACGAGTTTCAAAGTAAGTCGAATCGTATTTACCATCTTGTGATTGTCCACGATTTCATTAATAAAACGGTCAAGCTGTACCAGGACGGCCTTTTAGCGACGACCCAAACCTATACAGTCAACGTGAGAGCATCTTCGTCGCAACCGGTTCAGGTAGGTAACAATAACGTCAACGCCTACATTGATGAAGTTCTGGTCACCGAGGACAAGGTTCTCTCCGATGATGACGTCTATAATTTGTTCCGGGCCTCCAGAGGCGTAGACACTTCACAGACCACAATATATGTTTCCCCGATGGGCAGCTATCGAGCGACCGGAAGTGCGACAGACCCAATAGACTTCTACACTGCTATTCGTTCGGGCTATGCCAAACCAGGAGGGTCGTACAACCTGAAGGCAGGTGATTACCAACCGACTATTGAAGATGGTTTCAATGTGATCGCAGCTGGCAAATCTAACGCACGTCTGACTATCCAAAACAATCCCGGTGAGCATGTCAGAATCTTACAGCCTTACGACGCAACTTCTGCTAATTACGCGATGTCTTTGACACCGTTTGCACAGTATGTAGATCTCATCGGCAACTGGAGTGTTAACGGTAGCCAGGTTCGCACATTTGAAATTACAAATACCGGCACAGACCGACAGGCGGTAAGTCCCGCTACCGCGCAACCACCCGATGAGGTAAATGGGCGCGGCGCATACTCTCTCATCAGGTGGGACACGCGCAACTCACGCATGATTGGGTTGATTATTCATGATGGAGGCGTGGGATGTGACATCACGCAAGCCTCTGGTGACAGTTCGTGGATTGATAATGTTGGCTTTAATAATGGGTCTGACCACGGAAACATAAATCAGACGGGAATGACCTTCTATACGCAGAATGAATCCGGCGTCCAGAGATTTGTCAATAACGTCTTATTCAGAAATTTTAACTATAACTTCCAGGGCTATGGGAACATGGGCAACCTTGTTAGCGTCCACGTCGAGGGTGGAATTTTCTTTGACGCCGGAGCACCCGCCGGAGCATTGAGGAATGATCCCAATTTTCGCCAAAATAATATTTTTATCGGTACTCAAAACACGCCCCAGCAGGACACTGTGGTCACAAATGTTGATACTTATATGGCTCCCCTTGCGCGTGGCGCTAACATCAACGTGGGTTATTTCTACCCGTCAGACCTCGACGCGACAATTACTAATAATCGCATTTTCGGAGGACCGATAGGAATTGCTCTCAGGAGTCACGCAACGGGGACTATCACGGGCAACTTCATCTACACGCGAAGGAGCGACGTAAATGTGCATTATTTGACAGCGCTCTGGCCTCGCTCAGGCAGTACGGCTGTGAATTTCGTGTGGAATAGCAATACATATTATGACGACCCCGACAATGGGGGAAGTAATTGGATATACAACGACGTGGGCTACACGTTTGCGGAGTGGAAAAACGCCACCGGGTTTGATTTAAACGGCACGGGTATCACCGCCCGCTATCAGGGCACGATGGTAAGGCTGCATCCTTCGACCGTGCGATTTGGCTACAGTTCGATAGCCATTGCTAATTTCAGTCTTGCGACCTCAGTCCCCGTGAATCTTTCAGCCGCCGGGCTCGTCAATGGTCAGGGCTATCGGATAATCGACCTGGAACGCGTGCTTGAAAACGATGCCGTCGTCTACACAGGCGTTTATAGTCCGACCAACCCAGTGGTTTCAGTACCAATAAACAATACACAACCTACCCAGCCGTACGGGGTGACAGGCATTTCACGAAATCGCGAGTTCCGCGCCTATTTGGTGGTTCCCGGTTGATATAGAGATTAAGTTACCTCCAACTGCCTCAGACGTGGGGTTCAATACCAATAGGACGTGGAACTACAAATTCCCGTCTGAATCGTAGATGCAGTAGTAAAACCTATCGTATTTCCGGATCAGCCTCTCTGCAAAGTAGCAAAGCACTTTGAAGCGGGTTCGCATACCGATGAAGCCAACCTCACGAAGCCACTGCTCCTCCCCCGGCCCGTGGGCCAGGACTTCAATTGTCTGGCATTTAGCAATCGCAGCCTTCCTGTGAATCGCACGGAACAAGGCGAGCAAGTCTCCTTTGCTTCCGGCACTCCACTCATAGACGTAGTAATTATTTTTGGCCGGGCCTATGACGGCGAAGCCACTATCGACCTGAATGGCTTCCAGTTTTACTGTATATCCATCAAGGCCCGAGCAGCGCCACTCCATAAATTGACGGTCATGCAAAACATGCGGGGAATCGATTGTTCTCTGCCTTGCCTCGATGAGCGGCAGAATTTCTTCCCAGGTGCTGTCTGTTACCGTCTCCGTTCCCTCTTTCTTGATCAAGGCCCTGCTACGGAAGGCGGCGAGCGGTCGTCCGACAGCAGAAACCAGTGGAATTATTTTTTTCAATGAGTGCGGCATCACCCAGGCAAGTACCTCATTAAGCTGCCGCGGTAAAATCATTATGCGTGGGCCTGTCAGCGGCTCAAAGCCAAGGCGTGACATCGTAATATCCGCTGCGGGGCTCGGATTGCTACCCAGAGTGACAACCGGCCTGGCCATCGCCGCCTTCAGAAGCAAAGAACCAACTCCCTTTCGTCTGAGTGAGGAATCGACCATCAGGTCGCAGGCCCACTGGCAGGGATAAATGCTATCGCCCACCCGTAATGCGGCAGGTATTAAGCCCAACTGCCCTAGCACGCTGCCATCCTCAACCGCCAGCAGCAGCCCATCTAATGGCCCCTGCGCAGGCCCGCGAAACTTCCACCGCTGATAGGCCTCTTCGCGCCTCCGACGTTTATTCGGCCACATCCTGGCCGCAAATTCGCGGTGTGCTGCCGCGAAGCCTTCAGAGTACGGAACAATTTGAATCCCTTGATTCGACAATTTCGCTTACCCTTAACTTCTCTTGATAGCTATCCTCAGAGCGGATACAGGAACTTACCGTGGACGCCTTTAACGTGCCCGCCCGCTGACAGTCTGCAATGTAGCGGAGCGTTGCTCGAACGTGCTCGATGTTTTCGCTGCTGTTTCTCGTCAAACCTGAAGGGTGACCGACAAGAACTACCGCTCCGCTAACATCAATCGTGGTCTGGAGCAGAGAGTGCGCCGGTGCGTCGAACCCGGCATAATGTTCGGGCACGCACAAAACTCCGCTTGCCTTCTTCCAACTGCTGAGGATTGATTTAGTCTCTGATCTTTCGCCCAATAACTTTTGCCAGATCGGGTAATGAGCGACGCGGGTCCACTCGTAACCGGCCTCGCGTATTAGTGGCAAGAGGGTCCCGCGACTGGCTCCTGGGTACCAGGGACCAAACACCCTGTCGCCCAAGCTAAATGCACCTCTGCTGTACCAACTCATCGGACGGCTAAAAGGCGGCACGAACCCTTTAACCGCACCGGGCACACCCAAACATTCCTCCAGGATGGTCTTACTCCTCGTTAAAGACCTTCTGATCTGCTCGCGTTGCAGATAGGGAAACCATTCGTGACGCCAGGAATGGGAGGCTATCTCATGGCCCTGGCTGAATATCTTTCTGATCTGATCAGGAACGTGATAGGGGAAGTGGCCCGGTTCGGCTGCGAAGCCGACGCAAGCGAAAGTCATTTTTACCTCGAACTCCTTCGCAAGAGCGAGGATCTTTTCTACGTTTTCAATCTCTTCCAATAGTTTTTCTTCATTGAAGTTATAGGGATAGCTAGAGTTCACCTGGCCGAGTGCCGTATCGTAATCCCAAACTATGAAAATCTTGCCAGACATAATTTTTCAGAATAGCTGGAGCGCTCTGAGAGATCTGATCCTCTTCAGCCTTGAAGTTAGCGAAGCCTCTCAGGGCGACTAAAACTCTCTACCATTCACACGGAACTTCCGGGCGCTCTGTACACGTGCCTCCGCGAAAGCGCAGGCGTCGTTTCTAATGTAAAGCGTATTGAACTTCGACCGATCGAACGACTCCGTCGGATCGAGTCTTCTCTCCACTGGATCATATTTGAAGGGCCTGAATATACCGCCGGATCGTCGACAGTTTGTCGTTGGCTGAAAGGGGGTGGCCGCTCAGAGTGCTCCAGGTCCATCCAATCTTCTTTATGTTCTTTCTGAGCTTTTAGAGATGACTTCTCAAGAGGCGGCACTCCGTTAAAGGTGGTTAAGTATCGCTCGATATATAGAGTTATTGTTTTCCACGGTACCACCGCAAACGTTGCGGTATTGTGAACAAATGTGACAAGGTCAATCGAAACTTAAAAACCTCAAAGCGGGTTTTCCATGTTGAGACTGCTGCCTGCCACAGCCTCTGTCGCGGGGATGGAACCGACACGCCTAGTCTTTTTTCCAAAAACGCCAGCACCGTATCTTCCGAGTTGTAGATGCTCGCTAAAATGTGTGAAGAATCCAGCAAAAGACAAACGGTCTTCCCAGAATTTTCGACAACGCCACTGCAAATCCGCAAATTCCCCAGGCGTAAGAGCGTTGTGAAATGCGGCGACCTTTTGTGGTAGCTGCTCGAGTTCGTGCGGTTCTATCCAAACACAGTAGTCCCGCCAATCGACGATCTCGTCATAGGGCAGGATCGAATCCGTATCTATGAAAATTGGAATCCGCCCCAACGCCAACACCTCATATATGCGCTGCGAGAAGTTACCGGTTCCTCGAACACAGACGGTGTAATCTGTATCCCGGATATTCTCCAGGAATTCTTGCCGCAGTTCTTCTTTACTTTTCTCTGTGCCGCCGCGGTAATAGGTACGCTTAACAAAGTCTGTCTTAACCTCGCCGCTCTGCTCTAAAATCGAAAGAGCTTTGGATCGCAAAAACGTGGGCGGATACAAAGCATGCGGTTGGTAGTAAGAGAGGTTGCAATGAAACTTCAGGTTTCGATAGGCGATGGAAAACGGTTTAATTGCTTTTCGCAACCAGGGGTCATAGGCCTGACCGCAGAATCCAATGAGCGGTGTCTTCTCCCAGGGGCGGATCGAGATGGCTGGCTCGCCCAGCTCGTGTAACAGGTCGTGAATGAAGACGGGAAGAGCGTACTCAAAGGGGCGGCGGCGTGACTTGTAGCAGTTCGCCTGAAAGAGATAGAGATCATCCGACGGAACCGGCACGCTGTAGTCGCCACTATTTTCGGTAATGACCGGCTTGCCAAGCGATCTTGCCGACTCAACAAATGCCATTGCTTGTGGCAGCGTTCCAGTCTGATAGTAGTGAACCCAGTGCATCGGTAGCACGCCAACGTCGGCCAGCTCTGGAGAATCTACAACTGTATACTGCCGCACCTGACCGCCGTAGGTACGCACTCTCTCATCGTCGCTAAACGGAAAATCTTTCCAGAAAGGACGGAGAATGGACGTTAAGAAGCCGCGTTGCTCAGTCTTATAGTGGGATCGATCTGCGTAGATTCTGATATTCGGCAGCCGACCTTCCGGGTTAGTCATTTCGAATCTTTTAGCGCTTCCTATTTCCTTGCTGGCCCCCGGGCCTCAGGGAGTTGCCGGTTTAGAAGTACTGCAAGGTGATGAGTCCGGAGCGCCGGAAACCTCTCGGCAATCATCGCTAACAAATGGCTTCGCGGCGCCAGCAGGCGTGCCAGCGGGGGCGCAAGCGTGACAGCTTCAACCTTTCCCGTCATTCCCTGAAAAAGCTGTCGGAGTTCGCGACGGTCAACCTTTCGCACCTGCCTGTTTTTTGGGTTGTTGACCCGAAAGTCGTACCACAGCAAGGCGCCTCCCGGTGCCAGTACCCTTTTGATCTCGTCGGCGACCCGCTGCCTTACCTCAGTTTGCAAAATCGAAGTGAAGACGGTGGAGACGACTACCAGTTTGAAGGTTTCGTTGTCCCAGGGAAGAGTCGTTGCGTCACCGACCCTCAGATCCGCCGCCGGCAAAGCCTCTCTTGCGACTCGCGCGCGAATCTCGTCCAGCTCAATGCCACTCAAATCCGTTTCCCTTACGCCCCACGAGATCAACGTAGCAAGCCATCCAAGTTTTCCGTAACCGATTTCAAGGCACCTGTCTCCCGGACCAGGAAAAGCACCGAGATTGTGGAGCAACCGCAAGGCAACCCGCTCTCTGCCGGCGCGCATGAACGACTCGGTTGGATTCCACGCCGCATACAGGCTGTCGTCAATTTCCAGTGAGCGCCGCTCATATTCCATCCGGATTCTTTCACCCTCTGCTGAATAAATAGCTGTGGGTGCGAAGTTCAGGTTTAGAAGTTTGTCTTCTGTTTCAGAAGGCATCGTTAGCCTTTAACGTCAGAGGTCCGGACCCGCGCTTTAATCGCTGGTTTCCGCCAATTTCCAGCGAACCGCACTAATCCGAAAATATTGCCGAGTCCGTAAGAGAAATGCACTGCTGCAAAGGCAATGGGAAGGACTGGTATCAGTCTCGAGTCTCGCTGGATAGCGGTTAAGCACGACGCGCAAATGTTGGCGGCGATGTACGAGCCGGCCACCGCGACAAATGCCCAGCCAGCGAGGGGAGAGACCAACGATAAGCCGGCAGAAAGCAAGAGCGCCATGATGAACAACAACGGTACAAATTGGCGAGCGCGCATCTGGAGCGGATGCTTCTGCAGTACGCGAACCTTCCAATAACCATATTGAAAGTATTGGCGCGAGAGGGAGCGCAATGAACTGCGGCTGAAGTAGCGACACTTTACATCCGGCGCGAGAATCAGCCGCCCTCCAAGTTTGCGTATGCGATAGTTGTATTCATCGTCCTGGTTTCTTACCAGCTCCTCATCGTAAGGACCTGCCCGTTCTGTTATTGCCCGAGTGTAAGCTGGGAAGGCCACAGTGTCAGTGAGTCTCGCCGTTTGTGTCCCAGTGCGAAAAGCTGAGCCACCGACCCCAAAATTCGAACTCATGGCACAAGCGATTACTCTTGATAGATAAGTTTGACCGACTGTCTCAATTGGACCGCCAACGCCATCGGCTTCGCCTTTCTGCAGATGCTCAACACAGCGCGAAACGTAATCAGGAGCTATTTCACAATGGCCATCAATGCGAACAATCACTTGACCCTTAGCGATATCCATTGCGGCGTTAATGCCAGTCGGAACAATCCTTCCAGGATTATCCACTAATCTCAAATTGTGATAAGTAGTTTGCAGCGATGAAACTATCTCTCGTGTGCCATCGATGGACATCCCGTCAGTGACAATCACCTCCAACAACTGGGGTGGGTAGTCCTGCCCGATGACAGCTCCCAAACTCCGGGCAATGAAATCCGCCTCGTTGCGGACCGGCATGATGACCGTTACCATTGGCAACGTTTGTGTGTGTGTTGTCGGCACTAGAGAATCAGAGGATTCTTTTTGATAGTTCAACATCTAAGAGATAGATCCGTCTCGATGCTAATACGCTTGCGCGGCGGCTCTTTGTTCTGGTGTCAATTCTGAAATTACTGAACGAAATTTTCCGCGCTCGGTTCGCGGCAACGCCTCGACGCACTCGATCTCAACCCTCACCTTGCCCAGTCTTTGATGAAAACGTGCCCGGATGAGGTTTTCATCTGCCTCATTAAACCCCTCGGTAGTAACAACTCTGACCTGAAAACGATCGAGAGCTTTTTGGACAACCTGCCCCTCCAGCACGCGCGGCAACTTAACGAAGATGCCGTGAAAGCGAACCAGCTCACGGCCGTCCGGGCCTACTACCGCATCTTCGATACGACCTACAACTTCTTTCAGGGTGGGCAGCTGATCTCGACCACAACCACACTGATCCGCCGACCACGTGGCGATGTCACCGATCTCGTAACGAATCAAAGGTTGGGTAAGACTTTGGAGGCCGGTGCAAAGGATGCGCCCTTCGTGGCCGGGCGGTAAAGGGTTGCCATCGTCATCAACAATTTCCACTATCCCAAAATCAGGACTGACGTGCAGACTACCTTTTTCACATTCTGTCGCCAGCACACAATTTTCCACAGCACCGTATTCCTCATACGCCTGTGCCTGGAAGGCTCGCGTTATAACCGATTTCATTTGGTCCGTTAGCTTTTCGCTGCTGAGCACGAGCGCGTCAGGCTGATAGTCGAGTGTTAAGTTCTGTCTTAACATCATCTGCGCCAGGATGTAGTAGGAATAAGCGTAGCCGGTGAGAACTGCGGGCCGGTACCGGTTGAAGCCCTCTATGTAATTCCTAATATTCGCCGGCGAAAGATGGTATGCCGAGAAATAGACCTGCCGCTCGGTCGCGTTGTACCGGTAATAGGGTGGCCGGCTGTTAGCGCGCGGGACCACCGAACGCCCTCCCATCATAGCGCGAGGCTTTCTAATACTGGTTCCGGCCCACGCAAACGAGCGCACCTCGCGTGCAGCAATAAAACGGCGGTGATCCGCTGAAGTGCAAACGATTGTCACCGGAGTGCCAGTGCTACCACTGCTGTAGTAACGACGCAGGCGGTGTTTCCGCGCCGCCTCTCCGGCAACAAACCGTTCAGGCGACGCTCTCAATTCAGCTTTGGGAGTAACGGGCAACTTAGGCAGATCGTTAGGAGTGAAGTGGGCCAAGTCGGTTTGAGTGAGACCAGCTTTGCGCCAGCTCTCGCGATAATACGGGCATTGGTCAAAGGCCAGTGCCAGAACCTGCCGCAGTCTGCTTTCGAGATAGACCTCCATTTGCTGTGGCGAGCAGCGTTCTCTCTGCTTGAACTCTTCCACGGATTCATCAAAGCCAGGGCCAAGCCGTTCGCGACGATAAGCCAGGCCGTACAGCGAAACGCCCGCGTTTTGCGCCCAAACCGGCACAAATGGATAAATGTTTTCGAGGAAATGTCCCAACTTCTATCCTTCAGTTATCGGTTCGTCGCTGTGCTGTCCCTTATAAACTCGTTCACCAGGGCCAGACATTACCTGCCCTCTGATAACGTCGTGAGCAGCTCTTCCCACTGCGGCATTATCAGCGACCAGTCGAACCGCTCGGCTTTCTTTCTGGCATTAGTCGAAAGTTTCTCGGCCAAGCCTGGCTCGCTCAAAATGCGTCGCACAGCCGCAGCCATCGCCTTGGCATTACCTGGCGGAACGAGTAATCCATCTTCCTCATGTTCCACAAGATAAGGCATGCCACCAACGTTGGTGCTCACGACGCACAAGCCGCAGGCCATTGCCTCCAGTACACTGATCGGTGTGTTATCCACGTCAGAGGTGTTTAGGAAGATGTCACACGCGCCCAACCGCGCCGGAACTTCTGACTTAGGCACACCGCCGGGTGTCTTGATTCGTTCGCCAATATCGAGCGTGGCTACCAACTGTCGCACTGCCCGCATGCTTCCATCCCCTTTGTCGTGGCCATACATTTCGAGGGTAACCTCTGGAATATCCTTCGCCAGCAGCGCGACAACTTCGGCAGCCAGAGAGGGGTTATAACAAGTGTGAAAAGCGCGGAGCCAAATCAGCTTTGGCTGCGGACGCCGGCGCGGGCGAAAGCGGTAGGCACCTAAATCAATCGGGTTGAATTGCAGGCGTAAGCCAGAACGATAAGGAGTCATGCGTTGGAGCAAGAACCCGGAAGGCGTCGTCACTACTTCAGCCGACTGCAGGAGTCTTCTTACTCTCCCTGGCCAGCGCTCTGCAAAAGCAGGCAAGTTCCCCCCGTGCAGAGTAAGTACATAAGGCTTTCGAGCGCGCCTAAGTACCCAACACGTAGCCTCCGCCCAGAGAAAGGCGAAACCGCTATAAACGTCGATCTGGGCAAGTGCATACTCTTTCCGCCGACGCCATGTCGTAGTGAGCATGTCAGCGACTCTCGCTATACGCTCCTGTTTTTGCGACGTAGTAATAACCGGCCAACCCCGCAGTACGAGTCTGGCCGCCAGATCTTCACATACGTTGTAGTTCCCGCTCGTTGACGAGAGGAAATTCCCGACCAGGAGAATCGGCTGCTTCATGTTGATTGCCTGTTAATCCGAGGGCTCTGGGGAAGACGAAGTTCCGGACGTCGCAGCCGGCGCAATGGCTCTCCTTTCTCGTCTATCCTGGGAGAAGGAGTGTTCCCGTCACGTTCTAACACAAAACAAGCAAACGCAAGCCCGAACATAAAGGAAGGCGCGACCAAACGCATCCCGGCGCCGAGCATGTATAAGACACTCCAGCTGCTGAGGGCCACAACAAGAGCCTTCTGCTGCGCCGATTTCGCTTTGATAAGATTGTGGGCTATTGACGCGAGGAAGATCAATAACGCGACCAGACCAAGTGTTCCGTGCTCAGCGAGCAGGCGCGTGAACTCTGTGTGCGCGCTAACCTCGAAACCCATTTGACGACGCTGCTCTGTTGCCTTGCCCGGTCCCACACCCAGGACAGGATTCTTGGACCAGATGTCCAGATCCATCATGGCAATGCTGTCTCGCCCGGTGGTATCGGTACTCTCGAAACGGGTCGATAGCGTCCCATTTGTAAACGCGTCCAGACGAGGAAAAACCAGAAAGTAAGAGACGCCCACAACTACCACCACGGCCACCACAAACCGCAATCGCGTGCGCGCATCGCGCAGCACGTAAAACGAGGCGAAGAATATGGCGCCGGCAACGTTGTATAGCCCCCCTCTCGAAAAGGTCAGCGCGCTTTGAGCAGAGAGAAATATTATCAACCCACCGAGCAGAAGTTTCAGCTTCAAGTTCACTTTTTTGTTCAGCAGAAGCAGAAAGCAAGCCAGAGCTCCCAACCCCAGGACCGAAGAAACCTGATTTGGACCAAAGCCACCACTGGTCTCAAAATTCGATCCGAGACCAAACGTAATTTCCTCTCTCGTGGAAATACCGAAAATTGCCACCGTAGCGACTCCGATTACGGGACCGATCAAGACGAGGAATATTCGAACCAGGCCTTCCCGAGTGACAGTCATTTGCGAAAAGAAACATGCAGCCACCAACAGCGCAAAGGGGCCGGACAAATCACTGCTAAGCATTTGCCGCCATTCACTTCCGGATGAGTTTCTGATGGTTAGCCAAGCTGAGGGCAGCAACAGCACAAAATACAAAATAGGTAGAATTGACGGGTTTGCCCGACGGCGACGAATCATCGCAACGATGAAAACTGCGGCGACGCCATATTTACCAATCTCCCAAAACGACTGGGCCTGAGTCATCCGCCACAGCGCTTCCGCCCCGGTTACGTACGCTCCAGCGTACGCCACCCTTTCGATTTTCTCCGACGAAACAGCCACCCACAGCCCGACCGCGATCGTTCCGAGCACGTGAAACGTAGCCACAGTCGAGCTCCTGCTCATGAGAATAGCAAGCGGGACGTGGGCAGCAAAAAACGTCAGCACGAGAATTGAGCTGACTTCCGCCTCTTTGGTGTATGTGGCCGCTCTTCGGATTACTGGAGCAAACCTCTGCTGTCGTCGAGTACCTATGATGGCGAGCTCTGGTTGCATTGGTGATGACATGGAGCGTTGCAGCCTGTTGTCTTTATTATGCAGAGATGACAAGATTGCCGAAAGATGCCGGCTGCTTACGGATGGTTTACGACTGGAAAGCTTCTGACCTCGCCGACGGGCGGACAGGGTCCAAGTCCGAAATTTCGAGAATCCTTCGCACCGCTTTGCAGTGGCGTGCATAGCTGAACAACTCCGCTTCCTTCACTGCATTTTTAGACTCCTGCTTCCAGTTACCTGGATGCGTTGCATACCACTGAATGGAATCTGCGAAACCAGCCAAATCGCCAGGCGCAAACGACCTCCCGGTATTGAAGCGCTCCAGATACTGAGGAATGCTGCTCACGTTGCTGGCAACAGGCACCACTCCATAAGCCATCGCCTCACTCAGAACCTTGGGCCAACCTTCGCTACCGCTGGCGAGGATCATAAGGTGGGCACGCGAATACAGAGGGGCGAGCGCCGGGCGCGGCTGCGCGCCATGAAACGTGACCTGATCGCTGATTCCGAGCGTCTTCGCCAATTGCTCAAGGCTTTGTCTCCCCTTCCCGTCCCCTACCAAATCAAGTAGCGCGGCGCCGCCCAGTTCTTTATGCCGAGCCACGATTTGTAAGGTGCGATCTGCTCCCTTTCCGCTATCCAGCCGGCCTACAAAGATTAGTCGTATGGGATCGGTCATCCGCTTGGCACCACTAATCTCGCGACCTTCCAAAAGCTCCTGGTCGTTCAGGCATGGATTAAAGAAAGACCGAACGAAAGATGGCTGGTTGGGCCACTCTCCATTTACCGTCACCACGCCTTTATGCCAGCCGCTTCTTAACAACCATCGCTGTAACGTGTATGACCAGGCTTCCGCCCCTTTCGGGTTCCAATTACCTGCATACTTTAGCCAGCGCTTGCGGGGATGACCGGTGAACATTAGAACCACGAGGGCCACCAGGCTGATATTGGCTGGGCAACGTACGTGCACCGCATCCGCGTCGCGCAGTTCCTGGCGCATCGCCTGAACATAACTTTGTGCCCGTCGCAAAACATCCAGCTTGTTCTTAACACCCCCGCCGCCGGAGGGGGCGACGGCGCGCACTCGAACACGCTCCGATTCATAAGCCAGCGCACTTTGGGGGGCGTCTTTGCTGTGCACCGGAGCAATGTGTACGACCTGATCGAAGATTTCCGAGAGCTGATCGATCTCTCGAATGGTTGGTCCCCAGCCAACAACCTTACCGCCGCGCCGGTAATGCGGGGTATGCGAAACGATTACTAGTTTCATACTTCAGAAGTGCTGCGTTCACTTTTCAGAATTCCGACCTGGGAATGAGCATCTGACGAAAGCAAGGCTCGCAGGAATCTATCGTAGTCTTGCGCTCTTCGTTCCCACGTCTGTTCGCGAAGTGCTCTTTCTCGCGCGGCTCGTCCCATCTCCTGGCGCAAATCGTCGTCGCGAAGCAACCGAACCAGCGCTTGGGCAATTGCTTCCGGTTTATCTGGGTCAACAGCATATCCGGTAACACCATCAACGATTGCTTCCGACAATCCCGAAGCTGCCGAAACAAGAGCAGGCTTGCCGCAGAATGCGGCCTCGACGACTGCAATGCCATAACCCTCAAAGTCACCGGCTCCTGTGTGCCGACTGGTCATGACAAATACATCACAGACATTCATGAAGCGCAAAACACTTTCGCCGGCAACGCGACCCATGAAGTGCACGTGATCAGAAACGCCTAGCTGGATGGCCAGCTCACGATATTCCTTCTCTTTGGTAGGAAGGCCAACCATCACGTATTGCGTTTTGGGAGCCTCTTTTAGCACGTGGGGCAGGGCGCGAATAACAGCGCTTTGCCCTTTTCTCTCAGACACCTGTCCAACCGTCAATAGGATTTCAGAATCACCAAAACCCAGGCAGCATCGGAAGTCCTTTACTTCCTTCTCCGGCAATACTGTGAACTGAATGTGATCGGCGCCATTTTCAATTACCTGCGAAGCACGCGCGCGGATGCCTGCCGCATTCATTTGTTGACGAGTGAACTCACTTACGCAAATTACGTTGTCGGCCCGTGAAAAGGCGTGCCGGGTCATTCTTTTGGCGACAGCAGCGCGAGTTCCAAATTCTGTACCGTGTCCGATTGCGATCCAGGGAATACCATGCCTGCGCGCCAAAATTGCTGCCAGCCAGACTGCGCGACTACCACTTGCTAAAAGCACATCCGGTTTATGTTTTTTAATGCAGCGCGAAGCAACGCGCCACCGATAGATTCCTTCAACAAGCGATCCGGCGACCGGACGCACGCGTTCCACAGGAAAGGGCTGCGCACTATTGAATCGTGCGATTTCCTCCTCCGAAGCATAGTCCTGAGAGGCTACGACAAGGCTGTCCCACCCGAGCGCCGTCAGTTCGCACGTCAAGCGGTGCCCGTGTGTTCCAATGCCACCAGGCCCAGGAGGGAATTCAGAAGAAAGCAAAAGAAGTCGCATGGTTGAAATTTCTACACCTAAACTGCTACTGCAACACGCTCTGCTTCCTTTTCCCCAAGAATTGCACGATCTCCATCCCTCCGCGGTAAGTGGGGAATCTGAGGAAACGTTTTCATCATACTTATCGCCTGCCGGCGCTTTTTCAGGCACTGCATTGAAGTATCCGGCAAATACAGCAATCCAGCTGCCAGCTTGAACAGTTTTTTTGCTTTGCCACCGCGCACGCTAAAAGTCCCAAACGTTTGCAGCCACATCATTTCTCTAGCCTGGCGCCGGGTGAAATAACGCAACGCAAGATAAAACTCGCTGACGCTTGGCAGGTGCCGCACGCTCAACCTCTGCCGACTACCCGCATAGGTCATCACTCGCGCCTTATGCGTTCGCAGTCCCCCAGCAGGCGCGTGATGGTGAAAAACCGAAATCTCCGGATTTAACACCAGCAAGGCGCCACTAAGATAAATGCGCATGCCGAGGTCATGATCCGCGCGCTGTCCCCGATCGTAAGCCAGATCGAACAGTCCTGACTTTTCCAGTACCTCTTTTCTTACGAGAGAATTGTTGGTTGGAAAAACATCGCTGGCACGCGCAAAGGTGAACGCTTCAGGCAATGGACCCGCGCCAGTTTCCTCAGCTACCCCGCAGGAAACGTCTGCGCGAAAATGCTCGAGGCTTCGAAGATGCAACTCAATCAAATCCGGCGAGACCTCATCATCATCATCGACAAAAAGCACATAGTCCCCAAGGACTTCTTTTAGACCTGCATTTCGAGAGGAACACTGGCCGGCCCGATCCAGGTAAAGAACACTCAACGGCAAATCAGAAAAATGTGACGGCAAATCTGTGTCGCGTTCTTCAATGGGCGTCTGGTCAATAACGATAACCTGAAAGGGTCTGATCGTCTGGTGGCGTAGCTGGCCAAGCAGCTTGCGAAGATATTGCTGCCTGCTGAGCGTGGGAATCAAGACGCTCACCTTTACCTCGGTATCGATATGGTTTGAATTTCGCAAAGAACTCTTAAACGGCGCCGGTTGGGAAGGTGGAACTGCCTTGTAAACCCGATTGCGTGCGCGGAGCGCTTCCGCGACCGGCACATATCCACTCAACATTGTGCGGCCCAAAGCCCAGCTGCTCCAGAACTTGCCAAACCGGTAGTAGGCGAATCGCAATTCATCTTCGAAAGGCAATTTCGGGAGATTCGATTCATTCTCTTCGACCAGGGCGCCGAAGTGTCGAGTTAGAACGCCACGAGTAACTAAGCGATGGCCGAGCTCCAGGGCGGCAGCATCCAGCGTTTGAAACTCAGGTCGTACTCCACCCATCTGCCGCAACACCTCTGTCCTGAGTAGACAAGCGCGCAACGATAGCCGCCAGGAAGTCGCCAAAGTGTTCTCGTCAGGATCGCGATTAAACATCCACGTCGGGGCAATGAAATCAGTTATACCCGGCAACCCTTTGGTGCCAAGTTTTAAGCCAGCGTGCCACACATCTCCGGGCAGGCTTAGGATGTTTTCGATAACCCCACCAGCTGGTGCGCCAAGCCGGCTATCCCAGAATAGCCACGCCGCGGCGTTCGTTTTAGTAAGCCGATCGCTGATTACCCTATGAACCGCAGCAGGTGTTGGCTCCACAACAACAGCGTCACCTAACTCCCAGCGTGGAAGATCTGCAATACTACCGAACCAAATCAAATCAATCTTCTGTTTAGTGCCGCTCAAAAGGAAATCCCTACCGATTCTCTAAATGCAATTTGCTTACGTCGTTCGACCGGTCGCGAGCACTTCTCCGCTGAAGGATTCCTCAGCGCGGAGGAGCCTCTTGTACATAGCTGTAAACTGGGCTATCTGTTCCTCAGCTTTGAATCGGGAAGTAGCGCGCTCTCTTCCGGCTTTACTCATTCTGCTTCGCAAATCCGGATCGTTGCACAACCGTTCCAGTTGATCTGCTAGTTTCGCAGCGCTGCGCCGCGGAACTACGAAACCCGTGGAACCGTGAACAATGTTTTCCGGTAACCCCCCGGCATCGCTGCAAACCACCGGAAGACCCATGGACTGAGCTTCGAGCACGGCATTGCAAAATCCTTCTGAGATAGCTGAGTGAAGTAGGACGTCTGCCCAGATCATCTCATTGCGGATCTCGCCTTGTGAGCAAGCACCAGTAAAATCAACTCTTCCTTCGAGGCCAAGTTGGTGGCGTGCGAAGGTCAGGGCTTCAAGATATTCTCCCTGCCCCACGATGCGGTATTCACACTCCACTCCTTTTTCCGCCAGGGCGTTTACAGCCTGCAGGCCATATTCATAGCCTTTTTTCCACTCCAGCCTGCCGACGCTGAGAATGCGGAAGGGCCGCTCAGTAGTTCCGACCCGTTCAACGATCTCTCTTTCACATTGAAAAAACTCTGTATCGACGGCGGGAGGAATAAGAACTCGCGGTTTGTAGTCAGGGCAACCCCTTCTCTTTGCACTCCCCCACAGGTCCTCACCTAACAGGTGCAGAATGTCTGCCTTTTCCCACACATCCCGATAGAAATCCTGTTGCTCAAGAGCCACAAAGTTTAGATCGTATCCTCTGAAGCTAACCGCGAGTTTACAATCCAGAAGTTCGCCGAGGTACATGCGCTCCGCAGCAATGGCGCCGAATTCAAAATGTATGACATCGGGTGCAAGCAGGATGAGCCCGCTGTCCAGGTAAAAGCGGCGGAAGACATCCAGTCCAAATTTCTTGTATCCGCGCGTCAGGTACTTCACCGTCGTTCGCGGCCTAACCAGAAGAGAACGGAAGAAAGCAAAGGGAAGTAAGAGAACCGCGAGTAACCGAGGTTGGTGAGGCCACGCAAGATGGATCCTACTTCTTAAATCCTCGTTATTCCTCAGGTCGGAAAACTTTGACCAGCTCGCTGCATCACTTCGTTCGCACAGCAGATGTACGTTCAAGCCGCTCTCACACAAGCCCCGGAACTTACGTACAATAAAAGTCTCCGAGATCATCGGAAACACCTTCACTACGAGAACAATTTTTCCAGGAGGTTTTCTCATTAGCGGCTAGCTTGTGCGGTCTGTTTGCAAAGCGAGAGAAATTGATCAATTTGCCGCGAGAGAGAAAACGACTCTTCTATGCGCCGGCGCCCTGCTTTCCCCATACGCTTGCCAAGTTCCGGATCATTCGACAAGGTTATCAGTGCTTCCGTAATGGCAGCGGCATTCCGGGTTGGAACCACAAAACCTTCGACACCGTCAGTAACAGCCTCACGCATTCCACCGCAGTCAGTGGTAACAACCGGTACCCCGCAAGCCATTGCTTCCAGCAGGGCGTTAGAAATTCCCTCGCTCAAACTCGAAAGAAGAAAAACGTCACTGCGTTGCAGCAGCTCGCGAACTTCTTCGGGCCGCTTAGGACCATGTAGTTGCACTACATCCTCCAAATTCAGATCGCGAATAGTGTAAAGCACCCGGCTGCGCTCAGGGCCAGCACCCAGAATATTGAATTTGACCTTGATGCCCTGATCCAGCAAACTGCGAATACTCTGGAGCGCATATTCATAGCCCTTTCGCCAGATCAATGCTCCAGTAGTAGTAATGTGGAAAGTATCGCCCCCAGCTACATCATTTACGCGCGGCGAAAAGAATTTCGGATCAACCGCCGGGCGAATTACTCGGGCCTTTTGAGGATCAAGTCCGTACTTTGCGGCGTCGGACAAAATCGCTTCTGTTACACAGTGAACAGCGGCCGCCTTTTGAAATGTTTTCTGCAGTGCATCCACCAGGTCAGACCGCTCGGGGTTTAGAGGTGCAATACTCACTTGTGTCCCACGGCAGCTTACAACCACCGGAGAACCGAGTTCGAAGAGTGGCAAATAAGAAATTGCAGCGCTGTTCCACGGGAAATAAACAATGTCCCAGCGAAGGCCGGCAAAAGGGAGTAACTGGTGCCAGATTGGAATTCGCTCGCGCCAGTTCTTAATTCGCCGCGCGTGAGTCTTGAACAATGATATGTCGCTTGATCCTCTGCCTGGCGACTTAACTCTCATTCGGGCTGTCTCTAGCAAACGGGCAACCAGCGAGCCGCGCCAGGTTGGGGCGTAGAGCCACTGAAACTGCGAGTGCGACAGCCATTTCGGCTCCGGCTTCTGCTCGCAAGCTACCGTAATTTCTACACCTGCTTCGATCAGTCCTTTGATTAGCCGCTGAATAAAAGTCTCTGGCGGCCATGAAATGCCGGCAAACACTATTCTTAGGCGTTCGCTGTTTGTGCCGGTCATCAATTGATTGTCAGAAACTGTCCTAGCCATGCTTCTCCAGCCACGCACTCAGCGTCAGGAGCATCGAGACGGCGTAGCCGCGCTTTTCAGCATTGGGATCAGTATAGAACTCCCCCAGCAGACCTCTAATCTTAAGCGGTGAGACAAATTCATGTAACCGCAGTCCAGGGGTGACAAGCAGAGCCTCCAGGTTGGCACGTCCTTTGGCATTCAAAAACTGCACTTCCCAGTTGCGTTCGATCTGCTTTTTTCCTGTTACCAGTCTCCAAACTTTCTTAACCGCGCGCTTCGGCAGCAGTTTTGACCTCTTTTGATAATCAAAGAGGTTTGCGTCATGCGCCTGCCAGGTGATCTTAGCCAGCTCCGGAGCAAACCGTTTGAGGTAGTCAACTTGTAGTTGGCGCTGAAAGAAAAACTTTGAAGGGACGGTACAGAAGAAGTCCGCCAGTCTGGTGTCATAAAACGGCAAGCGAGGAAACGCCGCGGGCTGAAACGTGCGCAGACTGGTGGTTGTCCAGCGAAATGACCAGTTGTCGGTTTTGAATGCCTTCATGCGAAAGTCCGGACATTTGATTTGCTTTAGCTCGGACATCTCGTCGACAACAGTTTGATCCAGGATTTGGTCGGCATCCTCTCCGTGCAATTGCGCGTCACTAATGTTTCTCAGTAGCCACTCCCTTCCCTGCTTCTTTACCCTTTTGAGCGCGTGATTCACAATGGTGCTGTCGTCGCACTCGTTAGCGTTCTTGTCTGCCAGGCCCATCGTGTCCATCCACACATCGCCCCAGTGCGCCGCAATGACGTAATCCGCATTGGGGGCAATTTGATCCAGTACAGCCGCCTGACGACACTGTGTAACGTCCTGAAAGCCTTCGACGCTATCCATAACGCGATCGAGATTACCGAACAAGTAGGGCTCTATCGTAAAAGTCTGAAACGGAACATTGCTGGTTCGGGAGATGCGCGCGGCAATTCTGGTTTCAACTGAGTCATCTGTGTAGCCGTAAGAGTAGGCCCAGATATTCTTGTTGTCATGATTTGTTGATAAGCCGGCGACGGTCGAACGCGAATCCAAACCACCCGAAATCGGAAGGCCGACGCGGCCTTCGCAGGTGGCATCGCTCATCACCTTCTCAAAAATTTGCGCGAACTGCTCAACGGTTTCGTCATAAGAACGCTCTTGGTCGGGCTGGTGCCACCAATGCCAGTAACGTTTCTCCTCGAGCATTCGACCACTGCAATCAAAAACAAAGTGTGATGCGGGTCGCAGAATTCGAACGTCAGCAAAGAAGGTTTGATCTTTGGGGAAGAATCCCTGCGAGAAAAAAGCAGATATTGCCGGCCAATTAAGTTGCTTGTGTGATGCAGCCGCGGCGACCGAAGGGGAAAATGTGCCAAGTGCAGCACGCCGCCCATCGAAAGCGTAGTAGGCGTGAAGTGTCCCGAAGCGATCTGTGAAAACGTGCCACTCCCGTCTCCCCTGATCGTAGGCCATTAGCAGAAAGTGGCCATTGAGACTCTCCGCGCTAGTGCGTCCGGTTACGATGTCATGGAGGAGTTCTAGTCGCTCCCGCAAGTGAGACATAGTGCCGTTTAGTTCGCCGAGCAGTAGCAGGTTCCACTCGCCTACAGTACCGGCCAACAAGGGATAACCCTTCCACGTCTCGTTAACGCGTTGTAATAATAAACGCCAGTCTTCGCCGGAACTCGCATTTTGCCAGGAGGCGAAATCATAGCGCCAGGGAATCGCCCCTTCAGCAGCTTGCCTAAATGCGAGCAAGAAATCGCCGCACCGAGTTCCCGCGGGCGTAGCAATACCCAGCGGATCTTCGCGCAAGAGCGGCAACTCACGTGTCATTTGCGTACTAATCATACCGCGGTTCTATCTTAACGATTCACTGGAAATCTCTACTCCCAAAGCCGGCACACCGTTACGTTTGCCGCTTCCGAAGATTTCGTCATAGAGCCGTTCGTGGTTTTCCACTTCCCTCTCAATGCTGAATTTTTCCTCGATGCGCTTGCGCGCCGCTGCGCCGAGCGAGGAACGCAGTCCCGGTGACGAGGAGAGCCGGACTATCGCGTCGGCAAGCGCCCGAACGTCTTCAGGTGGAACCAGCAATCCGCTTATGCCCTCCTCAATCATGTCTCGCGCTCCAGGGAGGTCTGTGGCAATGCACGCCTTGCTGCAGGACATTGCTTCAAGCAGGGCTACCGGACAGCCTTCCCCAGGTGGACGTGTTGGCAGTACAACCGCGTCAAGCTCAGCCAAAAGAGATGAAACATCATCCACACCCCCCAGAAATTGAACCCGATCTTCAATCCCCAGTTCTTCAATCGTCCGCTTAAGGCCTTCGACATACTCATGATCCGCAGGTCGACCAGCTATCAGGAGCTGAACACTCGGCACTCTGGCGATTGCGCGTAGGAGAGTTGGGTGTCCCTTGACAGGCACCAAATGGGCTACACATCCGATGACAAACTGATGAACAGGAATACCGAGCTTCGTTCTTATTCTAAGCAGTGATTCCTTCGTAAGGTATTGATCCGTCGGAATCCCGTGAGGAATCAGCCTTAACCTCTTTCGAAGTCCTCTTCGGTTGAACATCAATCTAGGCATTTCGGTATTGTCAGCAACAATCCTACTAGCCAAGTAACTCCTGAGTAACCATCCCCTCGAACCCCAACCCATCGCTTTCTTTGTGTAGACCCACTTCTTCGCCCCCGACAGGCGGGCTACAATCGGCTCCGTATAATCATCCGCATAGTGAAATGAGTGCCAAAGCTCGAAACTGTAGGGCCGGAATGCACGGGAGGCTCGCCAGGCCCGAAAAGGAAGTGTTAGATAAGGTCGGGCCGGCACAGTAAAGGGGGCCTCGATGAATGGAATTCCCAACTCTTCCACTTCCCTATCCAAGCCACCGCCCTTACGAGACACACACACGGCCGGAGCAAACCTCTTCCTGTCGAGCCGCTTGACTATGTTCAGCATTACCTGACCAGAACCGGCTGTAATGAAATTTGGGATCGTGAAAAGAATGCGAATAGGTTCAGACATGAGACTAAAAAATACTATGTTAGCTATTCATACCTAACGCTGGTGGAGCGAACCCATGACCTGCAAACGCAAGACCTTCCCAGGTGCAAAAGCGATCAGCCGCAACGAAGCGCGAGTTGCGAAGATCACGGCCTCAGCTTTTAGTTTTTTCTGCGGCAGAATAAATGGTTATTTCCGGCATCAGTCTGGATAAGGAAAACACCCTACCGCCAAACAATTTCCGGTGCAGCCGACGAAGAAAATATCCTGCGTATGACTCATCTTCATGTCGTGAGTGAACGACTTCAGGCATCGGAATTCTATAAGGCCATAGTGTTCCGCTCTTATCTCTTGTATAAGACATCCTGGCACGGTCATCATTAAAACTTAGGAAAGAAAACAGCTCTTTAGTACCGTCATAAGTGAATCTCCAGTAGTCAACCGGCATACGTGACATTTTTCGCACAAAGCACTCGGAAAGAAGCACTGCCCCACCAACCTTCAACATACGCCTGACATTTTCTGCAGCTCGGAAGGGATGGGAAACAGATGTCAATACTTCCATGCAGATGACAGTATTGAAAAAGTTTTCGTGGTCTTGAATAAATTGGGCGTCAGAGTCTGTTATGTTGAGGATCTCGTCCACTCCCGCGCCAGGCACTAAATCGACACCGATGATTTCAGTTTGGCCCCATTCTCTGAGATTGGTTGCTATGTCTTGCGCATCAAAATCATATAACCTGGAACCTACGATTAAGATTGGGTCTCTCAACTTGTCGCGATTAAGTTCAAGATATTTAATTTGATTGAGAGTGGCCATCAGTCCTCGCGCGGATTTTAGGGGGATGGATGAGCTGTAACTCGCTAGTTAAGTATAGAGAGCTCGCTCCAATTGGTTTGAGGTAATAAAACTAGCCTCAGGCCATTTCTTATGTATTGAATTAAGCAGACTTCTTAACTGAGAAATTGTTTCGTTGCGATATGAAGGATTGTATTTTCCTGAAAAATTTACTCGATGAAAATCTATTACCGCAGGTAATTTGTTCTCGAACGCGCAGTTGATATCAGCCACAGCTCTATCAGCATAGAAGCCGTAATCCCTGTGTGGATCCAATCGGACGTTACGAATTGACCAAAGTAGCCCTTTTCTTTCTCTGAGCAAGGGATAAAAAAGGCGTTCTCTCTGCGAGTTCACAAGTCGGTTGCCGGCCTGCAAGATTTGAATACGATTGTTTCTGAGGAAATCCAGAAAACATGTATCGAGAATATAAGTAGGAGTGATGAATGAAATCGGATGATACCCAAACAGTTTCTCAAAAACATCGAGCCCTTCGAGAAGTCTCCCGACTCCTTCATTTGACCTGGCGAGTTCACCATGGAGAAAAGAGGTGTTACGCCGGATAGTTGACCTGGCAAAAACAAAGGCTTTCTGAAATGCTTCTCGACCTTCGGGAGTAATAAAATACTCTTCCAGTGCAGTGATGTTGTAGTGGGAATAACCATGGAGCTGCGGGTAAATGTACCCTTTCTCTATTCCCATCTTATAGAAGTGTCTTACATCCTCCGATTGTTCATTAAATCCTTCTGTAAGCGGACGGAATTTCAATTCATGCGGCGAGGAATAGTCCACATTATGCGTAATAAAGTTGGCCGTGATAACTGGCGGAAGATCGAATTTAGGCTTGAAGTCGTCCAACACATTGTAGAGGAGTTCCAGATCTTCCCCGGTCTCGAGAGCGTCAGTACTCCAGCGGGTAAAGTTATTTTCTCCAAATCTCTCTTTCATCCAATCCAGAGCTTTTTCATCTAAGGCTCTCTCCAATCCCCAGTCGTCGCTCTCAATAATTATGAGTTTGCGATTGGTTCTTTTTCTTAAATGGAAACACAGTGACCCACATTTAGCTTCCAACCATTCATAATTGCGAATTGATGACAACATGGGGTTACAGCGCTTTCGAGCCGCTATTCATGGCGAGTTGTAGAGGTAGAATATCGCTGAGGAACCTGGTGCTTTTTGCTACTTACTAATTCATTGACACGTACTTGAGTAGATGCTCATTAATCGTCTCAATACTCTGCTTCTGGCCAAACAACTTACCAAACACCTCAACGGACACCAATTTGCCAACATGGTAAGGAATCATTTCCTCTAACATGTATTGCTCACCCTTTTTGTTAAGGCCGCAGATTTCACTCACGTAACCGTCCGTAAAAAATCCGGGCTTTACTGTCAACGCCTGGTGTGCTTTAACACCGAAGCCCCATTTCTTCTTGTGCACCAGGCTATCAGGGAGCATTCCCTTGGCTGCGTTCCTGACCGGCGCTTTGTCCACTATGAATGGGTGTTTGTAATTGTGAAGTTTCCAGGTTTTCGCTTGCTTGAACCTGGTTGGTAGATTGACTCCGAACCTTACAACATCTTCGTCCAGAAAGGGGAAACGGGACTCGATGGATGCAATCATTCCCATTCGGTCATTTCTGTGCAGCAGACCTCTTAAATGTCCATTGAACATTGCGATCGTAGTAAAGTACTGCTCCCCTTCTTCCTGGTTAAGAAATTTGGACCCGCGGAAAAAGTCCTGCCTATCATTCTGCTTTTGAAAGTTTTTCGAAAGCAATTCCAGAAAGTCGGGCAGACTTCTCTCGCCATCCAGTTTCAAATATCGAGACAAACCAGGGATCGCTTTGTAGAACACTTTGAGCGCATTCATCGGCAAGAGCAGCGCTCTATCAAACCTTCGCGTAAGTAGTTGAGGGTAACCGTGAAATAGTTCATCGGCTCCTTCTCCGGTCAAGACAGCTTTAACTTGATTCGCGCGGGCCAGCTTAGAGACGTTAGCGAATGGCACTGCATTTACAAATGAAACGATGGGGGCTTCATAAAAATAAGTGGCTTCGGCCCAGTCTCTTAAGAACATTTCAGCTTCAAAGTCATATACATGTAAGCGCGCGTGTATAGAATCTGACAGTAGTTGGGCATCAGCAAGCTCTGACGACTCTCCCACAACGTTTGCGGTAAAGAGATCTATATCCTTGCTCTTTATTGCAACAGCAGCCACCAGACTGGAGTCGATGCCCCCACTCACA
>JANMQG010000035.1:0-3190 GCA_031370285.1 Chloracidobacterium sp. | reverse complement strand
TGCACGTTCCCCTGTCAACGCTTCGCCTAATGGATTGCTCCATGCGACGCATGACTCAGGGCCGTTATGATTGGCTAGACCTTTAACGTATGACTCTTTCATTCACTACAACCTGCCGGTTTATCCCGGCGCACAAGGAGACCTCCATGAAACGATTTCTGATAACAATAGCTCTGACGTGTGCTCTCTTCTCTTCGGCCTTTGCTGGAGACATACCGTCTGTGGGCGCACCGACGCCGGCGTCGAATGGGACCTCGGAAACAATCTCGACGTCGCCGGGCGACATACCGACACTGGGCAAGGCGGAACAGCTCACAAGTGACGCGCTGTCGGCCCTACTTTCAGTGCTCAGCTTCCTGGCTGTGTAAGGTAAGAAACTCGATAGCTACTTCGTGTGAGCCCTCAAGGCTTAGCGATTCGCTTTGGTAGTTATCGTGTCTCTACTTTCCAAGTAGGTTTCTACAATTCAATTGACCAAAGCCGCCTCACGGCAGCAGGGGGTGGTGTGTCTCAAAATCCGGCGAACAAAATCGCAGGCCTTGTCGTATGAAATTGCGCAATGGAGGTAAGGAGGTACGAAACGATGCGCGATCCATTTACAGCAGGAATCCTGAGTTTCATCATTCCCGGCGTTGGGCAGCTTTACAACGGCCGCATACTCGCCGGCATTCTGTGGCTAATCATCACGCCCGGTTTCTGGATTGGCTCCGGCGGCACGCTCGGTTGGATTTGCCACGTCATCGCTGCCTACACGGCTTACTCCTACGCCAAAGACCATCCGGTCCGCCATGCGTACCCAAATTGAAAGCGGCGAGCCTCAATAAAGAAACTCGCCGCCTCTGGGCATGACCTCTGTCCTCACGTCGGTCATGTAGGTGGCTCTTATATCAAAACTGCGGCAAAAGGCAATTGGTTTCTGACGCTGTTGCAGGCCTTCCGTAACGAGTGCCGCATCGTGCTATCCTTCCCGCATCGCTACCAACGAAAAAGAAGAATTCTCGCTACCTGTAATCGCACGCGTTGAAAACCCGCTGCGTGCCGGGATGCGCCTGGAGCCGACGGCCCCACCCTCGGTCATAGTTATCTTCGGCGCCACCGGCGACCTGACCCGTCGCAAACTCCTGCCCGCGCTTTATCGGCTAGCGCAACAACGTCTGGTACCCAGCGAGTTTGCGATCCTCGGCACTGGCCGCCAACTGCACAGCGATGATGAATTTCGTGCGTTGATGCAGGCAGCAGTCGCGGAGTTTGGTCCCGACGTACAGCCGGATGAAACCGCGTGGCGAAGTTTTGCCGAACGAATCTTCTACCTCGGCGGTGATTTCAACGAGGCGGAGCTTTATGGAAGGTTGAAAGCCAAACTCGATGAGATTGACAAAGAATTCGACACTGACGGAAATCGCATTTTCTATCTCGCCACTGCGCCTGACAACTTTGGACTGATTGCCAAGCAACTGGGCGCGGCCGGAATTGCGCGCCCAGCCAAAACCGCGGCGAGAGCGACCGCAGGTGTGAAGGGGACAAAGCGGACAGGGGTTGCAAAGAAACCCTGGACGCGCATCATCGTTGAGAAGCCTTTCGGCCGAGACCTGGAAAGCGCGCGCGCCCTTAACAAAACGCTGGCGTCAGTTTTTGACGAAAGTCAGATTTATCGCATCGATCATTATCTCGGCAAAGAGACAGTTCAGAATTGGCTCGTCTTTCGTTTTGCCAACAGCATCTTTGAGCCGTTGTGGAACCGGCAATACATCGATCACATTCAGATTACTAACGCCGAGACAATCGGCGTTGAAGGTCGCGGCGCTTACTACGAAAAGGCCGGCGCATTGCGCGACATGATTCAGAACCACGTCTTTCAGGTGACGTCGCTGATTGCGATGGAGCCGCCGGCGTCTCTGTCAGCCAACGGCGTGCGCGACGAAAAGATCAAGGCGATGCAATCTGTGCGTCCGCTCGCCGCCGCCGGGATCGATGAATTTGTAGTCCGTGGACAATATGGCGCCGGCACAGTGTTGGGAGACACGGTGCCCGGTTACGCGCAGGAGCCGGGCGTTGCTGCAAATTCTTCTACCGAAACTTTTGCGGCGCTCAAACTCTATTTCGATAATTGGCGCTGGTCCGGCGTGCCTTTTTATATTCGTTCGGGCAAGCGTTTGCAGAAGCACGTCACCGAGATCGCGATACACTTCAAGGAAGTACCGCACCGGCTGTTCAACGATTCCGACGCGCCGCTGCAGCCAAACGTGCTGGTGATCCGCATTCAACCAAACGAGGGCATCAGCCTGCGCTTTGGCGCGAAGCTTCCCGGCCAGGCGCTGCGCATTCGCTCTGTCAACATGGACTTCCGCTACGGCTCGTCGTTCGGGGTCAAACCGCCGGAGGCTTACGAGCGCCTGTTGCTGGATTGTATGCTCGGAGATTCGACGCTCTACGCGCGCCGCGACATGGTCGAACGCGGTTGGGAGATCGTGACCCCGATTCTGGAAGCCTGGGAAAAACCGGCGCCAGATTTTCCGAACTACGAAGCGGGTTCCTGGGGACCGCAAGCGGCGTTTGCACTGATCGAACGCGATGGCCGTGACTGGCGGAAGCTTTGAAACTAGTGGTCAGTGACCACTGATCACCGACAAAGATGCAGATCCAACTTGAGAAAACTTTGGATGTGGAAGGTGTCGAACGACAACTAGCGGAGCTGTGGCAAGGCACTGCTCGCGATCCAAAAGCCGACGCGGATGCAGCCGTGTTGCGCGCGCGCGTCGCGAACCTGCTGGTGTTTGTTTCGAGTGATGAGGCGTTGGCTGACGTGCACCAGATGTTGGGCGAGCTGACCGCGATCCATCCCAGTCGCGTGCTCGCGATGCTTGGCGATCGCGGAGCGACGGACCGCGACATCGAGATGTCTTTGGAGTCTATTTGTCAGACTGACAAACGCACGGGCGCTAAGCGACTTAGTTGCGAGGAAATCACCCTGAAGGCCTGCGGGAAGTTTGTCGCTGAACTCCCGAGTGCCGCGTTGCCGCTGCTGGCCCCGGACCTGACGACATTTCTGTGGTGGCGCAATGCGCCGCAGATTTCGGACAAACTTCTAGATAAACTTTTGCGCGCAACTGATCGTTTGGTTATTGACTCCGCCGAGTTTGCGAACCCTCAGCCTGATCTCATCGAGACAAATAAGCTGTTCGCTGAAAAA
>JANMQG010000007.1:0-100101 GCA_031370285.1 Chloracidobacterium sp. | reverse complement strand
ACCTAGCGAATCTTAAGCGACGGATCGCCGAAGAAGACCCAGGTGCGTTTCACATCGATGTCGAAGGTTGCGCCTTTGGCGATCTTGATCGCGTCGCCGAGCGCTATAGGCGAACCGCCGTAAAGCTGGGTATATAGTTCGCGGCCCATATCGTGTTGCCCCTGGGCGAGGGTCAAGCCGGAGGAAGCAAACGCCGCTACCGCTCCTCCGTTAGGCGCCTTCAGAAACGCTTCCGAGAGCGACAGCAGGACGGGATCCTGGAAGTAGCCATTGAGACAGTCCATCACCACCACGAACGAAAGACGGTTGGTGCCGTTGTTTAAAGCCAAAGCATCGGCGGACCTGAACAACGAGGCGCCGGTCCACACATCTACATTTCCGTGGCCTGAGTAGTTCACCAGCGCCCGTCCCTGATTGAAGCCGTTAACAATGTCTGCCGTGACCAGCGGTTGAGCAGGAACTCCCGGCGGCTGGGGGGCGCGGTTAAGTCGCTGGACGCTCATACCGGCAGGCAGCAAATTCTGAAACGTGTCGTTCGTCTCAGCGAAGCCAAAAATATTAAACTCATCTTCATCAGCAACCAGCATGGCGCTTTGCGGCTGCGGCGGAACAAAGTTAACTATCTTGGAAACTATCAGATTCGCATCGGCCGGCGTTCTGACCGGAAGACGACCAACGGGAATATTCGCAATGCCATCGTCGTCGAAGTCAGCCAGCCAATCATCGGAAGCGGTCTCGTTATAAGTTGCGTCCACCAGTTTCGTTGGGACGAGATCAAAATCGCCGGCACCCTGATAGTTTCGCGGATCAAGCGAAGCATCCCCGGCAAAGATTATGTAGCGTGGCGGTGTGGCCCACTGGGTTGCGGCGCGCTGGAGAAAGTCCTTGATTGCCTGCGGCCCGTGTTTGCCATAACTGAATTCGTCGTAGACGTCGTCAACGTCAACGATTGAAGTTGCAAACCCCTGACTCTGTCTCTGGGTCAGGAGCGGCGCCATGCTCGCGATGAAGTTCTGGTGGGAAATGATCAGAAAGCTGCCCACGTTTGAATTCGCATTGAGCGTCGATGGTTGATTCAAAGAGAGCGCTGCCGGCTGGTCAAACTGTCCCTCGGGAATCGCATACAGCAGGCGCTGCGCTTTGGAGCGCGACTCGCTCATTGGCACTGTAATCGCATATCCAGTGGCGCTGGTCTCCGCAGATGGTTTCGTAATGCTAACGTTCAAGGGATCCGTGTAGTCGATCAGTCGCACCAGCGGCGTGGAAAAGCCATCGACTTTCAACGTCTGAGAACCGCGGAGATTGAATTTCAAAGAGTTGGCGTCAACCTTAAACGCATGCGGGTAAGTCAACTTTATGTAGTCGACAATACAAACCTCACCGGTAGATGTCTTGGTAAATGTAAGGCTGTTACTGCCGCTCTGAAGTTGCGCCATGGGAATCGAGAAGGGGGTTACTGGATGTTCAACGGCACCAAAAGTGAGCGCACCGATGGTCACTCCATTAAACGCCACGCTGACTTGATGACTGGCAAAGGACTGACTTGCGACGCCTTGCAAGGCAAATTCCAGCAGCGCTGGTCCAGCGGCGGTTAAGTCAGGATTTTGAACTATCAGTGTCTGCGTAACCGGGCTTGTTGAGATCACACGCCCGAAATAGTTTTCCTCATCGCCATTCAGTAGATTCGCCAGGTAGACTAATCGCTGCTTAATCTCAGTGGTGTAAGCGAAATTTGCCGGCGCAAAACCAGCAGCAGCTAAGGCATGGCTGTACTCCTGCTTTCGTTGGCGCTGCACTGTCCGTCTCGTCCGCTTTCGAGGACCGGAGCGCTTGCGAAGTTTACGGCCTGCTTTCGCAGCCCGTTGCGGCAACGGCGTCGCCACCTTTGGCGCGGGCTCGATAACCGAGAGAGCGGTGTTAGCCAAAGTAACTGCGTCAGGCGTGCTGCTGCCGCGTTCGTTTGCGGCTTGCTCCTGCCCGCCTTTTACTTCAGGCGAATAATCGGCGCTTGAATTAACAGGCAAGGGATGGGTAGCGCTCGTGGTTTCAGGCTCTTTAGTCTCCCGCCTGTCGGGCGTGTTGCGCGGTTCGAGTGAACCTAGCAAAAAACTTAGCTCGTTTTGGACCCAACTAAAGAAGATTGGATCGCGCAGCACGGGGCGCGGGAATACAGGGGGTGGCGGAGTTGACGTCGGCGCCGGTGGCAATATTGGATCGCCGTCGAGTTGAATATCACCGCCGACGCGCTTGCCGGGAGTTGTTCCAGCGAGCAAGTAATAGATGCGCTTGTCGGTCGTCGGCGTGTCGAGGCCGCGCCCGTAGAATTCAATGTAGTCGCCGCCGGTAAATTGTCCGCTGCTTTGGTTGGTATTGATTGCTACTTCATTCGCATCCACAAAGAGCCGCAGATTTCTGATGTCAACCACGGGATTGAAACCGGCAGCGACCATCTGCGGCTGCGTCACTCTATACCAACCGTCTTTCTTGATCGCAATCTTCAGAGCCGTCTGCCCCGCTATCACCCATTGGTCCTGGATTGTGCCGGTCGCAAGCTCCGTCTGTTGCCCCTCCTCGGCCGGATAATGTTTTTCAACCGTGTTCGTGCTCTCGGGCGCACTCGTGCTGCCGCCCTTCAGCGCTTCCGGTGTTTGTTCAAACTCGGAAACAGCTTTGCTGGTGACCGGACTGATAGCGCCATGAATTTTGGCCACGCCCTCAACATTCACCGACTCGATGAAGTAAGTTGAATCCGCAGAGCCGCCGCGATCAAACCAGGCATACGAATAGCCGGCGCGCATTAGAGCGGGCGTACCCAAAGCAAACAATGCGCCCGGAATAATCTCTTTATTGACCCGCGTGCGTTGACCATCCTTCACGCGATAGAGGTTGAACCCGAGATTGTCGGGAACGGAGTTGGTGCTCCAACGCAGCAGGACGCCCGCTTCGGTTGCGGTCGCGCTTGACGATGTCAGTGTCAGTGTCAGTGTCAGTGTCAGTTTCAGTTCACTGTTTGGAGAACCTGCTTGGCTTGCCGTTAGTCCACGGGAGTTACGCGCGGTCTTAGCAGGAGACGCAAAGGCGAAGGCATAGCTGGAGAGGACTACCGCCAAAGAAACGGATAAAGCCAGCAGGCGTGGAGCCAAGCCCAGACGTGTGGAACAACACTTCATTGCGCGCTGATTTAGAACAGAGAGAATCAGACGATTAATACAAGTTTGGCAAATTACTATCGGGCGCCGGGGGACGGGCCTTTATAACACATTTTCGGCTCTGGACAGTAGGCTGGAGGGAGAGTTTGCGGAGTTAAATTCGATCTTGTCGCGTCAGCGATGACTGAGTCAGCCTGAAGGGCTGCAAGATAGTAGCCGGTGGTCGAAGCGGAGCGCAGACCACCGGAAAGGAATGAAGGATGATTCGCACCTTGAAGAGGTGCCAGAGACCGAAGACCGGATGTTGCACCCCTCCGGGGTGCGTCAACCACGCGCCTGGTCCGGTGGTCTAAGCTACGCTTCGACCACCGGCTACTTTCTGAAGAACCCTGCGGATTAAATACGCGTCCTGCCGCCTGCTCCTGCCTCCTGCCCCTGTTCTTACCGCGGGAAGCGGTCGCGGAATTCACCGGAGACGATGAATGCCTTGACCATGTCTGCCTGTTCAAAGTTACCGTTGAACTCGTTCAGTTTGTTTAGCCAGAAGGCGTAGCCGCTTGCATCCGGATCGCGCCGCAGGTAGCCAAAGTATTCCATCATCACAAACGCTTCATTGAACTTCGCGTTCACGAAACGGCTGTTCTCCGCAATACTCCTGAGCGCCTCAGCGCGGGTCTGAGTTCCATTCGCCAGACCACTCACCAGCGCATCGCGTTCACCCGCGGTGAAGCTGACGCCAGTGTGCGAAATCAACGTGGCCACATAATCTTCGTTCGACAAATTGTCGAACGCCGCACGGAAAGCTGGCCGATTGACGAAGCTGTTAACAAACGCTTCCTTGTTCGCTCGCAGTGTCGCCTCCCAGCCGGGATTACCGACTACGACGCCCCGTCCCACTGTGCGCGTGTCCGGCAGGAACGCGGCAAATTGCGGACGAACCCCGTAACTCACGCGGTAGAGTCCATCAACCAGGCCGCCGGTTTGCTGGAACTCAATTGACAGGAAGTAAGCAGCCGAGACGTTTTCTCTGCGGCGCTCAACGCAGTTCTGGTCAGTGCCACACTCGATTGTCTGATCGCTCCAGAAGTTGAAGCCGGCTTCATCTGGCTCGCGACCAAGGAAATCGAGATAGTGCTGGCGCACAAAGTATTCGGGTGTATCGAGCGGGTTCACGAAATTGCTACCCGCCAAGGTCGCCCCGAACGCAGCTTCCGTGGTTTCTCCAAGCTGACTGAAGGAGCGCGTGGACGGATTGAAGCTGTAATTAGCTCGCGCAGGCGTGACTGTGTAGAAGCCGTTCGTTTCTACATTGTCAAAGCGATAGACACCGTTCGCGTCGGTGATGAACTTGCGATTTTGCGTGCCTTGCAATCTCACCACCGCGCCTTCCACCGGGTTGCCGCTCCCGTCAACGATGCGGCCGGTGATCACTCCGCCGGATGCAGTTGGCGACACGGTGGAGTTCAGCGTCCAGGGTGAGAAGCTCGTAACGCCGCTGCGCTCCACCCAGAAGTTAGAAAGATTGGTGGTGCAGCCCGCGGCGCAGTCACGGGCGGTTGCGGGATTTGGCCGCCAGCCAGGCGTGGGCAACGTTGAATCAAAACGCCAGAGATTCAGCGCCGCCGCAGTGTTGCCGTTCAACTCTCCGGGCAAATAATGCAGCCTGACAGTGGCGGTGAATGCCGTGGTGCTTGGCGTAATTGTGTAAGTGCGCTGCACCGCAGTCGGGAATCCCTGGCCGCCCGTCGGCACTGAGCGCGCCAGATTCACCACGATGTTTGCCGGCGCCGTGCCCGCCGTCACCTGAATCGAATTAAACGGATTACCAAAACTGAGCGCCGCGCCGCCAGTGACAAAGCCGTTGCGCTGCACCTGCCCATTGACATCGAACCCGCCGCTCGAAGTACCGCCCACCGGTTGCGTCAGCGTTCTGGTGGCTGCCACGGTGATGTCGCTGCTCGTCAAGGCGAGCACGCCATTGACTGTGTTGTTGAAGGACATGCTGAGGCCGCTGGCGTTGCTGTTAGTCAGGTTATTGAATGTGGTCGCCGCCGTCCCGCCGATGGTCTGACCGACCCCGCCGTTGAAATTCACAGTGCCGGTGTTTGGCGTAAACGTACCGCCGTTGTTCGTCCAGTTACCGCTAACGTTGATAGTGCTGGCGGCCGTTGCGACCATCGTCGCTCCCAGGTCGATCTGCACGTTGTTGTAGTTACTGCTGCTGGTGAATGTTCCCGCCATAACTTTGATCAGGCCATTGACAGTGAGACCCGCAAAGCCGGTAGTCCCAGCCGCGTTGTTCAGAGTCAGGTTGTTGTAGGTGTTGAAGCCTGATGACGGAAGAGTTTGCGCACTGGTTCCGTTGTATTCGATCGTGCTGCCGGTGATCGTGTAGACATCCGTACCTGGCGTGAACACGCCGGCGATCTTGATCGTGTTGACTGGATCGAGCGTGCGCGCCACGCCGCCACCACTGCTGGTCAAATTGTTGTAAGTGAATCCGGGAATCGTCTGCGCCCCCGCGCCGTTGAAATTGATGGTGCTGCCGGTGATGGTGTGGCCAGTGCCACTGCCGGGCGTGAACGTTCCGGCTATGCCGATGGTGCCGCTACCAGCCAGCGTCTTGCTGAAATTGCTAAACGTCAGGTTGCCATAGTTCGCGGCCAGCACCGTCGCTTGCCCGTTCGAACCTTGGTTGTAATTTACGGTGCCGGTGGTACCGCTGGTCAGCGTGCCGGCGCCGAATGAAGCAGCGCCATTCAGGGTCAGTGTGTTTGTTCCCACTCCCAGCGCGCCTGAGGCCAACAATAAAGCGCCGTTCACTGTCACGTTACCCGACAGGTTGGCGTTGGCTACGTTAGTTAGTGTCAGTCCGCCAAAGCTGAACGCGGGAATGGTTTGCAACGCAGTCCCGTTAAAGTTCACCGTGTTGCCAGTGGTGACGTAGGTGTTGTTTGTGGCTGTTGGGCTGAAGGTGCCGGCGATGCCGATGGTGCCGGCAGCAAGCGTGATAGCCGCGCCGCCGTGGTTCCCGCTGATCGTCAGGTTGTTAAAGTTGAAAGGAGCTCCCACTGACTGCGCGCCAGTGCCGTTGAAGTCAACTGTGTTGTTGGTAACAACGTAGTTGCCACCGGCAAAGGTAGCCGTGGGACTGAAATTGCCCGCGACTCCGATGGTGCCGCCATTGACGAGGGTCACGTTGTTCACACCGTGAGCGCCGCTGATCGTCAGGTTGTTGAAGTTGAACGTGGGCACTGTCTGCGCGCCAGTGCCGTTGAAGTTCACTGTACTGCCGGTGATCGTATAGGCGTTGCCTCCAGGCGTGAACGTGCCGGCCACTCCGATCGTTCCGCTGCCTGCCAGAGTGCGCGCGCCAACATTACTGCTCGTCAGATTGTTGAAGTTGAAGGCGGGAATCGTCTGCGCGCCCGCGCCGTTAAAGTCCATTGTGTTCCCGGTAATCGTAAACGTACTTGTTCCGGGCGTGAACGTACCTGCCACGCCGATGGTGCCGCCGTTAACCAGGGTCACGGCATTAGCGCCGTGCGTATTGGTGACGGTCAGATTGTTGAAGTTGAAGGCCGGAATTGTTTGCACGCCGGCGCCGTTAAAGCTCACCGTGTTCCCGGTAATCGTAAAGGTACTGGTGCCGGGCGTGAACGTCTCCGCGATGCCGATGGTCCCGCCATTCACGAGCGTAACGGCGTTAGCGCCGTGGGTGTTGCTGATGGTCAGACTGTTGAAATCGAAGGCAGGCACGGTCTGTGTACCGGCGCCATTGAAGTCAAACGTGTTTCCCGCTTTCGAGTAGACGACATTGGTGGCGCTGGGATTGAAGATCCCGGCCACACCGATAGTGCCGGCCGCGAGCGTTACGGTGCCGCCACCGCGATTTCCGCTGATCGTCAAGTTATTAAAGTTGAACACCGGAACTGTCTGTGCGCCGGCGCCATTGAAATCGACGAGGCTGCCGGTGATGGTGGGCACACCGCTCCCAGTAGTGAAAGTACCGGCGATTCCCACCGTGAGTCCGTTCGGAAGCACCTTGGCAAAGTTGCTGAAGGTCAGGTTGCCGTAGCTTCCGGGCGCGACGTTCTGGCCACCCGCGCCCTGGTTATAATTGACTGTGCCGGTGGCGCTGCTGCCAATTGTGCCGCTGGTAAACGATACTGGCCCGTTCAGCGTCAGAGTGTTCGTCCCCACTCCCAATACGCCGTTCGTCAGCGTCAGCGTTCCCGCAACCGTCTCGCTATTACCCAGATTCACGCCGGCTGCATTATTGATCGTCAGGTTGTTGAAGGTCATAGCGGTGGTGCCGCCGATGGTCTGCGCGCCGGAGCCGTTGCAGTTGACCGTGCCGCCGGTGGCGTTGAAGGTCCCGCCGCTGTTCGTAAAGTTACCGGTGAGGTTGAGCGTGCCGCTGGTTGAATTGAACGTGCCGCGACTAATGAAGATGCTGTCGCCGCCATTCACGTTAATCGTGCCCTGAAGCGTCATTGTCGAGCCGGTGCCGCCTGCGTCCAGAGTCTGGTCAAGGCCGTCGCCGCCGCTTCCTGAAGTGTTGCTGTCAACAGTGATGCCGTTCAAGATTGTGGTCGCGCCCGTAGAGTCCACGTTCGCTATGCCACCGCCCGGGCCAGTCGCGGCATTGGTCGAGATGGTCGAACCACTGTTGACTGTAAGTGTCGCGCCGGCGCTGCTGCCGCCATTGAAGATGCCGGCGCCCCTGTCGGAGGTGTTGCCGCTGATCGCGCAATTGGAAACCGTGGCGGAGTATGGCGAGTTGAAATACACGCCGCCGCCCTGCGCCACGGCGCCCGCATCGGAATGGTTGGTGCTGATGGTGCACCCGCTCAAGGTGATCGTCGGCGTAAATCCGGCCACACCGGTGGGATTGATCACTACGCCTCCTCCTGCTGCCGAGCCGGAGCCGCTGGAGTTGGCCGTATTGTCCTGGATGGTAGCGCCCGTGATGCTTATATTCGGATTGAAGGTGATGTTGATGCCGCCGCCGGCGCGCGCCGCAGTGTTGTTTCGGACGGTCGTCGAGCCGCTGATAGTCACGGTGCCGCCAAAGCTATGCTCGATATCTATTCCTCCGCCGTTGCCCCTGGTTGCGTCGGTCGTCTGATTGCTATCAGCCGCCAGGGCCCCGCCGATCGTGCAGCTGGTTACGTTTACATCATGCTTGTCAGCCGCGAGGTTGAGGCCTCCGCCTTCGGCAGCGCTGGTGTTCTTCGTAAAGGTACAACTCGTGAACGTCACCGTGCCGGCGCTCGCGCCCCCTACGGTAGCGGTGTTCGCGCTATCCACGTTGACGCCGCCCCCATGGCTGGCGGCGCAGCCCGTGGCGGTACTGCTTTGGACAATGCAGTTGGTCATGGAAAACACGTTGCCAGTGCTCTGGAGAAAGAAATCCATGCCACCGCCGGTTTCGAAGAAGGTGCCGCAGAACGCGGCGCCGTTATTGAAGCCGTTCTGGATCGTCACTCCGCTGAAACTAACAGCGATTCCCGGGAAGCCTCCGGTCTGATCCATGCCGAACACCTTACAGTCGCCACAGGCACTCGTGTAGGTGGTGCTTATGGTAGTGGGGGCGTTGCCCGTGATGGTCAAGTTACCGTTGACGTCCAAGTCACCGGTCGCGGCAGCGTTTTCTGCAGCCCCACCCCCCACGATCGTCAGCGTCGGATTAATGCCGGCGTTGAAAGTTATGATGTCGGCCCCGGTGCCGTTGGCGTTCGATGCGACGATCGCCTCGCGTAAACTACAATCAGCGTTGCAGGTGCCATCGTTCGTGTCAGCGGTTTTGGTAACGGGGAAGGTAACCAGCGGTGCCGCCGGCATCAAGATTGGATCTGTCTTTCCCTGGCTGAGCACTACCAGACCGGGTTGCCCCATGACACCCAGACGCATCGGCAGCACCGCTACCGGCGCGCCTTCAATATCTATAGACACGGAGTTGCGCTCCGCCGACACCATCTGTCCCGTTTGCGGATCCGCGTCGTTCAACAACACGACAACTTGCCGGCCGGAAGAGTCGAGCATTACCAACTCGTCGCCCGCGGCAGTCGCAATATTGCTGCTCACTAAAAGCGCTTTTGAAAAACCCTGATCGGGCGCCGGAGCGCTCACGGTCATACTTTGTGCTTCACTCCACGACTCGGACTGGTCCGGCCGCCAGGGCGACATATCGGCGACGCCAAAATCTCCGCGTTCACGCATGGCCTCTATCTTCTGTCTCTGTGCAAACACCTCCGCGGCCGTCATGGGAGTGGTATTGAGTTGCCCGCGCGCTTCGATGTGAATTGTCCCGTCGCTGGAGAGGACGGCCAACTCCATCCGGTTCTCGCGGTCCGGAACGAAGTCGCCAATCGCCAAATTCGCGAGGGGCGACGAGAAATCAATGCGCTCGATTTGTGACTGGTAAAAAGCCGCCGCGGACTTCCGGTTCGGCGTTCGGTCGCCGGAACCGTGAATGACCAGCACTTCATTGCCTGCCGCTACTGCGATGTCCGTGGGTACTTTGTCGTCCAACTGGCCAATCGCGATCGAGGTCGCCTCCGCCGGCAGCGCGTAGATGGCGGGCGTTTCTTCCAGGAGACTCCGCGTAGTTGAGTAAAACAAGACCTGCGGTCCTAAGCCGCTATTGATACCTACGGCCAAGTCCCCGAAGGGCGAGGTGTTGTCCCGGCCGGTCGCCAATGCCGTTATCTGTCCGGGCAGCGAAAGGCCCTGCGGCGCACCAAACTCATGGTTCTGGTCTTCAGACAAAAAGTAAATCTCTGAGCTGCCGCGAGCTGCCGTCAGTATGTCCAACCGGCCATCACGGTCAAAGTCGCCTACTGCCAGAAAATCCGGCGCTTCGGGAACCGACAACACCGCCGCGTCAGGGAGGAACGAAGCCGGAAACTGGCCGTTCTTGATCCCTTCGATAGTCTCCGGCTTCGTCGGCCCGAAAGCCTCCGGATCACCAAAGTGAAGTACCACCAGTCCACCGTTCGCCGTGGCGTATCCGCACGCTAGATCGGGGAATCCGTCTACATTGAGATCGTTCGAAGCCAAAGACAGCGGCCGCGCCTGGTCGAGGTTGGGCTGCGCGTGCGTACTTGCCGCCTGCGATTCCCGAGCGGCAACATACGTCGTTGCTTGCTCACGTCCGTCCTGCAAATTAAGCCAGGGATTCCCACGATGCGCGGCCCGCGCGGTAATGGTCCGTTCCGACTTGTCCGCTGCTGGCCCGCGCGAGCCAGATGACGCTGAGGCGCCAAGACGCGCGACCACAATCGCCGTGACGAGCATTGCCAGCAGGATAACACCAACGCGGTGTGCCGATGTGCTAAGACCTCGGTGCTTCATACTTTTACTCCCCGTTTCTTTCCATCCGGTTCAAAACAGTTTTTTCCAGTACTGGTAATTGGAAGACGGTATTACGACTTTACACGACAAGTCAACAGTTCCGTCTCCAGCAGCAGCGCAACAGAGAGGCGGCGAAAAGCACTCATTCAGGCGCAATCATCTGTCAGCTCTCAGACGCTTTCAGATGGCTGAAGACATTGGCATCAGTTCTGGTCCGCGCCAGAAGTTTCGCGGCCGCGAACGCTGGAGAATAGGCCTGCTCTTCATGATGCCGGCCGCTGGCGAGGCTCACAGTCCAGTAATTGCTCTTGCTTGTTAGCGTGAGTTTGAACTCCACCTCACCGCGCTCCTGTTGGAACGGTCTGATACGGTAAACCATCGGCAACCAGGAAGTGGTCTGACTCGTCGTAATGCTAAGGCCATCAGTTAAAGTCGCTTCGGCCCACACCGCAAAACAATTGACTTCCCTGGTGTCCGCCAACTCCCAACGCGCGGTCAGATTGTTCAGATCAGGTGTCGCGCTTATAGTCCCGAGGTCGGCGCGGATCAAGGTTTCGGGAGGGGTCAGCAACTTCAGGGGAGATCTGTCATGCAAACCCAGCGGAATATTCATCGCCAGGGACTCGAAATCGGAGCAAGCCAGAGGGATTCCGGCGGGGAGTTTTTCGTTAGGTCTCTCAAGATGAGCGGCGGCAGCCACCAACGCAACTGTTTGGGGAACCAGGACTCCGCCCGGTTTGAGAAATCTCTCTCGTGCATCAATCATTATCGGAACGATTGATTCGTCAAACACCAAATGGCCAATCGTTTCCGAAATCACTACATCAAATTCGTTGCTCAGCTGAACTTGTCTTGAATCTCCCAGAATGACGTCAAGCTTACCGGCAACGCCATTTTCTGTGGCCAGCGCCTTAATGACGCCGATGAGCAGAGGTTCATGTTCAATAGCTACCACACGCTTAGCGCCCAGCCTGGCTGCGGCTACTGCCCAAATGCCGGTGCCGGAGCCAATATCGAGGACCGTCGACTCACTGGTGATAACGTTGCTTAGCGCTCGATAGAAAGATTGATTTCGATTCCTATCGCTCAGTAAGATCTCGTGCCCTTTGAGAAGTCGATCCGTGTGATCATAGAGCCGCGCTTCGACTTCGTCATTGTCCGACATTCTTGCCCGTCTAGTTTCGCGGGGGGAATACCCCCTGCAGCGCGATGATGAACGTAAGACACTGATAGGGCGACATATTATTGTGCGGCCCACCTCCGCCATTCAGACTAAGCGCGGACTGACTCATCTGCGCATTCTGCGTGTTGGAATAAAGCGGCGGCGGTGTTCGGGTCGATCCCAGCGACGACCAGGCATTGCCTATGGGCGCCGGCTTGTTATTGCCGCCGGCGTTGGCTTGCGCCTGGTGTGGATGGGCGGGTATCTGCGAAACAAGCAGGGTCACATTTGCCGAACCGCCTGTCTCGCCTAAATCACGCAGACTTAGTCCCGGCCCCTGGCCAGCGTGCATCGGCGCGCTGCCCTGAAGATTCGGCAGGCCAAAATTGGTCTGGCCATTGCCACCGTAGGTTGTGCCCAGGAGCGAAAAGAGCGCCGTGTTCTGGCTAATCGACAAAAGCTGCCCGTCACAGGTCGCCCAACCCCTGGGGGCAAAGTTTCCCGCAAAGATTCTGATTTCGGCTACGAATGGGTTTGACATGGCTCTTCCACCTTCCTTCTTAGTTCCGGCTCGGGAATATTCCCTGAAGCGCAATGATGAAGTTCAAGACAAGATAGGGCGTCCAGTTCTCGTGCGGCTGGCTTCCCCCATTTGGCAATATCCCCGCCGGAGCCATCGAGCCATTTGGGCTCGGGGCGTATGATCCGGTTGCGGACCAATAGTTATTCAACGGGCTTCCCTGATTGGCCAAACCACTGTTGGCAACGGGTGTATGTGAGTGAGTAGGCAGTTCCTGTATTGACAGCGTGTGCGCCGCCTCGCCGGCTGCTTGACCTAAGATGATGCCGCCACCGACATGCACGGGTGTTCGCCCCTGGAGATTTGGCAGACCAAAGGTGGTCCGTCCGTCGCCGCCGTAAGTAGTTCCCAGAATCGAAAACAGCGCTTGATTCTGGTTAATGGGCAGCAACTGACCATTGCAGAACGCCCAACCTCTTGGCGCGAAGTTCCACGATATTATTTTGACTTCACCGAGAAATGGTGTTGACATAGTTTTTCTCCTCTCAATGTCGCAGCTATCGCAGCATCTCAAGCTGGATTCTTCGTGACCGTGACCGCTCGCTCAATTACTGAGACGGAAATACGCCGAACAGGGAAATGATGAAATTAATCGCCTGGAACGGCATCATGTTGTCGTGCGGCTGGCTTCCCCCCGTTGCCAATATCGCCGCCGGATTCATATTCACGGCAGGGGCCACGTCGGTGTACGGATTCAGCGTGGCTGATGCCGCCCAGACGCTATTGCCGGGTGCGGCCGAACCGATTCCGGGCTGGCCCTGTGGCACGTGAGAATGAGACGGTATCTGCTGAGTAGTTAGCGTGACCTGCTCCTGGCCGGCCAACTGGCCGAGAGTATACGTTCCGCCCGGCCCGGTGCCCGCGTGGACTGGAATGCGACTTTGCAGATTCGGCAGCGCGAAAGTCGTTTGCCCGTCGCCGCCGTAAGTGGTGCCTATCAAATTGAAGAGGGTGTCATTATCTGCAATCGCTAGCAGTTGGCCGTTACACAGCGCCCAACCTGCGGGCGCGAAGTTGCCGCCAAACATTCTGATCTCACCGACAAATGGTGTACCCATAATCTCCTCCTGCGCCTGAAATCAATTCTTGAAATGCCAAACGAGAGTCCTGGAAGAACAAGCCAAGCCGTGAAGTACCCCTGAAAACGATCCGTTGCTGAGCTAGTGATTATCCGACGGGGCCGGGATTCTATTGCCTAATTGTTGAAACTTCAAGAACAATTTACGACCGATACGGAAGTTAACCCACAGTTCAATCAGATCTTCTTCTTTCTTGTCAGAAATCTTTCTAGTGATCGCTGAGAATCCAGCTTACGAGCGGCTGAACCGCAAGTGGCCGATTAACCCGGACAGGTCCCCACCTCATCTCGGGAGCGGTCCGGTTATCCGGCCCAGAGCCGGTACATTATTTAAGAGCTTATCTGATCGTGCGCCACTCCCTGCCACTCAAGGAGGAGATTGAAGCCCTCCTCAGCGACCTTGGTAAACCCAAAACGCTCAAACAAACTTAACGAGAAATTGAAAGATTCGACGTAGACCTGAACAGCCTTTCCAGAAGTTTCAGCTTCGGTTATCAGCTCTTGAATCAAAGTGCTTCCCACGCCGTGTCGACGACGTTCCGGCAGCACTGCGATGTCGAGAATTTGGATCGTCTCTTGATTGCGGGCGACATAAAAACGCTCGACGGATTCTCCCTCGGCCACGATCACCTTGTAATCGGCATCGGGAAACCGTTCCCGGTAATACGAGTGCTAAGCATCAAACTGCATTTTCAAAAAGCCCTGGCGCTGCTCTTCACTCCATGGCACCAGCGCCATTTCTTCCACGCGCGTGCTCGCGTAAACCGCGAACAGAAAGCCTGCATCATTCGGATCGGCGTCTCGCAAGGTGATCGTCATGGACTTTTGGGGCGGAGTGTTTCGCGGTTCAGTCTGTCTTGGGGATGCGATTGAAGACGGCTTCGTAGTCGGTGCCCTGATCGGTTCTGGAAATGGGAACCAGAAATAATTCAAATTCGCCCAGTTGGTCGTGCGAGAACCGCCGATTGCCCTGGTCAAGGAGCGTTTCGTTCGGTCCGCGAAATACGATCGAGAACCGCTCTTGTCTGGGGGACAGGAGAAGTTCCGAAACCTCGACCAGCGTAGTGTCAAGCGTATTGTCATCGTCGAGATAAACTCGAAATGTTGTCTTCAGGTGCGCAGCGAATGCCACGTGCTGCGGGAGATCTGCCATCGTTAACTGCCTTTCTCGGACTATTGATATTTGATAGGTCTCAACCGCGATACTTCACAAGTCTGCGGGAGCCCAGATCATGCCGGAATATAATCCATCCTCTGCGATCGGGGAAAACCCCAGTCGCTCATAGAGCCGCATTGCAGGATTCAATCTGTACACCGACAGTCGTACCGATTTCCGTGACGCGACCGCTTCATCCATCAGGCAGCGAATCAAAACCGATCCAATACCGCTACCTCGATGTTCAGCCAGCAGGGCGATGTCGACCAGCTCGATCGCTGCTTCCGTTCGATCAACAAGTATTCTGCCGATCGGCTGTTCGCCGAGAAGAATGATGCTGTTTGCTGCGGCCGGATAACGCGCCGTGTAATTCTGCTGCTGCGCGCTGAACTGCATCTGGATAAATAGTTGGCTCTGCGCCGGATTCCAGTCGAGCGCGGCCAGCTCATCGGTTCTGGTGCCGGCAAAGACAGTCAACAGAAAACTCTGGTCATCGGGTGTGGCTGCCCTAAGAGTCACGGGTGCATACTCTGGCATCAAATCCAAGCGCGCTGCTCCTTCAGGTTGTTTTTCAGAATTAATCACTCATTGCCCGAGGGATACGAATCTGATATTAGATCACTTTTCGGTTTCTTATGCCACCGGCTATTGCGGGAGCAGACAAAAATGATCAGTAGCTGCAAACTACCTTTCGTTCTTGATACAAAACTCTTGCGGTTGGATCTTGAGCAGTTTGCGCCTGATGATTGGACCGCACATTTCAACGCAGACTACTACGAAGGTGACTGGGGCGGTGTGGCTTTGCGCTCAGTCAGCGGCGCCTCCAATCAACTGTATTCTGATCCGCAGGCGGGAGGATCTTTTGTCGATACTCCAGCCCTCGGTTATTGCCCAAACCTTCGATTTGTAGTGGGCTTGTTCAAGTGTCCGACGCGCGCGGTGAGGTTGCTAAGATTGACTGCCGGTTCGTCGATTCGCGAGCATAGGGACTTTGATTTGGGCTACGGGGTGGGCCAGGTTCGTTTTCATATTCCGATCATCACGAACTCGGATGTGATTTTCTTTCTCGACGCTCATAGGGTGGAAATGAAGGAAGGCGAGTGTTGGTATCTCGATTTGAGTTTGCCGCACTGGGTTGAAAACCGGGGCGCTACCGATCGTGTCCATCTGGTAATCGATTGTGAGGCCAACGACTGGTTGCGCAACCTTCTTGCAACTGCTGAAGCTAACGATGCCAAAACGCGGATGGCGCCGCGCGAACACGAAGAGTGCCATCCTTGCGCTGCGGAACTCGAACGATTTCGTCAGGCTGTGTTTGGTGATCCGAGTTTGCAACAGCGACTCCGCGCCACTGCGGACAGGGAGAGTTTCGGACGGCTGGTGTTGTCCCTGGGCCGAGACGGCGGCTATCGTTTTACGCTGCAGGATGTCGAGGAAGCGATCCGAGCAGCCCGCCGCTCGTGGATTGAGAGATGGATAGATTGAGCGAAATAAACCAGCTTGCGGGCTGGATCCCGATTCGCATCTACTGGCGCGACGGACGGCCAATGGTGGATTGGTGCCATCCGGGTAAGGAGCGCTTCGTGGATTCATTCTTCGATCAGACGATCGAAAGGTGTTTGTCCGACCCGTTCAACTTGGTGTTCCGTCAACAGACGCCAATTGGGGTTCTCGGTCAACGCAACGAAGTGAGCCCTGGGCTCGATCCCACCGGATTTATCTTCCATATGTCTCGGTCCGGCTCCACACTGATCTCGCAACTGCTGGCCGCATTTCCGAAAAACATTGTGATTTCTGAAGCTCCTCCGATTGATGCAATTGTGCGAGCGCACTTCAAATCCGCAGCGGTTACCGACGAGCAGCGAATTACCTGGCTGCGTTGGCTGATCAGTGCGCTGTCGCAACCGCGAATGGCTCAGGAGCAGAATTTCTTTGTGAAGTTTGACGCCTGGCATATTCTCGAGCTACCGCTGATTCGTCGCGCCTTTCCCCAGGTTCCCTGGCTTTTCGTTTATCGTGATCCCGTTGAGGTGCTGGTTTCGCAACTCGGTCAACGAGGGGCCCACATGGTGCCCGGTGTAATCGCGCCCAGCCTTTTCGGCATCGATCCCAACCAGGTCCGGACAATTGAGCCGGAAGAATACTGCGCCAGAGTTCTCGCCGCGTTGTGTCAGGCGGGATTGCAACATCACGGCAGCGGTGGCCTGCTGATCAATTACAAACAGCTCCCGGAAATACTTTGGACTTCGATTTCAAAATTCTTTGGAATTGAGTATTCCGAAGCGGAAATTGAGACCATGAAAGGCAAGACAAAGCGCCACGCCAAGAATCCTTCGTTAGTCTTTCAAAATGATTCGACTGATAAACGGCGGAAAGCGACCGAAAGAGTGCTTGCTGCCGCAAACACCTGGATTGACCCCGCCTACGAAGAGTTAGAGGCCGCCCGCCTCAAAACAACTTGAACCTTTTAACTGAGACAAATGCACGGGAGGTTCCGGTGAACACACCTACGAGTGCAAACTACTTACTATCCCGACACAACACGACCCTGAAAGAATCGATCGCTCGATCCCTCCAGGGTGGTATTGCTTGTTCGACGGGAACAAACCCTTGAAATCTGAAGCGGCGGGATAATAGCTGCAACCAGCAGGATCGTCAAGAAAGATTTCTTGCAATGACGGGAATTGGCCCTCGCGTAGGCGACCGTCCCAACTTTAGCCGACGTGGGGTAGTGGTTCTTTGAAGCGAGGCAGCCTGGAAGGCTGCTGCGCCTGCCGCAGTTGGGCTGTTCGAGGAATACCTTCCCCATTGAGTGTTTCCCTCTGCGTAATCCCCGTAATCTGTGGATTGTCGCTGGCCCAACACAAACCCGGTCGCTACCGGCTCCCGGTTCTGACAAGCATGGCCCGATACAAAAATCTTTGCTAGCGCTTTGGGCCAAACCGAAATACACTGCGGTGCGCAGGCCTTTGGGGAAAGCCTGTCCCACCAAACTCGTAAATAACAAGTTTCAGCCCACCGGCATCTTTAAGGAGAACTAATACGAAAATGGCAATATCACGCCGCTTTTTTTTGAAATCGGGCGCCCTGACCGCGATTGCCGCGGGCGTAGCCCTTCGCCCCGACTATTTGGCCTTTGGTCAGAAACGGACCTTGGGAGCTGGTCTTGGCTATCAGATCCCAATCAAAGCCCAGCAAAAGCCGAGCTACATGTTCACGCGTGCGACCTTTGATCCATACGTCGGCGGCATCTTTCAGGCGCCTGACGCGCGCGGAAGAATGGTGAGCATGAGGCTTCTGAGCGCAACCAGCTACAAGCCTTCAGCCAAGGCCAAAATCTCGACAGGGAAGGCCATCGAGACAGACAGCTTCTCGCTAATGTTCAAAGCCGCGCGACCGCTGCCGGAGTTTACGTCGATCCACCAGGTCAGCCACCCGGCGCTTGGTAAGTTTGATATGTCTCTGATGCCACGTCCGCAAGCGAGCGGCGTGATGCTTTACGAGGCCGTCTTCAATCACATCTGAGAAGACGGTAAATGTGGATGGTGAATCGTAAATAGTGGGAACTGCGGTGTCGACTATTTACGATTTACCTGTATTCATCCAACTTGCGGCTTCTATTTCTTGATCTGGTCTTTCAGGTTCAGGTTGCGAATCAAGCGGTGCAGATAGTTGGGGTGCACGCCGAGCAGTTTTGCGGCTTCAGTATAACTGCCCTTCGCTTGCTGCATCGCGTTAAGAATAATCTGCTTCTTTGTCTCGGCCACGGCGTCATGATACTTCGTCCCCGGTGCAGCTGCCGGCGGCTCGGATTCCAAAACAGATTCTGGCAAGTCTTCCAGCAAAATACGTTCGGTAGCACCTAATACCACGGCGCGCTCGATCGCGTTTTCCAGTTCGCGTACGTTGCCCGGCCAATCGTAACCAGCCAAACGCGCCTTCGCTTCCGCTGAGATTCCCGTTATTCGTCGATGGCACTTCTCCGCATACTTCGCGGCGAAATAATTTGCCAGCAGCGGAATGTCTTCGTGCCGTTCTCTGAGCGGCGGCATTTCCAGGCTCACAACGTTTAGCCGGTAGTAAAGGTCCTGCCGAAACGTGCCCTGCCTAACAGCCTCTTCCAGGTTTTTGTTGGTGGCCGTTATGAGCCGGATATCGACCTTGACGCTGCGCGTGCCGCCGACGCGTTCAAACTCGCGCTCTTGCAGAACGCGCAACAGCTTCACCTGGAGCGCTGGCGAAAGCTCGCCGATTTCATCCAGAAAGACGGTGCCGCCGTCGGCGATTTCCAGTCGCCCTTTCTTTTGCATCATAGCGCCGGTAAACGATCCCTTCTCGTGACCAAAGAGTTCACTCTCCAGCAGCGACTCGGCGAGGGCGGCGCAGTTGACCGCCATGAAAGCTTTGTCTGCTCGCTTGCTGTTCAGATGAATCGCCCGCGCCGCCAGCTCCTTGCCCGTGCCGCTCTCGCCGGAGAGCAGCACGGTGGAATCTGTGGGCGCAACCTTGGAAATAAATTGCAGCACCTCGCGAATGGGCGGGCTCTCGCCCACCAGGTTGTGTTCAATATTGAAGTCGGCGATCAGCCTTTGGTTTTCACTTACCAGCCATTCGAAGTGGCGCGCGTTTTCGATCGCGACCGCGGTGATAGCGGAGATGGCCGACACGAGTTGCAAATGATCCTGATCAAAAACCGTGGTTGGGTCCGTCGTGTCGAGATATATAACTCCCAGCTTGCGGTCCAACATGGTAAGTGGGACGCACATCACCGAAGCGGGCTGGTCTGCACTCAAGCTTTCCGACGACTGAAACTTCCAGGCCTCCGCCTGATTGGTAATCAGAATTGATTCTCCGTGCTTTAGGACCCACTTGGTGATTTTGCTGCTCACTTTGATCGATACATCCTGGCCCTGCTGCCGGTCCAAGCCAAAAACAGAACCAAACGCCGCTTCATCTCCCGGAGCGCCGGCGTCTGTCAGCAGGACTACCCCCCGCTCCGCGGGCACTACTTCAAAGAGCAAATCGAGCAATGTCTTCTGCAGTTTTTCCACCCCGCGAATGGCATTGATGGTGGTGCTGATTTTCATGAGCGCGCTTAAGTCGCGGGCCATCACGTAAAGCGCGTCATTAAATCTGAACTGCAAAGTAGAGCCGCTGATGACCTGCCCGTCGTCAAAGCAAACTTCGCTCGACGAATTCATATCAGCATCGTGCATCAGAAAAATAAACTGCGAGTCGCCGATGCGAACTCGATCGCCGTGTTGAAGTTTGCGGTGTTTCACCGGCACGTCGTTGACAAAGGTACCGTTGAGGCTCTCAAGGTCTGTTATAACGAAGTGTTCGTCTTCTTTTTCAATCTGGGAGTGGCGGCGGGAGACAGAAGCGTCGGCAATGCAAAGCGTAGCCGTGGTCTCGCGGCCGATGACGACCGGCAGGCCTTCTATGCCAAAGACGCTGCCCTTAAGTCTTCCAGAAATGGCTGTGAGTCGCGGGTTCATCCGAGTCGAGCAAGTTGTAGATTTGAGCGCCCAAGTGTACGCGTACCTCCAGGCGGCGGCAACAGGCAAGTCGCGCAGATCGGCCGAGCCTGCAACGCAAACTGCCAGCTTGCCGGCGCTTCATCGCCACTCATCCGAGGTGTTTGGCCACGAGCACAAACTAACAGTTTGCGCTGCATAAAACTATCTGAACAGATATCACACTATCTAATGAGATAGGACAGCGTTCGTTCCTATTCCCTTCTTGCCGGCCATCCTTTCAAAGCACAGCGGAGATATTCGCGCGATGTTAACAGCATTACGAGCCAGTAAGCACGCGTCTGATCGCTCCCGTGGTGAGTCGCGGCACGAGAATAGCTATGAAGCGAAGCAGCTCTCAAAACTGATTATTTGAAAATTTGAGCTGGCGGCTGGTAAGAACAAATCCACGAGGATGACTTCCTTACTACAAAGTGCGGTCGACCCGGATTCGACCAACGCCGAAAGGCAGGAGGAGAAACATGAAAAGAGAACTTCTTAAAGGATCCACGATGTCGGTACTGATAGTTACGATTGCGCTCGCAACGGCTGTTGTCTCAGCCAATGCACAGTCGACCGCCAACAAGGTTGTCGCAAGCGTTCCGTTTGAATTCAGTGTGGGCTACAAAGCGATGCCGGCCGGCGATTACTCGGTACAGGCAATCGTCAGCGCTGGTGACGCCTTGTTGATCCAAAGTACTGATGGAAAAATCTCCGCCCTTCGCCTGAGCGACGCAACTAAGACGATCAAAAATAAGTCACACGCGCGTCTCGTGTTTCACCGCTACGGCGAGCGCTACTTTCTCGCGGAAGTTTGGAATGGCGCCGACAACACCGGGCGTAAACTAACGAAGTCTCAGGAAGAGCGCGCTATTGAAAGCGAACTTACGATCGCTTCAGCAAACGACAAGGCCCATGCCTCCCAGGCAACTTACGAAACTGTCGAAGTACTAGCAGTACTTCGCTAAACGGGAGTCCTCCCCGCGCAACGGCCGGCGAGCGCCACGCTCTCCGACCGGTTGTTAGAAACCAAAACGGCAACCCAACGCCCCCGGGTTGCCGTTTTGGCTTTTGTGTAACCAGTCCAAGGCTCAACGTCGAATGTACAAAGTCAGCTCTGACGCAGCAGACGTTGGACCTTGGACCCTTGACGTGTACTACGGAACAATCTTCCAGTTGTTGGTTGGCTCGGTCGGAATTGTCTGGTGGCGCTCAACCCAGTCAATGATCAATTCACGAATCTCCGCGCTCGACCGATAGACTACCGGCACGCCTTTATACATCGTGTACCCGCCGCCACCGTTCACGCGATAGTTGTTGGTGGCCAGCCGGAGCTTTTGAGTTGGCGCCAGCGGCTTCCCCTGGAATTCCAGGTTCTCAATTCGCTGCCCGATTGGTTTGGCGATATTGAGCGTGTAGGTCACACCTTCGGCGATGTCAAAGTTGTAGGCGGGAATTTTTTCGTCGACCAGATCAGCGGCTGATTTCCCCGGCTCGTAAGGGCGAAAGTATTTCGCCGAATGTTCCAACGCGTCTTTCAACTGCTGTCCGGTCACTTCCAGAACTACGAGCGTATTCTCATAAACATAGAGCCCGGCAATGTCGCGAACGGTCACCGGTCCTTTGGCGATGCGTGCATCCGGATTGAAGACTGCCGCCATCGAAACGTCGGCTTTGCCAGCTTCAAGCTGGACTCGCTGAATCAAATCCAAAATGGCTGTGTCGCCGAAGCGCGCAGCGACAGCGGTTAACTCAACTGCGGATTCACCGATCGCGCGCGACAGCCACGCCTGTGTCTCGCGGTTGTAAGGCTCACCCAGTTTTAGGATTTCCGGATCGGGAACCACTCGATCGTCCACGGGAATCGTGCGGGCCGCGAGCGCGAAAACGCGCCAACCCGACCCCGCGTTTTCCAAATAGAGATCCACGCGTGCCAGATGTCGTCCCCAATAGTTTGCCTGGATTAGTTGGACTCCGTTGACGACTACTGACGGCACGTCGCGATGAGTGTGACCCATGAAAATGAGATCGACGCCCGGCACCAGTTTCGCGATTGCGATCGCGCGGTTTTCATTCGCCACTTGCCCGGGATTCGTCTCGCCCGTGCGCAAGTCCTGCTCAAGCCCCATGTGTATTGCGATCACTACCACGTCCGCGTGCTCTTTGCGACGCAGAATCGGAACCCACTTCTTGGCTTCGCTCACGGGCTCGCGAAATTCCAGCCCGGCGTAGTTCGGCGCGTTTTCCCAGTTGGGAATTCCCGGCGTGGTGAGCCCCAGAACCGCGATGCGCACGCCGGCAACTTCCTTAACGATGTATGGCGCGTAATGAGTTTGATTTGTTCTTTGATCGTAGGTGTTGGCCGACAGCCAGGGAAACTTCGCTTCGCTGCGAGCTTTTTCCAGCACCGGCAAACCAAAGTTGTATTCGTGATTGCCAACGGTCATGGCGTCATAGGCCAGCGCGTTCATCGCGAGCATCATCGGATCGGCGGGCGAGTTGTTTTTCTTGTTGTGGTAATACTCGAGCGGCGTTCCCTGAATCGTATCGCCCGAATCGAGCAAGAGAACGTTTTTGTTTTCCCTGCGCACCTGCCTGATCAAAGTGGCGATTTTTGCCAAACCCCGGTTGTCAGCTTTATCAGTGTAGTAATCGACGGGAAAAAGGTTCCCGTGTTGATCGGTTGTGCCGAGAACTACGATGTGAACGCGCTTTGATAGATGGCGCGGACTGCGACCGGCGACTGGAAGAGTCGCGAGAATCAGCGCCGTCACCACGATGAACGTTACAATGAAAGGTTGTTTATTCAGCTTCATACGTTTTCACAGTTTCGAGTACTGGTTCGGTCAAATACTGCGAAGCAGTTGCGACCTTCAGCCCAGGGTTGCCGCTAGGCTACCCTGGTATCGAATTCCAATCCGTCTCAACCCCGATGAGGTTGCGTCTTCCTAAATACGTCTGTACCCAACGTAGCCGCCGAGCGGCAACGTTGGGCTGGATGTCGAAACCGCTTCGCGGTACCAAACGTGGAACTCGCGTTCATTTCAAGTCCAAATCACTACCGATCCCAGTTGTTAATACGTTTCTAGAGTCTACCGGAAAGTGTGCTTGAAACTGAATCATCACCCGAAACTAGTTTTTCGTTTGATTTCACAAACACCTCAGCTGCGGTCATGCCATCAACAGAGACTTCATGAATCTTCTTGAAGTTCCCGCGGATGAGCCGGAGCTTCTCCTGGTTTTCGAAATACGTTCGCCCTCGCTGCACAATGAAATAAGCTGGGCCCGAAATGTTGGTTACCTCGAAGTCCGGGGCTGATATCGCTTTTGAATTAAGGTCAGGGCGCCGAAACTGCTCGAGATAATAGCGGGTGGCGGCAGGTGTCTCGTGAGCAATTATTGCGCCCTGCGGCGCGCTGTCACAGACAAACTTGATCGCTTCACGCAGGCCGTCGTCGTAAAACTCGTCGTGCGGAAAGAAATAGCCGACCTTGGCCGCGGCCAGCGCGTTTGTGTACAGCGCGTAATGTGGGCTAGCGGAATAGGCGATCCAGGCAGGCGCCCCGACAAAGATCGCGACCATCAGCGCCGCGACGATCGCACGCGTTTGCTGTGAGGCATTGAAGCAACTATTCACGAACCGGATCAACTCAACAAAGCCAATCGCCGCCAGCATGTAGACGAAAGGCATCAGCGAAAGCGTGTAGCGTAACCATTTCGCGCCGAACAAGGAATAAGGAACTATCCAGAAAAGAAACATGAAAAGGACGAAAGCGTGGCCCGGATGCAGCCGGCGTTTGAGCGAAACGATAAAACCAGCGACGAACGAGAATAGCAGCAGCAGCGGAATCTTAATCGCCATGAACACCAGATAGAAATAGACCGGCGTGCCCCGGAAAGGCGTACTCGACACGGTATTCTTGTATAGGTGATCGGCAAAGAGATAGCCTGAATGCACCAACAGTTTTTCTCCCATGTACGCGTTAAGGTAATCCCAAACGTGCGGCAGTAAAACCGGCGGGTTGGCAATCAGGAATGCCAACAGAACTGCAATATAGAAAAGCCGCGGCGCCTTGCCGGCAGGCTCCCCAGGTTCGCGTTTGCGCATACGTAACTTGTGGTGATAAAGCGCGTTCAAACCAAAGTAGTGGGGAAAATACTTCGACGCCAGCATCAGCCCGAAAGAAATCCCGCTGAGCAAATAGTTTCGTCGTACGAACGCGACGTTCCTGGTGTCTGTCTGTTTGGCCTGCAGATAAAAGTAGATCGCAAAGAGCATGAAGAAAACGAGCAAGGTGTCTTCTTTGCCAATGCGGTTGTAGGTGATGGCGTTTATGCCGCCAGCCCAAAGCGCCCCTGCTACTAGTCCAGTCCAACGATCGAAGAATGCCGCCGTCAAAAGAAACAGCGGGATTACTGTTAACGCGCCGAAGATGGCATTGGGAAGACGAAACAGGACTTCGTCACTGACCGCCCTGCCGCCTTCCAGCGCACTCCCAACTTTCAAAGAGGCGAACATCAACACCTTCATCAGCATCGGGTGCTCGGCGTTGGCGGTAATATCACCTCGTCCGTAAGCCTGCACCGCTTCAACTTTATTCACTTCGTCTTCAGCGAAGCCGATGGCGCCCAATTGACTGACGCGGAATCCCAGGCCGACAACGACGAGCACTGCGAGCACACCAGCCAGGGCCCAGCGCGGACTGCTCCGAAACCCTGATCCCACTTTATCGTTCGCGGGCAAATGTTGAGCACTGTCTGCTCTGCCTTCAATGGCCGAGCCGGATTCGCTTGTCGCATCCAAAATGGACATACCTCTTATTCGAAAGTCTCCAATCGTACCTTAAAACTATCCCGAATCTTCGCTGATTAGCGAGTCGCAAGTAAAAGCGCCAAAGGCGAACATTTCGCGCCTTTGGCGCTTTGGGCCTTCGCTAACAAGGCAGCAATCAAGGGTTCAGTCAATTATTAATCTCGTCGCGGTCATTGGTAGCTTTCAGCAAAATGCCTTATCGTAATGACCCGCATGGACAATCTCGTCGTCTCCAACATTCGCCAGCGACCCATTCGCACGCTCGTTAGCGTGGCCGGTGTTGCGCTCGGAGTTTGCCTGGTTATGCTTTTTACCGGGCTGGCTCGCGGCATGTCCGATGACCTTCAGCGGCGCGCCTCGAATGTGCGCGCGGAGATTATCTTCACGCGCCCGGGAGCGATGATGCTGACGTCTTCTACTGCCAACCTTAGCACCAAGTACGTCGAAAGTTTGAAACAGATCGAAGGCGTTGCTGAAGCCTTGCCGGTCATCAGATACGTCTTTCAGGGCGGCAAAGGGTTTGGTTTTGAACAAATTGAAGGGGTCGAGTGGGAGCCATTTGCGCGCGTCAACGAGCTTCATATTGATTCCGGCAGGCCGCCGCAGGCAGCTGACGAGATTGTTATTGACGAAACAAAGGCGCGCAATAATAAGCTGGGGATCGGGGACACGATAAAACTTTTTGGGGACAAACAACACAGGATCGTCGGAATCTACTCACCAGAATCAGGCGCGCGCGTGAAGATGACTCTCTTAGCAATGCAGGAGGCTTTGGAGTCGCCCGGAAAGGCCACCTACATCCTGATCAAGCTTCGTAATCCCGGTGAAGAAGTCGAAGTTGCAAAACGAATCAACGCGGCTCTACCGGGAAACAAAGTTCAACTAACGCGCGACATATTTACGAGTCTCGAGAAAAGTATTCCTTACCTTGGCGTCTTCCTGCGAATACTCGTGGGACTGGCGGCAATAGTGAGCGCCGTGGTCGTGATGCTGGCGATGTATACCACCATCACCGAGCGCACGCGGGAGATTGGCATCCTGAAAGCGCTGGGCGCCTCGCGGCGCTACATCGTCTTCATCATTGAATCAGAAGCGCTGGTGATCAGCGCCGTGGGTTTAGTGGCCGGTTTTATTTGCTCGTTTGCGATCGGCTACGCAATTCACCAGATATACGGACTCTTTTTTGAGTTTAGCTGGAGTTGGGGACTGACCGCGGCGGCTATCGGCATTCTTGGCGGCGCCTTCGGCGCGCTGTATCCCGCCTGGCGTGCGTCAAAACTCGATGCGGTGAGCGCACTCGCTTACGAATAGTTTCCATCGCATTGTGGGTCGAGCCAGTCGGCAGGAGCAGACGGCAGGAGGCAGGAGCAAAACCCAGCTTCGTCCACTGTCTGTTGTCGATCAAAAGGACCGGCGACCTACGACGCCCTGCCGTCTGCTCCTGCCGACTGGCTCGACCCGGTCGCTACCGCTTCCGGTTCTGACTTTGTCTCGCCCTCGCTAACTTTGCCTGCGTTCTTCAGAGACAATCCCCGCCGCACAATAAGCGCAACGCCCACAGCGGTCCAGCATAGGTCGCGTGCTTTGCGCACAATGGCTAAAGTCGCGCCGATTGCCGGAGTGAACCCAAGCGCTTTGGCAAGCATGCCGGTTCCAGCTTCATCGACACCCAGTCGAAAAGGCATAAACTTGAAGGCGACGTTTATTATCCGATTGACCGATTCGAGTATGAAGGCGGTAAGCAACGTAGGCGCGACGACATCGCTGATGAACGAAAGCGTAACGTAGATTTCGGCAACGCCAGCTACATGGAAACAAACTTCAAGCAGAAAAATGGAGATCAGCCGGTTGCTGTGCCGGTCGTAGAAGCCGTAGATGAGGTCTTCAAGAATTCGCGCGCGTGGAATTCCCTTCTCGATCAGCCACGCCTGCGCTATCCCGCGACCACTCAAGAACGCCATCAAACCGCTCAGAACCTTCCACCGCCTGCGGATGATGAAGTAGCCCAACGGCGCAATTACGAGCGTTATTACCAGAGCGCCGACGCTGGCATAACGCAGCGGCTTTGGTAGTGAGAAGCTGAGTAGTAGCGCGGCGGTGCCGGAAAAAATCAAAAGGACAACGGAGAGACTGTAGAAGATATTTTCGAGCGCGAGCGCGGCCAGGCTCGCCATTAGCGGTACGCGATCGGTAACGAACGCGGCTTTTGAAGGCTCAGAAACTGCCACGCTGGCCAACGGAACAATGTTGCCGAGCGCGTCGCCCATGATCCGGGCGGTAAAAGCATCGCGAAAGCGCAGACTATGAGGCGACTCAAAACAACGCGTCCATGCGAGCGAGCGTGCAATTTGTCGCACTGAAGAAATAGCCAGGATCAGTAGGAATCCAAAGCCAAGGCGCTGAATGCCGGCCGTGATCTGGGGGACGCCGGCCTTTCTCACGAAATATGCGAACAGCAAAAGGCCCAGCACGGCAAAAAGAATTCCGTAGCGCGCCAGCTTCTTGTTTCTTGCCCGCGTGGTCTTGACCTTGCCCTCGGTGGACTGATCCATCGTGAGAGGCGGTTGCTGAGGTTCTTTTTCCAATTCGTTCCGGTTCTCTGCCAAGTGGTCGACTGGAAGAAAACTACCGTATCACAGGATAAACGCGAAACTCGATCCTTCCCGCCAGAGTACTGTTGCAGTCTGACCTGGCAATACCTGATCATTACCCAAGTTGTATGTCGTGAGGTCAGTGCCACCGGTCTCTTTGCGTTTTTACTTTTGCGTTGATTATGATGCTTGCGTTCAATCTAAACAGTTCGCGACGAATCAGGACGGGGGTCCCCAGCCGGGCAGCCCGGCTGGGGTGGAGATGAAGATGAGTCAATCTCAAAAAGCCATTGAAGAGCTTGCCGGCCGCCCGTTAACCACCCTTTCCGAGGACGAGCAAATGTTTCGCGCGAGCGTGCATGAGTTTGCCGAAGGCGAACTGCGCCCGCGCGTCGAGGAGATGGACGAGAAAAGCAAACTCGATCCGGCGCTCATCAAGCAGTGTTTCGATCTGGGCCTCATGGGCATTGAAACCCCGGAAGAATTTGGCGGCGCGGGCTCGTCATTCTTCACGGCAATTCTGGCGGTTGAGGAACTCTCGCGTGTCGACGCCTCGGTTGGCGTTTTTGTCGACGTGCAAAACACCCTCGTCAACAACTCCTTCATGCGCTGGGGCAATCAGGAACAGAAAACTAAATACCTGCCGCAGTTGGCGAGCGGGAAGGTTGGCGCTTACGCGTTGAGCGAAGCCGGTTCAGGATCGGATGCGTTTGCGATGCAAACTCGCGCGGTTGATAAAGGCGACCACTATTTGCTGAACGGACAAAAGCTTTGGATCACAAACGGAAACGAAGCCGAGATTTTTGTATTGTTCGCCAACGCGAATCCTGAAGCAGGCTATCGTGGCATTACGGCATTCATAGTTGAAAAAGGTTTTGCAGGGTTCTCGGTCGGCAAAAAGGAAAACAAGCTCGGCATTCGCGCTTCTTCGACGACCGAATTGATTTTAGTTGACTGCAAGGTTCCCAAGGAGAATGTGCTGGGCGAAGTTGGCAAAGGTTATAAGACTTCAATTGAAACTTTGAACGAAGGCCGCATCGGTATTGGCGCCCAGATGATCGGCATCGCCCGCGGCGCGCTTGACGCGGCCATCGCCTACACCGAGGAGCGCCAGCAGTTTGGCAGGTCGATCAACCAGTTTCAGGGCGTGCAATTTCAAATTGCTGAAATGGCCACGGAGTTGGAAGCGGCGCGGTTGCTGGTTTACAACGCGGCGCGCATGAAAGATGCCGGCATGAACTTCGTGAAAGAAGCGGCAATGGCCAAGCTCTACTCTTCGCGCGCTGCTGAGCGTATTAGTTCCCTGGCCATCGAACTCTACGGCGGCTACGGTTACGTGAAAGATTATCCGGTGGAAAAATTCTGGCGCGACTCAAAGATTGGCGCGATCTATGAAGGAACATCAAACATGCAGTTGCAGACGATTGCGAAACTCATCACAGGGGGTAAGCAGTGAGCGGTAAGCAGTAAGCAGTTTGTTTTTACTGCTCACAGTTCACAGCTTACTGCTCACTTGCGGCATGGCCACGTCACGCATCGACATCTTCAAGCAAATGCTGGTGAGCGATCCCGGCAACAGCAGTATTCTGTTTGGCTTGGCTAAGGAGTATGAGAAGGCTGGGCAAACCAAAGGGATGATTGAAACGCTGGAGCGTTATCTCGCGATTGCCGATGATGAGGGCAACGCTTTTGGGATGCTGGCGCGCGCGTATGAGAAGGCTGAGCAACGCGACCAGGCGAAAGAAACCTATCAGCGCGGAATTGACGCCGCCATGAAGCACGGTCATCCGTCAATGGCCGAAGAATATCGCGCGACTCTGGAAAGCGAGTTCTGAAGTGGGACAGGCATTCCTGCCTGTCTTCCGGTCGCCAAGAGACGAACACTCCAAGATCAAGCGCAGAGGACAGGTAGGAATGCCTGTCCTACAAACATCATGAGCGATACCAAAGTCCTAAAACTTGTCCCCAAGTCCAAAGTCAAAGTTGCTGAAACCCCCGCGGTCAAAGCTCCTGCAGTTGAAGCTCCCGCGGTCGATGCTCCCATCGCTGCCGAAGCAAAGCGGGCCCCAGTGCTTTCAACTGGACCCGCGCCCGTTACCGTGATCGCTGCCCTCCCTCAAACAAAATCCCAGCCGACGTCGCAAGCTGCGGGCAGACCGGCACGCGTTGCCGAGCAACGCGGACAACGCGAGAAGAACCAGGCTGCCGAGCGCCGCGAGCGGCCTCGTCTTTCGCGCGAAGAGATGCTCAAGATGTATCGCACCATGTATCTCTCGCGCCGGCTCGACGATAAGGAAATTCAGCTTAAGAACCAGAACAAAATTTTCTTTCAGATCAGCGGCGCGGGACACGAAGCAATCCTGGTCGCCGCCGGCATGGCCTTGAAGCCTGGCTATGATTGGTTTTATCCCTACTACCGCGATCGCGCCCTCTGCCTTCAGCTGGGCATGACGCCGCTCGAACAATTGCTGTCCGCTGTTGGCGCCGCCAGCGATCCAAACTCCCACGGCCGGCAGATGCCTTCGCATTGGGGTCATACGAAACTCAATATCGTTTCCCAGTCGTCGCCCACCGGCACGCAACTGCTACAGGCGGTCGGCTGCGCGGAAGCTGGTTATCGCTTCAAGTTGATCAAGGAGCTGCGGAAGCGCTCGTCAAACTTTCAGAAAGACGAAGTGGTCTACGTTTCGCTGGGCGACGGCACGACCAGCGAAGGCGAATTTTGGGAGGCGCTCAACACCGCCTGCAATTTGAAACTGCCCGTCGTGTTCCTGCTGGAAGACAATGGTTACGCGATCAGCGTGCCCGTCGAGGTGCAAACTGCCGGCGGTGACGTTTCGCGGCTGATCAAAAACTTTCCCAATCTCTACCTGCAACGCTGCGACGGCACCAACGCGCTCGAGTCGCTGGCGGTGATGAAACGGGCTGTCCAGTATTGCCGCGAGGGCAAGGGCTCGGCCTTTGTGCACGCAAAAGTCATTCGTCCCTACTCGCATTCGCTTTCAGATGACGAGAAGCTCTATCGCCCCGATGAAGAGCGAACCGCAGACGCGGAACGCGACCCCGTCAAGCGCTTTGGCGCGGTCTTAATCGATGAAAAGGTGATTGATCAGGATGGACTACAGAAGATAAAGGACGAGGTTGACGCACTCGTAAACGAAGCGGCCGACCAGGCGCTCCTGAGTCCACAGCCTGATCCGGACACGGTGAAACTATATATCTATTCACCTGACGTCGATCCAACCGGGCCAAAGTTTGACACTGAAGCAGGCGCCGAGCTTTCCGGCAACCCGGGGACAATGGTTGACCTGATCAATCGTTGCCTGCACACCGAAATGGCTCGCGATGCGCGCGTCATCGTGTTTGGCGAGGACGTGGCGGATTGTTCGCGCGAGGAATTTCTCGATAAGGTCAAGGGCAAGGGCGGTGTCTTTAAGGTAACCGCGAATCTGCAGCGGAAGTTTGGCAGCGCGCGCGTCTTCAATTCTCCGCTCGCCGAAGCCAACATTGTCGGTCGCGCCATCGGCATGGCCACCCGCGGACTGAAGCCGGTGGTCGAGATTCAGTTTTTCGATTACATCTGGCCCGCCATGCACCAGATTCGCAACGAGCTGGCTGTGCTGCGCTGGCGCTCGGGCGGCGATTGGAAAGCGCCAGTGGTGATGCGCGTGCCTGTTGGCGGCTACTTGAAAGGCGGCGCGGTCTATCACTCGCAGTCCGGCGTCTCCACCTTCACGCAGATTCCCGGGCTGCGAGTTATCTATCCTTCCAACGCGCTCGACGCGAATGGTTTGTTGCGGACAGCGATTCGTTGCGACGACCCGGTGCTGTTTCTCGAGCACAAGCATCTCTACCGCCAGGCCTACAACAAGTCCCAGTATCCGCCTGACAACTTCATGATTCCTTTCGGCAAGGCGAAGACTGTTCGCGAAGGAAATGATCTTTCGATCATTACTTACGGCGCGCTGGTGCAGCGTTCGTTAGTTGCCGCCAAACAGGCCGAGCAACAGGGCATCAGTGTGGAAGTCATCGATCTGCGCAGCCTGCAACCCTACGACTGGAATGCGATCGTCGCGACGGTGAAAAAGACCGGCAAGGTAATTGTGGCTCACGAGGATTCTTTGTCGTTCGGCTATGGCGCTGAGCTTGCCGCACGGATTTCCGATGAACTCTTCGAATACCTCGACGCGCCGGTGCGCCGCGTTGCCGCCATGGACACCTTCGTCGGCTACGCTCCGCAACTCGAAGACGCAATCCTGCCGCAAGTGGCGGATGTTGCTAAGGCGATTAGTGAGTTGCATGGTTATTAGCGTGTTCGTTCGTGTCAGAAACGAATCGCCTTTTGGTAGAAGTGTTTGAATCCTTCCAACTGATCGAGCGTCCAAGGAATATAGATAACGGCCGTTGCCTTCTCATTCCACACAACCTTACTCAAAAATTTCTGATCGATTGCGTATGCTAGAACTGGCCCTTGAGTGAACCTAGCTGGATCGAGTCGCTCTGTGAGCAGGTGGAAGGTACAACCATAAATCACCGTCCTCCCTCTGAATAGACTCTTCGTTGCTGCTAATCCGATAGCTTCTTTCCAAATAATGCTTCGGGGGATTTGCCACCTTCGGGGTACGGCAACCGCAGCCTCAGACAAACCAGATAGCTCGGCAATGAGTACCGTTTGCGCAATGCCCTTCACCAGCAGTGCAGTACTGGATCCATGTGAATCAACGTAGTAAAGGTCCATAACTCTCGATCCGCCGCTACTGAAGAGAAGGTTGGTACCTCGCAAGGAAAGCGAGGCCTCCATTTTCCTGCGGCAACATTGAGAGTTCCTCCCAACGCTTTCGGCCTTTGGCGGTAAGTTAGAGTATTTTTGAGTTGCTCGAATGAATATTGCGCTCCTAACGGAGCTAAGGTTGTTGAGGATCGGGTTTCTATATACATCTCGCTCCTATCGGAGCGAAAACGCAGAACACTCGGAGAATGAAGCGGGAGGTTCGACTAAATGATTCAAATTGTGGAAGCGATTATTGAACCCGATGGCAAGGTGCTGCTGTTGGAAGATGTCCAGCTTACGGAATCACACCGGGCCCTGGTGACGATTTTGGAGGACGAGCCGCTGTCGAAAGCTTCCGTGACAGCTCTTCTGAGTGAACCCTCACTTGCCGAGGATTGGAACAGGACCGGAGGAGGACGAGGCATGGTCTCACCTTCAGCCGGCTCAGTAGTTTTAGTTACCTTCCCATTTTCTGATCTGTCCCAGGCGAAACTACGTCCCGCAGTGGTTTTAGCCAAGGCCAATAAGAATGATTGGATCCTGTGCCAGATCACCAGCAACGCTTATTCAGATCCTCGTACAGTAAAACTTACGGACGATAACTTTAGTTCCCGGAACGCTCAGGATGGTTAGTTATGCACGGCCCGCGAAATTGTTTACTGCTAATGCCAAGTTGATTGTCGCTGAGGGTCGGGAGACTAACCAGCGAAACTCTGAAGCAGATCGTGGAAGCCGTCAGTGATTTGCTGCGCGAAAGCCTTCAATAAGCAAGTGTCACCCACTTGAAAGGAGGCATACACAAGTGTACTGTTAAGTGTTGCGCTTTCGCGCCTTTCTCGCAACAACTCCCGCCAAAACCAGTGCATAGGCAGTTATGTGGAATTAACTGCGTAACGTTTTTGCTGCCGCCAGGCTGGCATGATGCTTGCAGCTACCTCACCACACTAGCTCGTCAACTCGAACAATTTTTCCCCCGACAAGACTTGATCGCCATTAAAGAAAGGTAAGCCAGTACTTATGAATAAAAGCATTTCAATCTTAGCGGCGGCGTTGTTGATTATTTCAGCAGCCGTGTTCGTAGCCGCGCAAACGACAACCACTACAGTTCCACAAACTCCAACTACGATAGTTACACAAACTCCAACAACAGTAGTCACGCAAACTCCCACAACAGTAACCAAGACAATTCAAAACCCAGACGGCACCTACACCGTCATCGAATATCCACTCAAGAAAGAAACAGTCGTCACCCTGACTCCGGTATCGCTAACCGGTGCGAAAGGTGTGGCGACGATCCTGCGCGATGACAACGGCACGAGGGTCGTGCTAAACCTGACAGACGTGCCCGCGGATGTTACCGCGATCAATCTTTACGCAGTGGACGACACTGGGATGGTTACCTCCCTCGGACCGGTGGTGCTCGCGAATGGCACCGGGAAATTTAGCGCCACTACACCGCTCAGCAAGTTCATGCTGATCGCGGCGCCGGAAGAGACCCTAACGGCTTACGATCCAAACGCAAAAATCTTCTTCCGCAGCGCGGTGCCTGAAGGTTTCGCCGTGATTCCGCACACGACGTCACCGACGGGCGAGACAGTCGCCGCGACCACGACGCCAGGTACCACGCCCGCGAGCGCTAGCACGGTGCCCATGCTGAACATCCCGGCTTACAAGAAGGGAGACGACACAAAACTGAAAGTGGACTTCACCGGCGCCATGTCAGGTGCGCGCGCGAATATTTTCATCGAACCAAACAAGAATGGTAAAGAAACGGAAGTCACGATGCGCTTCCATGAGCTGAAGGAAGCTCCCACCGGACAGACATACATCCTCTGGGCGGTCTCTCCTGACAATCAGTTTTATAAGCTGGGACAGATTGCTAATTTCAAGGGGCGCAACGAGGCTGAAATCAAAGCCAATACAACTTTGGCCGACTTCGGATTGCTGGTGACCATGGAAGACTTTGGCGCGCTAAAGACCATTGTTATGCCCGCTGGCCCGCGACTTGGTGTCATTCAAATCACCCCATAACGGGTTCTAACTTAGATTGGAGTCCATTTACGAGGCCGCCAAACTGGCGGCCTCATTTTTTCAAAGGGGACGGCTTGTCCCTACCCCCACAACCCGCTGCAAGAATTTCCTATCCGAGCTGGCTGCTCCTGGGTTAATATGCGGATTGGTGGCGCTCGGATAACCTGGCGCCATCTTCTAGGTCGATCGCCCAGACGTTCGACTCACGATTACAAGCCACAACGAAACGCCGGAGCTTGCCGCTTCGGTTCCCCTCAACCTAATAGTTAATCGCGGTTACAACTTAATATGCACAAACGCATCTTCCCCCAGTTGCTGCTGATTGCTGTAGGCCTCCTCGTCTCCACCCAGGTATTCCCGCAAGCGAGCCAGCCCGAAACTCTGCCCGAACTTGTCAGGCGCGTTAAGCCCCAGGTAGTTGCGATTGCAACTTACGACGCGCAGGGTGAAGCCCTGATGACTGGCAGCGGTTTCTTCGTGCGCCCCGGGCAGGTCGTCACAAACCTGCATGTTATTCGCGGAGCTCAGCGAAGCGAGATCAAGACGCTCGACGGAAAAGGCAAAGTGTTTCCCGTGGCGGGTGTGCTTGCCGTGGACGAGGAGGGCGACCTTGCACTTGTCAGCGTTGAGATGCCGCCCGATTCTTCCTGGCGCCCCCGCGCCAGCGAGTTGGCTCGCGTGCTACCAGATGAGGGCGAACAGATCGTAGTGATCGGCAATCCACTCAAACTGGAAGGGTCAGTGACGAACGGCATAGTCTCCGCTTTGCGCGAAGTTCCAAACGTCGGCAAGATCATTCAAATCACGGCGCCGATTTCCCACGGCAACAGTGGCAGTCCGGTTTTCAACATGAATGGTCAGGTGGTAGGCGTCGTTACGTTTAAGGTAACGAATGGACAAAACATCAACCTCGCAAACGGTGCGGCGCGCGTCGCACAGTTGCGGCCCGGCCAGTTGCGCCCCATCGCCAGCCTGACGGCCTCGGAAAGGCTGAGTGATGCCGCAGAGTCCTCCTATCGAACTGGATTGAATTCTCTTTGGCTCGGCAACTACGACAACGCCATCGGCTATTTCGAAACAGCGGCGAACAGAAATCCCCGGCGCGCGGATGCCTGGGTGCAGGTGGGCTATTGCAAAGTTAAGCAGGGAAAAAGCGCAGAGGCGATTCGTGCTTACCAGCACGCGCTCGAACTCAAGCCTAACTCGGAAGAGATCCACAACAAGCTCGGCGACGCGTATTACTACACCGGAAGAATGAGCGAAGCCATCGCTTCCTATAACCGCGCGGCAAGCCTCCGTCCTGACAATGCTGAGGCCCACTACAATCTTGCCGTCGCCTATTTTGAGACTGGAAATGAAAGACTGGCGTTAGCTGAAGCGAAAACTCTGCACCAACTTGACGTGAAGCTTTATGAGAAGCTGGTGAGCGAGACGCGCTTGGAACGGTAGAGGCAGGAGCAGGAAGCAGGCGCAGGCGGCAGGTGATTGCGGAGGTTTGCGGCAATACTCAAGCAACACCGATAAGGGCACTACGAGAGCGATCCCGTAGTGCCCTGTTTCCTTAATACCACCGGCTAGCACCTGCCAATGTAAATGACGCAGCCTGCCGTCTGCTCCTAGTTCCCCGCCGCCGCCGCGCCGGTGAAGATTCGCGCGTCGATGCTCTTCGGATTGCCTAACACCACAAAGCGAATGTTGTGCATGTACTTCTGCGCCACGCGCTGCACCTCAGCAGGCGTAACCGCGCTGATTTTGTCCATGAAAACCGTCGACGTGCGCCAGCCGCCGCCGAGCAATTCACCTCGGGCCAACTCGCCGGCTTGGGCCGCGTTCGTTTCCTGGTCCAGATAATAGGTCGTCAGGTAGTGTTGCACCGTGCCTTTCAACTCGTCCTCGGAGATCGATTGGTTCTGCAGGCGTGCGATCTCACCCAATATGACCCGCACACTCTGGTTAGCATCTGTCGAACTAACGGAAACACCGCCCAGGTTCGAACCCTGACTCGAGAGGAAGGCCTCGGGTGCGTAAGACAGATTGCGCTTGACTCGGATTTCGAGGAAGAGGCGGTTCTGAAGAATAGTTGAAGCGACGCGCATCGCGTAAAGGTCGGGGGTGGCCGGGCCCGGTGCGGTGAACACCCCCTGCACGTAGTTTGTCGGCAGATCGCGTTCCGTTACTTGGACGGTTGACGCCGCAAATGACAACTCGGGCAGCGGAGTGGAGCGATAGTCGCCGCGCGGTAATTTGCCAAACGAGGCAGCGATACGCCGACGAACAATTTGCGGATCGAGGTCACCAACGATAACGAGCACGAGCCGGGAAGGCATCATCACTTGCTTGTGGTAGCGGCGCAGATCCTCGGCGCTCAAGCGCGAGACGGATGCAGCGGTGCCGCGCGGATCGTTTGCGTAAGGATGGCCGGCGTAGGCAACGCGCGCCTGCAGGATTTGCACGTAAGAGTCAGGCGTGTCGGCGTCATCGCGCAGCGAAAGGACGGTTCGATTGCGCACGCGCTCCACGTCTTCAGCGATGAAGCTGGGACGAAGCGCCACGTCCGTAAAGATTTCCCACGAGCGATCAAAATTAGCGCGGGTAGAGGCCAGGGTCAGCGCGGAGTAGTCGTAGTTAACTCCGGACGAAATCGTAGTGCCCATGCGTGACAACTCAGTGCGCAGCCGCTCCCGCGGGAAACTCACGGTTGCCTCCGAGGCGGCGTCAAGCATCAGGTCTTCGATGCCGGCGTTGGCCGCGGTAATATTTCGCGACCCGCCTTTGATGAAGAGACCCGCCACTACCGTCTGGCTTCCCTCGCGGCGTTTGATGAGAACCTTCAGGCCGTTTACATCAAACTCCGTCACCAGCGCGGCAGCATCAGAAACGAGCAAAGGTCTCGCGATCGGCACCGGCTGGGCCGCAATCGCCGGCGGGTGCTTCTCCTGCGCAGCCAATGGCGTCGCGATTGCAATACCAAACAAGCAGAGCGCCGCCACTCGCAAACTCATCCAATTCTTCTTCATGTGTTCGTTAACCATTTTCTTCTTGCCCTAAGTTTCAACTATTTCCCGATCAAATCGTCGGTAGTAAGTTGAGATGTCTTAGCCGCGTCCTCCGACAACATTGCCAGGCCAACGTGGGGTTTACCTTGAATGTAGGTCGTCACGTAGCGGCTGATGTCAGCGCGCGTGGTGCGTCGCAAATTCCCAAGGTAGCCGCGGAAGTAGTCAATGCCCGTCGAGGCCCACCAGAAGCTGATGACATGCGTGTAGTCGGAAAGCTTCTCGCGACTGAAGAGGTCGTCGGCTTCAAGCAGCGCCTTCGCGGTTTCCAGTTGTTCGTCGGTGTAGTAGTCGCGATCGTTGAAGTGTGCGACTTCGTTATAAATAGCGCGCGTCGCTGCCCGGGCATTTTCGGGCGTGGTTTGAGCGACGATGTTAATTGGTCCGACGTTACGCTGCGTGTAGTATCCGAGGTTGACCCCACTCACTAAACCGGTGTCAACCAGCGCGCGTTGGAAGCGCGAATTTGGCTGGCGCAGAATAAAGGAAAACACGTCCGCCGCATATGTGGAGGCATCATCCTTGCCAATCGATGGGCCCTGCCAGCCAATCTGAATGATCACGTTCTGCACCGGCTGCTTGATGATGGCTCCCTCACTTTTCTGGAGCGGTGGATGCTCGACCAGCGGAAACTCAGTGAACGGATCTTTTTCGCGTTTAGGCCAATCACTAAACAGATTCTGCACCAATAAGAAAACTGCGTCGGGACTCACATCGCCAGTCACTACAATTGCGGCGTTGTTAGGTACGTAATAACGGCCCTGGATCAGTCTCATCATCGCCGTGGTAGCACTGCGCACCGTTTGCTTATCGCCGCCTGGATTCTTCCGGCTCGGGTATTTGTAGAAAAGCCGGTTGTTGAGTTCAAGTCCAAGGAACCCAAACGGGTTTGATTCGTGGCGATCGAGTTCGCCAATGACAACCTCTCGCTCCTGCGCAAACTGGCCTTCGTCGAATAGCGGATAGCGGACGGCGTCGCGCATGAAGCGCATGGCCACCGGCAAATTCGGAGACGTTGTTGTGAAGTAGTAGTTGACCAGCTCCTCTTGCGTCTGGCCGTTGTAAATAATGCCGAGTTGGTCAATCGTGTCGAGGTAAGCCTCGCCGGTGACTGAAGCGCGGTTGGCCTTGAAGAACATGTGCTCGTAGAGGTGTGACAGTCCGTTCAATTCCGGCGGTTCCGTAAAAGATCCGTTTCGCACGGCCAGCTCGCAAGTGACCAAAGGAATTGAATGATCTTCCACCACGATCATTTCCAATCCATTGGCGAGTTGCCGGTTGACAAACTTTGTCTGCGGCTGTGGCGCGGGGGCTACTGCGGTTGACTGCGGCGGCGCCGTCGCTTGCCGCCGCGGTTGAACTTTCCTTTGCCCAGCAAAAATCGCGGGATTAACCAGCAGAGAAATTGCTAAGAGAACTAATAAGAGGCTTCGTTTCACTTAAGAACTCCGTTAAGAAAATTGCCGCCGCGTTCCGGGGATACTCCTTTTAGTTTGCCAGCTTGCGCCGCCACCCCTTTTTTGAGGAGCCCATTCGATGTCGTGGCGCGCAGGTTAGATGTCAAAGCCGCCTGTCGCTCCGCCTTTTTAGCGCCACAATTAAAATATCATTGGGCTCTTGCGAGGTTAGCCTGACGACGCGGAATTGACAAATGCCGACTAGAAGTACGCTAGCCGAATGCCGGGGGAATGGAGGAAGTCCGGAGCCGAGGATCTAAGGATTATGTATCAAAAGAAGTATTGACACTACTGTAAGGAGGAGAGTGTATGGAACAGCATAATCTCTAAGGAAACTAGATGCTCGTTTTTTATTGTTAGCAGAGGCCTCACTTCTCAGAGAGTCCCGCTTCTGCTGCCCACTGTCGTTGTTCAAAACCGGGAGGATTATCCGGACATGAAACCCAAACAAGCAAGGTCACGTCTTTTTCTGCCGCCAATTCTGCCCTAATGACACGGCTCAATGTGCTCATTAACGCTTGTACTCGAATAAACAGGCTTAGGAGAAGAGTGTTTACAATCTAAGGAGAGAAATGAGCGGAAAATCTACACGAGTATTAAGGCTACTAGCTATCACCATATTTGCATTGGGAGTAGTGACAACCGGAGTTTGGTTATCTGGTGAAACACGCCAGAACGGAGACACAACCCGCATTCACAATGACTTCCGAACAGACTTTCACCGGAACAGACGGCAAAAGCTGGCTTAACGCTGTGAAGGTGAGGAATCAGAAAGCTGATGGCGCGTGGAAAGAGGTCACCACTTATTACAAACCAGATGGCACGGTCCTAAGCGTCAACAAACGATATTCGATTTACGGACGCGGAGTCTTTGAAGTGAACGAGCAACAAAAGAAGCTTCTTTTCGTTGGCCATTCCCAATTATCCAGTCAGTTATGAGTTTTATGAGCAGAAAATACAGATCACTGAGAGCAAGGGCGACAAGAATACGGCAGAGCAGATGCGCCAGTTGCTCGCAAAGCAGAAGCAAGGTCATCAGTAAGAGGGTAGGGGAAACTCATGAAGGGAGAGAAGGGTGAACTTTGGAGACTGCCACCGATGGGCTCTCAACCCGCATAGGATTCGTCCTGTTCAATCCTTGACAACACCCAATCAAACTCTCCCGAGGTTATCTTCCCACCGCAGAATTCACAAACGCCCGCATTGTTCACCTTGAGCGGTGCGCCGCAGTTAGGACAATTCAGATCCGCCTTCGCCGGAGCAGGTTTAGCATTCCGGCTGCGAATAAACGTCCAATACTCGCTCCAGGATCTAAGCTTCGATTTTGAGCCGCTAACGACGTTACCGCGCTCGTCAAGGGTGTAGTCGTAGCCTTGCGCTCCGATTCGCAGCGTGACGGAAACGTAGAACGCGTCCTCCTTGATCTTCACCGGCTGCAGTGCGGTGATCCGGCATTGGTCGAGCGCGTTGCGCAGGTGCTGCCGCTTGTAAGCATCGATCCAATACTGATGCATCTGAAAAAGGTTATCAGTTTCGTGCGGCCGCGCCCGCTCCCAGTTAAGCATTGACCAGGCGGCTTGCAACTCATCAAAGATCAAACGCGCGCGCGCCTGAAACTCGCCCCAGGAGAAACTCGGATTGTTTTTCTCAAACTCAAGCCGAATCTCTCTGAAACCGGGCTGGACGACGCTGGGCAAATCAGTCCCTGCTTCCGGCACATCAGAAGTAAGCAACGGTCCTTTCGCCTCGGTGCTCAGCAAACCGATGCCGCGCACGTACCACTGAAACTCGCCGCTCTCGACCTTCGTGCCACAGAATGCACAAGCGCCAACAGTGTCTTTTTGCAAAGGCGCGCCACACTTTGGGCAGTGCAGCGCGGTCGCCTGGGTTGGAGGCGGAGACAAAACCTCGCGCTTGCGTTCGAGGTGCCAGCGCTCGCGAACGTAATAACTCATTTCCGTTGGTTGACCACCGTTCGTACTCACCACTTCGGTGTAGTTAGTTTCAAACAACAAGCTGATGTTCACAGTGGGCGTTTCCAATCCGCCCATGTCCCCAACCCTCATCCCGCCGACAATGACTCCCTTCACTTCTTTCAGACCTTTAGGATTGCGCTGGAGTAACGCCTTGCGCGCTGCCTCGCTCAGATACGGTGAAAACTGATCCAGCGCCTTTGCGCCGTGGCCGCGCGCGTCGTGCGCCTTACCGTAAAGCGCGTAACAGAAATCAGTAAAAACAATTTCGGAGAAGTTGGGATCAAATTTGCGGAGCTGCGCAAACTCGCGATTGAAACTTTCCGAGTGGGACGCGGCAGTATCCAGCCCTAACGCCGTTGACGTGCCTAATGACGCGGACGAGAAAGTCTCCGCTGCCTTGGTGCCTCGTTTGGCAAAACGGTAAACCACGAAGCCGACAACTGCGATGTCTACCGGAATGCCGACTGCCGGATACTCGATGGTTAGCCATAAGAGCATCCTGACAATGAGGATGATGGCGCCCCCGTCACCATCGCCTCCGCCGCCGCCACCGCCACTGCCGCCACTGTATGATCCGCCGCCGCCGACGCGGGCCAGCACTTCGAGAGGAAACAGGATCAGGCTCGCGGCCACGGCGCCAATGAGTAAAAGGAATCCCACCGTCGAGGCTCGGCATGCCGTGACTCGACCTCTTCTGGGACCGCGGGCGTGCGGGGTCCCCGGCCGGGCAGCCCGGCTGGGGTGCTCATCTCGCCCGCTTTCGTGGAATGCCAGGTTGTTTGAGTTGCCGGATTCAACGGTGCGTTGAGTGAACTCGTTGCTCAATGCGGGCGGGACGCCCGCGGTCCCAGCAATCACTTCGTGGGATGACACGTTGCCTGAGTTGCAGGATTCAACGTCGCGTTGAGTGAACGCTCTGCCTGATGCGGGCGAGTCAAGCAGCCCAACGGGGCTGCCCCGTTGGGTACCCCGCACGCCCGCGGTCCCAGTATTACCTGGCAGTTTTCTCAGACGCTTCAGCTTCATTTCAATTCGAAACGCGGGGCATCGGGAAGTTCATTTGGGTTTTCGCCGGTTGCCGGCAGGTGTTTGGCGAGTAACGCGCCGAGGTTTTCCAACGCGGCCAGTAACGTTGGCGCATCGGCCTTGCGGCCTGCCTCGTGCAGTTCAAACAGAAGTTGATTCCACGCGAGCGCGTTCATGCCTTTCAAGATGCCGCGGTCAGCGATCAACTCGAGTCGCCGCTCGAGCACGGACAGGTAGATGAGCACACCCATCTCGGCGTTGGTATTGGCGATGCCGGCTTCATAAAACATCGCCGCGGCGCCGGTGCGAACTGCCGCGCTGCGAAACTCTTCAGTAGTCAGCAGCCGGCGCAACGAATTGCTGCGAGATGAGGTGAAGGCAGCGATTGCAAACAGCAGCGCGACGTCGATGGCAACCCAGTATTGGTGGAAATCGAAAGGAGAGAAAAGTAAAAACAAAAGGCTCAGGAAAGCGACCAGGGCGCCAAACAGGTAATCCGCCTGACGGTAAGAACCAGAACGCGCCCGAACTACCAGGACCAATTCAGCATCAGTCGTGGTCTCGATCTTTTTTACGCAGTCGGTGAGTGCCGCGCGCGCGGCATCGTCGAATTTGGCTCGCTTCATGTTTTATCGCTGGCTGCTCGTTTTCGGCAGTTTCAGCAGGCTAAAGGATCAAGGCTCCCACTCGAACGTAACTTCGGAAACGGCGGTATCGGGATCTGTACCGCTGAAGACTCCGTCGATAACAAGACGCACCCAACGCGTTTTGATTGGCCCGACGTCAAGTGTCTGGCGTTCCATGCGGTCGGGAAAAGTGAAGTGATTCGAACTGCCATCGGAGAACTGCAAGGTGGCCGCGGCAAGACGATTGTTCTGGGCCCAAATCTGCGGGCTCTTGAAATAGCCAGGCAGAATCACTATACGATGAAGATTAATCTCGCGCCCGAAGTCAAAACGTAGCCACTCACCAATGCCGGGACCATCCGCACCTTCAATCCAGGCGGTCCGTTTGCTGTTATCGATGGTGTTTTTGGCATCGTAAGTATTCGCCTGAACTGCGTATCTGACAGACGAGGCGCTGGTCCTGATCTGGAGCGCGCCAGCCGACGCGGGCCTTTCCGGATCAGCGTTGCCACTCTCCCGCGCGGGAGTCGGAGTCGCAAAACTCACGGGTAGTGCAGCGCTTCCTGAAGTTTTCCAATACTGATAAACGAACACTACCCCGACAAACGTAATGATCAAAAGGAGCCCGGCAATCAATACGACTCCGGCCGTGAGTATGGGACTGGAGGAGTTGGGGGCAACAGCTGGGACTGGTTCTTCTGAGACCGGAGTCGCCGGCATCGGCCGGCGCGGAGGCTCCTGCGATACCACTATCTGAGGTCGCGCCCCGGCATCGTGCGTCGTCGAACCGTATGGCAGAGTGGCGGCTGGATCACGAGCCAACACCGCGCCATCATCCAAACAAAACCGCAGCGAGTCGTCGCTGTAAGTTCGATTGCACTGCGGGCAATTTTTCATTCTCCTCCGTCCATCGAGACTCACTGACCGGCCCCAGGAATGTTGGGGATCCAGAACATTTGCCCGTCAACCTCAACTTGCTTCAGTCCATGTTTGGGCAAGTCCTTCTCTTTCAAACCGAGAAACGTGAAGTGTGGCAAATCGCTAAGCACGGTTTGAAACCAGCCGTGCCCGGCCAGGATTTCACGCACGCGCGGATTGTCAAACTCGTTTACATCAAAAGCGAGCATGGCGATGTGTTGTGATGTGCCGGGCGCAGCTATGGAATAGAGGATTGACTTGGAAAGATCTTTGCTGAAGTAGATTCCGCTTTTTTCAAGCTCCAAAACCTCGGCGATCTGACTGCGCAAGGGCAAACTCTTCAAGCGCGTCACCTGTTCTTCCGTCAATCGTCCTTGCGCGAGCCAGTAGTCAAGCGCTGGTTGGAATCGGGTGTGCCACAAATGCAAGCTGTCTTCAAAACTACGGCGGGCCGCTTCGGGGCCATCGCGCGGCGTTATGTCGAGGTCTTCCTTTTGCGCTACGGCGCGCGCTTTCAGCAACTCCCTCATCGCTTCGGGTTGCAACTCCACCTCGTCAAAGCCAAACATTTCTGTCGTATAGCCCACGCGCTCCTGAAACTGGGCCACTTCCTCATCGCTCCGGAACACACAAACCGGCGGCGGTATCACCTTCTTCGCCATAAATATCGCGCCGTAGTCTTCAAGTACGCGGCGTGACACTGGGTCTCCGGAAGGACAAATACTTTCGATACTCGTCTTTCGTTTCTTTAGTGACTTGCGCAGAACTTCATAAAATGGGGCCGGCGAGTCGCCATTGTTAGCTTCGGTTAGTTTAGTCATTTCGCCGGAATGTTTGTCTGTCATTGAAACTGTTGTCGAATATTGTCTGCCGTGCGACAGCCCCGGCGAAGTCGAGAGCAAGAAATAGATTATTAGAGCCGACAAAAACTCAGCACCGCGCGGCCTTCTAACCAAGCTTTCACCACAACTTCCGCAAAAACCTGTTAACTAAACCTGGGTGACAGAAGGGATCATAGTAGGGCACGCTCGCCACGGTCAACAAAGCGTCAGACTGCCTCAGACCCGGGCGTACCTATATACTGCCAGCAGCGGCGGACCGTCGTCGCGCCCGTGCAAGCGAATGAGCTAATGAAATATCGCGATCTAATCAAGGAAATTGTGAACGCCTACCAAAAGCATGGCTGGGATTTGCGGCGCGTGCTTTTGCGTTCGGAGACGAGCGCGGAGCTTAAAGCTGAACCGGGTTCCGACTACTCTTCACTAGCCGGCGTGCGGGTGGAAGAGGCCGCGGTTGACGGATTGTGGTTTTCACGCCCCTCGCATGAGCAGCGCGAAGCCTGGGAATTAAGGCTGTTGGCGGAGAATCCTTTCGCGTTGTTTGAGACGTTTGAAGCAGATGAAACGGAAGAACAGCGGGAAGAGATGCGACGCGAAATGGAGGCGCGATTGCGAGACTACGTGAACCCCGTAGTGAAAGGTGAAAAGTAATAAGCGAGTGCGGTCGACACCTTTTCACTGTTCACTCTTCACTGTTCACTGTTCACCGTTCACAGTTTCCCATCTTGACAGGAATCGTCAAACGCTCGCCGCCGCGCAAGACGACGACATCCACGGGTTGATATGGAATGGCACGACGAACGCGCGAGTGAAGTTCTTCGGGAGTACGAATCGGCATACCAGCAAATTCAATAACGATATCGCCATTCTTGATCCCCGCCATATCCGCGGGGAGACTGGGATCGACCTTGTCCAGACGAACACCAAACATTTTCGTTCCCGGAATCTCGACGCGTTCCGATTCATCCTCTTCGTAACCAAACCGTCCCAAGCCTTCCGGACGGTCGGAAAAGACACTGCTCAGCCGATTCAACTCCTCTCTGGAAATCGTCGTCAGCTTGGTGTTCTTAGTTTCGCCATCGCGGATGTAAACGAGGTCAACCGTCTTCCCTATCGGAGTCCGACGCATAATTCCCGTCATCTCATCGTCCGAACGCACAGGCTGGCCATCAACCATCGTGATGATATCCCCGCCAACGAGCCCGGCTTTGTCCGCCGGCCCGTCTGGTGTTTCGACGTTGGCAAAGGTGACGCCGGCATTGCCATCAGCCGTTTCAAAATCGTCAACTCCCACGTACGATTTCGGCGCAACGATCCCCACGCTGCCACGAGGAATCCTTGGAATCTGCTTGACGATTGCCGTGAAGCCGCCCGCGGTAATGAAGAAAATGAGCAGGCCAATAAACATCCAGGTCGTTCCGCTCATGCGACCGCGGCGTTTCCCTATGCCACCGCGCGGCGAGACTGACATCGGTCCGCCCGCAAACCCGTAAGGGCCTGAATTTGGTGCATTGTTACGGGGTAGGGTTCCAGGCGGCGCGTTCTGAAAGCGAACCGTCTCCGTATACTCAGCAGAGCCTTCGCCCAAGCGAAAACCGCAGTTGCGGCAGAATCGCAGCCCCGCAGGCATAGGCGAGCGACAGTTGCCACAGGTCGAGACGCTTGCGTCCATTTCGGGCTTCATAGACATTTCACCGGCACATTCATTAATCGACGAGATTACCGGGCGCTTCCAACGAAAGAATAGCAGATTTCTATACGCCAAACGGAGCATTCCAGTTGCATCTAAGCTAAGCCGCAATGGTAAAGCAAGTCGCCATCCACAGGTGACTCCAAAGTAAGCCCGCGAGCGCGTGGGCCGTTATGGTTGCAGCGGTGCTGGCATGGCGCGGCCCCAGTCGTGCTTAGCCAGGCCGGGGGCCAGCTTGACCAGTTCCCTGGGGCCCGAGGCCTGTATCCGGCGTAGACATCTGTCGTACTTCGGTGCAATATCTTTTCAAGTTTAGTTGGGTTCATTCGCCACCACGGCTGTGAACTTTGGAGGCATAACGTGGAAGTTACCAAGGCACTTGCTGCCCTGCAGCCGCTCTACGGCAAGGACAATGTTGAGATTGTAACGGTGGATGGCCAGCGCGTGCGGGGCGTCGTTCGCAGTATGAAAACCACTCAGGCCCTCACCACTCCCAGCGTAAAAATGGAATGCGCGAATGGTGAGATAGTAAAAATACCGTTTCCTTCAATCGCCGAAATCAAGGACCATAACGGCGGGGACCAGTAGGCAGGAGCAGGCGGCAGGGGCAAGAAAGCCTTTTTCCATTTGTTGCCATTTTTTGCGTTTCTCCTGCCTCCTGCCGCTGCCGCCTGCTCCTGCCTCCTGCCCTATCGCTTGCCTACTGTTTTTTGCCGCCCGCATCGCTTATAGTACGCCGTTTTAGTTTGGCCCGACAGGCCGCTTTTAGGAGATTTTGGACTTGTCATTAACGATGGAAGATTTCGGTGGTCGGCTGGCCAGCGTTTGGTCGGAACTTCGACCAACGACTCGCGGACTGGTCGAACGCGCCCTACAAACGCCCAGCGGTCCACCAGCGCCGGCCCGCAGCCCAAATGCTGCTAACGCTCCCTACGATGCGCGCGCAGACAATGAATTAAGCCGCCTGTTGACGGCTCTCGACGAGCGAGCGCTGGAAACCGACGCGGCGCTGGAAACTGAGAAAGAAAACCAACTCCGCCACATGGCTAATACGTGTGCCGCGGTCTTACAGGAAAAGACTCGCTCGGCCGAAGTCTTCGCCCAACTCGTGCGCCGCGCCGATAACCACCGCGATTACGCGCGTATCGATGCGCTGGCAGACACGTTGACTGGATTTGCGCCCAGCGAGATTTGCGAACTGGCGCGTTCGCAGGATGTGGTGGTCAGGGCTTTGGCTAACGAAACACTGGCCCAGTTTCCCACGTCTTCGCTAATTGCGTTGCTGGGTGATCCGGTGGATTCGGAGATTGCCCGCGACGCCCTTCGTCGCCAGGCAGTGGATTATGGTTCAGAAGAAGCAAGGCAGATTGTGAATGCGCTGGCACAGGTCGATGCGTCCAGTGACGACTTCTAGCCTCCCCCCTGTCCAAAAACCAAAGAAGATTTTCTATTTCTCATGTGACATTTTTCATGATTTTTCATTGGTCATTGCTAGAGCGACCGATGACCGGGGATCGCCGACCGTCTTCGGTCATCCGTCGTCCGTCCTTCCGCCGAAATGACCAATGAAAAATGTCAAATGAGAAATCTTCTTTGGTTTTAGTCTGGAATGGAGGCAGGAAAGCTTAGGCGGCGGCCTTCTCACCAATCTCGTGCAGTTTCTTCACGACCTGATCGATCAACCAATTCGGGGTTGAGGCCCCTGCGGTCACGCCTACGCGCTTGGCATTGCTGAGGTCGGCTGGATTGATCTCCGCGGGTGTCTCTATCAAGTAACTCTTCGCGCACTGTTCCTGACAAACGGCCAGCAGCTTGACGCTGTTTGAGGAGTGGCGCCCGCCAATCACGTAGAAAACGTCAACTTGTCCTGCCAGCCCGCGGGCGGCGTCCTGGCGATCGCGTGTGGCCGAACAAATTGTGTTGACTACCTGCGGTTCAGCGTCGGCCTTCGCGCGCACCGCTTCGGCTACTTCGAGAAAAGTCTGCAGCTTGATTGTGGTTTGGGAAACGACGAGCGGGGATCGCAATTGCGGAAGTGCCGCAACTTCGCTGGCGTCGCGCACGACGTAGGTATTCTGCGGCGCGTAACCGACTACACCGATCATCTCCGGATGGTCCGGATTACCGGCAACGACGACATCTCGTCCATCTATCGCAGCGCGTTCTGCCAGGTGTTGAACTCTGGTTACGAAGGGACAGGTGGCGTCGATAACTTTTGCGGCGCGCTCTTCCAAATCACTTTGCACCTGGGGCGTTACGCCGTGGGCGCGAATTACAGCGATCGTGTCGCCGTCGGCCTCGCCGGGTTCGTCAATTGTCGATACGCCGAGTTCCCCCAGCCGCTCCATCTCCTGAGCGTTGTGGATCAATGGCCCCAGCGAACGAATAGGACGAACGCCTTCCACGAGCGCATCTTCTACCATTTCGACAGCGCGTTCGACGCCAAAACAGAATCCGAATTCGTCAGCTAATAAGACTTCCATGTTTTCCGTACCGCAATCTGGCCAGATTGGGCGTTCTCTGTCTAACGGTCCGCAAACTAACCGCTTGCGTTACCAATCAGTTTGCCGGCTCAGGCGCGCCTTCCGCTTTGTCTCGATTACATTTTTGCTGCCACTCTTCACGAACTTTGTCGCCGCCGGCTACACGCGCGTCAACCCATTCGATGTCTTTATCGATTAGCGATCGAATCGTGGTCAGAAACGATTTCTTTAAATCGCCCAGATTGTGCGCCAAATCCATGGGCAGTATTGCATACGAAACATCGCCGATATAACGAAGGGCATCGGACAGCTCGTTAACAATATTGTTTCCACATTCGGATTGCGACTGCGATTCCGCTGTTTCCTGCATGATTAGTTCCTCCAAACACCTAAGACCGCGGTGAATTCCTACGGCCTGAACATCTTAACACTACTCAAATACGACCGCACGGCCCGGCCCGTTCCATCCAAAGCAAGTGTGGTTCACCAACGTCTCCTATGGCCTTGCCCGTTGCGTCGCTCGTTCGGTGCCAGCGAGTCGAAATTCAGAGCGGCATTCGACAGCAGGAAGAAGCTGTCCTGCTTTTGCTGTCGCCACACTGGATTTGACCTTCTCTGTGCAGTCTCTGTGTCCTCCGTAACTCTGTGGTGAATAACCGTTCAAGGCCACTCACCGCGAAGACAGAGCACAGACGGGGGTGTAAATTAGAGGCCCCTGGTACTTGCCGGAATCTCATCGGTTAGATGAAAAGCGAGTTTGGCGTCGTCGGGTGAAAGCAGCGGATGATAAGTTCTCCCGTAATTCGAGACGATCTGTTTGACGTAGTTCTGAGTTTCGCCGTACGGCGGCACGCCTTTGTATTTGTCTACCGATCCTTCACCAGCGTTGTAACCAGCGAGCGCGAGTGAGACGTCGCCATCAAATCTCTCCAACAGCCACTTCAGATACTTTGTGCCGGCTTCAACGTTCGCAGCAGGGTCAAACGGGTCCTTAAGACCAAAGCGCTTTGCCGTCGCCGGCATCATCTGCATCAGGCCCTGGGCGCCGGCAGCTGAAACTGCTTTTGGATCGTATCTCGATTCCTGTTTGATGACCGCGTGAATGAAGCGCGGGTCAATCCCGGCCTTCTCACCGGCGCGAAAGATAATCCAATCAAGATCACAATCGCCGGATAAAGGAATGTCTGAGGGAATGGTCTCTACTTGTGCGGCGTTAACAACGGGCACTATCGCTGGACTGAGGACTAGTGTGGTGATGTTCGTAAGAAAGAAAAGTGAAATGATTGCAAAAGGAGCGAACTTAGCAGAACGCAAATGTAAACTTCCAAGACGAGTGACTGACTGTAGCTGGGACACAATACGGGGAAACTTCGGGGACAACTTCATCTGTGATTCTCCATGTGGGCGATGGCCCAAGGGACCACCAAATTATTACGTCTAACCTGGGAGCGCGGACGTCTTCTCCGCATTCTTGTCCCTGGCTCCTTGCCGCTGCGCATGGCCGACCGATTCTCAAAGAACTGAAATGTACTTGAAATTCGAGACCGTCACTAAGACGAAGATTTCATTGTGATAGTTGCTATGTTTTGGTTGCATTGAGTCGTCGATGTGACGTACTCAAACAAGGCGAAGTTTTGTTGCATAGGGGTACAGCAGATCGTTCAGGTTGAAGGAAACTTTCGTGGATTGTGCCGGAACGTTAGCTATCTCACGCGCGGCCGGCAACTTCTCCGGTTTGAGTGTTGACGCGAACAGTCTCGCCTTCCTTGATAAAGAGTGGAACGCGCACAGAGATTCCGGTTTCTAACGTTGCCACTTTGGTTGCGCCGCCAGCGGCAGTGTCACCGCGCTGGCCCAATTCGGTTGAGGTGACGGCGAGTTCGACGTACTGCGGCAATTGCAGCGACACCGGCGCGCCGTTGTATTTCAAAACTTGTAGCGATACGCCTTCCTTGAGATAGCCGCGATCGGCATCAATCGCCGCTTCGTCAAAAGTGAATTGCTCGTAACTCTTTTCGTCCATGAAATGGAAACCGTGCGCGTCGCTATAAAGAAACGACGCAGGCGTCAGCTCGATATCCGGCTCCGTAAACTTCTCGCTCGAACGGAAACTCTTTTCCATGACGGCGCCGGTCAAGAGTTGACGCAGACGCGTGCGCACCATCGTCGCCGCGCCACGGGCCGTCGGCGAAGCAAAGAAAACTTCCAGGACCACGTACGGCTGACCGTCAACCGTGATCAGCAGTTTTCGTTTCAGTTCGTTAGCTGTAATCAACGCCATGCAGTTCCACCCTCCACCAATAACATAACCCTTTGAGACTCGTGCCGATGCAAATGGCACTGATGTTGTTTACGCCTCCCACAAAAGAGCGGGGGCAAGCCCACCTTCCCGACCTGAGAGCTTATCTGTCAAAACCGATCACTTATCCTTGAAAGCCTTTCAACCTAGAATTTTGACTCAACTCTAGATCAGCTCGTGGTCAGGAAGGTGGGCTCGCCCCCGCTCCTGGTTATGACAGATGCTAGACGGACAATCTATCTAACCGGTTCGCGCAGGATTGCCTCCGCCGCGACGGCGGCTGTGCGCGCTGCATCAGCGTGCGTCTTGCGCAAGCCGGCTATTTGCAAGAGCGCTTCACCCGTGCGCGAGAGCATGCGAAAGAGATCGCCTTCCTCGGCGCCAGTTTCGCGGACGACCCTCGACCACTCAGTTCCTGTAGCCCAGCGAACGGCGGCGGCAGCGGCCGAGAAGTTCAACTCCGGCGCCGGCTCTATTCCGAGTTTCCACTCTTCAGATGAAACCTTGAACCCAACATCTTCAAACTGTGCCAGGGCGTTTACCAGACCGTCCTCCAATTCCAGCTGACCGTAGTCGCGTTCCTCGTCGGCAGTAAGCGCTGCCACGACGCCGGCCAGTCGCTGAAAATCGAGCGAGTTGAAAAGGCCGTTCTCCAGCGCTTCGCCAACCAGCAGTGGACGATCGACGTGCAGATCAGCCAACCAGCGGCCACGATCCGTGATCTTCTCAGCGTCGAAATCGAGATAGCCGAAAGCGGCGAGCACGCGCGCCCGTTGGTGAAATGGTTCCCAGACTTCTTCATGCAGCCCCGCAATTCGACGCGTGGCGCGCTCGAGCTCTTCTGCGTCGACCAGCACGGCCCATAGCGCTTGTGTGCACCTCAACTTTTCTTCGGCGCCGAGCGCGGCAGGCAAGACTGCCTCGATCTGGTCGTCCAGAAAACTAACCGCGTCACTCTCCTCCGCCTGCACATCGCGCAAACGCGGTTCCGGAATGACCAGCTCGCTGCCGCGCTCGCGCACGTCGGCAAATGCTTCCTCGATGAATTCGTCCCGCTGCCGATACACCGGCGCGTAGACTCGTCCAATGCGTTCGAGCGCAAAGCTCGCGCTGCGTCCGTCTTCGCGAATTCCGCGAACGTTGCCTTCGCGCTTTTCGGTAATCAAAACCAAGCGCCGACCGCTACGGCCAACGCCGACGACACGGCCAGGTTTGACTACGTCATCGAGCCAACGATGCAAAGCTTCCGCTCGCGTTTGCGGCTGCGACTCATGCAGGCGCGCCCGTGCGCTAATCAAACGTTCAAACCCGCTGACGACGGATACCGGCAAATCGCAGCCGGCCGCTTTAAGTTTCAACTCGATCCGCTGTTTGCTCTCAATTTCGGCTTTTTCGAGTTGTGCGATCTGCAAAGCAGCGTCGCGGTGGGCAAAACTTCTTTCGGCAATCTCGCGCACTTGCGCAAAGTTGCCGTATGCATCGAGCAGATTCAGCAAGGTCGTATAGGTAGCGCGAAATTGGCTGATCAGCGGATCGGGCCGCGCCCTCAATAGCTCGGCAATCCTTTGTGGATCCTGGTGCAGGCCTGGAGCGGCAACCACAAACCCCACGTTATCGCGTCCGCGCCGGCCCGCCCGCCCGGTCATCTGCTGCAACTCGGAAGCAGTCAACTGCCGCCAGCCGCTGCCCGTACGCGCGTCGGCAACCGTTAGGACAACTGAGCGCGCGGGAAAATCAACGCCGGCAGCAACGGTTGCAGTAGCGAAGATCGCATCGAGCAAACCTGCACTCATCAACTTTTCGATGACCATCTTCCAGGCGGGAATGTGTCCGGCATGATGCGAGGCCACACCACCTCGGATGATTGTGTCCCAATGACGATGACCGCGTATCTCCGGATGCAGCTCAACCCACTCGCGCATGAACTCGCGCCGCGCGTCGCGACGTTGGTCGTTGGCATCGCGTCGCATCAGAGCAGTCTCGGATGCGGCTTGATCGCAGCGCCGGCGCGTTGGCATAAACACGATCGCGGGAAGAAGATTGTAATTACCAAGCGCCGTCAACAGAATTGCCGGCGGCATCTCGGGCATGCTCAGTTTCATAACAACAACTAGCTCGCTGCTTTGCCGCCTGATGTGCGGTGAGGCTCTGCCTCACCGTGGTTCAACGATAAGATTCGGGGCTTCGCCCCAACCTTTCGGGGCATAGCCCCAAAGCCAGCGAAAGCAGATCGGAAGGTCAAAGACCTTCCGCACACCTGGCGGCAGAGCCGCGTTTCAACCGCCACCAACAACCTCAGTATCTTCTTCGATGCCCACGCGGTGGTCCCCGCCTCTCCTCGCGCGTCCGCTCAATAATCGCTGCGATTTCCGGATTCAGTTTTCCACCGTCATTCACCAAAGGTATCAACCGCCTGTCTGGCAACAGCATTGCAGCGCGTAACGGAACCGGCCGTGCTCCCGGGCGCGTAATCACTCCGCAGCGAACGCCGCGCACTTCCCCAATCCACGCTGCAAACTCATCTGCGTTTCCTACCGTTGCTGACAACAGCAACAGCCGGATGCGTGGCGGCGTCAGGATGATTGCCTCCTCCCAAACGTGCCCGCGATCTTCGTCGCCGAGGTAGTGGGCTTCGTCGAGCACTACCAAATCCGCGTCGACGTCGCTGCCGCCTCGCAAGGAATCGAAAAGTTGATTGCGATATATTTCAGTGGTGCCGACGATCAGCTGCGCGTCGGTGTTGTCTTTCCGATCGCCGGTCAGTATCCCCACCCGGTCTTCGCCAAACTCTTCGGCAAACTCCTGGTACTTGGAATTCGTTAGCGCCTTCAACGGCGTCGTGTACCACGCGCGACGTCCGGCAGCCAGCAAGCGGCGAATCTCTTCCCTCGCAATCCAGGTCTTGCCACTGCCGGTTGGCGCAGTCACCAGGACATCTTCGAATTCGACCGCGGCGAGCGCTTCGAGTTGAAAAGGATCGGGCTTGAACGACTCGCTACGCGGCGGCGTGCCGATTCCCTCGAGCAGCTTCCTAACCTCAGGGGACTGAGCCCGGGTGGGGTCGATCTCTTTCGCACTGGCAGACGCGTGTCGGGAAGGCTTCGCAGACGGTTCAGAACCGCGCGATCTGTTTTTGTTACCAAATCGACGCTTCTTGCCAACAACTCTGTCACCTGAACGACGCATAATCCATTCTAGCTTTGAGCGCGCTGCCCGCGAAGTGCTAACGTAGGGAAGGAGGCCAAAGAGGTTTCGCAACGCACGGCCGATAGCGTGCGTCTAAGACAGGGAACATTATCTTTCATAAAGGCGTTTTATTGAGGATGTCAGAACTTTTCGCAAATTTTGAAGTCAATAAACAACCCCGGTGGCCGGTCATTTCGAAGTTATTGGCGGGCTCGCTCGCCGCACACATGCTCCTCGTTGTTTGTGTGCTCTACATACCGGCCGTTAGAGATGCGTTCAATCTGGCCAGCCTGATTGCGGACACCAGTTTTGTGGATAAACCCTACGAAAGAACACAAATCGGCGATGACGTCCAATTCGTTGAACTGGAGAGCGATAAGTTTCACTACCCCGAGGGCTACTTCGCACCCGAAGGACAAACCGCCGTCGTGCCTCCGCCTGTGCCGTTTACTCCGCAGTTCCTGGCGCAAGCAAAACCACCTAAAGTTCAGCCGGAGCTTGCGCCTTCGCCTTCTCCGAATCCATCGCCAATTGCATTGCTGTCTCCGTCTCCGTCCCCTCGTCCCACTGCTTCGCCGTCTCAGACGATCGCGCAAGCTAAGGGGAGTCCGAGTCCGGCTCAAAGCCCGGCGCTGACGGCGGATGAAGCGCAGACTGAGCTTGAAAAGACGGCAGAAAAAAACAATCTCACTCTCCCGAAGGAAAACGAGATCAATAAGAAGGCGTTGAAAGACTTCGCCATCTATGCCAACGAATTGAAGAAACAGGGCAAGCTCGACCTGAATCAGCCCTTCGAAATCGTTGTCGAAGCGGAACTCGATCAGGACGGCAAACTGAAAAACGCCCAGTTCACAAAGAAGGCGGGCGACGCTAACCTCGTAGACTTATTTGGTCGCATGGTTGCGGCGTTGAACGACAGCGGCTTTCTCGTTTATCTAAAACCGCTCGACAAAGACAATCCTGGATCGAAGGTCGTGTTCACCGTTAAGCAAGGCGAGAGCGAAGTGTTGGCCACGGTAGAGTCTGAAGCATCCTCGGTGGAGAGCGCCCGCGTGCTGGCCAAGGGGTTCAACGCGGCGCTGGCTATCGGCGCACAGTCGCGCGCTGGAAAAGATGAAGAAGCTCTGCTCAGAAATACCAGCGCCGAGCCGGTCGGCAAGAAGATCGTTTTCAATTTTACAATGCCACGACAGGCTGTTGTTGATCTGATAAAGAAACAACTCGCGTCCGATAAACCAAGCTAGCGTTGACTGAGCTAATGGATCATTTTCTTTCGACACGTAGTGTCGACGTGAGTTTAGCCCGGTGTTTCAACGCCGGGAAAGGTCAGCGAAAAATATCTGCGTCGCGTAGCGATGCCAGAAAAAATAGGGATGCCACCGCCGCTACGCGACGAAAGAAATTTGATTCTACTCTTTCTCCCGGCGTTGAAACGCCGGGCTAAACTCAATTTGCCGCTACGCGGCAATTGAAGGCCCGCTTGATACCTTCTTCACGCTCCACTAAAATCAACCAATTATTAAGTACTGATGAAAAGGCGTATTTTGTCCGCCCCACGGATTAAGAAAAGACTATGGGTTTCGATCAATTACTGACTAAAGTATTCGGTAGCAGCAACCAGCGTTACCTCAAATCAGTCCAGCCGATTGTTGGCCAAATCAATGAACTTGAGCCGGCGATAAAGAAGCTGTCTGACGAACAACTACGCGCTCGCACGGCGGAGTTTAAGGAACAGCTACAGCAAGCTGTTGCCGGCGTCACCGATATGGATGAGCGCAAGCGTCGCGAACGAGAGGCGCTTGACGAGATCCTCCCGGAAGCATTCGCCATCGTTAGAGAGGCGAGCGTACGCACCACCGGCATGCGCCACTTCGACGTGCAGTTGATCGGTGGCATCGTTATGCATCAGGGCAAGATTGCCGAGATGCGAACGGGCGAAGGCAAGACCCTCGTCGCCACGCTGCCTGCTTACCTTAACGCCCTCACGGGACGCGGCGGCGTCCACGTGATTACGGTTAACGATTACCTCGCCTCGCGCGACGCGGAGTGGATGGGTCAAATCCATCGCTTCCTGGGTCTCGCAGTTGGTTGTATCCAAAACGACATGGACGACTTCGAGCGGCAGGCGGCTTACGCGTCCGACATCACCTACGGCACCAACAACGAATTCGGCTTCGACTATCTGCGCGACAACATGAAGTTTGACCTCGCCACCTGTGTTCAGCGTGGCCACTATTTCGCAATCGTTGACGAAGTGGATTCGATTCTGATCGACGAAGCGCGTACGCCGTTGATTATCTCCGGGCCATCGGATGAGGCAACAGACAAGTATTACAAAGCGGACGCGATCGTTCCGCAGTTGAAAAAAGGCGAAGACATAGACGGGCAGAAAACCGGCGAATACCTGGTCGACGAAAGACAGCATACCGCGGTATTGACTGAGGAAGGCGTCGACAAAGCGGAACGGCTACTGGGAGTCGGAAATCTTTACGATCCTGCAAACATGGAACTGCTCCATTGCGTCGAGCAGGCGCTGAAGGCGCACACGCTCTACCGCCTTGACCATCAATACGTGGTGCAGGATGGCGAAGTAATCATCGTCGACGATTTCACCGGACGATTGATGAAGGGCCGGCGCTGGTCGGATGGCTTGCATCAGGCCGTCGAAGCCAAAGAGGGCGTCAAGATTGAGAAAGAGAACCAGACCCTCGCAACCATCACGCTGCAAAATTATTTCCGCCTGTACGAAAAGCTGTCCGGGATGACTGGTACTGCCGAAACCGAGGCAGCCGAGTTTCAGACCACCTACAAGCTGGACGTGGTTGTTATTCCGACCCACATGCCGATGGTGCGCAGTGATTTTTCTGACGTGATCTACCGCACGCTGCCGGAGAAGTGGGACGCCGTGATCGAGGAGATCAAGGATTGTCACGACCGCGGACAGCCGGCGCTGGTGGGTACTGTCTCAGTTGAAAATTCAGAACTGATCGCGAGCCGGCTGCAACGCGAGGCGGTCCCCCACAACGTTTTGAACGCGAAGTATCACGAACGCGAAGCGGAGATCATCGCCCAGGCAGGACGCAAAGGCGCAGTTACGATCGCCACCAACATGGCTGGTCGCGGCACCGACATTCTGCTGGGCGGCAATCCGGATTTCATGGCTCGTGAGTTTCTCAAAAAAGAAGAGATCGATCCCGACGAAGCGACGGAGGAACAGTGGTCGCAGGCCTTCGCGCGCGCGAAACGAATTGTCGAAGAGGAGCACAAAGAAGTAGTGGGAATCGGTGGCCTGCACATTCTGGGCACCGAACGCCACGAATCCCGGCGCATTGACAATCAGCTCCGTGGACGTGCCGGACGCCAGGGCGATCCTGGTTCATCGCGCTTTTTCCTTTCGCTGGAAGACGACCTCATGCGCATCTTCGCCGGCGACAAAGTGAAAGCGTTGATGCAACGACTGGGAATGGAGAAGGGCGTCGCCATCGAATCCAAGATGGTTTCCAAGCGCATCGAGTCGGCGCAGAAGTCAGTAGAAGGGCGAAACTTCGAATCGCGCAAACACCTGCTCGAGTATGACGACGTCATGAACAAGCAGCGGGCGACGATTTATGGTTTGCGCCGCCAGTTGATGGAACAGCCGGACCAGCGTGAATATCTGATGGGCGATCCGCCACAGGCCGGAGTTGCCTACGATCTGCTTTCCGATTTGACCAAGCAGTATTTGAATCCCGACGTTTCACCTGACGATTGGGATGTCGAAAACTACAAGATTCAAATCAAGACTATCTACGATTTCGACGCGGATGCTGAAGGTATCGATATTCCAAACCTTACATCCCAGGAAGTAACGGATGCGATCTGGGAAAAGCTAAAGGTTAAATACGCTGAGAAGGAAAAGCAAATTGGGCCGGAAGCGATGCGCACTTATGAGCGCATCATCATGCTCAACATCATCGATGCGCAGTGGAAGGATCACCTCCTGTCGCTGGATCACCTTAAGCAAGGCATCGGTCTGGTCGGTTACGGACAAAAGGATCCATTGGTTGAATATAAGAAGCAGAGCTTCGATATGTTTCAGGAGATGCTTGACCGCATCGACACCAGTACGATCCGATCGCTCTTCAACCTTCATATCGTCTCGGAAGAACCGCCTGAGGCTTTGCGTCAACGTCGTTTGCCTCGGCGTCCAAGTCCAATGACATTCACTGGACCAAACCAGGGCGCTGCCGCCGCCGGAGAAGAAGCAGGAAAGGTGAAAACTGTCGTTCGCGATCAGCCGAAGGTCGGTCGCAATGAGCCTTGCCCCTGCGGCTCAGGCAAGAAATACAAGAAGTGTCATGGAGCTGCTGCGTAGGCGGTAACTCGGATTCATATGAGAAAACCTCACATTAGAATGTCTACTTTATTAAGCCTCGCCCTTTTGGTCGTTACTCTCGCAGTTTCTGCTTTTGCCCAAACCGGTTCGGCTGATTCCTCGACGCAGCGCCTTCGCGGCATAGAACTTTATCGTCAGAAGAATTACCGCGAGGCTGCGGGCGCACTAAAACAGGCAACCAAGAAAGACAAAGCTGACGCTGATGCCTGGTATTATTTGGGACTAGCGTACCTGCAAGATCCTAAAGCCCTAAAGGACGCCTCTAAAGCATTTGAAACCGCAGCTAAGCTTCGCCCAAATTTCGCTGACGCGCACACCGGTCTTAGTTATGCACTACTACTTCGAAATAAGACCGATGATGCCGCCCGCGAAGCCAAGGCGGCGATCGATATTGATTCTACTATCGCCGGCGCCTATTACATTCTTGGCGTTACCCGTCTTAGGGTGGGAGCGAAAGAGGAAGCGCTTCGAAATGCGGAGGCTGCCATCAAAGCTTCAGCCTCAGCTTGCTGCCGCTTATTTGTTAAAGAGCCAGGCGCTGGCAAGTTTCGTGGGCGATGCTTTGATTTCAGAAGTAGAAGACTCATCAGAAGGTCGCAAGGCTCGCTATCGTCAGGCAGCAGACGCCCTGGAAAAGTATCTGGCGCTTAATCCAAATGATGACAAGAACCATACATGGACCGAACAACTGGAGAGTTTGCGATATTATTTAGACTCACCCAAGCCCGGCGAACATAAGCTCGTGTTCTCTGGAAAAGAGGTCACTACGAAAGCGCGTGTTCTATCTAAGCCTGAACCTTCGTATACCGAAGCGGCCCGCACCAACGGAGTTACTGGGACGGTTGTATTGAGATGCATCTTCACCGCTGACGGTGCAGTGAAACATTTCTTGATCGTACGTGCTCTGCCTTTTGGCTTAACCGAGCAATCGATAAAGGCTGCCCAGCGGATCAAGTTTGTTCCCGCAATGATAGACGGCCGACCCGTTTCGATGTACATCCAGCTTGAATACAACTTCAATCTTTACTGAGAGCCGGGCGCGCTTTGGAGATCCGGAGTAAACTCCGACCAGCTAGTTTAGATCCTAACAATGCGACTGTTTCCGAATGAGTACTACTAACTCAATGAATCCTGCGGTCCAGGCCATCATTGGAGGCACCGCGCCTCATCAGGCAAGACTCGCGGCCGCCAGCGGGTTGTTGCCCCTGCCGCAGTCTGATCTGTTGGAAGTCCTGGTGACGCTACGCGACGCTGAGGATGCTGAAATTGCCGAAGCCGCTAAGGAAACCCTGACGTCGCAGGATGCGGCAGACTTGTTGACCGCCGCCAAAAGCGCCGAGACCTCGCCCGCGGTACTTGATTATCTGGCCTCGTTTTCCCGAGACTCTCGCGACGTTCACGAAGCGGTAATTCTAAACAACCGAACATCGGATGAGGCGGTCGCTGGTTTAGCTTCGACTACTTCCGATAGTTCGCTGCTGGATCTAATCGCCACAAATCAGCAGCGACTTGTACGCTTTCCGAAAATCATCGACGCGATCCTGGCAAATTCAGATCGGTCCGGAGAAGCCGAACGACGCGCGCGGGAAACCAGGCAGGAATTTTTTGAAAAGGAAAGAGGCGCGCAGCAGATTGCCCAGGAACTCAGAAGCAGAGGCAACAGCGCCGCCGCGGAGTTCTTTGAGAGCGCTGACCTGACCGGCAGGTTGAGCGTCGAAGACGCCTGGGTAATTGCCCAACACATTGAGGTCTCAGATGCTGAACTGGACGACTCCTGGCTGCCTACGGAACGTTATGAAGAACTGAAAGCGGAAACTCAGGAAGAACTTGCTGCCAACTTCAAGCGAGCAGTCGAATCTGAACGGACTGAACTGGGTGAGCTCCCGCCAGAACGTGTGGCCTTGATTCGGCGCATCATGTTCATGAATGCGAGAGACCGTATGAAGCTGGCTATGAAAGGTGACCGCGAAGCCCGTGGCATCCTGATTCGCGATTCAAACAGAGTGGTGGCCACGGCGGTGGTTCACAATCCGCGCGTCACCGATCAGGAAGTGGAAAACATTGCGGCCATGAGGACTGTGGCTGATGAAGTCCTACGTCTTATCGCCCTCAATCGCAACTGGGCGCGTTCCTATCCCGTCATTCACAATCTTGTTCGCAACCCTCGGACACCGGTTCCCACCGTACTCAATACGCTGCCTCGGATTCGTACCAAGGACCTGAAAAACCTGGCTCAAAATAGAAATGTTTCTGAAGCTGCGCGCCGCCAGGCCCAGCGCCTCTCCCAAACCCGCTCCGGTGAGTAAAACCGTTAGGATTGCGGCCGGGATCAGCTTTTGCAGGGCTATGGTTACTAGAAATCTCGTGAAGTTATGCCCGTGAAGTTATGCTTGACACGTTGCAGATAATTCGTGTAATTTCGCACATTGAATGCGCGGTTTCATTTGACAAGGTGCCTTTCGAAAGGGACGCGGCATTATTTTATCAGCCGCGGTGAGGCTTTATCTCACCCGCAGATCGCACCCCTGGTTCACGGGATCGGCCATAAGGGACGACTCTCAGTTCTTTGCCACCGCCTGAATTAACCCGAACCTGCCGGAAAGTTTGCCCCGCCAATCTTGATTGATTAGCGGGGCACAAATCTTTTACACAGCTCATTTTGGCAACTACTTTCTGGCAACCTCTTCGATTTGCGGCACCGACTGAGTGGCGGACGCTGAAGAGCCGATCTCTTCTACCTTTCCGCTCAGCTGCGCAAAAAGTCTTTCATACTGGTCAACAACTCGATCCCAATCATAGTATCGCTGCACTCTGACCTGGGCCCGATTGCGATAACTCTGCACCAGCGACCCGTCTCGCAAAACGCGTTGGAGCTTCTCCGCCAGATCAAACTCGTTCTCATAAGTTATTCCAGCATCCCCCACGGCCTCGATGTTTTCCGGAGTCGCCAACGTCAAGACACAGTTGCCGTAGCCCATTGCCTCCAACAGTGCAGGATGTGTTCCCCCCACTTCGGTGGCATGCACGTAACAATAAGCATTCTGCTGCAGGGCGCGGTAGTCCTGACCAAAAACGAAACCGGTGAAAACTATTCGCTTGTCGCCGCGCGCACGCTCTTTCAAGTTTGTAATGTAGTCGTGAGCGTAAGGGGCATCGCCGACTATCAGTAAACGATAGGCGGTGCGCACTCTCTTGAAAGCCTCTATTACGACGTGGGCATTGTTTTCCGGTTCCAGCCGGGAAACGTATAGAACATAACGATTCGGCTCAGCGCGCCAACGCCGCACGGCCGCGCGATCCGGCCGCCGTTCGACTTCCGAGCCATAAGTGATCATCTCGGACGGCGCGTTATAGCGCGCCAGGTAGTAATCCTGAATGACCTGCGCATCCGTTACCATGACATTAGGCAGTATGGTCGCCAAACGCTCTGCTGCTAAATAGTAGCTCCGTCCCAGCCAACCCCACTTCTTTCGTTTATGTTCGAGGCCGTCAACGTTGAGCGCTATCGGCGTGCCGGTGAGCCTGAGGATGGGAGCGAAAGGGGCATTGGCGGCATTGCAGATCAACGCGGCATCAAACCGGGCCGAGACTGCATGGACCGCCGAAAGAAAGCAGTGAACGACCGTGTCAAAATATTTATGCCGGATGGTGGGAAGAACCTTCAGCCGGACACCGTGATACTCCAACTGCCGCGGTGAAACGTAGTGTGCTCTGCCATACACTGTGACCTCATGGCCGCGGGCTACGAGCCTTGTTGAGAGATGTTCAGCGAAGGTTTCGAATCCGCCGTAGCTGGCTGGAATGCCTCGCGTTCCGAGAATAGCGATGCGCATAAGACTGAAATCGATCCGTTAGGTGTTGCCCACCACTAATCTTACCCTATTAGGCCGACTATTCAACACCGGAAGCTTTTCGGTAAACCCCAAGAGTTTGACGAGCAGTCTCGCGCCAGTTGAAGAGTTTCGCGCGGGCCAAGCCTTGGACGCTAAGCTCGGCCCGTAAGTTTGAATCACTCATGACTTTTTCAATCGCCGCCGCCAGGGCATCCACATCAAATGGATCTACGAGTACTCCCGCATCTCCGACTACTTCCGGCAAGCTGGTCTGGTCTGCCACGATTACGGGCACGCCACACTGCATTGCCTCCAGCGGTGGTAGACCAAAACCTTCGAAATATGAGGGATAAATAAAACAAAGCGCCCCTGAATACAGTGCCGGCAAGTCGTTTTCCGGTACATGCCCGGTCAAGATTACGGAGTCACTGAGATCCAGTTCCTTGATCGCGCGGATGGTTTCATCATACAGCCACGCACATTTCCCCGCGAGCACAAGTTTAGGGAGCTTAACCTTCGGTTTGGCACGGCGCAAGCGAGAGTAAGCGGCCACGAGTCGACCCAGGTTCTTTCGCGGTTGGATGGCGCCGACCGACAGGATGTACTCACCCTTTATGCCATAGGTTTGTCTAACGCGCTGCAGTTCTTCCTCGTTGCTGATGGGCCTGAAATGAGCGGGCGCGGCCAGCGGTATGACGCTTATTTTTTCCGGACTCAGCTGGTAGGTGTCAATAATGTCGTTTCGCGCGTATTCCGAGAGGGCTATCACCTGCGAAGCCGCTCGCGCCGAGCGGCGGACCGTAATTCGAAGCTGCTTGCGACTGCGCCACTTGAAAGTTTGTGGCAGATGTTCAAACGAAAGATCGTGAATACTCACTACGACGGGACAGGGCGAAAAAGGTGGAGCGGTAAACTGAACGTGGAGGACATCGACGGGGTTTCGTCTGAGTTCGGCGCTTAGAGTTAGGGGGATGCGAATCAGTGGCGTGTGTGGCAAGGTGGACCGGACGGAAAAATTTGGCCACCTATCGCTGAAGCGCTCCACCGCTTCTCGCCTCGTGACGTACAACGTGTACCGATTAGCTCGGTCGATCTCAGCGAGCGCTTCAATCAGATTCGTTGCGTAGCTTTCGTTGCCGCCAAGTCCAGTCCCAACAGAGTGGGCATCAATTGCTATTCGCAAGCGCCTGCGGCTCCCGGATCAGGTAACAAGCTATTTCTTGGCGGCGGCGGTCGCTTGCGCATCACCCTGGCGAACACGCGTGTCGCGCTCACGAATGCGCGCTGCCTTACCGCGCAAGCCGCGCAGGTAATAAAGCTTAGCCCGGCGCACGCGACCCCTCTTCACCACGTCGATGTGGTCGACGATGGTGGCGTGAAGCGGAAAGATCCGCTCAACACCAACACCAAAGCTGGTCTTTCGGACCGTGATTGTCTCTCGGGCCCCGCCGTGTTTGCGAGCGATGACAACTCCTTCAAACGCCTGCAAACGTTCCTTCGTCTCAGATTCCTTAATGCGAACATGCACGCGTACCGTATCGCCTGACTGAAAGTCAGGAATACCCTTGCGCAGTTGGGTTTCTTCAATGCTATCTAATCGATTCATTTCGTTACTCCAATAAGAAATCTGAAAGTCCAGAGTTTCAGCTTCAGCCTTCACCGGCCGCAGCCAAACAACAATTACTTCAAAAGATCAGGGCGATTCCGCTGCGTTTTCCGCAGCGCCGCTTCGCGACGCCAACGGGCGATCTCGCCGTGGTTACCTGTCAATAAGACATCCGGAACGTTCATTCCGAAGAACTCCGTCGGGCGGGTGTATTGAGGATGATCTAAACGCCCTTCGGAAAATGAATCGTTCGCTGCCGACGTCTCGTTTCCCAGCGCTCCCGGTATCAACCGCACGACCGCATCGATCACCACAACCGCGGCCGGCTCGCCTCCCGACAACACGTAATCTCCTATCGAGATCTCATCCGTCGCCAGCGCTTCCACCACGCGCTCATCAACGCCTTCATAGCGTCCGCAAATCAAAACTATCTGCGATGCGTTCTGTGAAAGATCCTGCGCCACTTCCTGCGTAAACACCTGACCCTGCGGCGACAGCAGCACTACCCGAGTCTGCGGCGAAAACTCCTCGCGATTGCCGCAACCCGTCAACTCCTGAACAGCGGCAAATATCGGTTCGGGCTTGAGCACCATGCCCTCGCCGCCACCAAACGGTCGGTCGTCGACGATGTGATGCTTGTCGCTGGTCCAGCGGCGCAAATCGTGCGCCTTCGTCTCAACCAACCCGGCGGCTCGTGCCCTGCGAATGATCCCGTAGTCAAACGCCTCGCGAAAAAACTCCGGGAAGATGGTAATGATGTCGCAGCGCAGCACAGTACAAATTTCAAAGACAACTACAAATCCAACAAGCCTTCTGGTGGATCGATTACAATTTTCTTTCTGGAGACATCGATCTCAATAACGATCGACGCGACCATCGGAACAAAGACCTCGCCTCGCTCCTCACTCTCGATCACCAGCAACTCGACACCGCCGGTTCTCATCACTTCCCGAACCTTGCCGACGACGCTCCCGCCGAGTTTGTTTTCAACTAAACACCCTTCGAGTTCCCAATCATAAAACTCGTCTTTGGCAAGCTCGACGCGTTCTGCTTCTGGAAGACCGAATTCATAGCCTACCAACGCCTTGGCTGATTCAATGCTGTCGTAACCTGTGAACTTGAGCACCATCCGATCGTTCTGAAACCAGTAGTTCTCAAGTTCAAACTGCTGGCGGTCCCCGCTGAGACTTACTCCGGTCAACTCGGAAACTTCTTCGAACCGCTGCGGAAAATCTGTCAAAACGTCGGCAAGCAACTCGCCCTTCAAGCCTCTGGTTCTGACTGCGCGAGCAACGATGATCAGATCGTTTCGGGTGTCCTTGCTCGGCGGATTCATTCCACAATTTCGAGCATGAAGCGGTGCTTTCTCTTCAGACTCACAGCGTAAGCCAGCGAACGCAGGGCGCGTATGGTACGTCCTTGCCGGCCGATCAACTTCCCCATGTCGCTGGGAGCCACCCGCACTTCAATAAGAGTGCCTCCCTGCTGCTCCACTTCGCGCACGTCGACGGCGTCAACATCGTCAACCAATGACTTAACAACCATCTCGACGGCTTCTCTCATAATTGTTGGGCCAAAACTTTTAGGCTTCGGGCTGAGCTGCGGCGGCTTGCTGTTTACCGCTGGCCTTGATCAGTTGACCAACCGTCTCGGTCGGCTGCGCACCTTTTTCCATCCAGTAACGCACGCGATCCATATCCAACTTGATCTCCGCGGGTTCGCGTGTCGGATTGTAGGTGCCCAGATTCTCGAGACAGGCACCATCGCGCTTTGATTGTTTCTCCTTCACAATAATTCGATATGAAGGTCTCTTTTTCGCGCCGGTGCGCATCAGTTTGATTGCTAACAAATCCTTACCTCCAGTTGTCCCTAACCAATTTACTGTACTCAGTACTGATCACTCAGTACTCATCACTATCGTCTTACCGTCTTTTCTTCTTTCGCTTCTTCTTAAGTTTTTTTCTTGACGGCCCCGCGGGTGCCGCGCCTAACGATGGGAAGGACGCCATCTCATCGCCGTCGCCATCCATTCCAGCAAGCCCCGCCATATCTGGCATGCCGGCCATTCGCCGCATCATCTTGCCTTTGAGACCACTGCCACCAAACATTCCCGAACTCGTGAGCTGCCTCATCATCTGCCGCATCTCGGTGTATTGCTTGATGAGCTTATTCACCTCGGCAACGTGCGCTCCGGATCCACGTGCTATTCTGCGGCGCCGATTGGCATTCAGGATCCGGTGGTCTGTCCGCTCCTCACGGGTCATCGAGTCAATGATCGACTCCGTGCGTCTCAGTTCTTTCTCCATCAACGTCGTCTGTTCTTCGTCCATCTGCGGCATGCCAATACCGCCGAGGAGTTGATCAGGAAGAAGCTTTATGATTTTTGAGAAAGAACCAAGCTTCTTGACCTGGCGAAGCTGGGAACGAAAGTCGTCGAGTGTGAACTCGTTTTTCTGAAGCTTCTTTAGCTGTTCTTCAGCTTCAGACTGATCAACTTTCGACTGCACTTCTTCAATGAGCGACAACACATCACCCATTCCCAGAATGCGTTGGGCCACACGGTCAGGATAAAAAGGCTCGAGCGCGTCGTATTTCTCCCCGACCCCGACGAATTTTACCGGCTGACCTATGACCTGTTTGATGGAAAGAGCAGCGCCGCCACGCGCATCGCCGTCCATCTTCGTTAGCACTACGCCGGTGATTCCAACGCGCCGGTGAAACTCTTCCGCTGAGCGCACCGCATCCTGACCAGTCATGGCATCAGCCACAAACAGAATTTCAACCGGGTGCGTTTCGTTTTTGATATTAACCAGCTCATCCATCAACTCTTCGTCGATGTGCAAGCGACCGGCAGTATCAATAAGCAACGTGTCGAAGCCGGTTTGTTGCGCGTGCTTCACAGCTTCGCGGACCAGCGTCAGCGGATCGTTCGTTTCGGTCTGTTCAAAGATCTGTTGGCCAGTTGCCCTGGCAATAACCTTGAGCTGCTCGCGAGCTGCCGGCCGGTAAACGTCAACCGAAAGCAGCAGCGGCTTGCGATCCTGATTCGCGGCCAACCAGCGCGCGATTTTCCCGGTCGAGGTCGTCTTGCCGGAGCCTTGCAGACCCACGATCATGACTACATTTGGGATCTGCCTGGTAAAGACCAGCCGGGAGGATTGGCCTCCCAACATGTCGACCAGTTCGTCATAAACTATCTTGACGACCTGCTCTGACGGCTTGAGCTCCTGCCAAACCTGCTGTCCCTCGGCCTTTTCCTTGACAGAGGCGATAAAGTCTTTGGCGACTTTATAGTTGACGTCGGCTTCAAGCAGAGCAAGACGAATCTCGCGCAAGGCCGCATCAACGTGGCTCTGGGTCAGCACGCCTTCGCCGCGCAGATTCTTGAGAGTCCGTTTCAGCTTGTCAGATAAGGACTCAAACATAGATCACTCGGGCGAAGTTTCCTGCCAGCGGCGGAAACGGAGATGATAGCGGCCAGCGTAAAAGGGTGTCAAGGTAAGCACTCTGCATACGGGTGACGCGGGCTTTCGCTAATCTGTTGATAGAGTTGAACTCTAAGCTCACTTCAATACCCGCTTGAGGGCAGCCCGGAAGCCCGGATTTGTGCGAATGGAGGCCACAGTTGAGAACCACTCGGCGACCACAACCCCCTAACTCTCGCTTCCGGTACCTTTGCGAGGGACTGGCTTGCCTGCTCTTATTCGTGCTGCCGTCTTCAGGAGGCTGGCAATCATCATCGCGGACCGCACTGGGGCAAACAACCAGTGTTCGATTCACGGAATCCCTCAAATTCCAGGAGATTGAGCCCGGAATTGAGTACGGTCAAACGACCCGCGGTAACGCTTCGAAAGACGAGCTGACGGGTCCGTGGTTAATAAGTGTGCTTAGAATTGATCTAACGCGCGCTAAGCTGAAAGTTGTGCACGCCCTCGACGAAGGTGTTGGTCTGGAAACCGTCAGTTCCCTGGCAGCAAGGTATGGCGCGCCAGCCGCGACAAACGGCGGCTACTTCCGCATAGCCGGAACCTTTCGAGGCGACTCGATCGGATTGCTGGTTCTCGATCGCAGTTTGATAAGTGAACCCTACAATGAACGCGCCGGGCTTGGGCTGATCGACGCTGGCAACAAGACCGAAGTTGTTTTCGGTCACCTGAAGTTTTCCGGCGAAATCTCGGTTGGATCGGCGAAGCATCCGGTCCAGGGTCTGAACCGGCCTCTTTCCGCCGATGAGTTGATTGTTTTTACGCCGAAGTTTCATCGCACCACGCTGACTAATCCCGAGGGTATCGAAGTCGTAGTGAGTCAAAACAAAGTCGCTTCGATCAGCGATCTAAAAGGCAGTAGCGTTATTCCAGTTGATGGTTACGTTATCTCCGCTGTGGGCAAGTCTCGCGAATGGTTGAAGGTTAACGTCCGCAGAGGCGCGCAAATAACTTTCTCGTGGCGGATAATTCCGATCGAACCCTGTGACCAGACAAATTGGAGGCGCGCTTACAGCATGCTCGGCGGCGGACCTCAACTCATCAAAGCCGGCAAAGTTGCGATCACCGACAAGCAGGAAAAGATGTCCGCCGGATTTGCTACCGATCGCCATCCGCGCACGGCGATTGCGAAGTTGAAGTCTGGAAAACTGTTGCTGGTCACCGTGGACGGACGTCAACCGGGCATCAGTATGGGGATGTCGCTCTACATGCTGGCCGATCTTATGCTGGATTTGGAAGCCGTCGACGCAATGAACCTAGACGGGGGTGGCTCAACCACGATGGTCATCCACAACAAGATCGTAAACAAACCCTCAGACCAAACTGGCGAGCGCCCTGTTAGCGATGCAATATTGGTTTTTCCCATGCCAAAGTAAGAGAAACCGTTGTGGACGCCTCTGGTTGCATGTGTTAGATTCTAGACCGTTCGTTATTATGTTACCGCGTGGCTTCGTGGGAGAAGCTACGCACCCCAACCTACCGCTTGCTACAAATCGAAGTGTGCAATGAAAAACGAGCTGAATTAACCGTTTCTATAAGGACTACATGGTTAAGAATGCAGGCTCCAAGGCTGGTGGCCCGCCGCCGAACGAATCCTCAAGCGGCAAGGGTGTAGTCGATCTCGCGGACGCGCGTGTGCGACTGAACTCGCGATCCCGTCCCTCGAACCAACACCTGCTGGCAGAGTTAGACGAAGTTCGTTCACTTCTGGATCAGGGGCTTTCGGCGGAGGCCAAGTCTCGGATCTCCCTATTGATCTCTGCGGCCAAAACCAATCCTTCGATTCTCGCTCTCGCGCGCTGTGCTTTGTCCACCGCCCTCGAAATGCACGGTCAGTATCGCGACTCGCTCGCCGCAGTGGCGATGTACGAATCTCCGGAATCGAGGGCGAAACTTGATCCGCAGGCTATTCAATTACTCAAGGTCCAGATTAGTCTTGCCTACAACTACCACGGCGATCATCCCAAAGCGATCTCGATTCTCAAAGGAGCGTTGCGCGAGTTTTCAGAAACCGACGCTGAACAGAACAACGGCCCGATCTATGCGGCCCTGGCGCGCGTCTACCGCAGCATCACTGAATACCCGATTGCGCGCGACTACGCCCAGCGAGCACTGGAGCATTTCCGCCAAACGGGCGAATGGCGCGGCCTGGCCGAGGCGTATTTTGGGATCGCGCTGGCTGATCTGCAAGAAGGCGACTACGAAGCCAGCCTCGAGAATCTACAGCAGGCACTCAAACTCATCGGCGATCATCCGGCCAGTTACACCCTGGGAAAAATCTATGCCAACATGGCGGGTGCCTGCTGGTTTCTCAAACGTCCCCAGGAAGGCATTCGCTATCTTGAAAAAGCAATTTCTTATTACGAACGCACTGACCACAAAGGTAGCGCGGCAAATGGCTATAACAACCTCGGCATTAATCTAATTTTGATGGGCCAGTGGGGACGCGCCCAGGAAGCCCTGGAACGGGCGCTCTCGTTGGCAACAGAGGCTGACGAGCGAGCCGAAAAAGTGCCGATGATTCTGGATTCGCTCGGCGAGTTACTAATGCTGCGCGGCGAGCTTGACGAGGCGCAGGACTATCTCGAGCGCGCGGTCGGGCTTGCCACTGAGGATGGCAATAAGTGGTATGCGGGCCAGGCGCTCAGAACGCTGGCGCGCTGCTACCTCGCTATGGAAGACCACGCAAAGGCCCTGGCAAAAGGAGAAGAGGCGCTCGGAGTCGCCCTGGCCATCGGTGACCGACAGGCTATTTGTGAGTCGCGCCTGATTTTGGCGGAAGCGCATCTGCAAAACGGCGAGACTGAAAAATGCTCGGCGCAGTTGGACAAGGTAACCGAGGAAACAACTGAATCTACTACGGACCTGAGTTTTGCCGGAGAGTCGCAAAGACTCCAGGGCATGCTGGCAGCAGTGCAGTCTGACTTCTCCTCGGCCGCCCAACACTTCGGCAGCAGCGTTTCAATTTTTGACATGCTCGGTGATCGTTATCGCGCCGCGCGCGCTCATAGCGAACTGGGACGCGCCTACGCTTCCAGCCAGCCCAGCCGGGCCATGGAACATCTTTCGCGCGCCGTCAACGCGTTTCGCGAGCTGGGAGCAAAACTCGAGCAGAAGCGAGCCGAAGCGGCCCTCGCCAACCTCGACCGCACCGCACCCGAAAGAAATCAGGAGCGGTCAGCCCTGCCTCAGTTGCTTACACTCCGGCTTGCTGAGGCCGTAACCTCCAGAGAACTCTTGTTGCGGGAACTCGCGGCCATCATGCGTCAGGAGACAAATGCGAAATCTGTAGTGATTACGGAACCGGGCGAACAAAATCGCCGACGTGTAGTTATCGCACACGGTTGCACACCGGCTGAAAGCGCCAAGATTGCAGAACAGATGGATCAGTTGATCGATGAAAAGTCACAAGCCGCTTACGCAAAAAAGAGCGACGCGGCTATTCTCCAACTTCGCTCATCGCACGCTCTGCCCGCGACGCTCTATATATCGCCCAGCAACCGCGCTAATCTTCCCGGCGGACTTTCGCTGGAACCGCTAATGCGAGTGGCCGAACTTGGTATGGAAGTTTGTGCCCTGAGGGCCGGTTCGCAGAAGGGTTCCCGAGTTCAGCAGCCTGCCGAGCTTACCGGCACCAGCCTCATGCCCGGCTTCATTCACTCCAGCCCGGCGATGACTAAACTCGTGGAAGAAGTTCACAAGATTAGGTCTTCGGACGTCACGGTTTTGGTTACCGGCGAATCAGGCACGGGCAAAGAGTTGGTGGCGCGCGCAATTCACGCGCTCTCGACGCGACGTTCGAAAGTGTTCGTGCCCTTCAACTGCACCGCCGTTCCCAAGGAGCTTTCGGAGGGTTACCTGTTTGGTTATCGGCGCGGGGCCTTTACCGGTGCGATCACAGATTCAGCCGGCGTTATTCGCACTGCAGCGGGCGGCACGCTTTTTCTCGACGAAATTGGCGACCTGCCGCTTGATCTGCAACCCAAGCTGCTGCGCTTCCTGCAGGAAGGTGAGATTCAACCACTCGGGGAGCAGCGCCCTTTGAAAGTTGACGTCCGAATAATCGCGGCCACAAACACTGATTTGGAAGAGATGGTCGCCCAGGGCAAGTTTAGGGAAGATCTTTACTATCGTCTTAACGTAATCCGTTTGCGCGTGCCTCCGTTGCGTGAGCGGCGCTCGGAAATTCCGACGATCGTCAATTACTACATCAACCATTACTCGGCAAAGTTTGGTCGCCGGGATATCCAAATCACACCACCAGCTGTTGACTTATTGATGGTAAGCGACTGGCCCGGTAACGTGCGGCAGCTTTGCAACGAAATTCAGCGCGTGGTGGCGCGCGCCGAAGACGCTACATTGATAACTCCAGACCATCTTTCTCCGGAGCTCAAACGAACTTCCGCACCGGCAACTCCCAGCTCCCCGGCTTCGACGCTGGCTTCTATGCCCTCCAGTTCATTGCAAAACGTCACCTTGGCTGATGCTCTGGCAGACGTTGAGCGCCGCATGATCGCTGATGCCCTAAGCAAGCACGGTGGTAACATTTCACGCGCCGCGCGCGAACTCGGACTCACCAGACGCGGTCTCTATCTCAAGCTCGAGCGTTATCAACTGAGCGCCAGCGCCTAAGACTACATACCCAGCAGTGCGCGGACGTCCCGATTAACCAGTTCAGATCTTGCTTTAGTCGCGCTGTTCCTTCGTGCGGCGACTTCATTCGCAATCCCCGCGATGGTCGCAATGTCAAAAGGTTTCGAGACTACCCAATCAGCCTTAATTGCCTGTCGGGCGTCGCAACTGATCGCGTCGGCCCAGCCACTGACAATCGCCAAAGGTATCGTTTCTGATCGCTTCCGGATTTCGCTCGCCAGCTCCCAGCCGCTCATCTCGGGCATGCCGATGTCGGTGAAAACTATGTCCAGCTTACCTGCCCTGGCGTCATAGAGTTTCAAGGCCATCTCGCCACTCTCGGCTACTACTACCTCGCAGCCCTCCGCTTCCAGCGCTTCGCGAAGCACTTCTCTAACGGCCGTTTCATCATCGACAACCAGCACTCGTATCTTGTCTTCTCCGGTGGCAGTCTCCAATCGTGTCGAATCAGCTTCCGCCTTTGCGCCGGCACCTTCGGCCACCGGTAGCGAGATACGGAAGGTGGTGCCCCGGCCCGGTTCGCTTTCCACGTCAATGGAGCCGTTGTGCCTGCGAATGATGCCAAAGCTCACCGCCATCCCCATGCCAGTGCCGCCCCTGCCTTTTGTCGTAAAGAAAGGGTCAAACAGCCGCGACTTAACTTCTGGAGTCATGCCGGTACCGTTGTCGGCTATGGTCAATACAACGCGCCCGTTAGCTTCCTGCGAACTCATGCGAATCTCGCCGCCTGATGGCATCGCATCGATTGCGTTGTAAATCACGTTGACTATCACTTCCCGCAGTTCTACCGCATCACCTAATACCGAAGCCGTGCAGTCGGCAACCAGCGCCAGGCGAATCGGTGGACCATCGTCTTGTGATTCCCAGCGCGGCCGGCTCATTTCGCAAACATCTTTCATCAGGCCAGCCACGGAGACCGCCTGAAATTTGCGGCTCGGTTGTCTACGAGCAAAGTCCTGAATGCGCCGGATGATGTGTGCACCATCCTCTGCGCTCTTGACGATCATCTCGATGCCAGAGCTAATCTTCTCGGCATCTTTCGTCCGTAACAATAGCTGCGCTCGGCCCAGAATTCCGGTCAATGTGTTGTTGACGTTGTGGGCCACGCCAAAGGAGAGTTCGCCCAGGGCGGCCATTTTCTCAGCGTGAGTCGCTCTCTCACGCAGTTCTTCATACTCAGCATGGGCAGCAGCAATCCGCTCCAGACAATTCCGGAGGCGCTCGCAGGTTGAAGCATGCTGGGAATTCGCAAGCAACTGGCTGGCTTGCGCTCCAATCTCCTGGAGCTCGTCCTCCCCTAGCTGCTCGCACATTTCCTCGATCAAGATCAGCAGAGCTCTGCCGGCTCCTTCATAGTCTCCACATCGCTCGGCAACACGCCGAGCGCGATGGAGAATGGGTTTTGCCTCGTGGCGACGTCCAAGCTTGCAAAGCACCAGGCCATGTGTACTCAATGCCTCAGCCAGCAAAGCTTCTTCGCCGGCTGTCTCCATCGTTTCGATGGCGCGGCTGACAGAACGTTGAGCCAGTCCGTACCGCTCTGAAGCGAGATAGAGCTGCGCTAGAGTTTCATCGACCTGAGCGCGTCTCACCTGATCGCCAAGTTCTTCGAAGAGTTTTCGTGCCCGCTCGAGATGGAGTTGCGCTTCATCAAATCTTCGGAGAGCTGACAGTAGATAACCGTGGTTGTTCTCAACTATTGCTGTGTAACGGTGGTTGCCGATTCCTTCAAAATGTGAAAAGGCGTCCCGGTAGTGATCCAGCGCGCTATCGAAGTACTCACTTCGATTTTCTGCAATGCCAAGATTTTTCAGCGTAGTGGCAAATTGCAAATGAAATCGTCCCTTCGTCCAAGGGCTTAGATAGTCCGTAAGACGATTTGCCTCATTCAGCAGACTGAGGGCATCACTGAGGCGACTGGCATGACTTTCTACCGTTGCTAGACGGACTAGGACGATTCCTTTCAGTTCAGACCCTCCGCCAGCGAGATCGCTTAGAGACGAACGAAGGGTGGTACGTGCTAGATCGAACAATCCTTGTCGGTAATAACAGTAACCTAGCTCTGCTCGACCTTCGCCAGATCGCGCACTCTCACCTAGATGGTCAAACATGGCGACTGCGCCGCTCAGCAGGCGTTCAGCGCAGCTCTGGCCACCATCAACATGACGGGTGCTGGCGACCCATCCGCTTAACGTTCCAGCAGTAAGCAGCAGCTCCGCAGCCGCAACCTGACTAAGGCCTGCCTGCTTCGGCCACTCTCCGATGGTCCACCAGGGTTGAAGCGCCGCGCAGCCGGCATCGTAGTCCCCGAGCTCAAGCTTTTCAAGCGCAACACGGCAACATTCCAGAACCTGTTCGCTGAGTGTTGCTGGCGAGTATTCGACGTACTGAATGGAGTTCGCTTGTATCAGTCGCATTGCGATTTCCAGGTGGAGAAGAGTTGTATCGTGGTTAATCGTCTCTAGCGCAGCGTAAGGGCCAGTTGAACATCAACGATCAGCTTCGTGGGTATGCTTTGTGGTGGAATCTTTCGGCTTGCCTTCGATTTGAGGCTGGCTACGAAGTATACACCTGCATACTACGGTAACAGAAGCGCCTTTTTCGCGATGCAGTGGCGAATGAATGGTACTTAAGCGCCATTCAGGCCTTTTTCGGCCTCTTCTGTATACGCGCTATTCAATTTTCCGTGGCTCCTACCTATCGACGTCATGCTCGCTTGGCAATCGCGTAACTAGTTGTGCTTTAGGCACTTAACTTACTCTGCCGGACTTTAGCTGTCGTGGCACGATCCTTGAAGAGAGAACCGCGAACAAGTTGATAACGGCACGCTAGAATGAGAGTTGACATCCGAAAGTGGCAAACCCCCAAACTAGCGCACCATCCCAGTTAATCGCTCGATAACCAGGAGAATCTAAAATGAAACGCTTCCAATCAATCCTTTGCGCCTCGCTCTTAACCTTGGCAATGTCCTCAGCCGCACTTGCCGGCGACATCTACGGTAGAACTGGCAGCACCGCCACCAACCCCGGCGACATCTACGGTAGACCTAGCAACACCTCCACCAACCCCGGCGACATCTATCGTTTCACTGACGAGGCTTACAGCGCCCTCTTGGGATTGTTCACCGTGATCATCCCGTAACCTGGCGGTCCCTAGGCGGTCATAGCGACGCTGAATCAGTCAAGATGCGTCGCTTCTCTTGAAAGATCGTTCATTTTGGCGAGAAAACTGTGATACAGCGCTCGCGGGGAGGATAGTTGGCAAGCGATATGCCAGATGGATTAGTACCTGGTTCAGGCAACAACGCTTGCAGGAAGGTTCAGGCAATGGAAATCGATCTAAACAACTCTAGATACTCCAACTCGAAGGGGCTTCGCTTTTTCATCAGTCGAGCGAATGTTCTGAGCGGTTACATACCCCCTTCAGACTAGGTCGCATTTCTTCTCCGCGAATTCAACTCGCGGACTGGTCTGGCCCTTATTGAAGCTTGTAACTTAAATAATTCTGGCTAGGCGAACATCGGTGGGCCGCATCCGTCATAACAGTTGCCTCACGTTCTATCCAGAACCCGGGCCTCAGAAGCGCCAGTCATCTAGTGGGCAAAGTTGAGCCGGGTTCGCCCGATTCAACTTTTGCCGTTCGCCAGATTCCTTATTCCGTTTCGGGAGTTCCCACTGAGTTGTTGAGTAAGGTAGCGCCGCCGCGGGAATGTCGATGAACAGCCAGAGCCAGCCCCATTGTCATGTAGAAGACCATCACCACCTCCGAGTCACCCCAGTTATAATGCACCAGTCCGGAAGTAAAGAACCCGACCAGTCCACCCAACGCTCCCAATAGAATTCCGCGTTCGATCCAATCGAGCTTCGGGCCGCGGCGCAGTGAGCGCCAAAGAGTTCGCGCGTAAATGAAGAGGAATGCCAGCCAAAGGAGTAGGGCGGGCACGCCGCGTTCCAGCGCGAGTTGCAGCAGGTTCGAGTGCATGTGGCTCCAGGGTATGCGGCCGCCGTCAAACATGCCCCAAGCGCGCCAGTGCCTCTTGATCGAATCCATGCCAATACCAAGCAGTAAGTGGCGAGGCTTGCTGACCAGCAAATTGACACCTTCTCGCCAGACAGTTTCGCGCCAGGTGGTTGAGTAATCTGTTTGATCGATAAAACCAACGTTGCGCTTTTGCTGCAGGATGAAAAGACCAACGAGTATCAGCGGTATCGCCAAGATGCCGATCAAGATCATCGCGCGCCGCCTAACCCCGAGAAGCAGAACGATCAGAGTAGAAACTAAGCAACCGAGCCACGACGCGCGTGTGACAGTCAACAGCAATGCGCCGCCGAATCCGGAAAGCGCAACAAGCAATAACGCACCGACCCAACTTCGCTTTACTGGCAAACTCACAAAGATTCCCAGCGCCAGCGCAATGATCAACTGCAGGACTTCAGCATAAGTTACAAACTGGCCATAGAAACCCGTCGCACGCCAATCCCGTCCTCTTGACCAACTTCCAATTCCCAGTTGTTCCAACACCGTATTGCCGGGCAACAGGCTTCCTCGCGAGACCTTGAAAACCGGTACCAACTCATGGCGATAAGTGAGAACGGCAGCGGGCTTCTGCTCCGGTTTCAAAAGAGCATTGACCAAATCCTGCGGCTCTCGCAGCTTCTGTCCATCAACTTCCAGCAGCGTGTCGCCGTCGCGAAGACCTGCCTGGTAAAGAGGGCTGTTCACCGAAAGGCCGTGAACTTTTACGGCCCGCCCCAGCAGTCGCTCACCAGCGGTGTAAAAAACATTCACCATACACGAGCAGATAAGCGTGAGCGCCAGCAAACGGACGGCTCGTCGCGAGGGCACGTTCTCAACAAACAAATAAATGATCGTGAAGAGACTTGCCGCCCGCAGTTTTCCAATCGACACCATCGGCTCATAGGAAAGGAAAGACGAAAGACCAGTGAGGATAAAGAAGCCGAGGACAAAGTAATCCACCGGAGTCCGGTAAACTTTAGGCCGAGGCCGAAACGCGAAGCGCAACAACCATAAAGTTAGTCCAATCAGCCAGGCGCTTTGAGTTGCGGCGATGGAGTTTGGGGCTGCGGCCGCAAACACAAAAAGAAAGACGACGATCGCGCCATCAAGCACTTTCGCCGCTAAGCATTTCTCAACTGTGGTTTTGTTTCTTTCTGGAGAGAGGTCTTGATTCATCGTTGCCAACAAGGGCTTTCAGGCGCTCTTGATTGGTAAGAGCGACGACGGGTTGGATCCTCAACAATTAGGATTAAGTCAGAGCTGTCGCAAGCTCGGTAAGATCTTTAAAGTACCGGCCGTGGGTCTGCCATAGGGCTTCCTCAGTCGTCGCTTCGAGCAAACAACTTCGTTCTCAATGTCCTTCAGGTTGAGATCCAACTCCAACTGGAGCCGTGACTCGTAGGCAGTTTTTCTATCAGAGTTTTTGAACGCTTTTTTTGTTACTATGCGACCTCGAGAGCGGTCATATTCAATTAGAAAAATCATCTTTTGCCCTCCCTGAGCCGATGTATTATCTCTTGTAAACGGCCAAATAGACCAGCAGAACGTTGCAGTTCTATCGCCATCCGATTGGCATCCTTTGCTTTAATTGCTATTTCCACGTCCATTGTGGCGTCAGACAGCATCGCAAGAAGTGAGATCAGTTCCTTATTACCACCACCATACTTAATCGCACTGTCCACTTCGTCAGATAGTTTTTCTGAGAACTGCGCCCAGGCATGCTGTAGGAACGTGCGAATTTGTACTTCGATTAACTTACCCATGGTTCTCCAAGATTACATGAACTGCTCGATACCCATGACTTGGGCGCTCGCGACGATCGACGGGTTTCAATTTATCAAATGCGCTCTTGAGCTTTTCAACCACTTCGTCTTGGGTCAGGAGATCCTTCACGATTACCCTGCAACCTGCAATGTCCAGCATTCGGCTCAACTTGGTCTTCTCGCGCCGAAGTTTTTCAATGACTGACGCGGTTGATTTGGTCGGCCTTCCGCTTGGCTCCAAGCCGAGCTGATCTCGAATTCGACCAACAACATCTTCGTACGATTCGGCAAAAGAGCGCCGGTAATCATCTAGTAACCGAAGATCTGATTGACTGGCATCGCCGGTTCGCAGCCGGTCGCCCAAACGATTAATCTGATTCTTGCTGAGTTCCGAGGAGGAAAGCATGTTGCTTCTCATATGTCCCAGTCTGAGTGTTGTAAGTAGAACGCGAGGTAGTGAATCACGTTCCGCTTTTAATACCCATCGCCGCGCAGCATCACCAGCACCGTGCGCAGAATGATCTTCATATCAAACAACAGTGACCAGTTTTCGATGTAGAAGAGATCCAGCTTCACCATCTCTTCAAACGGCAAACGATTTCTTCCAGACACCTGCCACAATCCAGTTATCCCCGGCTTCATGTCGAGACGTTTGCGATGTCGCAGTTCATAAGCTTCAACTTCATAAACGATCGGTGGACGCGGGCCAACGATGCTCATGTCGCCACGCAGCACGTTAAATAGCTGTGGTACTTCATCAAGGCTCAAACGGCGCAGCAATCGTCCCACGCGTGTGATGCGTGGATCGTTGCGCAGTTTATAAGCAGGCTTCTGGGCGTCGCCGACATTTGCCTCGGCGTGCCCGGCGATAAACTTTCGCTGGTACTCGCGATGGATCTCGCTATCGGAATCCATGCGCATGGTGCGGAATTTGTAGACGACAAAAATCCGCCCGTCCATGCCCACTCGCTCCTGCGCATAAAACACCGGCCCTTTCGAGTCAAACTTGATCAGCAAGGCAATCAAAAGCCAGAAGGGAGAAAACAGTGCGAGCGTAAGAGCAGCTATGAGAAGGTCGGAAATGCGCTTGGTGCCGCGCGCGACCTCGGAGAGTGGCTCGCGAAAGAGCCTGATCATTGGCAAGGCGCCAATTTGATCGACTTCAGTTTTGCTCGGCAAACAGTTGAAGAGGCTAGGCGCGATGCGAAACTCTATGCCACGCCGCCGGCCGCAACGCATCATCACGTCGAAGAGCGCGTCTGCGTCAACGTGAGAGTCGGCGATGATCACTTCGTTGGCACCCGACTCGCGAATAGCTTCAGGTAATCCCGCAAGATCGCTGATGACGGGAACGCCTTCGTAATTCCCTGGCGCTTCCACACCGAGAACGCCGCTGTCGACGGCGCCTATCACCCGATATCCGAGCGAGGGACGCTCGCGCATCTCCTTGATGCAGAAAGCCGCCTCGGGGCCGCGACCAACCACCAGCGTTGGAATCAGATTGATGCCATGCAACCGGAAAAAAGTCTGCGCGCTGCGCACCAGCAATCGAACGGAATAGAAACTCGCCAACGCGATTATGAAATCCAGCAGAAAGACGCTGCGGGCATAGGAGAACGCGCGGTAGTTGAAACCACCGCGATATAAGAATGCAGCCGCTACTATTAATAATGATCCGATGGCTGTTGACTTGAAAACGCTGATGCCATCGTCTAAAAAAGAGAACTCGCCCCGCAGCCTATAGAGATCGTAGTAACCCAGCGCCAGCACGCGTATCAGGATTACAAAAAGCAATAGCGCGCCGTAAGGAGCAAATCTTGCGCTCCAGGCGAAGCTGCCAGCGCGTGTCTGTTGAAATATTGCACCGCCTTCACGAAGGTAATAGGCGGCGGCAAATGAGGCCGTGGCTATTAAACTGTCCGTCACCAACAAAGCCGTTTTGATCGTCGGGATGACCCAATGTGGCGCGCGCGAAGGAGCGCGCACGGTGCTCGCTTCTGCTAACGGGTTTTTGATTTGTTCAACTCTCACTGATCTTCTTTGGAGCCCAGGGAAACTAATCGACAGGATTTACAGGATTGACAAGATGCAAAAGCTAATCGTGTAAATCGTGTTCATCCTGTCCAAATTCTTACTCGATCCGAAAGGCATAGGATAGCAAAAGTTCACGCCTTGAGTATTAGATCTGCCACTTGCGCCGCGACGTGGATCGCGCGGCGCGCATGCGCTGGCCCCCGCTTCTGTATAGGTAGATCGCGAATATCTTCAGGCGTGGAAATCCTGCGCAGACGCCCTTCGCTCACCAACTGCTCATCTATCGCCGCCCATTCGCCCCGGTAGATCGACGCCGCCGGAATACCAAGAGCCGCGGCTTCTCGATTCATCGTGCCGCCGGCGCTGACCACCAGATCGCTATGCGCGATTAGATTACCGCCATCAAGGGGACTCGTCGGCACAATCAGGTTTGCAGTGGCGCGAGCACTGTACGTTTTTCGTTGGGAATCATTGCGCGGCAACAGCACAACCTTTACCGCTGGTGTTACTGAAAGACGCTCGAGTAGTTGCTCGAACAGTTCATTTTCAAAACGATGGTAAAGCGCCTCGCTAGCTGGAGGACGCACAGTCACCAGCACGTCGCCAGCGCTGATTCCGAACCCCCCAAGTTGTTTTTCAAATTCGGGATCGCTTTGAAAGTCGGTGAGGTAAACGTCTTCTTTAAGCCCCGCATATCGCCGCACCTTCGCAGGAGACGCGCCGAAACGCGCTAACGCCGCTTCGGGAAACGCACGCGGAACAATGATGCGCGACGCCATCCGAAACGCGAGATGATTTGCGGGCTGATGCTCATAGTCCATCAGCGTGACTGTCCGCAACGACAACGCGCGCGCCGCCAGGATTTGGGAATACGAGTTGTGGCTGACGGCCAGGTCGAGGTTCCGTCCTCGCGCCCAACGCGCGAGCGCCATCGCCCGCTGCACCAGGTTCCCTGCCTTGCCGGAGAGTTTGCCGCCACCATGCCCGCCAATAACCTGCGGCGCGAAGCCGGCGGCTTCAGCGAGTTTGACTGTCTCGGCAAAGTCCCGCGCGGTGACGACCACTTCGTGATTACGTCGAATGAACTCATTTGCGAGCGAGCGGAAGAACGGCACGTGCGGTGAGTTTGCCAGATCGATCCAGATTCGCATTAGCAGATTGGCAAGTGAACAACGCCAGATTATCGATAAGCTGCAACTGACTGCCGGCAGAATTGCCTCACCGAAGCCGCGATCTGCAGCACGGTTTCGCTCGCGAGCTCGGGATACATAGGCAGTGACAACACCTCGCGGCAAACGCGTTCGGTTTGCGGCAAGTCGCCTTCCTTGTATCCGAGATTGCTGAAGCCGCGTTGCCGGTGGACTGGGATTGGATAGTGAATGCCGCTGCTGATCCCGTTCGCCTGGAGATGTTCGCGCAGCTCATCGCGCTGCTCAGTGAACAGCGGGAAGATGTGATACACGGATTTGCAGGCGGCCGGTTCCGCAAGCAAACGCAATCCTGAATCTGCCAATTCTCCGGCATACAATTTCGCGTGCTGACGGCGCGCGGTAGTCCATTCGTCGAGATGCTTGAGTTTCACACCCAACACCGCACCCTGAATTGCCTCCATGCGATAGTTGTAACCAACCCGCTCGTGCAGATACTTGGCGCTTTGCCCTTGATCGCGTAGCTGCTTAAGGACGTCGATGTATTTCTCGTTGCTGGTAACGACTGCGCCGGCCTCGCCGTAAGCGCCGAGATTTTTCCCGGGATAAAAACTAAAGCAAGCGAGGTCGCCCAGGCTGCCGGCGCGCCGTCCCTTGTATTCTGCGCCGACGGCCTGGGCTGCATCTTCAATCACAATCAAATTGTGCCGGCACGCGATATCGAGGATCTGATCCATATCGGCGCAGGTTCCATAGAGATGGACAGGCATGATCACTTTCGTTCTCGGTGTGATCGCCGCTTCAATCTTCGCCGGATCGATGTTGCAGGTAAGCGGATCGATATCGACGAAAATCGGTGTTGCTCCCGTGTACAGGATTCCCGCCACAGTCGCCACGAAGGTGTAACTAACTGTGATGACCTCATCACCCGGAGCGACACCCGCCGCCAGCAGGGCCAGATGCAACGCACTGGTACCGGAGTTTACTCCGAACACAAAACGCGATTGACAATAAACAGCGAAATCCGCTTCAAAGGCTTCGACCCTGGGTCCCAAAATGAATTGGCTACTCTCCACCACCGCTGAGATGGCGCCATCAATTTCGCTCTTGAGGCTATCGTACTGCGCCTTAAGATCTACTAAAGGAATCATGTTCGTTTCTGAGTTAACCCCCGGTCGCTAACGTTTCTTAATAGGTTTCGGCTAATTGATTTCGACCAGTTGGCCACGAGCCCGCAGCGATTTTTCCGCGGCTTCTACGATCTTCACAAGTCTTAAACCTGCCTGGCCATCAGTTTCAGGCCGCTTGTTGTTTTCAATGCAATCAATGAAGTGCTGCGCTTCAGTTTGTAGCGCTTCGGTCGCATCCAGTCGGGGCGCCCACATATCTCCGGAACGATAACTGACAAGCATCTCGTAAACTGCCTCCGGGCTTTGCGACACCGTTACACCCTTATCATAGATCTTCACCTTCTCGCTCGGCTCCAAATCGTCGTAGAGGATCATCTTCTCGCTGCCGCCGATAAGTGTGTGCCTGACTTTGACGGGCGTGAGCCAATTGACGTGAACGTGCGCAATCTGCGGATTCGCGAAGAAGAGCGTAATGTAGGCCACGTTTTCAGGTTGACCCGGAATGTGGCTGATGCCGGTAGCCGAGACCGCCGTCGCTTTTGTCGGCAGCACATAATCCATAATTGAAAGATCGTGAATTGCCAGATCCCAAATGACGTTCACGTCATGTTGAAAGAGTCCCAGATTAACGCGCACCGCGTCGTAGTAGTAAATGTCACCGAGGGCGTTTGACGTGATGAGCTCGCGAATCTTTCTGACCGCGCCGGTGTAAACGAAGGTGTGATCCACCATCAAGACACGTTTGCGACGCACCGCTTCTTCAATCAATTGCATCGCCTGTTCGGAGTTTGCGGCGAGCGGCTTCTCGATCAGCACATGCTTGTCAGCTTTGAGCGCCGCCATCCCCAACTCAAAATGCGATGACACGGGCGTGGCTATGACGATTGCGTCTATCGTCGGATCCGCAAACAACTCGTGACTGTTGCTGACTGTCTTAATCGTCGGATAACGAGCCTGCAACGTTCCCAGTCTTTCAATTCGTAAGTCGCAAACGCTGACAACTGTGGAACCCGGCGCCTCCATGAAGTTGCGCACCAGGTTGGGGCCCCAGTAGCCGTAGCCGATAACTCCAACTTTGATCATGCGTAGTTTTTGCCGTCCGGTATTTTTGGATCTGGTCGCTCGCGCACATCTCCTATCGCGCGCGCCGGAACACCGGCGACAATCGCATAGTCGGCCACGTCGCTCGTCACCACCGCTCCTGCTCCCACCAGCGCAAACTCGCCAACGGTGACGCCCGCCATAATCGTCGCGTTACTCCCGATTGACGCACGCCGCTTCACACGCGTTGCGACCACCGCCCAGTCGGCTTCAGTTTGCAGTTCGCCATCATTGTTGACGGCGCGCGGATAAGGATCGTTAGTGAACATCACTCCATGACCGACAAAGACTTCATCTTCAATCGTCACGCCTTCGCAAATAAACGTATGTGATGAAATCTTGCAGCGCGCACCGACTGACGCGTTCTTTTGTATCTCGACAAACGCTCCGATCTTAGTCTCGGCAGCGATGGTGCAGCCATAAAGGTTCACCAGTTCCGGCTGGAAAATCTTTACGTCCTTACCTAACGACACATCAGAACCAATCGGCATTTAGTTTCTCGCATGTAGGACAGACATTCTTGTCTCTCTCTTCTCAACGGCCCTCGTGTGGTGCACCAAGCCCGCTACCAAGAACAAAGTCAGAACCGGGAGCGGTAGCGACCGGGCGGCGGTTGCATTACCGAACCCGTTAGCGACGATCGGCCTCCTGTCATTGGTATATATCCGAAGGCAAACCCGGTCGCTACCCGCTCCCGGTTCTGACTTCATCGACCCACAATGCCTGTCCTACGTCTCTTCCAGCAAACGTGCTAACGCGTTAAGCATCCAGCCTTGCGTCCAACGCATGTAAGGCGTGTGAACTGTGTAGAACCGCCGGCGTTGATAGTAAAAAAATCCGTTGGCGTCGCGCAGGTTGCAAATCGTCCAGGTGGCAATCTTTTCCGCTAACAGCATCGCGCCGCCATCCAATTCGCGCAACTCCAGGAGGGTGATGATTGCCGTGGCCGCGGCGTGCGCATCCGCTGGATAAAGGCTGTCATGGTAGTATTTCGGCCACCCGTCCGCAAGAAAGAAGCGTTCGCGCCAGAAGGTGTAGCCCCGTTGTAGCGCTGCCTTGATATCAACGCCGACTATAACAATGCCGGGGCAGGACTTCGCAATTCTCGCCAGCGAGAGCAACACGTAGGCACTGTGGAAATTATCTACCCACTGCTGCCCCGCCTCCGCTCCGTACGCCCATGAGCCATCTTCACCCTGCCGGCGAACAACGTAGCGCGCAGCACGAACAGCCAAGTCACAAAACGCTGCTTCTCCCGTCAACGCCCCGACACTCGCTAAAGTTTCGGCGGCCAGCAAACTCGCGTTGAAAATCTGGGTGCTGTCCGACGGCGAGTAACTGAAACAAACTTCGTCTTCCGCTGCAACCGTTCGCTTGAGGTCTTTGAGAATGAAGTCGCAACTGCTGCGCGCCATTCGTAAATAGTTATCGTCCCGGAATGCCTGATGCGCTTCAATGAGAGCCCGCGCGGCAAAAGCAGTCGGAACGATCATCGGCGTGCCTTGCGGCGCAAAGAAGTAGCGGCTCTGCCAAGCGAAGTTGTAACCCCAAGCGGCGCCGTGGTAGCCCTGAATTCGCGCTTGCCATAACTGGTCGAGCAGCTCCCGCGCGTATGTTTCAGCCTCGATTGTTTTCACCCGTCGATAGTTTGCCAAGGCAGCAAGCGAGAAGAGAGCAAGCCCTTTTGAATTCTTCTGTTTTGGGACCAGCGCCAACGGGCGCAGGTTTAATGGCGAACGTTTGAAAGCCTGGGTCCAAATTAGTCGCGCTGTTCGAGAGCGATTGAAAGGAGTTAACTGGAAAACGCGGCTGTTCAACGCATCGAATGGATCGTGACCGGCAAAGTCGCGGCGCCGGCACCACTGAAGGAGATTGGTAAATGACTGTTCGATATTTGCATCGCGCATTGGATCGATTGGATCGTGTGTAGACATCCGAGGGTATCGCGGGACCCCACATTTGGCCGCGGAGTGCTTAGCTCCGTTGGAGCCGACATGGCGCTCCTAACGGAGCTAAGGATCAGGAAGAATCGCGGGCTATAAGCATTCCGCCCCTACCGGGACTTCTGAGGCGATTACCCCGCCCACTACCGCAGGCGGTACTGACCTGCCTCCTGCCGTCTGTCCCTGCCTCCTGTCTCACCGCCCGCTGCTCACCGATGTCTCAATCCGGCGCGGTGTTTCGATAAAGCTCTCGTGCCACAGTTCAAACATGAGTAAGGTCCAGAGAAGCTTACGATGATTAGCCACGCCGCGCTCGTGCTCGTCCTGTAGTTTTGTTACGTAAGCAGGGTTGAAAACACCGGCCCGACGCACACGTTCTGGTGAAAGCAGGTCTCGCGCGAGCGGTCGCAGTTTTTCTTTCAGCCACTCGGCCACCGGCACGCCAAAACCCTTCTTGCCTCTGCGGGTCACAAAAGAAGGAAGGGAATCCTCGATGGCGCGTTTCAAAATATACTTCGTCTTTCGACCTCTCAGTTTGTAGTTTGGCGGTAACGAAGCGGCAAACTCCGCCACCCGCGGATCGAGAAACGGCGCTCGCACTTCAAGCGACACAGCCATGCTGGCACGATCAACTTTGGTCAAGATGTCTTCCGCCAGGTATAGCCGCGTATCAAGACTCTGCATCTGCTCTACTAGATCCGCCGAATCACACTCGGCCAGCATACTTCGCGCTTCATGATAAATGTCCGGGTCGGTGTTGCGGAGCACTTCCGGAGTCAAAAGCGTTTCCTGCTCGGCCGGATTAAACGAACCAAACCAAATGTGGTGCCGTGCAATCCGATCGTATTTTGTACCGCTGATAAATCGCATTGCCTTGTAGTCAAACGAAAGGTTCTTGGTCTTCACCGGAAGCAACCCGATCAGGGGCTCGAGTATGCCGGCGCGCAGAGCCTGAGGAATCTTCAAGTAATTCTCCGCCCAACGATGGCCGCGATACATCGGGTAGCCGGCAAACAGTTCGTCGCCACCATCGCCGCCGAGCGCGACGGTCACATGCTTGCGCGTGAAACGAGACAACAGATACGTCGGCACGAGCGACGGATCGCTGAAAGGTTCATCCATCCACGATCCAATTTCACCAACGAGGTTTGCCGCGAGATTTGCGCTGAGACGCTCTTCGTGGTGATCGGTGCCGAGATACTTGGCCACCGCCCTGGCATAAGACGATTCATCAAACGAAGACTCGGCAAACGAAATCGAAAACGTCTTGACAGCTTCAGACGAAGCCTCTACGGCGAGCGCCGCGACGGCTGATGAGTCGACGCCGCCGGAGAGCAAGACCCCCAACGGCACATCCGAAACCAGACGCAGGCGCACTGAATCGGCCAGTAGTTCCCGCAAGTGTTCCGCAGCTTCAGATTCAGTCGGAACGGGCTGTTTGGTTTTGTAGCTCAGGCACCAGTAAGCTCGCGTCTCTACATTCCCGTCCGCGAGCGTCAACGTGTGCGCCGCTGGTAGTTTGTTTATGCCTTGATAGATGGTGAGTGGGGCGGGCACGTAATCGAACGAAAGATACTGGCGCAGCGCCTGAAGATTCAGCGAGGTCTTGACGGCCGGATGTGCCAACAGCACCTTCGGTTCGGACGCGAAGAGCAAAGTATTGTCAAACACGCCCCAGTAAAGCGGCTTCTCGCCAAAACGATCACGCGCGAGCAGCAGCCGGCGCTGCTTCGAGTCCCACAAGGCAAACGCAAACATTCCATTCAGATGCTGAACCATGTCATCCGCGTATTCTTCGTAGAGATGCGGCAGCACTTCCGTATCGGATTGACTTCGGAACGAGTGCCCGCGCCTTTCGAGATCCTGGCGGATTTCACGATAGTTGTAGATCTCGCCGTTGAGGATGACGGCCACGCTCTTGTCTTCGTTGTAAACGGGCTGTTCGCCGGTTACCAGATCGATAATTGCCAGGCGACGCATTCCGAAGCCGACGCCGTTTGCAACTAACAGCCCTTCCGAATCTGGTCCGCGATGAACCATGCGCTCGCACATCGAGTGCAGGAGTTCCCCCGCGCCATCAGGCGGCGGTGTGCGTGAGTCAAGATTGGCCCAACCGGTTATTCCACACATAAAAAACAACAACAGTGATGAGTAATGAGTGATGAGTGATGAGCGATGAGTGATGAGCCACGAACAAGTAGTTCAGAGTTCAAGCTTTAGCTTGCGTTCTCCCGGAGTTGAGCAACCTAAAGGTTGAACTCTGAACTGCTTGACGCTCATCACTCATCACTCATCACTCATCACTTTCATTCAACGAACCCGATTCGTTCCCGGACCGCATAAATCGATTTCGCTTGCGACTCGTGATACGTGCGTACTGTCATCTCGGCAAGTAAACCCATCAGGAAAAGCTGTACTCCCAGAACCAGCGTGACCAGCGCGATTATCGGCAAAGGAGTTTGGACAAAGTCGGCATGGTGCGGCCAACTAAGAAACTTCATCAAAAAAGCCAACAGCGCGGACAATAGAGAGACGCCGAACGTGAGCAGTCCCGCCCAGCCAAAAAGATAGAGCGGCTTGGTTTGATACGACGCCATGAACTTGATCGTGATCAGATCGAAAACAACTTTAACGGTCCGCGACAATCCGTATTTCGATTTACCCATTGTCCGCGCATGATGCTCGACTGAAATCTCGGCCACGCGCGCGCCGACCCAGGAGGCATAGATAGGGATGAAGCGATGCATCTCGCCGTAAAGTTTGACGTCCTCGATCGACTCACGGCGATAGGCTTTCAACGAGCAGCCGTAATCATGCAGGGGCACTCCGCCAATCCAGGAGATCAAACGATTGGCCAACATCGAGGGAATCTTGCGCGTGATCAGCTTGTCTTGACGATTCTTGCGCCAGCCGGAAACCACGTCATAACCCTCGTTGAGTTTCTCCAGCAGCCGCTTGATGTCTGCCGGATCGTTTTGCATGTCGGCGTCCATCGGAATCAACACGTCACCAGAGGCGGCATCGATGCCCGCGGCCATCGCTGCGGTCTGACCGTAGTTACGACGTAGCGCAACAACGCGAACGCGATCGTCGAGCCGGGCCAGTTCGCGCAAAACGTTCAAACTGCCATCCGTCGAGCCATCGTCGACGTAGATGATTTCCGATGTCCGCCCAAGGACCTGCAAAGCCGCGTCTAACTTCGCGTGCAACGGCCGTAAATTTGGCTCTTCATTGTAGACGGGAAGAAACACGGACACCTCTGGCTTCTCATCGCGATGACCCGCGTTCTGCGCGTCTCCTAAGGTCTGTTCTTCATCGTAGATTTTCATTTATCGCTACTGCTCGTTTGTTTAGATGTGGCACGCTCGTGTTTGTCCGCTTAGGGACAAACAGGAATGTCTGTCCTACTCAATCCCTACTCCATCCTTCGCGCCACACAGATGATCGATACTCCGAACGGAAAATTCACATAGCGTAGCGGGCCACGCTCTGCCGCCAGGAGTTTTCCCAACACGCCATTCAGAAATCCAATCGTAATATTATTTTCTGATTCCGGTCGCAGGCCTGTTGCCCGCATGAAGAGTCTACCGAGAAGTATGGGCGCAAAGAAGCTGATGTTCACATAGGTTGTGCGCTCAACTTCGAAGCCCGCCTCCCTTACCACGCGCTTCAAACCCTTGAGGGTGTAGCGGCGCCGGTGATTGCTGATATCGTCCTGAACTCCCCACAGAAACATAAACGCCGGCACAAACAGCAGCGCGCGCCCGTCGCGACGCAGTACGCGCCGCATCTCTTTCAATCCCGCAAGATCGTCATCCAGATGCTCCACGACATCGAGGCCCGTCGCCAGATCAAATGAACTGTCGTCGTAAGGCAAGGCTTCCGCCGCGCCTAGTCTCACCTTCTCTAAGCCACGCGCCTGACAGAAGGATAGCGCCTCTGCGGAAACGTCAACGCCCTCAGCTTCACCAAATTCTGACAACATTTCGAGATTCGCGCCGGTGCCGCAACCTACGTCAAGGATGTTTAGAGCCGAACCTTGTCCAGCTTCCGCTACACCGTGCGCCCTTAAATCTCGAAAAAGTCGTTCGAGAAAACTTCTGATGATTTGCCGCCGTCCGACAAACCACCAATGGCTCTCCTCCACCCGGCGCATGATGGCGTAGGTGTGTTGCTGCATCTCTCGCGGCAACGGCTTATCGACGATGTTGGTGGTCGTTGACATTGGATTTTAGTAAAGTCCGATAAACTTCAGTTTGTCGCTCGCGTTATGATCACTCATTTTCGGGCATAACGACAAACTAAAGTTTATCGGACTTTTCACTCTCTCGAAACCACTCAACAAATCCACGTATTCCGTCTTCAATCTGCGTCTGTGGATTGTAACCAAGTAAGCGACGGGCTTTCGTGATATCGGCAAAGGTCTGCGGCACGTCGCCCGGTTGCAGCGGTTGCCGGTCGATCTTCGCCGTCGCTCCCAGTTCTTTCTCGATGATCGAAATCAGTTCGCGCAGTTCAACCGTGCGCGACTCGCCGAGGTTGATCACTTCGTAGTCGCTCTGGTCGTAATCGATGGCCGCTCGCACGCCCGCGATGATGTCTTCGATAAACGTGTAGTCGCGGCGGGTTGTGCCATCTCCAAAAACAGGAATTGGTTTGCCGGCGCTAATCAGCCGCGCGAATTTGTGAATCGCGAGATCGGGGCGCTGGCGCGGCCCGTAGACTGTGAAAAAACGCAAACAGAGGCAGCGTATGCCGTAAAGATGCGTATACGTGTGGCAGAGCAATTCTCCGGCAGCCTTGGTCGCCGCGTAAGGAGAGATTGGCTGGCGAATCGGATCGTCTTCACTAAACGGCACCTTCGCGTTGATGCCATACACCGACGATGAAGAGCCAAAGACAAACTTCCTGATGCCGTGCGCGCGTGCCAGTTCCAGAAGGTTCATCGTGCCGTTGATGTTTGTCTCCGCGTAAAGCAGTGGTTCCGCAAGCGACGGTCGCACACCCGCACGGGCTGCCAGGTGCACAATGCAATCGAAGCCGTTTCCGGCAAAGATACTTTCGAGGGCGCCTTTCTCGCGAATGTCTGCCTCAAATAAACGATAGTTGGAATTCTCTTCATGACGGCTCACATTCGCGCGTTTGATTGCCGGATCATAGAAGTCATTGAAATCATCGACGACAGAAACTCGCCATTCGCCTTCGGAGAGCAAACGATCGACAAGGTGCGAACCGATGAAACCAGCGCCACCTGTTATCAGAATATTCTTCATTGTCGTGGTTTCAGGTCTTTGGCCTTTGGTCTTTGGTCTTTGCCTTAGTTATTACTCGATACTTGGAGGACCAAGAATCAGGCGGGGCAAGCCAAAGACCAAAGATCCAAGACCAAAGACCTATTTTTTTGCATAGATCCAAAGATGCCAACCCCAGCGCGAAGCCAGTCGCGATTCCACAAACCGTGGCAACACGTGTCCAATCACAGGCAGCCAGCGCTTGTTGAGAAAATAAGTCTTCAAAGTCACTTCCGAGAAATCCCTGAATAGCTCGCGTGCTTCCTTCCTTGAATAAACCCGCGCCAGCGGATTGCCGGCCCCATCAGTGTTCTGGCTCAGGAACTCGTCAGGCTTTAAGTAAGACTCCTTTTCCGTCCTCAGAAGCTTAGCGTGCTCACGCAGCGACTCCAACGGTTCCCCTGTGATTTTATTAGCCAACTTGATTCCCTTGTCCCACTTTAACAATTGCGCTCCGGCCCGTCGAAGCACTGAAATGTTGACGCGATAGTTATACGAACCGCGATGGTACAGCATTACCACGGCGCGACCACCGGAACGCAGCACGCGATGAATCTCCTGTATCGCTTTTCCAGTCTCTGGCGTGTGATGCAAAACGCCGTGCGAGTAAACCAGATCGAAACTCTCGTCGGGAAATTCGAGGTTTTCAGCGTCTGCTGTTTGAAACTTCCCTGCAAGACCGAACAACTGAAAACGCCGGCGCGCTAGTTCCACCGCCGCTTCGGTAAGATCTACGCCAGTATAATCAGCGCCCGCTTCGGCAAACTGCGCGCCGTCTGTTCCGAGTCCACAACCGATTTCCAAAACTTTCAAGCCGCGCGCGCCCGCGAAGTCGGCAGCGATGGGAATGTGCCACTCTTTAGTGTAGCGATGGGCTTCGACCAGTTCGTAAAAATGGCGTGTGCCCGGCGCTGCATCGGCAAACTTCACCCCGCAGGGATTCGCCTGCCAAAAAGCGCCCACCCGTTCTTTGAGATTGTCATTTGGATCAGGCATGCAGGAATCAATAAGAAGAATAACAGAGCGGGGTGGGCGTCAAAAGAGGCCGACGATGTAGCGAGTGAGTTAACTGACGTGAACACCATAGAGGTCGAGGATCTCAATGCTAACGAGCTTGCGGCCCTCGTAGTTGAAGATCAAGCCGCGTTCCGTATCGTCCGTGCTATAGGTAGGTTTTGGATGCTCTTTCAACTCGACCAGTAAGAGATCAGCGTCAGGCTGATATTCGAGCGACACCTTACCCGCCGGCAGATCGACGCGTTCTCTTGCCAACCTTAGGAGTTCCTCATCTCGACTTTCTGCTGTTAGCCTCTTAGCCATATAGCCTTCTTCTTATCAAACGAAGTTTTGATGTAGGCCGTAACGATGAATCCGTCCGTACTGCTAACCTCTCGGTACATGACGTGAAGAATTGTCTTTTTCCGAAGCCCCAAAACTGCGATCAGAGATCCTTCATGACCAGGAAGAATATACTCCGGGTCAACCACTGCATCAAGCATCTCCTCATAGTATCGCGTCATGTACGGGTGGGCGCCAACGATATGCTCCCACCTTTCTTCGGTAAGGCGCACAGGTACGTTGTTGAGTGAGTAAACCGTCTCCAGAATCATACAGTGGGCGCTTGAAGCCCCAGCTATTTCTCGCCGACAGACACGATGCGCTCGATCAACTTTGGGTCATCCGGCAGTAGTCCAGACTTCGGCAGGCGCGGCGTCAGTGTTGCCCAGTTCTTGTCCATCGCAAACACCTTCCGGAACAACGGCAGCGACTCATCCACGCGCCCCATGTTTACTAGAGCAACCGCGTGCCAGTAGATCATCTCAGCGTTATCGGGAACCAGTTTCTCTGCCGCGCCATACTCGCGCAGCGCGCCTTCGTTGTCTTTTTTCTCAACCGCGAGATCGCCGGCATTCATGTGGTTGTAGGCACGTTGCAAAGTTATCAGCCGGCGCAACTCCTGTAGCGGTTCGGTACTATCGTCCACACGCAGATCAAAAAGCCGATCCTTCCACGCCTGGCCGGTGGGCTTTCCGGTGACCACGATTAGCGCGGCGGATTGCCGGCCGCGTATGTCGCCACCCGCAGCTTGCGCAGTGTCTAGCGCCGCCAGCATTCGATCCGCCAGATCGCCTTTCGCATTTTCAAACGCCTGCGCCATCGCCGGCCACACTTTGTCGTTGGCCATCAAATTCGCCTGCACAGAAAAATCTTTGCCGACAATGTGTCCAGCCGCGTAGATATCGTTTTTGCCGGTCCAGGCATCAACGCGTCCTTGCACGTCAATCATTGCCACCTGTCGCACATCGCGACCATCGTCGCCCGCGAGTAAAGATCGCAGCGCGTCAGGTCCGCTCTTGCCGGTGCGCATTAGTTCCAAGCCAAGCTTGCCGTAACTGGGATCGACGAACGATTGCGTGGCCACGGCACCCACACCCGCCTCGGCCCAGGGCACTATCGAGCCGACTGAAAACCAGTGGGATTGAACGGCAACTCCGAGTTCGCCAGTTGCGGGATCGCGCGCCACAATCGAGAAGGTGTGAACCGGGCGTGGGGGCGTGACGAACTGTTCACGCGGCGGTTGGGTTTGCTGCGCAGGCGAAGCAGGAGTGAGTGCAATGGTCAGCAGCAGAGCAAAGAATAAACGCATGATATTTGGTCCTCCAACAGTCCGGGGAGGGGCGCGTAGCCCGCCTTCCGAACTTGAATAGTCTTCACATAATCTTCACAGGGGGAACGGATAAAACCGTGTGTTGCGGAAAACCCAAAACGACATGATCGCCGCAAACAACGTCCATATGTATTTCGCGTTCACATAATCCTTCTGAAGTGGACGGCCGCGTACAGCCGCGGTTGTGTAACGCACCAGTGCGTAAAGCAAAAACGGAAGCGATAAGACCATGAGCGGATTAAACTCAAAAGCCGCGACTACGTCGCCGTGAAGCAGGCGGTGAAGGCCACGGGTGCTGCCGCAACCCGGACAAGTAAATCCCGTAAGCGTGCGAAAGGGACAAGCAGGAAAGAATCCCGATTTACCCGGTTCGAAAATGAAGAGATAGGTTGCCCCGATCGCTATTGACAACCAAATGAGCAGGGCGGTCAGACGTTTGTTCACTATCTCATCGAGCCTCATGAGACAGCTAAGCTAACATGGGAATGTTTAAGACGAAATACAGGAGATGCGTGCGGAGACGGCCCGAAAAATGCTTGAAGAAGCCTGACCATCGTTCGGCTGCCGAGATGAATCAAGTGGGCTGTCCTCTTTAGAACCAGCCCTTCTTGTTTTGTATGTACGTCCTCACAAACTCTTCGTCAGACTTTGTTAGGTAGATTATCCCTTCAATAATGCCGATGATTGACCCGGCGCCGCAAGTCAGTAAAGTGATAACCAGTTGAATGATTCCTTCTGTCGTGTATCCGAGGATGAACTTGTGAACTCCAAATCCACCGACCAGGATACCGCAGATGCCTGCGACAAGCTTCTTGTCTGCGCCCATCGACTTCAAGTCGGTCATCGATCCGGGGATACCCTGGTTGACCGACTGCATTGGCTGATAACCACTAACGGGACTCAAAGGAGCCTGACAGCTTGTGCAGGATTGTGCAGTGTCATCGTTTACGGCGCCGCATTTTGTGCAATATCTACTCATTAACTCATGCTCCGAAAGTCATCTGAAAGATCGCCAGGTTATCAAGGCACTCGGTAGGAAGAAAAAATCCCAGAGTCGCGCCTACAAGTTGCTTACCGCCGCCATTCCAAAAACAAAAATCCACAGAACAATGACAATAATCCAAGTCAGCAGCCCCAAGCCGATCGCAATAAACATGAACATTTTGGCTTTCTTGGACGACTCCATCGCGCCTGCGATATCGCCACTCGCTACCTTACTGTTTACCTGCGTCGCGAAGATGATCGACACCACTCCCAAAGGCAAACAACAGAATATCGTGGCCAGGATCGCCGGGATCAAATAGTTTTGGACCTCCGACGTTGCACCTGATGGTGACGGGGAATTCCACTCTTGAGACATTTAATTTCTCCTCGGGTCGCTGAGATTCTTTAGGGCTGTATTGATTCAGTCGAACTGAATCCTCACAAACCGGAGCCAGAGCTTCCGGGGCCTTAAGCAAAATTCTGCGGCGGCGGTACCGAGCCGTCCTTACGCTTCTCGAATATGGCCACGCCAATAATTCCGCCCAGAGCCGTGAGCACTGCCAGAATAATGGCGCCTACTATGCTCGTCAGTATTACGAGCACGATGCCGGAGAAAGGCAGGCGAACGCCGCTTCGGTATAGCTGTTCCTGCATTGCCGCCATTCCAAAGAAGATGTTGATTGGCAGGCTGAGAACAAAGTAGATAATTCCGCCAACCACTCCGGCGAGACCACCGACCATCGCTCCGTCACCCATCTTAACTGGGGTAGGAGAACTCTTGACGTAAAGGAAGGCAGCTAGCACGCCGCCACCAAGGGTCCAAATACAACAACAATAGTTGATAATTGGAATCGCCGAAAGCACGCCCACAATCAGGCCGCCTAGAAGTGCTGGTTTTAGTTTGTTATTCATCAGATCTCAACTCAGAGAAACAGGTTGGAGAAAGCCGGAAAAACCGAAAAATATTGGATGGATTTAAAACGCGCTGCATAACTAACAAAGCGCGCGCGGATTGTCAACAAAATTGACAGATTTTGATTTGCCAAAAGCCGACCGATGACGGAGGACCGACGACCGTCGAACAGCAAGCCCTGCTCGACAAACGAGGTTTTGTCGGACATTATTCTTGCATGTACGAATTCGCAGTGGCTCCGGCGGTTACCAGCATTCGCCGGCGCGGTGTCGAAATTGCCGAAGTCTCGCCGGAGAGCCTCGGTTTTGAGTTAGAACTCCAGTCGGGCGACAGGATTATCAAGGTAAATGGTCGTCCAGTACGCGACTACCTCGACTTTCGCTTTCAAACGGCGGGCGAAACTGAACTCGTGATGGAGGTCCGCAAGAGCACTGGCGAAGACTGGGAACTCCAAATTGAACGCGGCGAAGGCGAGGACTTTGGACTTAGCTTCGAGCAGATTGTTCCGCGTCAGTGTGCCAACGAATGCATTTTTTGTTTTTGCAACGGCAATCCCGCTGACGCCCGGCCATCACTCTTCATCAAAGACGAAGACGTCCGGCTCTCCTTCCTCTACGGTAACTACACCACGCTCACTTCGATTAGCGAAGACGAAATGCGGCGCATTGTCGAGCAACGCCTTTCTCCGCAATACGTCTCCGTTCATGCAACCGATCTGGACGTGCGTGCCTACCTGTTGGGAATCGACAAGGACCGGGCCGACATTGCCCCGAAGCTCAAGCGCCTCCTGGATGCAGGCATTGAAATCCATGCGCAAGTGGTGCTTTGTCCGGGAATTAACGACGGCCGGATTCTTCAGCAGACGATAGCCGATCTCGCTCGGGAGTATCCGCGCATTACCAGCGTTGCTATTGTTCCGCTTGGCCTGACGCGGTACAACACTGACCCGCGGCTCACTGCTGTGACGCCTGACTTCTGCGAGCAAATAATCGCTGAAGTCGCACTGATTCAGTCTGACTTCCGCAAGAAGCTGGGGACAACGTTCGCGTTCCTGGGCGACGAAATCTACCTGCGCGCCGGACGCGCTGTGCCGGCGCGGTCACACTATGGCGCGTACCCGCAGATCGAAGACGGGATCGGCATGGTGCGCTCCTTCACGAATGAATTCGCTGCTCTGCTGAAACGCCTGGAGCGGCGACCATTGTCACACCACGCGAAACTGCGAGGGACGATTTTGACAGGCACGCTCTTCGCTCCGGTGTTCAAACCTCTTATCGAAAGGTTGAATGTGCGCTTTGGCACCCAGCTAATGGTGGAGGGAGTTGAAAACAACTACTTTGGCGGCGACGTTTCAGTAGCGGGGCTGCTTACGGGCGGTGACCTGGTTTCGGCGCGTGGACGTATTAGCGGTGAGTTTGTGATCATCCCCAGGAGTACACTCAAAAGCGATGAAGACATCATGCTTGATGGGATGACCCTCGCAGAGTTGACGATGAAACTTGGCTTGCCAGTTTACGCTTTCGACCTGAAGTTATTCGCTCAATTTCTTTTTCAGCAAAACTAATTTCAGCCAGCCATGCCCTCCATGCCGTCAATGCCGTCAATGATCGCCCCCGGACCACCGACAACAGCTTCATCGCAGTCTGCGCCCGCCTCCGCGCCAAAGATTCTCGACGTCGGCTGTGGTCAGAATAAATACCCTGGCGCCATCGGCATTGATTCTAATCCACGTGCTAACGCCAACGTCATTCACGATCTCGGCGTGCTGCCTTATCCGTTTCCCGATAATGAATTTGATCAGATTATTTGCCGCCACGTGATTGAGCACGTTCCGGATGTCATGTCCTTCGTCAGTGAGCTTCATCGCATAACGAAGCCCGGCGGAGTCATCAAGATCGTCACGCCTCACTATTCGAATCCCGATTGGCCCACCGACCCGACGCACCGGAACCACTTCAACAGCTACTCCTTCACCTGCTTCATGCCCGAGCGTACTCCGTTCCCGTTTTACACCACTGTAGAACTGCGACCCGTGCGCACCTACGTCAGCCTTGCAAATCTCTGGCGTGTGCTCGGCCTCGAATGGATAACTAATCTCGATCAGCGCTGGCCTGCGCTTCGCTTCACACGAAAATTTTGGGAGTTCTATCTCTCGAATATCTTCCGCGGCAAGGAACTCCATTTTGAGTTTGAGGTGGTGAAGCGGAATTCAGTCTAAGGGAGAAGACGCCTCACTATTCGAATCCCGACTGGCCTACAGACCCGACGCACCGAAACCACTTCAATAGTTACTCGTTCACCTGCTTCATGCCCGAGCGTACTCCGTTCCCGTTTTACACCACTGTAGAACTGCGACCCGTGCGCACCTACGTCAGCCTTGCAAATCTCTAACGTGTGCTCGGCCTCGAATGGGTAACCAATCTCGATCAGCGCTTGGCTGCGCTTCGCTTCACACGAATTTTTTGGGAGTTCTATCTCTCGAATATCTTCCGCGGCAAGGAACTCCACTTTGAGTTTGAGGTCGTGAAATGATCGGGGGCTGAGCACGGTCGTAGCTTTGACTAAGATCCCGAAACAATCGCGGTGCTTGAAAACGGCGTGAACAAGATTTAGGTATTCGTATAAGAATCCAAAATTATCAAGATTGTCGGGGCAAAATTGGGGCTTAGCCCGAGCAAAACGCCCTATCTAGAGAGTTTCACTTCAAATGCCAAGGCGGCACGATTCTTGCTCCCTGCCTTGCTCGTAATGGTTTTTTCCAAACGTAATGACCCAAACGAACATCTCGTAAGTTTCGGCAGTGCTTCCCCTCAGGGTATGGCTCTGCCGAATCCAAGCTGAAAACCCAGTTTCCAAGGAGCCTACCATGAAGAATTTCAGATTTATTTTGACAGTGGTGCTCGCGCTGTTTGTGTTAGCCCCTTCGGCCTTTTCGCAAGGCAGTACGGGCAGACTCATCGGCACTGTCACCGATCCCGGCGGAGCGGTTATTCCGGGCGCTACTGTCACCGTCAAGGACAATCAGACGGGGCGGGAACAGACTGTTACCGCAAGCGGTGAAGGCAACTTTAATTTCCCTCAGCTTCAGATCGGTATCTATACAGTTACCGTTACGGCGACGGGTTATAGCACCTTTACCGCCACTGATGTAAAGATTGATCTGAGTCGCGACAACACACTTAACGTGGCAATGACGGTCGGCGGTGTGAAAGAAAACGTCACCATCGTCGCGGGCGCGGACGTTGTTAACTCATCGAATGGAGAGTTGAGCAACACCATCAGCGAGAAGCAGGTAAAAGAGTTGCCGATCAATGGCCGCAACCCGCTTGCTCTGCTTAACCTGTTGCCCGGAGTCAACCCGACCAGTTCTTCGATCAATGGTCAACGGAGTTCCTCGACAAACTACACGCGCGACGGTATCAACGTGCAGGATAACTTCATCCGCACCGGCGGCTTCGTGCAGGATCGTCCGACGGTTGACGACACGGGCGAGTTCACAGCGATCCTGCAAAACTCGGGAGCTGAGTTTGGCGGTTCGCAGGTGGTCCAACTCGTGACTCCGCGCGGCGGACAGAATTTTCACGGCGCCCTTTACGAGTTCAACCGCAACTCCAAGTTTACGGCGAATCGGTTCTTCAACAACACGAACAACATTGCCAAGCCGTTCCTGAACCGCAACCAGTTTGGCGGTACCATCAGCGGTCCTGCACCTTTGCCGGCGTTCGGTGAAAATGGGCCGTCCCTTTGGAAAGGTCACGCCTTTTTCTTCTTCAATGCGGAACTCTTCCGCCAGGCGGCGCAGGCGGCCGGAACGGGAACGACCTTGCTGGCCGCGGCCCGCAATGGAACGTTTAGCTACACCGATTCGGGTGGCGTCCAGCGCACCGTCAACGTGCTGACCGGCGCCGGTCTGAATCTGGGAGTGCCGGCAAACCTAACTGGATTCAACAACGCCGGCGGCGTGATGTCGGTCGATCCGTTGGTCACGAGCCGAATTCTCAATAGATTGCCGACGACGTGCGGTGGCACTCTGAACGGTATTAACTTCACGCAGGTTTGCAACTTCAATCTTGGCGCCTTGACTATTCGTGACCAGGAAGCTGGACGATTCGACGTCCAGTTCAACGACCGGAATGCTCTCAACATCGTCATAAAGCGCAATATTGAAAACAATCCACGCACCGACCTGGCCTACGGTTTCCAAACCGTTCCGTTCGTGTTCCAGGGTGCGGGAACCAATTTCTACACAGCGGCTTATAACATGTCGCCAACTCCTAGTTTCTCGAATGAGATTCGCGCCGGCTACCAGCGCAGCGAGCCCTTCTTCAAAGAAGGCGGCGTCGCTCCAGATTTCAACTTCAGCACTAACCAGACACCATCGGGAACCGCAGTTGCAGGCATCATTAGCAACCCGGAGGGAAGCTTCAGAAGCCAGGGTCGGAATACCGATTACTGGAACCTTCAGGACAACGCCAACTACACCTGGGGCAACCACTCGCTGCGGTTCGGCGGCCAGCTTCAGGCTTACAAGACGGTCGCTCTGAACTTTGCCGGCACCACCCCGCTGTATTCATTCGCCACCACGAGCAATCCGAACACCTCGAGTCTCGGTTCGGCCTTGTTCCCGGGAACAATCAGCACGACAGATCGCACCCGCGCCAACAACCTTCGCTACCTTTTGGCCGGCATCATCGGTACAGCCACGCTGACTTCGAACCTGGTGGACAGTAACCAGGGGTTCCGGAATGGAGCGCCAACCAGGCGTGATCTGCGTTACGAGAATTGGTCAGGCTATGGTCAGGATCAATGGCGTGTTTCCCCGCGCTTAACACTGAACCTTGGCCTGCGCTACGACCTCTTTACCCCCCTGCGGAACGTCGATCGGATCTACCTCGAACCGCGTATTTCCAGTGGGCAAACTGCTCAGCAGGCTGCTCTCGATCCGGCTGGCGTTTACCAGATCGTCGGCGGCAACGCAGGCAGCAGCAACGGCCAGTTCTTCAAGGCTGACAAGAACAACTTCGGACCGACCGCTAGCTTTGCCTGGTCGCCGAACTTCAAGAACGGGTTCATAAGCAAATTATTTCCCGGCGAAGGGAAAACTGTACTGCGGGGCGGCTATCGCATCAGCTACAACAGTGATGAATATGAGCGCGCTCCTGACAATGCGCTCTTGAATCACACGGGGTTGGGTTCGCAAACGGTTAATGCGCTGAATGGCACGTCCACCCAGTTGCGTTCTATCCTAACGCCACGCCCGGATGCGCCGTCCTTCAATCCGGTGCCGGGTAACTTCCCGACGCCTGTGGTTCCGACCACGCCGTTCGCCTACACGGTAAACAACACGTCCGCTTTCGGGTTCTTCGGGACCGTATTCGCGGTCGACCCGAACCTT
>JANMQG010000226.1:0-2058 GCA_031370285.1 Chloracidobacterium sp. | reverse complement strand
TTGCTGAGGCTTCATTGGCGGCGCGACGTGAAGCCAAAAGGTTAGGAATAGCGATGGCGGCGATAATGCCGATGATCGCGACGACGATGAGGAGTTCTATCAGTGAGAAGCCCTCTTGGTTTGTGTTCGTTTTCATTTCTTATTCATGCCTTTCCGGAAGCGTTGCAGAGTGCCATGGAGCAACTCTCTGCTACTTCCATGGTGTTGAAACTGAACCAGTAAGCTCAAACACAGCGCGGTGGTTGAACCATGTGCTCTGAGGCTTTGGTAGCGAGGGTCCGCCCTAGTTGCCGATGGCGACATTCGTGGCGCTGGCAACACAGGTTGTCGGAGCCGCGCTGGATGCTGCCGCCTGCGCGAGGATAACGCCGGTAGCGTCAGAACAGAACGCGCGCGTTCCAGTGGCGGTTACGCCAGAGAAAGTAGCAGGGGCAGCTCCCGTGACATACGCGTACGGTGACGCGGCTGTGCCCGCACCGGTTGGCGTTGCGGCGAAGTTGTAGCCGCTCTTTAAGCCACCCGAAAGGACGCTGTCAATAAGGCCCTGGCCATTAAGGCTGACGAGGGGGGCGTAGGCGCCATTGCCGATGGTGGCGGCGTAGGTGGCCTCTGAGCTGGTCAACGTGCGAATGGAAGCAGTTGCTGAGGCTTCATTGGCGGCGCGACGTGAAGCCAAAAGGTTAGGAATAGCGATGGCGGCGATAATGCCGATGATCGCGACGACGATGAGGAGTTCTATCAGTGAGAAGCCCTCTTGGCGTTTGTTCGTATTCATTTCTTTATTCGTGCTCCTTAGAGAGAAAGTGTTAGAAGTTTCTCGCGCCAACGGCTTCGTTTCTCACGATGTAACCGCGCAGAGCGCGAAGTGTCAGGCTGGCTGTTTACAAGGCGCGTGCCACGGGTAGGGCTGAGCAGAACACCAATAAATAGTGAGGTTTTGGCTTAAATGACCTTCGCGGCCGAGAGGGCTTTCGGCTTAGTGACAAATTACGGCAGAAGGTCGATGACGGATTCCGTCAAAAGTGGATCGAGGAAACTTCGTTGGTTGGGAGAATAAGGATTTCAGCTTTCGCCGGCGCTGGCGGCAAACTCAGAATCGTCTTCCTCACGGCGTCGCGGGGCGGGATCAGACGCGCGGCGTCGCGGCGTCGACTCCCCTGAACGGCGCTCGTCTCGCATCTGGGCCGTGAGACTTCGAATCCCATGTTTGTCCAACAGGTGCCGCAGCGATCGGACGGACAACGCCAGGATCTCGGAAGCACTTGTCTGGTTTCCCGCAGTCCGGCGGAGAGCTTCGAGGACATAGGTTTTTTCGAGTTGGTCGAGATGGGCGGTGAGGTTAAGACCTTCTTCCGGAAACTCAAAGACTTCGGCAATGCGATAAGGATTGTAGTTAGTAATCTTCTCAGGCAAACGCTCGGGTTGGATCGAGTCGGTGGTTTCCAGCGCCACAGCGCGCTCAATCGCGTGCTCAAGTTCACGGACATTACCAGGCCAGAGGTACTGCTCCAAAAGGCGCAAAGCAGCATCGCTGATAGTCAAACTACGACCCACACTAGTGCCAAACTTTTCCACGAAGTGCTTCGCGAGTTCAGGGATGTCCTCAGTTCTTTCGCGTAGCGGGGGAAGCTCGATGGGAATGACGGAGATTCGGTAGTAGAGATCCTCGCGAAACGTTCCGTCCTTGACCATGCTGCTGAGATCCCGGTTGGTGGCGGCAATGACACGCGTATCAACCGTGGTCTCTTCAGTCGCGCCCACGGGACGCAGTTTTCTTTCCTGCAACACGCGCAGGAGTTTTACTTGCATCGCGGGAGACATCTCCCCAATCTCATCCAGGAAAACTGTGCCGGTGTTAGCGGCTTCAAAGAGTCCTTTACGATTCGTATTTGCTCCGGTGAATGAGCCTTTCACGTAACCGAAAAGCTCGGACTCGAGCAAGGTCTCAGTGAAAGCGCCGCAGTTGATCGAAACGAATGGCTTCTCGGCCCTCGGTCCGAGGTCATGGATAGCGCGCGCTACTAACTCCTTGCCAGTTCCCGAATCGCCGGTGACCAG
>JANMQG010000183.1:0-6465 GCA_031370285.1 Chloracidobacterium sp. | reverse complement strand
CTCCTGTGCGCCGGGATAAACCGGCAGGTTGTATTGAATGAAAGTTTCAAACGTTAAAGGTCTAGCCAACCGTGACGACCCCGAGTCATGCGTCGCGTGGAGCAATCCACGAGTCGAAGCGTTGACAGGGGAAAGTGCAGGCTGGGTATTGAGCCGCGAAATGATCGACATTCGGGATGCCGACCCTGTAGGAGAGAGGGGAAGGCCACAATCAATGCTCCGTATTGGCAAGGAGCATAGGTATCCCGCGAGGTCAGAGACCCCAGGCATGTACGGAAACAACCTGCGCGAGAACCGGGAGGTCCTGCGGCCACCCCAGCTCACAAGCTGGGGTCGCATCGTGAAGTCTAAGGACGTACGACGATGATGAACGGCCGCAGGAAGTCGGACAGCCGCATAGTACCGACGAAGTCTGCGAACAACCTGACGCCTATGGTCAGCGCGGAGCGGATGGAGGGAAGGCGGCTGGTCAAGGGGTATGTGGATGCGTGCAGCAAGTCCCGGACTCAGCGCCGGATATGACATGCCCGTGGCACTACCCTGCATACGACTGGTGTTTATGTTCATGCTAGTCGTCATCACCTAAGACAGGAGCCGGATGCGTTAGCAGCGCTCGTCCGGATCTGCGGAGGGGGTGCGCAGCAATGCGTATCCCTACTCCGACTCTCTTGCTAAGTTGGGTTCTTACCTCCCAGGACGCCAGCTCCATGGCGGTCAACCGACAAGGGCTTAATTGTCTCGTCCTGAAATGCACATTCATCGTTCCTGCTCCTCACGGTCTGCACCTCGTCAAAGGATTTGCCCGAAGCTAGCCGCGATTTACGGTTCGATCGAGGAGCGAGCTCAGGCAAACTAATAAGGATCCTTCCGACGTTTCGGTGTAATGGATCATCCCTGCCTCTATTTCGCGGTGTAGCAGGCGAGAACTAACACCCGCTACGACCCTTGCCTCTTCCGCCGCCAGTATTTGTCCGGCGCAATGGACGCATAAGAGCTGCTGCAATCGGTGGGCATTCTTGATGACAAGCAACTGATGTGACTCGACGGTGATCTTCGTAGTTCTTCTTCGTTTCAACTCAACGCCTCTGGCCTTGCTCTATGCTGGTCGTGGGTTGCCGTGAGCTGGTCTCCTCTGCCGCAGTCAACGTCTTTTCGTTGTTTCGTCATACGCGCCGGATTACAATCCGAGTGGCAGATTCATAAATCCCCAGACTGGTTCTTCTCCTCGCGAGCAGGGTTACACCGCGAGCGCCTCGTAAGTCATTGAAGATTGCGGAAAAGTTCGGAAAAAATGTGAAAGGGATTGATGGAGCGACCCCGGAGACACTATTACGAGTTCGGTGGGTTTCGTGTCGACCCCGTGAGGCGAGTGCTTCTGCGGGACAAACAAATCGTCCCTCTCACTCCTAAACTGTTCGACATTCTCCTGGTACTTGTGCAAAACAGCGACCGCGCACTCGACAAAGACGAGTTGATGCGCATGGTCTGGCCCGACACGGTCGTCGAGGAAAACAACCTCACCCGCAATGTTTCGACGCTGCGCAGAGTTCTGGGGGAAACTCCGGGCGAGCATAACTATGTTGTGACTGTTCCGGGGCATGGCTATCGTTTTGTCGCTGACGTCCGTGAACTGGACGATCAGGACACAGAACTTGTGCTCGAGACACACACCCGGGCAGAGATCACCTTTGAAGAAGAAGTTAGTACCGAAACTCAGGTTGAGCCGGTTTCACATCGGGATGTGGTTACTAACCGCTGGCGAAATATTTGGAGTAGGCCCAGGAACGTGTTTGTTGCGCTGTCCCTGCTGGCCGGCGGATCAATTCTGGCTTTCCATTATGTTGGGAATTCTGGCGGCACAAACCCGAAGCAGACTGCCAGCTCAGTAAGGTCTATCGCCGTAATCCCGTTCCGGTCGGTCGGCGAAATATCGAATGAAGAGTATTTGCGCCTGGGGATGGCTGACGCTTTGATTACCCGGCTGAGCAACGTGAAACGAATCACTGTGCTGCCCACCAGTACTATCTTCAAATACACAGAGCAGCAACCGGAGCCAAGAGATATTGGGCGGTTGCTCGGAGTTGATTCCGTACTGGAAGGCACCGTCCAGCGTGCCGGCGATCGAATTCGCGTTACAGTACAGCTCGTGAGTGTAGAAGATGGCCGTCCCCTCTGGGCAGATAGCTTCGACGAGAAGTGGACTAATATCTTTTCCGTGCAGGACACAATCTCTGAAAGGATCGCAGAGGCGCTCACGTTGACTCTGACTGCGGAAGAAAGAGGACGGTTGACGAAGCGCGATACAGCTGACGTAGATGCCTATCAACTCTATCTTTGGGGGCGTTATTTCTGGAACAAGCGGAATGCCGAAGGTTTTGAGAAAGCTCTTGACTACTTCCAAAGGGCCGCCTCCAAAGACCCCAACTACGCTTTGGCTTATGCGGGAATGGCCGACTGCTACAACCTGCTAAGCAGCTACTACATCCTGCCGCAGAAGGAAACATATCCAAAGGCAAAGGCCGCTGCGATTAAGGCACTCGGGCTTGATAACAGTTTGGCCGAGGCACACACGTCGCTGGCATACGTCGAGCTGAATTTCGATTGGGACTGGCCGGGAGCGGAGCTTGAGTACAAGAGGGCGCTTGAGCTAAACGCGAATTATGCAACCGCCCATCAATGGTACGCGTGGGAGCTCATGCTGCTGGGCCGAAACGACGAATCTATTGCCGAGATGCAAAGGGCCCGGGAACTCGATCCGTTCTCGTTTGCCATAAACACCGACCTTGGGTTGCAGGCGTACTACATGCGCCGGTTCGATGCGGCGATTGCGCAGTATCTCAAAGCGCTTGAGATGGATCCGAGTTCTGCACCACTGCATTGGTACCTGGTCTCTGCTTACGCTGCACGAGGCAGATTTGAGGACGCCTTTGCAGAACAGCAAAAATGGATAGACCTCTCGGGAGGGAGTGCCGCACTAAAGGTAAAACGGAACCAGGACCTCGCCTCACTCAAAAAAGCCTATGCGTTGTTTGGTGAGCGGGGCGCGTGGCAAAAGTGGTTGGAGATCGTCGAAGACGACCCGACCAGTGGCCCTGCGGGCATCGCAAGTTACTACGCACGGCTCGGCGAGAATGATCGGGCAATGGATCTACTTGAGCGCTCTTATGCACAGCGTGAAGAGCTACTGCTTTACCTCAAAGTTGATCGGTGCTGGGATGCGCTTCGCTCAGACCCGCGCTTTCATGATCTCTTACGGCGGGTGGGGTTAGACAAATAAAAGATTACGTTTTCCAGGTGAGCGTTGGGCCCAGTCTGGCGCAATGAAGGGAGTAACTGATTGCTGAACTGGCTCGGGCGGCGTACGCCTATTACGTTTCGTCGCCTGCGGCCGAGACATGCTGACAACACGCGCTGCCAGATAAAACTTCGATGAAAAGGCTGCTCCGCTTAGCTCTCGTGCTCGCCGTTGCGCTCGCGTTCGTGCCGTTTCTTCCGCTTTACATTGAGCGGACGATGTTGCGGTCGTGGCGAATGGATCGCGCCGCCGATCTCATCGAGTGGGGCTGGAAGATCTGTTCACTGCGCGAGTACTGGTCAGACTACCAACACATCACTCGCGAGCAGAGTCCCGCGTTCTGGCTCACAGTGAACTTCGGCCTCGCGTTGGTTTACGCCGCGCTAATTGCACTCAGTATTGATCGGGTGCTGGAGCTATGGCGACGGAGACGAGTACACGTTCGTAATACGGAATAACCGGGTGATTATGTCGAGCGGAGGCAATGGACTCCCGACCAGCAGGGAGAAAGTCAGAACCGGGAGCGGTAGCGACGGGGTATAGTTTCCATTACTTAAGCCTGACGGAATGATGCATCCGGGGGCGAGTTCGTGCGCGTGCAATGACCCGGTCGCTACCGCTCTCCCGGTGCTGACTTCGTCGACCCACGCCGCACAACGGGTGACGACAAGATCTCAATAAAACCGGAAAGGCAGTGAACTCCAAACAACAGCATGCCAAAATACGTTGCATTTCTAAGGGCCATCAACGTCGGCGGCCACACGGTGAAAATGGACTATCTCCGAGGGCTCTTTGAAGCACTCGGGTTCACCAAGGTTGAGACGTTCATCGCCAGCGGCAACGTCATTTTCGACTCACCTTCCCGGAGCACAAAGGTGCTCGAAAGGAACATAGAAGCTTCTTTGCAGCAGACACTCGGTTACGCGGTCGCGACCTTCATCCGGTCGACGTCTGAACTGACTGAGATCGCCAGTTACAAACCATTCTCCGACGCGGAGCTCAGCGCCGCGGGCCACTCGCTTTACATCGGCTTCATGGCGACGAGCCCCAGCGATGCAGCGCAGCAGAAGTTGCTGGCGCTCAGCTTGAAGATGAATGACTTTCATTTGCATGGACGCGAGGTCTATTGGTTACTCCGGACGAAGTTTAGCGATTCAGAATTTTCGGGAGCACGACTGGAAAGGACTCTCGGCTTGCCCGCGACTTTGCGAAATTCGACGACCGTGAAGAAACTTGCAGCGAAGTATTCGCCGTGATCGTTGGCTCTTCATAAACGCATGCCTACTATCTTTTCACACGCCATTTTTACATCGGCTGTTGGCGGTGCTTACGCCTCGGAGTCAATGCCGTTGCGCTTTTGGGTCTTGACGGCGACGTGCGCGATGTTGCCGGATGTTGACGCGATCGGATTTGCCTTCGGCGTCAGGTACGACAGTATGTTGGGGCATCGCGGGCTGACTCACTCGATCGCGTTTGCATTGCTTGTCGGGTTAGTTGTAGGGATGTTCGCGTTCGGGAAACGGCAAAAGGAACTCGGCAAGCTTCGCCCGATTCTCTACTTCACGGTCGTCACGTTGTCTCATCCGTTGCTTGATGCCTTGACGAATGGCGGCTTGGGTGTGGCGCTGTTCGCGCCGTTTAGCATCGAGCGGTACTTTTTTCCGCTGCGGCCAATTGAAGTCTCGCCCATCGGAATGCGATTCTTTAGTGAACGAGGATTAGGAGTGCTCGGCAGTGAAATCATTTGGGTGTGGCTACCGGCCCTATTGATATACCTGGCGGCGAGGATGTACCGGAAGTTAAGGCAAGGGCACGAAGCAACTTGATCTCTGTGCAACCTTCGTGTCCTTTGTGTCTTTGTGGTGGATAAACGCCCCGACAACCACTCACCACAGAGACACGGAGCGCACAAAGTTCACACAGAGGAATTGAACTTAAGACACCATCCATCGAGGAACTTCTCATGACTGTTCTTGAAACAGAGCGTTTAGTTTTTCGCCAGCTTTGCTCTGACGATGCCGAGTTCATTCTCGAACTCCTCAACCAGCCTTCGTTTCTTCGCTACATCGGCGACAAAGGAGTTAGAAACGCTGAAGACGCGATTCGGTATATTCAAACTGGTCCGGTAGCAAGTTATGATCGGTTTGGCTTCGGACTCTACCTGGTAGAGTTGAAAGAATCCGGCGTTTCGATCGGGATGTGTGGGCTGCTCAAGAGAGATTCACTGCCGGACGTTGATGTCGGCTTTGCTTTTCTTCCGGGCTACTGGTCGCAGGGCTTTGCCTTTGAAGCGGCCGCCGCCGTGATGGCTTATGGACGAGAGGTGCTGGGGTTAAGGCGGATAGTGGCGATTACGTCATTAGACAATGCTGCCTCAATCAAGCTGCTCGAAAAGATCGGCCTGAGATTTGAGCGTCTGATCAAACTCGAGGAAGATCAGCCGGAGGTGAGGTTGTTTGGGTCAACTGTGTAGTCCCGTTCTCGCCCTGGCTTTGAAATAAGCTATCATCCTCACTTAATCACTTCATTCGTGGTAGGAGGATAAATGAAACGTAATGCTTCAGCTGTCTGGAATGGCGGTATCAAAGATGGTAAGGGAACAATCTCGACGGACAGTGGCGTGCTCGCAAACGCGCAATACTCTTTCAGCACGCGCTTTGAGGACGGCATCGGCACCAATCCGGAAGAATTGATCGCCGCCGCGCATGCGGGCTGTTTCTCAATGGCGCTTTCCGGACAACTTGGCCAGGCGGGACTGACGGCAGAGAGTATTCGCACCACAGCGGCAGTGAGCTTAGAGAAAACCGACAACGGCTTTGAGATTACTAAAGTCCATCTTGATGTAACTGCCAAAGTGCCTGGCGCCGACAGCCAGGCCTTTGAGACAGCGGCAAACAACGCGAAAGCAGGCTGTCCGGTTTCCAACCTACTCAAGGCCGAGATTACGATGGAGGCCAGACTCGAGTCGTGAATTACGGGTCTTCGGGAATGGCTGGAGTTGCATTAAGTTGTAGACGCCCTATAGTTGTCGTAGCAACCTTATAGAGAGCAGGTTTCTTTAGTGTCTGAATCAATTAATACAAATCGACCGTTCGCTTCTTCCGAGTTAGATCGTGACAGAATGGATTACTTCATCTGCGCGCAATTCCTCTTCATGCATCTGGCATGTC
>JANMQG010000078.1:0-17361 GCA_031370285.1 Chloracidobacterium sp. | reverse complement strand
AATCTGGTCGATGACGCTCGAGCCATAACCCGTTCCCAGTTGCGCCGGTTCCGGAATCACGGCATCAAAGAAGTCCAATCCCTCAACCGAGCAGGCACTAAGGGTCCGGCTTAATAAGGCACTGGGAACGTCGGGGTGCGTTCGCGCGATATCCAACAAGGCGCCGATGGCTGACGGGAGTTTCAATTCGCCGATACTCGCCACAGCCTGATTGCGAACGATCGATTCCGAGTCGTAAAGGCTCTCCAACAAGAACGGCAAGGCGGCCTCCGACTTGATCTCACCCAGGAAACGCGCCGCCGAAGTGCGCTCAAAAGGATCAGGAGCGCGCAGGAGGGTTGCACACTGACGCGCCACAAACCCGTATTCCTCCAAAGCCTCACGCGCTCTGCGGCGAGCACCCTCATCCAGGTCGGGCGCATTCACACCCTTGGTTAGCGAGGTTTCTATTGCCCGCCGATCGTCGCTGGCCCGAGATGCCAGCACATCCATTCGGTGAGTTTGGCCAAGAACTAGTTTCCCGACCTCCTGATCTATGCGATAGGCACCGTAGAGAGTGGTCGGGCCCGCTACCGACATGCGAACACTTGACTGGCGTGATGATCCGTTTGCGACAGCGGTACCGCTAGACTCTACTAAAGCCTCTCCAGCTCCCGGTGCCTCGTGCTGCGCTCGGATTTGGCCCTCCGGTGTTTGATTCTCGACCCATTCGGCGTGCTCCGAAAGCGCGCTCTCAGAGGCTTGTGCGAGCGCCTGGCGCGAACGAAGCTTCCGCGAGACAAGTAAACCGAACAGACCCAGGGCAATGACAACGAAAACACTGGTGGCGGAAAAAATTGAGGCCAACGCGCCCTCGTCTTCGGCCTGGACACTTACACCCTCGCTTGCCTGAGAAGTGGAAGCATCGCGTTGGGGAAGTGTTTGAGCCGGAAGGGTTGTGGTCGGGCCGATTGGCGGATTCCCGTTGCTTGCGGTGTGGGCAACTTGTCCTGATGGCGCCTTGGATTTTGAGGCCAAATCTTCAACCGGTGACGAGAACTTTAGCGGCGCCGGATCGCGTCGCGATTGCCAGGCATTTTTTGGGTTTTCAGAGAGTTGTTGCTCCTCAGAAGACTTTGTGTCGCTCCGAGATTCGCGCTCTAGCGACGGCACTTCCAGCTTCCTGTCGACCACGAGAGTGATCTCGTTGCCCTCCGCCTGAACGTTCACGGTGGAGCCTGGCTTGGTTCGGAAGAGCACTTCCAGCGAAGTGCCAACCCGGCGAACCTTCACGCCGCGGATGGCTTTGAGTGAATCGGCGGGCACGGTGTTGGGAAGTACTAAATGGTAGCCTTCACGGTCTTGCCAGTTTTGCGCTCGGCCCAAGGGGCTGTCAGCGGCGATTGATACCATCGTTCCGGATCCTGCCGGCTGCGCTGCGACGTTCCACACTCTGTTCGGGGCGTGTGGCCTTTGCGCTTGCGAAACCAGATGAGGAACTACGCCGACAACGGCTAGCCACAACACCAAGCCGGTGACAAGCCTAAGACCAACCAGCCGAAAACTGGTTTTTTGGTTCAGACTACAAATTGCGAATCGTCTTAGATTGAAAAGCGTCTTCATGGTGTGAAGGGGAGCCGGGAAGTTTTAGGCTTTGGATGGGCACAAGCCGGCTGGAAGGAAAGTCCAACTGCGAATCTGTCGGTTCGAGACCGGCAGTTGGTGTTTGGAGAGAACGACGAGCTCGCGCGTTACTGTTCGTCGCTAAACTTGTAGCCAATCCCCCAAACGGTCAGAACCATCTGAGGATTCTCCGGGTTCTCTTCGATCTTGGCTCGCAAGCGGTTGATGTGTGAATCAATAGTCCGATCGTAGCCTTCGTAAGAGTAGTCCCAGATCTTTTCAAGCAGGTATTTACGGGGAAAGACCCTACCCGGGTTCGCTGCGAAGAGCCGGAGGAGGTCAAACTCTTTTGGAGTTAACTCCACCTGTCGCCCTCCAATCGTAACTTCTCGCCTTGCCGGATCGATCCTGAGTCTACCGCGAACGACAGGAGCCTCGTCCTTAGTGCCATCGGCGTTTACTGGGGTTCTGCTCCGACGGAGCACTGACTTGATTCGGGCTTCAAGTTCGCGCAGGCTGAAGGGCTTGGTGATATAATCATCCGCACCCATTTCCAAGCCAAGTACCTTATCAACCACGTCGTCCTTTGCAGTGAGCATGAGAATCGGCAGGTAATTCGCCTTTTCGCGAAGTTCTCTGCAAACAGCCAGACCGTCCAATTTTGGCAGCATGAGATCGAGAACGACGGCATCTGGAGGATCATCCAGTGCCGACTTCACACCCATCAAACCATCTTCAACGGTTTTCACGTCATAACCTGCACGAGAGAAATACTCGCTGATTGCGCTCGAAATATTCTCGTCGTCTTCGACGACAAGCAGTGAAACCTTGCGTTCGAGCGGTTCGGCCGATTGACTATTGTCCCTGGAAATTTTCTGTCTGTCAGCAGCAGTATTTGTCATCAGAATGACTCTGTAGGAACTGACAAGCAGGGGTTAAGAGGTTTGGCGTCATGGGGTTCGACGCCACGTCGGGCGAGGAGAATACTACAGGACACGCCATCCAAACTCAAGCCCTAAGTTTTGCTGGCTCAACGGCAAAGCCCCAAAAGCCGCAAAAATTGGACGAACCAGCCTGCAATTCCAGAAGTGGGCTTCCCGCCAAACTGTTATGAAAGAGGAAATCGACGGCTACTGCCTTCTCCATCCTGAACTTTCGGGCGCTGGCCGCTGCCCCCCGCCTGCAGTCTGGGCGCGAGAGCCAGTTTGCAAGGTTAAGGGTGGTGCGTACCCTGGGTGGCGGTTCCTGCCACTGACTTGCGCAGCAATTCCTGATACTCGGCAAGGCGGATTCTAAGTTGACGCGAAATCGCAGTGTTCTGGCTTATTTGCTCCAAAACAGCGAGTCCCCGAGGATCACCTAAGCTGACCAGGGCGTCACCCGTCGCTTGCGCCAGAGCCGACTCGCCAGACTCGAATGCTCTACCAGCGGTCTCCGCTACCAGACTGAACGCCCGAGGCTCTTCGCTCCCAATTCTTCCCAGCAGTCGCAACCCAGCCACCCTCACCTGATTTGCATTCCCGCGGGCAGCGTAACGGAGAGCTATGTCGAGCGATCGCTTGTCCCTCAATTCGCCGAGGCCCGCCAGGGCTGAGGCTCTTATGTTGTCACGCCAGGAAGGTAGATCCAATAGCTTCACCAAACTCTCGTAGGCACCGGGGCCCCGGGATTCCCCGATGGCTAACGCGGCGGCCTTAATGACCGCGTAGCTCTGATCGCTCAGTAACTTCACATATAAACTTGTCAGCGAAGCGTCTTTTGAGTTTGCCAGTGACGTAACCGCCCGGGCGCGAACGCGAGCGTCTGCATCGCTGGTCGCAGCCATCAAAGCGCTGCGTGCACTGGGTGCCTTTAGCTCTGCAAGCGCCGTAGCTGCATTAACCCGCACACCCCAGAATTTGTCGCGCGTTACGACATTTGAAAGCTCCAACGTTATTTGCTGCTTCTCAGCTTCCGAGGTCGTAGCCGCCGTGACCCGGGACCGAAGTTGACTGAGGGCCCAGATTCGTCCCAACACGTCTTCGTCTTGCGTCATTTGATAAGCCAAATCCTCAGTCGTCTTATCAAACTCCAGTTCCTTGATCAGCGTGCCGCGATAATCGAAGTTGACGAGCAGAGGTCTTGAGTCAACCGTGAGCGAAAAGCTCTGTTGCTTTTTTGGAAGAATCTGAACGCGCTCCAACCGCGTCCCTGACGCAGTACCGATCTCGATATTCACCGGAGTCTGAAAGAGCGCCACCTGGGGAAACTGCGAAGCGCTGTCGATCGTCTGCAGCTGTTCCACCGAAACCTTAAGGAGCTTTGTCGCCGGATCGTAGTCCTGGCTGACACGAAAAATGGGATGACCCATTTTGTAGAGCCATTCGTCGAAGAACCAATCCATTGCTTGTCCGGTTGATTCTTCAATCGCAATCCGAAATTGCTCGGTCTCGACAGGTTGGTTTGCATATTTGCGAAGGTAATAGTTAATTGCTCGCCACCAATTGTCTTCACCAAGCGTTTGCCTGAGCATGTGTAGCACGGCGCCACCGCCTGGGTAGGCATAGGTATCGAAAACCGAATCCGGGTTGGCGTAGTTCTTCGTGACAATCGGGTGACGGTTACCCTGCTTCCAGGCCGCGAGGTATGCGTCCTGATTGGCTTTTACATCCGAATAGAGAAAATCGTCACCGCCCAGCTTGTGTTCATCCCACATCGCCTGGAAATAGGTAGCGAAACTCTCATTGAGCCAAATGTTAGACCAGTCTCGGCAGGTGACATAGTCGCCAAACCACTGGTGTGCGAGCTCGTGCGACTGTAGACCGTCCGTGTTCGAGTCAAGCTCGGTGCGCGCGTCATGGATCATGTTGTCGGTTTGCGTTGTCGCGCTTATGTTTTCCATTCCGCCGCCAAAATCACGAGCAGTTGTTTGCGCATATTTCGCATAGGGATATTTCAAACCCGTCTTCTCTGAAAAGAACTTAACCATCTCGGTTAAGCGAGCAGTAGACACTTTGCCCTCTCTGACTTCACTGGGATAGACATTCGTGATTATCGGAATGCCCTGATACTCGCTCACGATCGGAACGTATTCGCCCACAATAATCGAGGTTAGGTAACTGGCGTGGGGCTGTTCGATTTTCCAGTGGAAGGTGCGCGTCCCATCCCGGTTATCTCTGGTGTCGAGCAGCTTTCCGTTGGAAATCACCGAAAGAGGTTTTTCTACAGTAGCCGTGATCTCGGACGTGAAAAAATCATTGGGATGATCGTAGCAGGGAAACCAGTGATGGTTGTACTCAGTCTCACCTTGCGACCAAATCTGCTTTGGCTTAGTCGGATCTTCAGCCGTTGGTTTGATGAATCTAAGCGCCGCCCCCACCAAACCAGCAAGCTGAGTTTGCGGGCCATTGGTGTGATACTCGATCACGAGTGTGACTTCTTCAGAGAGCTGATATGGCCGGCCGAGTTCGACTCGCAACTTTTCGTTTGGCAGGTCCATTTCAAACTTGAGCGCGCCCCCTGCGGCCATTTTTACTGAGGTAATCGTCATTTCCGCAGCATCAAGTTCAATCTTTCGCAGGTCCGCAAGCAGTGGCTTGAAAACGACCGTCTCAATTCCACTAACCTGCTCGTGTTCCCAGTCGAATCGAAGATCGAGCGCAATATGGCGCGTATCGAAGTCGTGATCTGGAATGTATTGCGGCGGCGGTAATGAGCGGGACTGCTGGGGAGCCTGAAGAACTTTGTCAAAAACTGGCAAAGGTCTCGCGAATGAAGTTGTCGTCAGGACGAATACAAGCGCCAACGAGAGAACGGAAAGCTCGCGCCGAAAAAGACGATGACTCATGTAATGATCACTCCTCTGGATGGATTGATATTGCAGGGTTAACAAACGCACCAAAACAATGCGCCGGATTTCATCGATCGCTTTCTGATTTGGATCGCTGGCATTGTTACATGGAAAACGTCGGTCTGAAAGCGTTGACGGATGTGGAGTACTGTTTGGGTGCGCAGGATCAAGCTCTTCAGTGGGACCGCGGGCGTCCCGCCCGCCCGCCTAGGCCAGACGCAATCATCGGGAGTTAAAGTCAACATACCTTGGAGCGGGCGGGACGCCCGCGGTCCCATTGAAGAGCTTGAGTGGTGGCAAGTCCCAGGTTTCAACTTTCTCTTGATCACTACTTCAAGGTCGTCAAACTTAAAACCATTGCTTTCTTGACAAAGTTTTTTCTCGCGAGCAGAATCTCGCTCGCCGCTTCTCAATCATCTTTTCAAGCGCGCTAATTTTGGCCACGATACCATGACTACTGCCGCTAGCTCACAAATGTCCCTTGCTGACTTGAACTTAATAAAACGTGGAAAGGTTCGGGATGTCTACGAAGTTGACGACGCCCGCCTATTGATCGTCGCCACCGATCGCATCTCGGCCTTCGATTGCATCTTGCCTACTGCCATTGCGCGCAAGGGCGAAGTGTTAACTTCCCTTTCAAAGTTTTGGTTCGCAAAGCTCGCGCATATTGTTCCCAACCATTTCATTACAATTGACCAGGAACAGATGCCCGAGGCGGTTCAACGAGCACCCGACCTCAAAGGCCGCTCGATGCTCGTACGCAGGGCTGAGGTTTTCCCGGTGGAATGTGTTGTCAGGGGCTACCTCGTCGGTTCCGGTTGGAAGGACTATCTGCAGACGGGCGAAGTCTGCGGCCATAAGTTGCCGGAAGATCTCCTTGAATCCGCGGAACTACAGGAGCCAATCTTTACTCCTTCCACCAAGGCAGACGTAGGTCATGACGAAAACATTAGCGAGGATCAAGTGCGGGAGTTGCTGGGTGCGGATACCGCAAACTACCTGCGTGAAACTTCGTTGCGACTCTACAATGAAGCTCGCAGCTACGCTCGCGGCCAAGGAATACTCATCGCGGACACTAAGTTTGAATTTGGACGCGATCAAACCGGTCAAATAATTCTGGTTGACGAAGCCTTAACTCCGGATTCTTCCCGCTTTTGGCCGGCGGAGAGTTACAGCCCCGGCAAATCACAAGCCTCATTTGACAAGCAGTTTGTTCGCGACTATCTGGAGACGCTCACCTGGGACAAGCAGCCTCCGGCGCCACCGCTGCCCGCAGAGGTTGCTTCGGCCACAACGGCTCGCTACCTGGAAGCCTACCGGCTGCTAACCGGCGAAGGACTCTGAGATTGTTTCGCCCCTAATTGTTTAGCTGGATCCTAAGGAATATGCGCGCCCGACTTGAAACCCTGATTGACGAGATGCTGGACGGCCACATTCTATTGGCCGAAGCGGTCAACGAATTCGAAAGACTCTATATCAAGAAGGCCCTCTCCAGAAACAAGGAACATCTTTCAAAAACCGCCAAGGCCCTGGGGATCCACCGAAACACGATTTCGAAGCGCGTTGCCGACCAAACAAAAATGAGGCGACCTCTCACCCGCGCGGCCCGCGGTGGATCGCGCTGAGTCGCAGCAATCTCCTCTCCAATCTGAACAATTCCGCTACCTGAAGTTGACATTGATTCTAGAGCCAATTATCCTTAGCACTCATCCGCAGAGAGTGCTAAAGCCGGAAAGTCTCAACGGAAGTTCTAACGGAGGAAATACGTAATCTTATTAGATTTTACAAGGGAAACTGAAAGGAGAACTCCAAAGCATGTCGACAAATATTACACCTCTGCATGACCGCGTCATCGTACGCCGCATTGAGGAGGGAGAGCAGATTCGTGGGGGAATAATCATCCCCGACTCAGCCAAGGAAAAGCCGCAGGAAGGCGAAGTCGTCGCGGCCGGCGAGGGTAAATACAAGGAAGACGGAACGAGACAGCCCCTCGACGTCAAAACGGGCGACCGGGTCCTGTTTGGCAAGTACAGTGGTTCTGAAATCAAGATTGACGGCGAAGAGCTGCTAATCATGCGCGAAGATGAGATCCTCGGAATCATCGCGCGCGCCGGCGCAGCCAGCACGACCAAGAAGGGCGGCAAGTAGTCCTACGTAGTCAATTGGGACTCAGGGCCGCTGCTTTTGTTTCTAAATCACATTCCACAATTCAGTAGGAGAGAAGACAGCAATGGCAAAGCAAGTAGTTCATGGTGAGGACTCGCGCGCGGCGATTTTGCGCGGAATCAATCAACTCGCCGACGCAGTGAAGATCACGCTCGGCCCCAAAGGGCGCAACGTGGTAATCGACAAGAAATTCGGTTCCCCAACTATTACCAAGGACGGAGTGACGGTCGCGAAAGAGATCGAACTCAAAGACTCTTTGGAAAACATGGGCGCGCAGATGGTTCGTGAAGTCGCTTCCAAGACTTCCGATGTAGCCGGTGACGGCACAACCACCGCAACCGTGCTGGCGCAGGCAATCTTCCGCGAGGGGGTGAAGACCGTTGCCGCCGGGGCAAATCCGATGGCGCTCAAGCGCGGCATCGACAAAGCTGTGGAGCGCGCTGTTCAAGAAATCAAGCGCCTCAAGAAGGATGTGAAAGGCGACATGATTGCGCAGGTCGGAACCGTTTCCGCAAACGGCGACTCGACTATCGGCAACATTATTGCCCAGGCGATGGACAAAGTTGGCAAAGATGGCGTGATCACGGTTGAAGAGTCGAAGACAATGGAAACTTCGCTTGAGGTGGTCGAAGGTATGCAGTTTGACCGCGGCTATCTCAGTCCCTATTTCGTAACCGATCCGGAGCGCATGGAAGCCACGCTCGAGAATCCGCTCATCCTCATTCACGAGAAGAAAATCAGCTCCATGAAAGACCTGTTGCCGCTGCTCGAGCAGGTAGCCAAGATGGGCAAGCCGATGCTGATTATCGCAGAGGACGTCGAAGGCGAAGCGCTGGCGACGCTCGTTGTTAACAAGCTGCGCGGCACCTTGAACATCGCGGCCGTTAAGGCCCCGGGTTTCGGTGATCGGCGCAAGGCGATGCTTGAAGACATTGCGATTCTCGCGGGTGGTAAGGTAATCAGCGAGGATTTGGGAATCAAGCTCGAGAACGTCAAGCTTGAGGACCTGGGCCGCGCCAAGAAGATCACGATCGACAAAGACAACACGACCATCGTCGAAGGCGGCGGCAAGCAGAGCGACATCGAAGGACGTGTTAAGACCCTGCGAGCGCAGATTGAAGAGACTTCTTCCGACTACGATCGCGAGAAACTGCAAGAACGTCTCGCGAAGCTCGTCGGCGGCGTGGCAGTAATCAAGGTAGGCGCGGCGACTGAGACGGAGATGAAGGAGAAGAAGGCGCGAGTTGAGGATGCTATGCACGCTACACGTGCGGCCGTCGAGGAAGGCATCGTTCCCGGTGGTGGTGTGGCGCTGGTTCGAGCAGCGAAAGTGCTCGAGAAGTTCCTCATCAACAAGGAAGGCGAAGGCGATCCGGACGAGCAGATTGGCGTAAACATCGTACGTCGCGCGCTCGAAGAGCCGCTCCGTCAGATCGTTCAGAACGCCGGCAAAGAAGGCGCGGTTGTTGTCGAACGCGTTCGTTCTGAGAAGAACGACAGCTTCGGCTTCAACGCGCAGACTGAAGTTTACGAGGACCTGGTTAAGGCCGGCGTTATCGATCCTGCAATGGTGACGCGCATTGCTCTGCAGAATGCGGCCTCAATCGCCGGTCTTATGCTCACGACGGAAGCGATGGTTTGCGAGCTTCCCGATGAAGACAAGGGAAGTCCGGCGATGCCGGGCGGCATGGGCGGTATGAGCGGCATGGGGATGTAATCGACCCGAGGGAATGCAATTAGTTCCCTTCTCTGTCAGAAACTAAGCGGCCTCGCTCTCAGGCGGAGCGGAGCCGCTTTTTTGCTCCCGGCGTTGGAAAGCGCGCCTCAATAACGCCGCCGTAATCAGTCCCGTGTTTCAAGGTGAGTTGCGGATAGGTGGCCGGCTCGGTCCGCAAACGTTTGATGGCGAGTTTGCTTTCGATGTCGCGGATCTCCTGCTCGGCGCCTTCGATTTCCATGAACAAACCAAAAGGCAACTCGTCAACTACAATTTCCGCCGTTCCCAACGTCCAGGTCTCGCGGTGCTTTTCATAGATCAAACCCGGTGTGAAACCGAGCGCCTCCAGGATCAACTCCATAGCGTCTGGATCGTCCACGCGGGTTTCGTCTTCGCGTTGATGCTTGATGTCGGTGCGTGTGGGAAAGCGTTCTTTGTACGTGAGTATTCCGCGCTTCCCTATTCGGCGCAGACGCAGCACCGAACGCCCCAGGTCCAAAGCTTCACCGGCATAAAGCGTGTTAACTTCAAAATCTTCGCCCTTTCGTTTGGCGCCGATTTTCGGTAAACGCTGCAACACCTCTGCGCGTTGCTTCCTGGTAAGGCGATACTTCTTTTCGATTTCAATTGGCATGATTCAGCCGCTGATGGAGTCTTCCAAAATCCAGCAGAGCATACGAGATGGGTGGGGTTGGTACAACCATGGCTGAAATATTCAACTAGCCTGCAGTAGCAGGCGGAAGCATAAAGCCCAGGGTGAAGCGCAGCGAACCCTGGGTGTCGGACGCAAAAATATTTTGAGCCCGTGAAACGGGCGACAGAGGTTCGCGCGTCTGCCGCCCGCGCGGGCTACCCCCTTTCCAACGCAGTAACCCAGGGTTTCGCTCGCTGCGCTTCGCTCCACCCTGGGCTTTATGCTTCCGCCTGCTCCGCAGGCTCATTGAACGCTTCCATCCTGCCGTCTGCTCCTGCCTGCCGCTCCTAGCTCTGTTTCACCCAGCGCACCACTTCGGGAATCGTGGCCTTTTTGCCATACATCAACATGCCGACGCGGTAGATTCTCGAAGCCAGCCACAGCAATAGCACAACGGTCGCGCACCCGATGATGAACGATAAGGCTATCTGCCAAAATGGCGGCGTCTGTGAAACGATCCGAACCATCATCGTGATTGGGGAAAAGAACGGAACCATCGATACCCAGAAAGCGAAGGAGGAGTTTGGCGCTCGGATGACCGGAAAAGCCAGGTACAGCCCGGCCATCAACAGAAAGATGACGGGCATCGCCATTTGGCCGCCTTCTTGTGTCGTCGTAACCATTGATCCGACCAGCACGTAGATGGTGGCGTAAATAAAATATCCCAAGCCAAAGAACAGGAAGAAGTAGACAAAGAACAACGGCGGCAAGTTTGGCAAAGTTACTTCTTTGCCTCGCGCTGCCACGGCGGGCAAGATATAAGCCGCGACGGCGCCGAAGGCCGCCACCCAGATGCCCAGTTGCGTGAGCGCCATCAAAGAAACGCCTATCAATTTGCCCAACATCAGGTAGAAAGGCCGCACTGACGAGAAGAGAATTTCAGCAATCCGCGTTTCCTTTTCCTCGACGATCGCGCCAAGCACGACCTGGCCGTAGAGCAGCACGGTCATGTAGATCAAAAACGCTATGATGAATACCATTACAAACCCGGCGCCTGAATCCTCTTTCCCTTCCTCTCCTTTTTCATTTACAGGATAGGTAGCGACGCCGACAAACTTCGATAGTGCGTCGACATCCTGATCTTTGACGCCTTCCGCAATCAGCCGCTGCCGGCGAACTGCGCTATTGAGTCTGCTCTGAATTTGTTGGCTCGTCATGAGGTCGCCAACATTGCGTCCGTAATAGGCTGGCTTGCTTTTGCTGTTACTCAGAATGTCTGGGGGAATAACCAGATAGCCCTCCAACTCATCTCGACCAATACGCGCATTAAGTTCGCGCCTGACTTCCTCAAGCGATCGGCCGTTCAGTTTTGCCTCTTCAACGCGAAAACTTCCCGTGAACGATTTTCCCGCTTTCTCCATCCGTTCCTTCTGGTTTTCATTCACTGAACCAGCCACACTCTGCTGGTTGTCATTCTCTTTCTCGTCACCATCCGGCTTGAGCAGCGCTTTATGTATCGGTTCATATAGCTTAGTGCCCTCGGTTTGGTCGACGATGGCAATACGCGTTTCGCCCGTTTTTATGCCAACGAGTAGCCCAGGCACAACCGTAAACACCACGAGCATGAGTGGTCCCAGGATCGTCATGATGACGAAGAACTTGGTTCGTACGCGCTGCAGATACTCGCGCTTGATGATTGCCAACAATTTGTTCATGCCTTCTCCATAACCTTTTCGATGAAAATGTCGTGCAGGCTCGGCTCGATCATCTCGAACCGCTCAATCGTCGCGCCCGCCGCAATCAATTCCTTCAAGAGTGATTGAGACGTGGCGCCCTCGGCCAGCAACCCCTCAAGGCCATCACTGTGGCGCTGAACCTTGCTGAGGAGTGTGCGATCTTCGAGAACGGATTCGCCGCCCACTAAGCGGAGAGCAACGGCGTTGCGACTGAACGCCCGCTTCACTTCCCTGATGCTGCCCTCCAAAACTTTGCGCGAATGGTTGATCAGGCAGATGTCGTCACAAATCTTTTCCGCAACCTCCATTTGATGGGTGGAGAAAATGATGGTCTTTCCGCCGGCCTTCAGTTCGAGGATGACTTCTTTCAAGACTTCCACATTCACGGGGTCCAAACCGGAAAAAGGCTCATCGAGTATTAGCAGTTCGGGTTCGTGGATGACTGCATTGATGAACTGGACTTTCTGTTGCATGCCTTTCGACAATTCGCTGGACTTCTTGTTCTTCCATTCCGCCAACTTCAATCGCGCCAGCCAGCGATCCACGCGCTGGTCAGCTTGTTTAGCGTTGACGTTCTTGAGCGCCGCAAAATACTTGATTTGTTCCCCAACCTTCATTTTCTTGTATAGTCCGCGCTCCTCAGGCAGGTAACCAATCCGGTCCTGCAACTCTGGGGTGATCTGCTGTCCAAATACTTTTATCTGGCCAGAATCCGGAGCCGTAATGTTGACAATCATTCTGATGGTGGTTGTTTTCCCAGCACCGTTCGGGCCGAGCAGCCCATAGACTCGGCCGGGGTAGACCGCGAGACTCAGTTCGCTTACCGCGGTAAACTCGCCAAAAATCTTGGTGATATGGTCAATTGAGACAGTTGGGAGACCGTTTGTCATTTGTCCAGTTTTCTTTCGCGAGTAGTTTAGACTTCGGGCTCGGATGCTGCGGTAGGTCATTCTTTCTGTTGAGCTGTTTGATACGAACGATCCGCGCTTAAAGTTTTCAGGTTGCGCCGCGACTGCGGTCTGATACATATTAGCCGCGACAGCCACTCGCGCGACTCCTGGCTCCATAGCAGGCCTGCTTTCCTGGCTGCCCCTTAGCAGCGTCTCCCCGGAACTTGCCCGCTGAAATTGCGGAAATATGTCTCCAGCGTTCTCAATTATCAAGACGGCGAAGTTTGTCGCGTTGGTCCCCCTGCCTGCGTGCCTGTTGGTTTACCTGCTGGCGAGCTCGCCTGTTGGGCAGGGGCAAACTGCTCAGGAAGCTCCGCGGGAATCGAAGAGCCAGGGGGGTCAGGATCAGTCCGACGTTTTGCGCATCTACACCCAGTTGGTGCAAACCGACGTCATGGTGTTCGACAAGCAGGGCCGCTTCGTGAATGGTCTGAAGAGTGGTGACTTCGAACTTCGGATCGATGGAACACCGAAGCCGGTTGAGTTTTTCGAACGGGTCACTGCCGGGAGTATCGATGAAGAATTGCAGATTGCCGCCGCGCGTGGTTCTTCTGCCCGTCCCAACTCGGCCAGGTCTACCGGGCCGGCGCCCCTGGATCGAGGCCGGCCGATCTTCTTCTACGTCGACGATCTGCATCTGGATATAGCTGCCCTACAGACGACGCAAAAACTGATCACGCGCTTCATCGATCAGGAGATGGGCCAGAATGACGAAGCCGCGATCGCATCTGCCAGTGGCCAGATTGGCTTTCTCCAACAACTCACCGATAACAAGTCCGTACTTCGCGCCGCGCTCGAACGCCTCAAGCTTCGTCCCTATTCGGTGCGTGATTTTGAACGCCCCACGATGACCGAGTATCAGGGGTTGTTAATTACGAATTTCGACCGCGACCTCACTGATTATTTTATCGACGCCACTATCCGCCTCAGCCCGGGAATGACGCGTGACACCGCCGAGGCGATGGTAAACGCTCGCGCACGGGCACTGGTGCAGCAGAGCGGCGCTGTGACGGCCAACACCCTGGCAGGCCTCGAAGGGCTAGTTCGATCGGCGAACACGTTGACCGGTCGCAAACTAATATTTTTTGTATCCGGTGGTTTCTTTCTCGACGATCGCAATTCGGACTCGCGCACCAGACTCCAGCGAATCACCAGCGCGGCGGCACACAGTGGCGTCGTCATCTATTCAATGGACGCGCGTGGTTTGGTGGCTAGCCTAAGCGATATTAGCAGCCCGGCTGAGTTTGATGTGTCCGGCCGGCTGCAACGCGCCAACAGTGGCGAACTGCTTGCATCGCAAGACAGCCTGAGCGCTCTGGCTACAGACACGGGCGGAAAAGCTGTCTTCAATACAAACTCACTTGACCCGGGTTTGGCTCGCGCCTTGAAAGAAACCGCTGCCTATTACCTGCTCGCCTGGAAACCTGATCACGAAACACGGCAGAGCAAGTTTCGCCGCGTTGAAGTGAAGGTGGTGGGAAGGCCTGACCTTACTGTTCAGGTGCGGCGCGGCTTTTTTGATCGAGAGCCGGAGGCCGCGAAGGCAACCAAGGCTGAGAAGGTCGCCAAGGCAAAAAGGGAAAGTAATGCGGTGAAAACTCCGGAAGCGGAGTTGCGAACAGTGATGCTCGCCCCCTACCCCGACCGCGACATTCCGCTCTCGCTCAGCCTAAATTATCTAAACACTCCAGCCAAGGGACTGATGCTCTCAACCGCGCTGCAAGTGCCGAACGAGTTTCTTTCGTTTCTTCCGGTAAACGGAAAACAGACGGCGGTAGTTACTGTCGCCGGAACTGTATTTGATGACAAGGGCAATCCCGGAGCGGCCTTCAATAACCGCATAACGATCGAGGCGTCCACAGTTGAAGCCACAAAAGACGGACGGGATCTCACTTACAGCTATCCGGTCTACGTCAAACCCGGACTTTTCCAGGTGCGTGTCGGCGTGCGTGATGAAACAACCGGCCGCTTCGGCACCGCACACGGCTGGATCGAGATTCCCAACCTTTCCTCCGGTCAATTGGCGCTGAGCAGTTTGCTGCTGGGCGTACGCACGCCGCCGGCGATCAGCAACGCTGCCGCATCCACTGACAGTCTTCTCAGCTCGGTTGACTTGAGCATCAACCACAACTTTTCACCTAATGGATATCTGCGGTTCCTGGTCATGGTCTACAACGCATCGCTTGCCCCAGCGGACTCCAAACCTGACGTTGCTATTCAGATACAGGTCGTTCGAGAGGCACAACCGATCATGACAACCGCCCTGAGAAAGATTTCGGTTGAGGCCGTGCCGGATCTGGCTCGGATTCCTTACGCCGCCGAGGTCTCGTTGAGCGGATTGCCGGCCGGGCGCTATCTTTTGCAGGTCACCGTTGTGGATCGGGTTGCGAAAAAGAGCGCTTCACAGCAAAATCGTTTCGAAATCGATTAGTCCCCTTACTCTATATCATCATCGCTACACCCTGGAAGCCAACCAAGCAACAACTACTCGCCGCCGCGGGCAAAACTGTGCCGGACGTAATCGCGCCAGGTTTGCGCGTGCTCTTCTGCGGCATCAATCCTGGACTCTACACTGCCGCCGTCGGTCATCACTTCGCTCGCCCTGGTAATCGCTTCTGGCCCGCTCTGTTTGCCGCTGGATTCACCGATCTACTCGTTTCGCCTTTTGCTGAACGTGAACTGCTGCAGCACGGGTTTGGGGTAACAAATGTAGTCATGCGCGCCACGGCAACTGCCGACGAGCTCAGTCGCGAGGAACTGCAGGCGGGTGGCAAGCGACTGATGGCAAAGGTGCGGCGGTATAAGCCGGCTTTCCTGGCGGTGCTGGGACTCGGAGCTTATCGAGCGGCGTGGCAGCAACCGAAAGCCGCCATCGGCCGGCAGGATCAAACCATTGGCGAAACCGTTGTGTGGGTGTTACCCAACCCCAGCGGCTTGAATGCACACTATCAAGCTAAAGATCTTGCGCTTGTGTTTGGTGAATTAAGAGCGGCGGTCGATCTTACGGAGGGCGCTGAAGAAAGCTTGGCCTAAGCATTTGGTCTTGTTAAGATAACGGCACCCCGAAGCTGCTGAGGATCCTCGTATGACTGAAGAAGAAATTCGCAAGACGATGGAATTTATTCTCGAGCAGCAAGCGCAGTTTGCCGCCAATATCCAGCGTCTCCAGGAAGAACGCGCCAGAGACAATCCACGGCTCGCTCGGCTGGAGGAGTCGTTCCTGCTGCTGGTTCAACTCGCGCAGACCACGGATAGCCGGTTAGACAGAATCGAGTCAAACACGGCCGCCCTGGAATCAAGAATCGAGTCAAACACGGCTGCGCTCGAATCAAACATGGCTGCCCTTGCCGCAGCGCAAACGCACGCAGATGAAAGACTGAGCGCGCTGATTGATATTGTGCGCGAGGGCCGTAACGGAAAATAACCACCGCTCGTCCTGGATAAGTGCTGCGGCATTGTCAGGCTTACCGCTTTATGAAGCCCTGAAGCTGCTCGGCCATGGCGGCGTTGAGTGGTTTGAGAATTTCATACTCACGACGAACGCCTTCCTGGTCGTTAATCGCCACGTAAGCCAGGGCAAGATTATAGTGAGCGCCGGCGAGGTTGGGTTTTAACTCAATCACCGCCTTGTAAGCTTCGATGGCTTCCGAATAGCGACCTCCGTTATACAAAGCGAGGCCGCGGCTGAAATGCGCGGCAGCATTCTTCGGTTCGATTTCGGTGGCGTGTTTCAAAGCGTCCGCAGCTTCGTTGTACTGCTTCAGCTCGTTGTAGGCGTTCCCGAGATTCTTGTAAGCATTCGATAAGACTTCGTTCCTGACCTGCAGCTCCAGTTTGTAAGCTTCGCCAGTTTTGCCCAAAAGCGCGATCGCCTGTTGGCAGGCTGCAATCGCTTCTGCATATTTTTCCGAGTGGACGTAAGCAAAAGCCAGATTGTTGTAGATCTCTGGGTTGTCAGGATCGTATTGCAGCGCCTGCCTGAACGTTTCAATCGCCTCGGGGTACCGGTTCAGGCGCACCAGCGAATAAGCAAGCGGTTGATATGCCGGACGATAATCGGCGGTTAGCCTGAGAGCCTCGCGATAAGCCACGACCGCGTCGTTGAAGCGCCCCTGGTCCAGATAGATGTTGCCCAGGCCGGCATAGGCACGGGCATCTTTTGGATCCTCAGTAGCCGCAAGTTTGTATTGCTGTTCTGCCTCGGTGTAACGAGGTCTTGGTGCGCTTCTCGCAGCGTTGGCTTTGGCGATCACCCGTTCATGCGCCGTTGCTTTGGCCGCAACCGCAGCCGCCGCCGCTCGGACTTTAGGGCTGCCTTTAGGGCCGCCCGAGATACGGCCGCCACCTGCCGCACCTGCGGATGAGCCGCTCCCGGTGTGCAGCGGCGGATTGTCCGGCTTGTGAAATATCAACGCCGCGCCGCCCATCGCATCGCCCGGTAAACTGCCACCTCCGGCCTGACCCTGGGCCTGCGCCGGCATTCCATAGTCGTTAACTACGAATAAGACGATAGCCAAAAGAAAAACTGCTGGACGATAATGCGTTCTTATCACTTGAAAACTCCTTACGATTCTCGAACGCCGAGTTGCAGTTCACAGTTTGAAGGCTACTTCAACTTGGTAGTGGCCTAACTTCGCTCGCCAGCATTGGCTCGCATCGTTGGGGCAGTAGCCCGACTGTTAAGGAGGGCTCTAACGGTTCAAGTCGAAAGCCCTCCTTAACAGTCG
>JANMQG010000076.1:0-11056 GCA_031370285.1 Chloracidobacterium sp. | reverse complement strand
GTTCGGGCCTCGAAATTGGTTCTAAGTTTTCGCTTTACAAGCTTTACAGCAATGTCTTCAGTAGTTTTCCCCCGTGAACATGCATGATGAAACGCGCCACCTAGCGCTTTTTCACCATGCATTTTTTGATTGTGTTTCCGTGTTGCGCCCCCTAAAAAGCGCGTCGGGCCCACAAGCTTTAACCCAGGTCGCGCGAAAGCTCTTTCAAGCTCTCGCCCCGTTTTACCGAATCGTAGGAGGATTCGTAGCTATGTCTAGAATATCCGGTAAGGTCAAGTGGTTTAACACTTCGAAGGGGGATGGTTTCATCGAACAGCCAGGCTCTTCGGACATCTTTGTTCACTATAGCGCCATCCAGGGCGACGGCTTCAAGACTCTCGAAGAGGGTCAGGAAGTTGAGTTTGAGGTGACGCAGGGTCCTAAGGGACCGCAGGCAGAAAACGTAATGAAGGTGTAGGTCTCCCCGGCTTGCATTTGCAAAGCCACTGACCGCTTCCGGTCTTCCGGTCCGGTAAGCGCAAAAGAAAAAGGCAACCATAGCGGTTGCCTTTTTTGTTTGCCAATAACAGTCTGCCTGCTAGTCTCTTTCGCCTTTGGCTTTGAAACTCACGTGGCCGCCTTCCACGTCGATCGAAAAGGAGACTCGCTCACAACCGAGCCGTTCCTTAAGACCGTCGGCCTGCGACGCGATAAGCCGATGAAAACGCGGAAAGGAAAAATCCTCTACGGACTCCCGGCACATCTTCTTCGCCTCGACGAGAGCGCTGTAAATATTCTTCACCAACTCGACGTCCTTATGCGCATCCTCGCATACAAAGTCCGTTCTCTTGAACTCTGCCACTGCCTGCTGTGTGGCAGTTGCCCTTGCCGTTGCTCCGGGGTCCCGGCCTTCCTCCCGACCCTGCATCGTGCGCCGCCAAAGGTCGCGGAAGGCGTTGTAGCGTGAACCCAATGAGTTATAACGATAGCGTTGGGCAAACGTGAGACTGCGGTCATCGCCTATCCGCTTCATCATCGTGTCCACGCGGCCCTTTGTATCGTAAGGTGGCCTCTTCGTAGCCCCATTAAAAAACATATCGAACTCAATTTTGAGCCGGCGAATGTCTTCTTCGAGTCGAGATAACTGGTCATCTATGGTGGGCTCAGACGGGCCCACAGAAAACTTGTGCTTACTCCTGGCTCTCAACTGTGCCCTTGCAAAACTATTCTCGGCTTTTGACTTTGACACTGGCTGATTCTCCTTACCGGCGGGAACAACGGGCGGGGTGCGTCACTCGGGTAGCCGAACGCAACTGGACTGAGTCTAGGGGTTTCAAAAGCTCTCTGTCAACAACTAAGTCGATATAGAGCGGAATCTAATCCCGGTTGCACAAAAATGCCGTTTGCTCCGTTCGCAAGGAGCAGCTATCCTACAATGGCAATCAAATTCCCCTAATATTATGGCTAATCACGCCCCCTCCAAAGACTTGACTTTGCGTGCGATTCCCTCGGTCGATCAGTTGCTGCGGACGGAAGGATTAGCGCCGTTGCGAAGGTCGGTTGGTCTGCCGCGTCTTACGGCAATTGCCCGCGAGGTCACCGAAGAGATGCGCAGACAGATTCAGTCGGACGATTTGGCGGAAACTACAAAAGACGGTCTGCTGCAGGAGGCAATGCTAAAAATCCAGTCTCTCTGCCAGCGCGAGGCGCTTTCAGGGCTTCGTCGAGTCATCAATGCCACGGGCGTCATTCTCCACACCAACCTGGGGCGCGCGCCTTTATCCGAGGCCGCTCGCCAGGCTGTTGCGCAGGAAGCTGCGGGCTATTGCACTCTTGAATACAACCCCGCGACGGGCTCTCGCGGTAAGCGCGGCGGTCACGTAGAGGAGCTTCTAACTCAACTCACCGGAGCGGAGGCGGCTCTGGTTGTTAACAATTGCGCGGCAGCGGCATTGTTGGTTCTGACGGTGTTGGCGGGGACGGGCGATACTATCGTGTCGCGCGGAGAGTTGGTTGAGATTGGCGGCGATTTTCGCGTTCCTGAGGTCATGTCAAACTCGGGCACGCGCATGGTTGAGGTTGGCTCAACCAATCGCACGCGGCTGGAAGATTACAAGCTAGCAATCAACGACAACACGCGTCTCATCATGCGCGTGCATCCTTCAAACTATCGGATCGTCGGATTCACTGCGGCGCCAGAACTTTCACAACTCGCGTCGCTCGCGCACGAGTCTGGGTTGGCGTTGTACGAGGATGCCGGTTCGGGCGTGCTCAACGACCTCTCTGCTTATGGCCTGGGTGATGAGCCGATCATAAGTGAATCGATTGTCGCCGGCGCGGACGTCGTCTCGTTTAGCGGAGATAAGCTGCTGGGCGCAACTCAAGCGGGGCTAATTGTTGGTAAAAGCAACATCATCGATCGCCTTCGCAAGCATTCCCTTTACCGCGCGCTGCGAGTCGACAAGTTATGTCTGGCGGCGCTCGAGGCCACACTCAATGCCCATCGCCGCGTCGCTATCGAGGAGATACCCGCCTTGCGAATGCTTGCGCTGTCTCCGGATGCAATTGAAGAAAGAGCCCGCCACCTCATTGCCCAGCTCGCCGAGGACATCCACTCCGCGGGAATAACGGCCAGCACGATCGCCGGTCAATCAGCTGTCGGCGGTGGCTCCGGGCCCAATGTCCACCCTCCCACTACCCTGGTGGCACTAAGACATGCGGAGCTAAAAGCTGATGAAATTGAACGGAAACTGAGAACTTGCTCACCTCCTGTCATCAGTCGCATTGCCGATGACCTGGTCCTGCTCGACCTCCGAACTGTAGACGTTGGTGAGGAACCGGAGCTGCTGGCGGCATTGGGATCGCTAAGCAGCTAGACTTTTCTACCAAGCCCGCCGAGTCTAGGCTTTTCCGTAGGCATCCAAAGCTCAGCAATGTATAATTCCCTCGCTTTTGCAAACCCAGCAGGAGCTGCTGACTAACCAACCTGTAGTCAACCAAACTTCAGTTTTAGGGTCCGCTCAACCTTGGCACGTTCTTCCTCTCTCAGATCAGTATCGACCTATGCCACCATCGCTTCGCTGGCTGGTCTGCTTAGCCTTGCCCTCTGGTCAGCCGGACTGCTGGCGTCGCTTCAAAGCGCTTTTGTGCTGCTGCCCAAAGGCCGCCCAGTCACTCCACTAACAGTTCCCAGCTTTTGGATCGGTGCTGCCCTTATCTTTACGGTTTCTTTCGCAGTGGCAATAGATGTCGGCCGCTTTGGAGGACGCCGAGCGTTCCTTTACCTGGGCGGAGGCTTTCTGGGCCTGGCCGCGTTGAGCCTTTTTGCTTCCGGGTTCTTCTCTCTCGATATCCTCTTCGCTCCAATAGCCCTCGCAGCTTCAATCTCCGCCGTGGCCATCCAAGTCAAACGACTCCGAGAGCGCGACCTTGAACTGACTGAAAAGCTGATAGCGGCGTCAGCAAAATTTGAGGCTGTTCACGCTGATGAGACGGAAAACCGTTTACTCAGCGGCTTGCAACTCCTGGACACCGTTCTCTCGCCGAGCGATGCCGTAGTCTTTCGTCGCGACCGCGCTGGCCTTCTGATTTTCTCAGCCCGGCTTCGCGCCACTCAGAGCGCTTCTCGAGACACTAGCAGAAACTCGGCCTGGCGCGACGGCGTCAGTTTATGTGACCGAGCTATAGCCGCGGGGGAGATCATCGTAGAGAAGATCGAGTCGGAGGCTACTGTTGCAAACATCGCAGTGCCGCTCCGGCACGAGGACCGCACGGTTGGAGCGGTCCTAATTCGGGTCACCAAAGAATTTGCTGAGGACGATCGAGCACTGCTGACGGCGGTCGCGGGGCAGATGGCGCGCAATCTGCAAAGAGCGGAAGCTCATAAGACGGACGGCAACCGAAGTTCGCTTGCCTTCCTCTCTGCAACCGCGTCGGAACAGCGGCTTGAGTCGCTCTATGTTCTTAACGGAGCTTTGTTGGAGCAGAGCGTAGGTGTTAATGCGCTCGCCGAAATTGGCGATGGCGTGGCGCTTGGATATCTCGACGGCAGGATCGCTTACGCAAACTCGGCCCTGGCGGAATTAGCGGGAATCGAGCATGAGCAAACGCGCAAGCTTACTTTTTTCGATCTCCTGGACCGATTTCGCACCGATGTTTTCGACGAGCCGGCGATGGCCGTCCGCAGAGTTTTACAAACCGGCGAGGCTTATGAACGTGACCTGCACTTTGCCGACCGCAATGCGACTTACGGGCTGCGCATCTCGCTGGTGTTGGCCGAGTCGCGAGGAGCGTGGAGCCCCACCGGCAAGCAACCCCTCAGCTCCGCTCAACCGCTCTGCCTGGCCCTGGTGATAAAAGACCTTACGCTTCTTAAAGAATACGACCAGTTAAGAAGCGACATGATTTCATTGATGTCGCATGAACTGCGCACGCCATTAACCAGCATCAACGGGTTTGCCGAATTGTTGACAGCAGACCATGAGCTTCCGGCGCAGGCAAAAGAATTTGTCACCATCATTGCCAACGAGTCGCAGCGGCTTTCGCGCATGATCAATACATTCCTGACGGTGACCCAACTGCAGGGAAAAGACCGGCAGGAATTCTTGAAGATTCCGCTGCGGCTGGACGAGGTTGTCAGAGAGACGATCGCAAGTATGCAGACCGTGGCCAAGAAAAGGCGCATCCGCTTGGTTGAGCAACCCACTGGGAGACTTCCGCCAGTAGCTGCCGACAAGAGCATGATCACGCAGGCAGTCAGGAATCTGGTTAGCAATGCCATCAAGTACAGTCCAGAGCGCACGACGGTTACGGTAACGACTTCGCTGGAAGCTGAAGCCGTCAGGCTATCAGTTGAAGATCGGGGTTATGGCATTCCAGCTGAGGCCAGGGACCGCGTCTGGGAAAAGTTTTACCGGGTAGTTCGTGAAGGACAGGAAAAAGATGAAGAGTCTACCGGGCTGGGACTATCCTTCGTTCGGGAAGTGGTAGAGCAGCATGGCGGAACGGTAGATCTGGACTCAGAAGTAGGGCGGGGATCCAAATTCAGTTTTACTTTGCCGAGGCTGTAAGAAAGGGGGAAAAGGGGAACGGGGTGAAAGGGAAAGGAAGTCTATCCTCGTCCTCATCTCTCCACTTTTACCCAATTCACCTTTTCCCCCGTTCCCCTGATTCCCCTCTTCCCCAGTTCCCCTTTTCCTCTGTTCCCCTACCTCTTATTTATCGTTCCGCGGCAGCAAGGCGCTCGACAGATGCACCTTTTCTTATTTGAGTGAAGCGTTGATTCGTAATCAATGGTGATTTCTTCACCCGGCTCGATATCGCGCAAGGCAATGAAGAGTATGTGGTCATAAAGAATCTTCATGTAGGCGTTGGGCTCGCAGGAATGATTGATGTAATGCGTGCCGTTGCCACCGCGGCTGCCATCCAGGCTCCAGCGGTTATTGATTGCACAGATGCGCAGCTTTCGACGATGGGCCCTGCGATTGGCCTCCGCCTCTGTAATCCGCTCGCCGGTGTACTCCGCTATTTTCCGCCTGCCCTTGAAGTGAGTAACTGAAAAGCAGCCCCTACCTTCGATTGGAGATTTCTTGATCGATAAACCTGTGGCTAGTTTTAGTCTCATAAGTATATGGGGGCCTTCGCTCTTTGGAGTGCGCTGACCTATCAGCGCGTTGGTAGGTCGCGACCTGTCGCGACCACCGGTGAATGAAAACAACGGAAGGCTTGGGCGTCAAGCCGCCGAAGGCCAAAGCGGCGACAGGTCGCCGCACTCCAAAAGATTTGGCCGCCAACGCTTTTCTTGCTGCGTGGCGGCCAACAGAAACTGATCGGGAAGACGACTACTTGAGCTTAAAGCTACGGGCAATCAGATCCGTCTGGTTGCGAATTCGCGCCAGCTTGTCGCGCGAACCGCTGAAACGCAAGGCGTAGATCGTTCGGTTATCGGCCTGCAGATAATAGATGCGGCCCATCATTGGTTTGGCCGTCTTGATGAATTCGTAGGAGACAGTAACCCCGTTCAAACGGCCAGAAAACTTCTCCTCTTTTCCCTCGATGAACCCAGGGAGAAATCTCAACTTTTGATCCAGGTCCCGACGACCAAGATCTGATGGCGTGGTCCCGGCGTCCACCACTTCCTTGCGAATCTGCAGGTAACCGTCGAGACGATCTCCGTTGACGAATTCGGCATGCTCGTGGGCTGCATCCGGTTCGGTAATCGCCTTCCAAACTGGAGAAGGAAGCTCAAGCGTATATTCGCCGCCGTCATAGGTTTCTTGAGCAACTGCCAAAACACAGCCAGCCGCCAGCAGAAACAAAACAAAACCAGCCATCAGGTGTTTCATCTTATTAGCTCAACTCCTTCGGGATCCGTGTTCCGCCATTGACGATGGTAAAGTTTCTCAGGAAGCTCACGCTCGGTTTTAGTTTTACTCGAATTCGATGCGCCCGGTTGACAGTCCCGTTGTCTTGAATCAACGCGCGGTGAGCGAGCCAAATAGCATCGACGCTGCCTCGCTCAAGCGCCAGGCGTTGCATTCGCAATAGCTTCTCTTTGAATTGCTATTAGCGACTGAATTCCCTTTGCTGCCAGCGCCAGTAAACTTTCCATCTGCTCGCGCGAGAATGGCTCGCGTTCTGCTGTTCCCTGCAGCTCGATGAAGCGACCGTCGCTGGTGCAAACAACGTTCATGTCAACTTCCGCCGTGGAGTCCTCATCATACTTCAAGTCGAGCAATGGAGTAGTTCCAACAATGCCGACACTGATCGCGGCGACCTCGTTCGTAATAATATTCCGCTGGAGCTTACCGCTCTCGAGCAGACGGTTAGCAGCCATAGCAAAGGCGACATAAGCTCCGGTAATCGCTGCGGTGCGGGTGCCGCCGTCGGCCTGCAAAACATCGCAGTCGAGGGTTATAGTGCGTTCGCCAAGGAGTCGCATATCTACCGCGGCCCTGAGACTCCGCCCAATCAAGCGCTGTATTTCATGAGTCCGGCCTGACGCCCCGCCGCGTCTATTTTCTCTTGGTGTTCGCTGCTGGGTAGCGCGCGGCAACATGGAATACTCAGCCGTGATCCAGCCTTGTCCCGTGTTCCGCACAAACGATGGGACCCGCTCATCAACTGACGCCGAACACACCACGCGCGTTTGACCCATCTGAATGAGAACGGAACCTTCCGCGTAGGGAAGGTACCCGGGAGTTATCTTAACCGGACGCAACTCATCGAAGGCACGCCCGTCAGTACGTTCTAAGCTCATCGTGTCCCCAAACTTCAACGGCCTCCAGCACCGCCGGCGCCGTCCCTAAAAATCGTTCAGCAACTTTCGCAAACCGCTCGGCCGCATCAGTCACATAAAAATGGTCAAGATCATCGCATAGTTCGCGCTCGCGTGTGCCTAGTTGCGATTGCGGTGCTGCGAGCTGACTCGATTCCAACAAAGCTTCCACTTCCGCCGCAGCAGCCGCTCCCGAATCTATTAGTGGGACTTCCGGTCCCACCGCGTCACCAATCAGGTCGCGAAGAATCGGATAGTGGGTGCAGCCAAGCACCAGCGCGCCCAGGTCTTCTTTTCTTAGGTCACTCAAATACTGTTCGGCGACGGCGCGGGCAACCTCGCTCTCGCCCCACCCTTCCTCAGCAAGCGGCACAAATAAAGGGCAGGCTCGCTCAATCACCTGAATGGCTGGATCAGTTCTGGCTATGGCTTCGGCATAGGCGCCACTCTGCACTGTGGCTTCCGTGGCAATCACTGCAACCTTCTTGCCTGCTGCAATTTTGGCAGCTGCCCTGGCGCCCGGTCCAATGACGCCAGCGACCGTCACGCCTACAGCCGCGCGAATGGCCGGCAACGCCAGGGCCGATGCCGTGTTGCAAGCTACCAACAGGAGCTTGATCCCGTGTGCCTCGAGAAATTTTGAATTTTCAATCGCGTAGCGCTCAACCGTGGAAAGCGATTTGGTGCCATAGGGCACGCGGGCAGTGTCGCCCAGGTAAACGAAGTGCTCGTTAGGAAGACGTTCGTGCAACGCGCGATAGACGGTGAGTCCACCTACGCCGCTGTCAAAGATGCCGATGGGAAGAGCGGAATTGCGAATTGCGGATTGCGGATTGCGGATTTCAGATTTCACGATCTCGATGGCTGCTCGATGGTTCCAAGAGTCGGTTTTCAAATCCGCATTTCGAAATCCGAAATCCGAAATTCAATGATTGGTGGAGGCGCCGAGAATTGAACTCGGATCCAAGAGAAGACCCCGAAAGACTCTACATGCTTAGTCGCTTCTCTTCCCCGACCGTCAAGCGGCCGGATTTTCGCTTTGCTCCGAGTAAGTGAAGTGACAAGACCTCGGTGAAAGCTAGTCCGGCTTAGTCTCGCCCAACCTCACGGACCGAAAGGTTGGGCCAGCTTATCTGAGTGACATCTCCCTCCGCGCGCATAAGCAACTTGCGGTGAAACGCTCACTGCTAATTAGGCAGCGAGAGCCAATTCATTGTTATTGGCAATTGTTTTTTCCCTACGCTTTTTAACGAGCTGCATAGAGTAGCCCGGCATGGCATCCGTCGGTCGCCCAAACCCCTGTCGAAGCCTGTCGCCCCCGTTTGCACGGAGATTATAGGGCCTTACACCCAGAATACGAAAAGGCTGGTCGTTGGCCCGCGTTTACTGGGACCGCGGGCGTCTCGCCGCCTCAAGCAACAGGTTCACTCACGTGAACATTGAATCAGACAACTCGGATAAAGCTGACCAACCGCACGCTGTGGCATTCAACGAAAGCGGGCGAGACGCCCGCGGTCCCAGTAAGAACGGGCCTTACGACAAGCCTGCCCCATTCCCGCATCGAGTTCAAAACAATCCTAAGCTATAATTCCCGCGTTGCTTCGCTCGAACCGAACAAACTGTGGCTACCCACGTTGTCCTTTTGCAGCGGGCTGAAGCAACCTTCATTTTAGAGAGGGCTGAAATTTATGGCTGCAAAATACCCTGATTCAAAGTTGAAATCATATTCTCCCAAGGCAATCGTCACCGCACCGCCAGAAAAGCGCCGGCATATCCTGCGCCGCTTTTGGTTCCCCGCAGTTTTGCTGTTAGCCCTCGCGGCCGGGGGCTTAACGGGAATCATCGCCGCTTATGAACTCAACTACTCCCGCGCCGCCAACGAGGTTGCCGCACTGGCGACATATCGGCCCAGCGTAGTCACGCGAGTTTATGCCGACGACGGCACGACGGTGATCGGCGAGTTTGCGCTCGAGAAACGAATCCCACTCAAGTACGACGAGATTCCGCCGGTAGTGAAAAACGCGATCCTTGCTGTCGAGGATGCGCGCTTCTACGAGCACGTGGGTATCGATCCCATTCGCATCATCGGTGCAACCTGGAAAAACCTGACCAGCGACAAGGTTGAGGGTGGTTCGACGCTCACACAGCAGCTTGCCAAGAACCTGTTCCTCTCCAAGGAGCAGACCATCAAGCGCAAGGTGAACGAGTGGGCCTTGGCACTCCAAATTGAACGCTACTACACCAAGAATCAGATCATGGAGCTTTATGCTAACCACATCTTTCTTGGCGCCAATGCCTACGGCGTGGAAGCCGGCGCGGAAACCTATTTCGGAAAACAGGCGAAGGACCTGACGATTGGCGAAGCGGCGTTGCTCGCCGGTGTTCCTAAAGCGCCCAGTGAGTATTCGCCGACCTCTAACCCGGTGCGGGCAAAAGAGCGTCGCGATCTTGTCCTGGATTTGATGGCTAAGAATGGTTTCGCAACTCAGGCCGAGGTGGATGCGGCCAAGGCGAAACCAATTCAACTGGCGGACACCGCCTACTATCAATCGCAACCCAAATCGAGCGCGTTTGACTATCCGGTTGAAAACATCAGACAGGAACTCGAGGACAAATACACGACCCGCGTCGCCCAGGGCGGTCTTGCCGTTTACACCACAATCAACGTCGAAGCCCAGAAGCGAGCATACGAAGTTTTGCGCGCTGGTTTGCGGAATTACGACAAGACGCATAGTGGCTGGCGCTCAAGCTACAAGATGATTCCGACCGCGGCGAACAACGGGCAGGGTCCGCCGACCACACCGGAACTCAACAACTACAAAGACCCCGACTGGTATGGAAACGACTACCACGAGGGCCGTTTCTTGTCGGGCCTGGTAACGAAAGTAGACCACGCAAAGAATGAGGCCACGATCCGTTTTGGTAACTACACCGCAACGGTGGGTGCTGCGGATATGGGCTGGTCCAAGCGTAGTCCCCGGGACGAGTTGAAGCCGGGATATCTTTCCGAGTTTGAAATCAGGGAAGTTGATCAGAAGAGCCGCCGCCTGAAAGTTGAACTGTCGCAAGTGCCCGCAGTGGCCGGGGCCATGATGACGCTAAATGCAAAAACCGGCGAGGTAGTCACCATGATCGGTGGTTATGATTTCTACAGCGCCAGCAAGTTTAATAACGCGACGCAGGCTTACCGGCAAACTGGTTCCTGCTTCAAGCCCTTCGTTTACACCGCGGCTGTCGAATGGGGCATGACCCCGGACACGACGGTCAGTGGCGCCCCCATCAAGATCGGGAGTTGGGAACCTCATAACTACGACGGTTCTCTGGGGAATGGCGATCTACCCTTGAAGATGGCGCTGGCGAAGTCGATGAACGTTCCCGCCGTCCACCTGCTGCAAACAGTTGGCATTCAAACGGGCTCGCAGATGGTCAGGCGGTTCGGTATCAAAGTGCCGATGGCCCCTTATCTCCCGTCAGCACTCGGCGCCACCGAGGTGCCACTCGATCAAATGGTTTCCGCTTACTCGGCCTTTCCTAACAAAGGCATTCGCGTCGAGCCGCACCTGGTTCGCCGCGTGCTGGATCGCGATGGCGCCGTGCTCGAAGAGTGGGAGAAGACAACTTACAAGGTCGTGAATCCGTATGTGGCGCTGACGATGGTGTCAATGATGCGAGGCGTCGTTCAGTTTGGCACTGCCACCGCGGCGAGTTCGCTTGGCGTGCCTCTGGCGGGAAAGACTGGCACGGTTAACGACCACACCGACGTTTGGTTTATCGGTTACACGCCGACTTACGTGACCGGGG
>JANMQG010000067.1:0-5315 GCA_031370285.1 Chloracidobacterium sp. | reverse complement strand
CATGCCTATCGCACGCAAGGGCACGGCGACAAATCTGAACTTTCCTTTTCCTCTTCTACCAAGACGCAAGCGCGTGAAGGAGAAGTCCTGGTGCGATTTCGCGCTGGGGCCTCAGAACAGGATAAGGCCAACGTCGCCGTTGGCCATGGTGGCCAACGAAGGAAATTGCGCGGCGAGTCGGGCGTTGAAAAGCTCGACATACCCTCCGGAAAATCAGCAGACAGCGCGGCGTTGGAGTTGTCTCAAGAACCCTCGGTTGAGTTCGCCGAACCGAATTTCCTTATTAAGCCGGATCAGATAAGTCCGTCCGCTGAAGTTACGCCAAACGACTCCCGATTTTCAGAGCAATGGTCGCTGCGAAATACCGGTCAAAGCGGTGGGCAGTATGGATCAGACATTGGCGTGACGAATGGGTGGAAGACAACCACTGGCTCGCAGACTACAGTAATCGCGGTTATTGATAGCGGTATCGACTTCACTCATCCCGACCTTGCCAACACCGAGTGGACTAATCCAGCCCCGACCAACGGAGATCAGCATGGCTGGGACTTCATTACCGACTCCCCAGTCATCAAAGACGAACAAGGGCATGGCACCGCGGTAGCAGGCATCATCGCTGCAGAAGGCAACAATGCGAACGGCGTCAGCGGTGTGATGTGGCAAGCCAGTCTGATGAGTCTGAGGGTTTTGGACAACACGGGTACGGGCGATATTGCGAGCGCCGTTGAAGCCATCGACTATGCTTCAGCGCACGGCGCGCAGGTAATCAACTTGTCCTGGGGTACAAACAGCTCCTCGGTTTCCTTGAAGGACGCAATTGATCGAGCGACTAGGCGCGGAGTAGTTGTAGTTTGTTCAGCGGGAAATGATGGCCAGAACCTCGATACAACGCCTTATTATCCAGCGTCGTTTAATTCCAAAGATCTCATTTCCGTCGCCGCTACTGACAACACCGATCAGCTTGCGTCATGGTCAAACTGGGGGAGCAAAACCGTCACTGTGGCGGCGCCTGGAAGTCACATCCTAACCACGCAGCTGGGCGGCGGCTACTGGAGTATTACGGGTACTTCCGCGGCCGCACCGCTGGTGACGGGAGTCGCCGGGCTATTAAAGAGTTTGAGGCCATCGCTAAGCGCAGCGCAGGTGCGCTCCACGATTCAGAAAAACTCACGAGCGTTGTCACAGTTATCCTCCAGAGTCTCGTCTGGAGGAATTGTTAATGCCGCGGCAAGTTTGAATGCGCTCGACTCCAACCCTTACGGCGCTGGAAACCAGGGCGGCAACGGCAATGGAAATGGCAACGCGAACGGTAATGGGAACGCGCAAGGCGTTAGGCAAAACACACCCGGGCCATACGTCCCTCCAGGTTTGCGAAGCGATAACAGTGAACGCCGAGCTAATGGAAAAGACGGATTGCACGCGACGCCGCCAGCGAGTGTTACTGGCGCGCCGCGGGCGAATCTTCCCAATCTCGACGAATCTCGCAAAATCAGAACCTCTCCTAAAACTACCGCGCCGGCCGCGCCTATCCATTCAAATACGCTGATTTGTGCGGACTGCGGGCCTGGCCTAGACGGGGGCATTGGAGGTAGCGATCCGTATGTGGGCACCGCGCGCACCAGACCCGAGAATGAAACGGGTGCCTCAGGTGTGACGCTCGGTTCGCGCAACTTCAATTGGAGTTTGCCTCTGGTTGGGCTAAAAGGGCGCGCCGGACTGGATGTCTCGATCTCTCTTTTTTACAACTCACTCGTATGGACCAAACAAGGAAGCTCCATCGCATATAATGCCGACCATGGTACTCCCGCGCCGGGCTTTCAAATGGGACTACCACGGTTACAGTCGCAATATTTCGATAGCGACGATGGTTTATATGCTTACCTGATGATCTCTCCGTCGGGTGGACGGGTCGAGATGAAACAGGTTTCATCGGGCGTCTACGAGTCGAGCGACGGCTCTTATACTCAGTTGACTTTCTCTGGCTCCATTCCGATCGTACGCACCAGCGACGGAACGCAATATGTGTTCGGCACGCAAGCCGCTGCCGAATGGCGCTGCACAAAAATCGAAGATAGAAACGGCAACTACATTTCGGCAACTTACGAGGCCAGCACGGGCCATATTCTGACCATGACCGATACGCTCGGGCGCACTTTGAACTTTGGTTATGACGGCGACAACAATCTCTACAACATCACGCAGACCTGGGGCGGCATTACGCACTGGTGGGCTACTTTCATTTATGCTCCGCTTTACATGTCGTACAGTTTTCCTGGTTTGACGCCGGTTGGCGCGACCAACGGGGGCTATCAAACCGTCCTCTCGTATGTTTCCTTCTCTGACAACACCTCCTATCACTTCGATTACAACTCCTACGGTCAGGTCTATCAGATCAGGCACAAAGCACCTGATGGTCATGAGCTTGAACATAGCTGGTACAATTTCGACTTTACCCAGGCACAAACGGACTGTCCGCGATTTACCGACAAACGAGAGTACGCGCAGGACTGGAACAACAATCAGGAGGCGATCACTTACTACTCGGTCACCAATAATGCAAGCTGGACAACGCCGGAAACGGGCGCGCCGCAGACAGGCACACTCGTGCAACAAACAATGCCCGACGGCACAATCTACAAAGAATACTCGCACGTTTCAGGCTGGGATGCGGGCTTGAGCCAGTTGACCGAATTCTGGTCCGGCGGGGTAAGAAAGAAATACACGAGCACGACGTGGACGCAGGACAACACCGCCTTGAGTTATCCGCAGAACCCGCGCGTGGCGGAAGTAAATATCTACGACGACGGCGGCAATCGCCGGCGCACGACGATAGATTACACGTCTTATAGTTTGCCGAGCTTGGTGCGGGAATGGACTGGCTCTGGTGGAACCACGCTTTACCGGCAGACAACGACCGGCTATAGATTTGATGGCGACTACCTCAATCGTCGCATCATCGGATTGGTTGACAACACCCAGGTGACGGATGGAGCTGGTGTATTGGTAGCCAAGACCACCTATGCCTACGACTGGGGCGGCTCAGACATGTTTCTGGACACTCCGGCGCCGGCAGTACAGCACGATGGGACTGACTACGGTCCAGGTTTGATCTACGGGCGCGGGAACATGTCCCAGATGGCGCGTTGGGACATTAATGATCCCCAGAACTTGAACGGGGGTGCGGTGGAAACAAAGTGGCGGAGAAACAGCACTGGATCGGTCTTACTGGTTCGTGACCATCTCTGGCACCAGATCTTTTTCGATTACGCGGATTCGTTCTCCGACTCAGTGAATCGCAACACCTTTGCCTACCCGACGACGATTACCGACCAGGAGGGAAACTCTGCGACCACTCAATACAATTACGACTTTGGAGCAGTAACCCGCACCCACGCACCGACCAGCGGCACCGGCGGCGGAATTACTTACGTCGATGAAGTCAGGCAGTATGATGCCTTCGGACGTCCGGATCGGACTACAAATCAAACCAACAACGCCTACGTCCGCTTCGTCTATGAGACGAATGGCAATTACGTGCATACCTATCAGACCATAATTGATTTAACCCAAGCTAACGAATTCCACTCCTGGCAGATAATGGACGGCGCGGGCCGCGTGCGCGCGATGGCGTCAGATCATCCGGGGAGCACTGGCGGCTTCACGGGTCAGTACATTGTTTACGACAACATGGGCCGCGTATCGCAGCAGTCGAATCCTACGGAGATGAATGGTTCGTGGGGAGCGACTGGGGACGATTCGCTATGGCGTTACACGCTGCAAGCTTACGATTGGAAAGGTCGCCCCACCCAAACAACTAATACGGACGGCACCACCAAAATTGCTTCTTACGGAGGCTGCGGCTGCGCCGGTGGAGAAGTTACGACGGTGCAGGACGAGCATGGCAGACAGCGGCGCCTCACGAAGGACGGACTCGGTCGGCTGGCCACAGTGGAAGAGCTTAACTGGAACGCCACCGTGTATGCTACGACCAACTATGCTTACAACGTGCGCGATCAAATTACCCAGATCAACCAGGCTGGCCAGATACGCAGCTTCGCTTACGATGGGCATGGAAGGCTGCAATCGCGCACCACGCCGGAGCAGGGCGCAACCAGCTACATTTACAATGTAGACGACACGATCAATGTGGTGACGGATGCACGCGGCGCGACGGCTACTTACGGCTACAACCCGCGGCATCTTGTAACTTCAATCAACTACGGAATTCCCGCCGGCGTTGCCGCAACGTCCAGTGTTTCGTTTGGCTATGACGCTGCCGGACATCGCACTTCAATGAACGACGGCATGGGTTCTCAAACCTACAACTACAACAACCTGGGCCAAATGACTTCGGAAGTTCGCAGCTTCAATGGTGTCGGTTCTTATACCTTGAGCTACAGTTATAATCTCGCGGACGAGGTAATTTCCATGACCGATCCCTGGAGTTCCGTAAGTTACAGTTATGACAAAGCGGGACGCGTGAGCAGCGTTGGCGGCAGCGCAAGTTATGCGAGCTCGATCACCTATCGCGCGTTCGGCGCGATCAAGGGCATGAGCTATGGCGACGGCAAGTCACTATCGACTGCTTATGACAATCGCCTGCGGCCTACCACCTGGAACGTCTCTGGCGTGCTTGGCTACAACTATGCTTACGATTATTTTAACGAGCATACTGGCCGCGTTACCTATGCGGGGAGCATTTACGATTCCAGTCTGGATCGCAGTTACGAGTATGACCATGTCGGGCGGCTGGCCATCTCGCATTCGGGGGCCGAAGCGCGGGCGTCGGCGTGGACCGGGCAGTGGGGCACGATGGATGGTCCCTACTCGCAGGGCTACGATTACGACCAATGGGGTAATGTCACGCACAAGTATGGCTGGGGCGGCGAAGTGCAAGGCGGCACGGCCGGGCAGTCGAGCGACATTTACAACTACTACACGGGGAACCGCCGCAATGGCTTCAGCTATGACGCCAGCGGCAATCTAACCAACGACATTGGGCAAGCGTTTACTTACGATGCGACCGGCCAGCAGACGGCTTCCAGTTACACCAACCTGCAAAACTTCTACGACGGTGACGGGTTGCGCGTGAAGCGCACCGAAGATGGAATGGCGCCAACACTCTACCTGCGTTCGAGTGTGTTGGGCGGGCAGGTAGTGGCGGAGATAGTTTGGGCCAGTGTCAGTTGGCAGTGGAACCGGAGCTATGTCTATCTTGGCTCGCAGCTTTTGGCTACGCAGTCAGGCGTGGCCAATTGGATACACGAAGATCCGGTGACGAAGTCGAAGCGGGTGACGAACAGTGCGGGTACGGT
>JANMQG010000052.1:0-1950 GCA_031370285.1 Chloracidobacterium sp. | reverse complement strand
GGTGAAGTCGGCTCCGGCGGCTCGGCTTGACAGTGCCTTATTACGGCGCGTAGGGTGTCAGCCCTTAGGGCGTCGCCCCGAATAAATGTTCGTAAGCCCGGCCTGTTTGGGCTTCAACTCTATGCTGGAGGCGAATCTGTTCTGGTGAACGGCGCGGTCTTCAAAACCGTTAGTGAGACTGTGAGAACAGGCTCAGGTAGGTTCGATTCCTACACGCCTCCGCCAAAACGATTGGTGATTACGGATTGTAGATTGCGGAGAAGGAATCTATAAATCCTGGAGAGATGAGAACTCGAACGCGAGCCTTTGCGTTGCGCGTTATTCGTTTGGCTGAAAGCTTGCCAGTACGCCTACCGCGAACGTAATCCGAAACCAGATGATTCGCTGCGGTTCGTCGGTTGGCGCTAATTACCGCGCTGCTTGCAGAGCCAAATCAAAACCAGATTTCGTTTCTAAGATGGGCACGGTCGAAGAAGAAGCGGACGAGACGATGTACTGGATGGAGTTGTTAATTGACGCTGAGATTGTGAACCGGACCCGAGTGGCGGACTTGCTGAATGAAGCTGATCAGATTCTTTAAATAGTGATCTCTTCCATCAAGACCGCAAAAGGTTACCGACACCCAATCCGCAGTCTGCAATCCGTAATCAGAAAATCCTATGCGTGATTGGATAGCTCTCAATATGACGCCTGGCATCGGCCCACGAGCCGCTGCCAAACTCCTCGAGCGCTTTGGGTCTGCCGAAGCAGTGTATCGCGCGACTCGAGCGGAGCTGGAAAAGGTCCGGCTGTTGCCGGAAGCGGTCGACAGCATCATTGCTCGCGACCAGCACGACAAGGCCGAAGGCGAGATTGAAGCCGTTAGAAAACTGGGCGGCGACATTCTGGTTCTTGATGATGGTGTTTACCCGCCATTGTTAAGAGAGATATATGATCCGCCAATCACGCTTTACGTGAAGGGCGCCTGGGCTGAATGTCTGGAACAGCCCTGCGTCGCCATCGTTGGTTCGCGCAGGTGTTCCACTTACGGGCAGAACGCTGCTTCGATGCTGGCGCGGGATTTGGCTCAGCGCGGTGTGACAATCGTTTCGGGTTTTGCGCGCGGCATTGACGCGGCAGCGCATCGCGGCGCTATTGAAGGCGGGGGTCGAACTGTAGCAGTCATTGGTACTGGCCTCGATCAGGTTTATCCGCGAGATCACAAGAAGCTTGCGGACGAAGTACTTCAGGCAAGCGGCGCGATTGTTTCACAGTTTCCCTTAACGACTCCGCCCGTTTCGGAAAACTTTCCCTACCGCAATCGCATCATTAGCGGGTTGAGTCTCGGGGCTATCGTGGTAGAAGCGGCGGAAAATTCAGGTTCATTGATAACAGCCAGGTTGGCCATGGAGCAGAACCGGGAAGTTTTTGCGGTGCCAGGCAACATTACTTCGCGAAACTCGTTTGGCACCAACTATCTGATCAAGGGCGCGGGCGCTAAATTGATACAGCAATGGCAGGACGTTGCTGCTGAGTTGCCACCGCAAATCGCGGCGCGGCTCTTGCCACCGCCGCTCGAGGATAATAAGAAGGAGAAGTCGCTGACAGATCAACTTTCGCTGGTTCCCAAGGGACTAACCGGCTTTGAGCAATCGGTTTTCAAGTTGCTTTCGGCTGACAATCCGGCGCACATTGATATGCTCGTGAATCAGAGTCGGCTCACAATCTCGGATTTGACCGCCGCGCTGCTAACGCTGGAGATGCGCGACCTAGTGCGGGCGCTGCCGGGGAAATGTTTCGTGAAGAAGTTGTGAATGCCTCATGGGAACGATCTTAATAAGCGAACCGATTTCAGCTAAACAACTTCGTGAAGCTGGCGAAGAATTATATGGCGACATGGTCAAAGCTGTTGTCGACGTCGAGAAGGAGGTCATGGCTGCGGGTGCTGAGCTGCATGCTGACGAAGAAGCC
>JANMQG010000039.1:0-64272 GCA_031370285.1 Chloracidobacterium sp. | reverse complement strand
TCCTGCTTCTTCAGGTTGCCGTTGTTGTCGGTCATGGCGGTGGTGCTGTTTGCGCCGCCGCACATGCCCCAGCAATTGTTGCTGTAGTGATTGATGATGGCGCCGCGGTTCCAGGTTGTGTCGCCCGGGCCGGTGTAGCTCGAACTGTCGCGTATCTCGGCCAACTGTCCGCGCACATTGTAGAAGAGTTTGTTGTAAACAGGCGTGTCAGTGCCAAACTGCTCCTTCGTCATGCCGCCCAATGACGAGTAGACGATGCCGGTGGAATAGGTCCGCTGCACGCCATCGCCAAGGTACCCGCTGAAGCTGCTGGTGCGCCCCGCCCCGTCGTAACCATAGCTGACCGTGTGGCCGGAAGGATAGGTCTCGGAAGTGAGTGCGCCGCCGATGTTGTAGGTGGCCGTGGTTTGGTAGTTAGCGCTCCCGGTTTGCTGAATCTTCAGCACGGCGCGGCCGAGCGCATCGTAGCCAAAGTAGTCGCCGGCGCTGCTGCCGGTGCCATACGTTACTGCCACCAGCCGCCCGGTTGCATAACCGCGTGAAAAGCTCGGCGCGCCTGCCGGCAACGGCTGTGAATCGTAAAACAAATTAGCTTCGTTGCTGGCGCCCACGCCCGACGGCAGGGCCGGAGAGTTGTGAGTCGTAGCCGTCGTCGAACTCGAGCCGTTATACCAGCGCCGCACTGGCCGGTTCAGCACATCGTAGGAGACGTGAGTGGAGACGCCGCGCGCGTCGGTTGAAACCAGCAGACTGCCGTTGTTGTCATACTGGTAACTGATTGACCCGTTCTCAGGATTGGTTGCTGATGACAACCGCTTAAGAGAATCGTAAACGAAGATGCGCGTCTGAGTACCCTGAGAGATGGTGAGCAGATTGTTGAGCACGTCATAGGCGTAGGTGGTTGACCAGTTCACCCCATTCGGGTCTTCATTAACCTGGGTCAAACGGCCCAGGGCATCGCTGACACTCTTGCGCGCTTTGCCGGTCTGATCGCTCACTGTCACCGTGTTGCCGCTGTATGAAGTCCTGGCGATCGCACTGTCGGGAGTTTGGACTTTGGTGGCGCGGCCAAGCGCGTCGGTGTATTTGGTCGTCCAAACTGCCTGTTCGCCCAGGTACGGACTAAATGGGTTGGACGACTTCGTCGCCGCTACCCAAGCGCCACTGTCCGGGTCTTGCCCTAAGAAGAAGGGAACTTGCTGGACGGCAATGTAGTCCGTGCTGTTCACATAGGTGCGCGACTCCGTGGTGCGGCCCAGGCCATCGTAAAGAGTCTGACCTTTTAGCAGATTATCGCCGTAACCAGTCTTGTCGCTGGTAACCGTGACGATGCGACTGGTGTCGTTGTAGCTGAAAGTGCTCTGGCTCGTGAGTAGAGAGTAATTGGTGGCGCGAACTACTTTTGTCGGTCGATCCAGTGGATCGTTCTCCGAGTAGCCGCTGTAGATGGTGCCGTTGGCATCCTGCGCATCGACAGGGCGGCCCAGATAGTAATCATACTGGAGATAAGAGATTTGGCCGGCCGCGTTGGTGACCAGCGTGGCCATTGCATAACTGTACTGGCTTTGAGAGCTGAGTTCCGTGGGTGACGTATTTGCTGTGGCGTTGCCGTCCGGTGCCCCAAAGCGATCGTCGAATTCGAACGTGGTTGCATTCCCGTTGGCATCAATAGCCTTCATCACGTTGCCGGCAATGTCGTATTGCGCGTAACCGGAGATAGAGGATGTGACCGTTCAGTTTGTCAGCTTGTAGCTGGTAGTGGCGGTGGCATTGCCCCGCGTTGTGTAAGAAGTATTGAAAGTAGAATCGAAGCCGCTGATATTTGCACGAGGCCAGAGCGAAGCATGATTAGTGTCGGTAAGGTAGTTGTCGTATTCATAGCTCGTGCGCGCGCGTTCAACTCCTCCGGCGTCATACACGGATGACTGCAAGGGCAGGCTGCGCAAGTGAACGCTAGTCCCCGTATAAGTGCCGGAGGTAATAAAGCTGGTGGTCGTCTCGCGCACTAACCCACCGGGCGCTCCATTGCCAAAGGCGTACTCTTTGACGTCGTTCTGGTTGTTATATGGCAGGCTGTCGTCATAACCAAAGGTGCGCTTCGAGACGAGATTGGGAGTGACGTCGGCGAGCGTGCTGGTTGCGTCGGTCACCCGTAGATCGTTGGGCGGCTCACTTGCATCGCCGGGACTCCACCACCAGCTTACCGGCGCGCGATTCACCCAGGTAGTTTGTGAACGACGGAGCAGGGTCGTGCCGTCAGCGGCATAGGCTTCGGATTGATATTCACGCCCATCGAGTTTAGCCGGATAGCTGATTCCAGTGGAGCTGAAGAGCGAATTGACTGGATCGCCATAGAAGTAGTGTTTCTCGCGCGCCAACAACGTCCCGTTAGCGCTCCGCTGATCGACGGTGACCGGATTGCCAGCCTCGCTGTAGGTCATGTAGCTCTCGAGGTTGGAGCCATCGGGATAGACGCGGCGCTCTTTGACGCGGCGGTAGATTTGATAGTTTTCTCCATCGCTAATTGCGCCTGACCCGGCATTGTAGTCATATTCAATCGCGCCGCTGGTTGGCAGGTTAATGCGCGCCAACTCCGCGTAGCAGTTGTAGAAGTATTGATACTGCAGACTGTTTGGCAGCGTCACTGACGAAACCACCCACGGGTTCCACTGCGAGTATTTGCTGGCATTATTGAGTTCCGGAAAGAGTTGCTGATAAGTCTGGATCTGGTAGCGCCCGGCTGGCTCGTTGCGCGGGTTGGTGGTGCGCAGCGTGCTGGCGAGACGCGCGTAGTTCACCAGGATTGTGCGCGTAGCGCCGCCGAAACCTTTGACGGTGATCTGATCGGAGAATGTGTTTACGAAGTTGGCGTAAGCGTATGTAACCTGACGATTCAGTGAATCGGTAATGGTGGTAACTCCGCCAGTGCCGTATGCAAAAGTCAGTTTGTTGCCGTTGCGATCGCGCATCCAGGTCACCCCGCCACTATCAATGCGATAACGCGTGCCGTCGCGCAGCATTAGATAGCCGGACAAATAGGTGATGCCCGCGCCGGTGCTATTGATTTTGTCGTAAATAGTTGCGTCGGAAATGAAGGTAGCCGCAGTGCCATCAGCAGTGACGAATACCGTGCCGCGCGAAAAGCCAGAGCCGCAAGGGTTTGAAACGGTTGCCGGCTGTCCGCCACTTGATTGATCGCGAAATTCGTATTCAGTTCCGTCTGAGGCAGTGAAAGTCAGCCGCGTGATGGTCTGCTGGTAGATCTTGGTTGTGATGCCGCAGTTTTGATTCGGATTCGTGCCTGACTGCCGACCAACCAGCGCACCTGGACCATAACCGGCTTTGAGCACCCAGGGATTCGCTACCGGCGTGTAAACATCAACCGGAAACCCAAACGGATCCGTGGTCTCAGCATGCCTGACGGTCCAGCCCTTGGAGTCGATGCCCAGCACCGAACTCATTCCCGCGCCGCCGCGGCCGCCAACGCCAATCAGCGGCAGGTGAAAGTTGAGGTTGCCATTGTAGGGATTGACGCTCTCAAATCCGCTGAGAGCATGCGAACCCGCGGGCGAGCCGGGCGAGAGGCCTAACGGAGTTGAGCCGTCAGTTGGGGTTGTCGTTTGCGACATCGCTGAACTGCACGCAAGCAACAGAAACACAGCCAGTCCGGACAGCCGACTAAAATTATTACTGAGTAGTTTATGAAGAATGGTGGGAGGCATGGAATTTCTCCTAGCTGAGAGAGGGCGCCGCTAAATGAATGTGCAAAGACGGAACCCGCGCGCATCGCCGGTTGCGACTAGTCGTGCCTACTGAGTTGTGATTGTGATTAGACAGGTCCAGCGAGGGTGATCGGACTCAGTCAACACATAACGACCCGGTGGTAGATTGACAACGTCGCTCCAGTTTGGCTCTTCGCGCGGTACGCGCATCTCGTGTGTGCGCGCGCCGGCCTCGCGAGTAAGCGCCAGCGAAGTCGCACTGAGACCGCTGCGGTTGTCGACCAGCAGCAGGAAACGGCCCTGTAGACGCGTGATTTCCCGCGGCTCGAATCCATGAGGCGTGATTGTGATTAACTCCGATTCGAAGTCCGCAATCGGCCGCCTTCTCTGGGGAACAGGAGAAGCAGGAACGTTTTTCACGGCAGCGGGCAAAGCGTTTTTGCTGGGCGCGGAAGCTCGCCAGGCGTGGGCGGCGGCCGCAAGACCGCTCAACGCAACCAAAGCACAGGCGGCAGTCAAAAACAGAACGCGAGTCTTTATGAGAGAGTTCTTGATTTGCATGAACATGTCTCCTTCCGACTGAGTTGTCGGATTCTGCACCAGCGGGGTGACCCAGGGGATAGAACACCGAGCGGGCGCCGCTACGAGTGAATCGTTGACGCGAGGCTTACGCGAGGTGGTGAGTCGGGCGTTAACGACAGGAACGAGGAGTTCGTCTGGGAACTTACTCCCGCTCGTCTTGAGAAGTCAATGCTTTTCTTGGAAGCTATACACCTAAAGCTATGCCAGAGTTTTTGCATGGGGGCTCGGAAGGCGGACGAGAGGCATCTGAGCGCCCTGAAATGTGCATCAATCAAGTGGTTGCAACGTAGCTTTTTTACCCGCTGTGTTACAATTCGCACGCTCGGACGGCCAGCTTTCCCCGTTTCGCGATAGCAATTATTCAATTGTTTCCACAGGAGAAATAGTTCTTGCGCCGCTCATTTATAACCTCCACCATAACCTCCGCAGTTATTTTCGCGTTCCTGATTGGTTGTGCCGCTGCCAGCATGCGCATCGGGGCAGTTGCTCAGCAGCCAACTCCAACCCCTTCCGCTGCCAGCAAGCCACCGCGAAAGCCTGAAAAGGTAGACAGTAAAATCCCAAAGGTTTTCACGGCTGAACAAATAGCCGAATCGGCTGTCTTCCTTTATGGAAGTCGTGAACTGCTGGCCAAGATACGCCGAAACGGAGTGGAGCGCGGACGCATCTGCAAACCCTCGTGCGAGGTAGGGAAAGCGGAGGAAGCCTCTTATGAACGGCGCTTCGTTCGCGGCGAGAGCATGGACAAGGACAAGATCCGGCTCGACCAGAAGATGCCTACCCTGGAATATTCTCTGATCTATGGCAGCGGACAACTATGGGGAATCATCAACGGGTCTTCGTTTACTCCCAGACAAGACGCAGCCAACACCTTCCTCGCGCAACATCGCCACAGTATTGATAACTTGTTGAGGTACAAAGAAAACGGTTCAACCGTCACGCTGATCGGTAAAGACAAGCAGAAGGGGCTGGATCTCTATGTCCTCGATGTGATTGACAAAGACAAGCAGTCCACCCGCTATTACCTTAGTGCCAGGACCCTTCACGTACTGTGGCTCGAATACGAGGAACCCGCGCCCGGAGGCTCGACCCTCTTGAAGTATTCGCGGAAATTCATGGATTACCGCCTTGCCCAGGGCACGCTTGTTTTTTACCGCACCGTGTTGTTCGAGGAGGGAAAGCAAGTCCAGGAGACGCGTATTCTGAACGTCACTTACGGCGTCAAGCTTGACGATGCCCTCTTCAAAAACCCCGAGGCCTAAAGACTCCACTAGCTGTCATTATCAAGGAGGAAGGCGGCAGCAGGCAGAGGCAGGAGGCACGAGGAAAAATAACCGAGAAACCACGATCAAGACCGTCAAGCACGTAATCCCTGCCGTCTGCCTCCTGCTCCTGCCTCCTATCCCCGCCAAACCGCCTTTTTCATCGAAGTCTTTCGGAACCTGTTATGCGCTCGAGCGTGTATAAACTGCGGGCGGCCGCGGTCTGCGGGTATAATGGGGTTCAAGTGGCCGCTTTCGTTGCCGGACGTTTCAGTCGCTGAGGTGCGGAGCGAACATTAAAAAATAAGGGAACTCGTCAGCGGTGTGAGAGCCTACCTGCCCTGATGGACACACTAACTACGATCGACATGAATTTCTCCGTGGCGTTGCGGCATGAGGCGGTTGCGGCTCCGACCTCTGACCACGCGCTACTTGAGGCTACGCGCGTCGGTGACGAAGACGCGTTTGCGGAGCTGGTGGGACGTTATCGTAATCCGATTACGAATTATATCTATCGCATGACTAACGATTACGAGGGAGCGGTCGACCTGGCGCAGGAAACGTTTGTGAGAGTTTACCGCGCCGCGGAACGTTACCAAACGACCTACGCGTTTTCGACTTACATCTACCGCATTGCGACTAATCTCGCAATAAGTGAACTGCGCAAGCGGAAGCGGCGCAAGTTGGTGTCCCTGACCGGGTTCTTTCAATCCCGGGACGGCGGGGAGCCTCAGGAGTTTAATCCGCCGGATATGAAACCGCTGCCCGACACGGAACTGGTAGATGCCGAACGTCGCGGCGCGGTACAGCGGGCTATCAGCACGCTACCGGAGAAGTACCGCACGCCTCTCATCCTTCGCGATGTGGAGGGGAAAAGTTACGAGGATATTTCGCGCATCCTGGAAACGAGTGAAGGAACAATCAAGTCTCGCATTAGCCGGGCGCGAGGGTTTTTGCGAGAGAAGATGACAGCTTATCTCTGAGGAATACCATGAGAAATATGAACTGCCGAAATATAAAGCGCGAAATCGAGGAAGCGGGCTCGGCTGACTTACTGAGTGCGGCTGCGATCTCACACCTCGAGGCTTGCGCCGCTTGTGAAACGCTTTCACGACAGCAAACTCAGTTACAGGCGATCGTTTCCAGCCTTGGCACTGTGGAAGCGCCTGGAGATTTTGATTTTCGCTTGCGGGCTCGCCTTGCCGCCGAAAAGCGCGGTGACAATCGCTCTCTGCCGTTCGCGAATTTATCGCTTGGTCTTCGCTCCGCCGCCGTCGCCGCGATTCTGTTGTTGATTGGTTCGGCCGTCGTATTTGTTGCTTTCAAGAGTAGCCCAGACAATCCGGTCGCCGGAGGAAAGCAAGTCGCACCGAAACCAGCGTCGCCTGATTCGGCACCGAAACAAGTAGAAATTCCGAGCGGCGAGACACCTGGTCCGAACCAGGTAGCTGGGGGGGCAAAGAGAAATGAGTCATCCGCAGTTGAAGCGGGTCTGCGACCCTCGGAGCGCACGCCGAAGGAGCTCAGGGTGAAAAATGAACTTGCGATTTTCCCTGGCGGCAACCGTTTTGGCACGCGAGATCTGAGCAGCACGCGGGCGCCGGTATTAACGCGTGATGATCAGCTTGCTCATACTTATCCAACAGCCGCTTTTCCAATCAACGCTTCGTACCAGTCGCTAAAGGTTTCAGTGGATGACGGGCGCGGCATGTCGCGAACCATCTCTCTGCCGTCGGTTAGTTTCGGATCGCAGCGAACCTTATCGCAAAACGCATCCCCTTTGGTGGCGTCGGCAAGGGTCACCTGGTAATTCGTAATGTTCGATAGGGGTAGGGCAAGGAAGATTTACAAGCAATGAGAACACCAAAGATAATTAGTCTGTTCACGCTGGTATTCCCGGTTGTATTCGTAGTGGGCCTGTCTTGCGTTACGACATTGGCGCAGACTCCGCCGGCCTCACCAGAGTCGCGAAAGACTGTCACTACTACGACAGTTAATCGTGTGATTCTGGAGAACAAGGCTGCCGCGCCGCAGGTGGTGACGATCCTACACAGCCTCAATGGGCTAAAAGTGATTCGTTTGCTAATCAATAAAGAACAAGCTGAGGTCATCGCCAGCCTTGATGAGGATTTCAACCTCGCCGGCGAAGTTCATATGAATGTGATCGCGGGACTGGCCCTCGACGACGGACAAACAATCGCGGCTTGGTTACCGGAAGCGGAAGCCGAGATGCTGCCGCGGATTCCTTTTGGACCGAGAGCGCCTCTGCCACCGAAGCCTTCAGCGACAACCGCTGCACCAGCCAGGGGGGCGCCGCTCGCGCCCGTCTCCCCTATTCCCCGCGTGTCGTCGATTGACATTCCCGACTCGCCGTCGTTCAACCTGCCGGGAAACTTGTTCGAGCCAGCCGATCTGCGCATCATCACGCGCGACGGCAAGCGCATCCTGGGCCGTTACATTGGATTGGATGGTCTCACCGGGTTGTCATTGATCACCGTACCCAATGGAAGCTTGCCGGTGTCCGTCGCTCTGAAAGAGGAAACGGTAACCGTGGGCCAAAGGCTTCGCGTGATCGGGCCGCAGCCGGCGCCGGGCTTGGAAAATGGCGCCAGGACTCAGATGTACATTCGCATCGGTGAAACAGAAGGCATTGTCGTTAATGTGACTCGTTCTCCATCGGGCGGCATCGCACGGGTTAAGGTCAAGTCAGCAAAGTTCTCGCCGGCGAATATCGGGGGCATCGCCATCAACGATAATAACGAGACGCTCGGGATTGTGGATAGCGTCGAAGGTGGCGAGGCTACGATAGTGCCTTTGAGCTTGGTTCGCATGGCGGCGAAGCGAGTAACTGCGCGACAAGCCAGCGTTCCTCGTCCGTGGCTCGGGATTCGGGGCGAGCCTATCGGGGCCATTTCGCTCGAGCGAATTCTGCGCATTGGCTGGCAACTCGATCGGGCTCGCGCCCTGACCGAGAAGCGCCAGGGAATTCTGCTGACGCAGGTCGCCCCGGGAAGTCCGGCGGCGCTCGCGAAACTAAAACCCGGCGATGTGATCTTGAGTGTCAACAATGGCTACATTGGAAATGCCGAGGAGTTCTCCTGGCTATTGGACGAGGCGGGTCCGGAAAGTCCGGTCCACTTCACAGTCGCCCGTCCCGAAAAAGAATTTTCCGAAGCGATGGAGATCAAGCTCAGCGAGTCGCCCGATCCATTCTTTGGCCTGAGAATGATCGAGAAACAAGTTACGAAGACTTTCGTGCACCGTCCGCTGCTGGGGGAGGGTATCGAAACAATCGCTCTGAAACCGAGAGTCGCTTGGCGTTTTGGCTCGACCGGCGGCTTGCTGGTTGTTTCGGTCCGGCCGGCAACCGACGCCTTTAAGGCCGGGCTGCAGCCAGGGGATGTAATCGAATCCATCGATGGACGGCCAGTCTCAGGCGCCACCGTGGGGATGTTTCCAGTGAAACCTGGCGTCCGCTCCAATTGCATCGTCGTAAGAAACAAGGAGAGGATCAGTCTAACCCTCCAGTATTCGCCCGACGAAGACGAGCCTGACAAGCCATAATCGCTTATTGATCTCGTCGGGGCACCTTCCACTTTTCAATTACGGTCGATGGACGGCGGGCCACTTTTGGCTTCGCCTGATCAAACTCCTAACCACGCCCAACTACGCCTCTATTTTCTTTGAAAAGAAGAATAGCTCGCCGTTACTGTCGCGAGATTCTTTGCGTTTGTTTTTCGTAAAATGAGGTTGCTAAATCTCTGGCATCGAGCGGTGAACTGTTGAAGTAGTCGTTAATGCTTGATAGTTGCTCTCTGTGTTAGTCTAAAACGCACGTCGCGATGCGAACACCGTAGCTTCGATCAAATACCTACCGGATTGCCCGGTTGTATCTGGTCTCGAGAGGAAACATTGGTTAGCCCACTTCAAAGTTCCCTATTCCCCCAAGAGGGATCATTGAACGAGGCCTCAGAGAGAGCCTCGTCGACATTTGTAAATAATATGACGTTACCGGTTCATCGATGGTTCCGGTATAGCGCGGGTTTCTCTGCCGAGTGGGTCGCATCCGTTATCAGAACAAGCAAATACGGCCGCGTTCGAGTCTTCGATCCCTTTGCAGGTTCTGGGACAACCCTGATTGCAGCGGAAACGGAATCGGTCGAGAGCTGGGGTATCGACGCCCATCCCTTTGTCTGTCGCATTGCCAAAGCAAAACTAGCTTGGCGTACCGATCCCGCAGCGTACCTCGCCAAGATCCATCAAATTCGTGGCATCGCGGCGACGATTTCGCCCGCTATCGATCATTATCCCTCTCTCATTCGTAACTGTTTTGATGATGAGTCGTTGGGGAAGCTAGACCTCTTGCGAAAGTCATACGAACTCGCGCGAGATGAAACGCCGGCATCAGACTTGGCATGGTTAACCCTGATCGGGATATTGAGAAGAACTTCGCACGTTGGCACAGCACCGTGGCAATACGTCTTACCTAAGAAAGAAAAGAGTAAACCACAAGAAGTGATGCACGCTTTTGACGCGTTTTCTCGAATAGTGTATTACGACATGAAGATCGGAGCATCGGTTCGCGGCCCACGGGCACAATTCGTCGAGAGTGACGCGCGTACGTGTGCAGGCGTGCCACAGCGGTTTGCTAATCTCGTTGTCACTTCACCGCCGTACCCAAACAATTATGATTATGCAGACGCAACGCGGCTTGAGATGAGCTTTACAGGTGAAATAAGTGGGTGGGGAGATTTACAGGACAAGGTTCGCCGGTACTTGGTCCGATCTTGTTCCCAGCACGTACCTGAAAGGGCGGTTAATCTTGAGGAGGTATTAGCGGCACCTGAACTTGAGACGATCAAATCAGAGATTGCTGAAGTTTGTCACGAACTCGCGCATGTTCGAGAATCAAAGGGCGGAAAGAAAACCTATCATCTCATGGTCGCTTGTTACTTTCGGGATCTAGCTCAAGTGTGGCTCAGACTACGTACTATTTGTGATGTCCCGTCCACTGTCTGCTTTGTCTTAGGTGATTCCGCACCTTACGGTGTCTACGTCCCAACTATGCTCTGGATGGGTAAGCTGGCAATGGCTGCTGGCTTCACGTCATTCAGGTTTGAGAAAACTCGCGACAGAAACATTAAATGGAAGAACCGCAAGCATCGTGTTCCGCTTCAAGAGGGTAGGCTCTGGGTGGAAGGCTAATGGCTATTTCTCCGTCACATCAATTTGGGCAGATTATCGGCGACGCAGTGGAAGCGGCAGTAATTCCACTACTAGAGCGGTTCGCCAAAGAATACGGTCTGTATCTTGACAAGAAGGGTGACCGACCGTGCCGGGGTGGCAAAAAATGCAGTTGGGTTGATCTCAATGGGAATTCACATGACTTGGATTTTGTTTTGGAAAGGGGCGGTACTCGCAGGAGGCGAGGTATGCCGGTGGCTTTCATTGAAACGGCCTGGCGCCGATACACAAAGCATTCTCGAAACAAAGTACAAGAGATTCAAGGCGCCATCATGCCGCTCGTTGAGACTTACAGAAACTCAGCTCCGTTCCCCGGTGTCATCTTAGCGGGCGTGTTTACAGGAGCTGCCTTGACACAGCTCCGATCCTTGGGATTTACAATTCTCTTGTTTCCCTATGAAACAATCGTTGCTGTTTTCAGGAAGTTCGGGATCGAGGCCGCCTTTGACGAGAGCACATCCGTGGCTGCCTTCCAAAAGAAAAGTGCTGCGTACAAGGCGCTCTCAACAGCAAAACGAAAACGGCTACAAGCAGAACTAATGCGGACGAATGCCGAGAGTGTAAAGGAGTTCATCACGTCGTTAGCTGTAGCAGTCTCGCGCCAGATTGAGCGAATCATCGTTTTGCCACTTCACGGTCTGGGGCACGAGGTGACTACGATAGGAGAAGCAATCGAGTTTATTGAGAATTATTGCGAAGCTGCTAATGTGGACAATTTTGACCGGTACGAAATCCAAGTACGGTACAACAATGGAAACAAAATCGAGGCTACGTTTGGTGATAAGGATGGTGCCATCGAGTTTCTCCGCATTTACCAACCGGTGCCTCTCGACTAAGAATCGATCCAGCTGCGTCTCAGTTGGTGGACGCGCTCTGTGACCCTGGCACAGTGGCCGCCTTCCGCAAGGCTGTGATACTCTAACTCACTCCTGTAGTACCGATTGTCCGGCAAGCTCATAGTTTGTCGAACTCTCTATCTCGACTAAAGAATCATTGCCTACGCCTATGTTGCATGACGCAGTTTCGCGTTATCACGATTTGCTTCGCGACGCCACGCTCGTAGATTCCTCCCGCGTTATACTCGATGAGGGTCTCGAAAAATCGAAGTTGATATTTGGCGGCCGGAGACTTTCACCTTACTTGCGCCCACACTTTGTCACCGAAGTGGATTTCGCGCGTATCGTTAGTGTCTGCGAAACTGTGTGGTCGGCAATAGAGAAGGTCAAGGATGCGGCCATTGCCGACCCTTCGATCGTCGCTGATCTCGGCGTGACGGAGATCGAGCGTGAACTAATCAGCATCGATCCCGGTTACCGGGCGGTCTCTCCTACGGCGCGGCTCGATTCGTTTCTGACTGAAGCAGCCTACAGCTTTGTTGAACTCAACGGCGAGAGTCCTGCGGGCATCGCCTATGTTGACGCGGCCTATGAAATCTTTTCCCGGCTGCCGGTGATGCGGAGATTTGGCGATACCTACAACGTGCGCCCTCTTTACGGACGCCGTTACATGCTCGACGTTCTGCTTGATTCTTACGAAGAGTTTCTTGGCCGGAAGCCCGACACCGTCCCTCAGATCGCCATTGTCGACCTCGGGGAAAGGCCAACGCAAAGCGAGTTTGAGTTATTTAAGGAATTCTTTGAACAACAGGGTTACCCGACAGTTATTTGTACGCCGGAAGAACTCGAGTTTAGTAACAACCGGCTGCGCGGTGGTGATTTTCAGATTGATATTGTTTACAAGCGCCTGCTGGTCAACGAATATCTTCCCATCATCCGCGAGTGTCCGGCGCTGCTGGACGCGTATCGCGCCGGTGCCATCTGCATGGTAAATAGTTTTCGATCCAAGCTCATTCATAAGAAAGCGTTGTTTGCGGTCTTGACTGATCAGCGGCGCGCGGCGCTATTTAGCAGCGCCGAGCAGGAAGCCATCCGCAAGCATGTGCCGTGGACGCGGCTGGTGCGGGCAGAAAAGAGTGACTACTTCGGGCAAGAAGTTGATCTGCTCGAGCACATCAAGGCAAACAGGAACAGGCTGGTGCTAAAACCAAATGATGATTACGGCGGCCATGGAATCACCATAGGCTGGAATAGCGAGGAAGCCGCCTGGCACTCGGCGCTGGAAGACGCGCTCGCCGACGGCGATTATCTCGCGCAAGAACGCGTGCCAACCGCCCGCGAGGTTTTTCCGGCGTTGACGGCTGACGGCAGGATAGAATTCGCGGAGCAGCTTGTCGACCTCGACCCGCTGTTATTCAATGGCAGAGTTCGTTCAGCCTTTACCCGGCTTTCTTCTACGGAACTCGCCAACGTCAGCTCGGGCGGCGGCATGGTTCCCACCTTTATCATCAGTGAAAAAGGATAGATTAAATGGCGTGTACAATGCGACTTGAGCTGAGGAGATTCTCCTGTGGTTGACAATCTGGATGAAAGCCTGGACGGGCCCGATGAGCGCCGCCGTTATTATCGCGCGCGGTTGATCGTTGACGTGTTCTTTGACGGCAAGGACGTGACCGGCATTGCGAGCACGAAAGACATCAGCGCAGGCGGTTTCTACATGAACACGCAAGCGACCTTACCCGAGGGCGCCATACTGCTGGTTCGCATCCCGTTCGGCGCGGGGAAGGAAATGATTGCCAATGCAGAAGTGGTTTATAGCAACCCGGCACGAGGCGTTGGCCTCCGCTTCCAAAGTCTGTCGGAAGAAAATCGTGCTTTGATTGAGAGTGAACTGGGACGTGGCTGAGGCGAACCCAAAGACAGAGCCGATGTCCTGGAAGGACCTTCCCGCCGATGTGCGCGAAGCATTGACCGGCAAACTAAAGGGATTGTGGGGCGCGGTCAGCGATGAAGCTGCTTTCAACAGTTGTCCCGTGGATAAGCAGCAGACGCTTTTGATAGTGGTTTCCCGTCTCGGAGCAAAAGGGCTTTGGCACGTGATCAATAAAATAGATAATGTTTACGGCGAGGGCGGTGTCGGCATTGGTTTCTCAGCCTGGCCGCTTATCCTGTCGACTTTAAAGGGCCGAAAAGACTTCACGCGGTTTATGGCCAACCATAAGGGCACCACCGGCGGTTTTTACGAGAAGGGCCGCGCCAGCGCCGTGCTGCATTTCATTTACGAGGGTGGAAAGCGGCAAAAGTGGTACGTTCATTTCGACCTTTACAGCCCCGTGCATTCGCCAGCTAGCGCCTTCAAGCACTTGCGCCACGAGTTTCTTGGTAAACTCACTCCCGATTGGCGGATGATTCACGAGCATCTGCACACTGAGTTTTCATGAATAGGAGTTTGATAGTATGTTCGATCAGTTCACGTTAGGGATTGAGGAAGAATTTCAGATTGTTGACCCTCAAACGCGTGAGTTGCGTTCGCACGTGTCCGAGTTCCTGGAGGAAGGGAAGATGATTCTCGGCGAGCAGATTAAGCCCGAGATGATTCAGTCGATGATTGAGGTCGGCACCGGTATTTGCAAGAACATTCAGGAGGCACGGGTCGATATTACCCGTTTGCGCAGCATAATCTCCGGCCTGGCAGGGAAATCTGGCTTGGCAATAGTCGCCGCCTCGACGCATCCCTTTTCAAATTGGCAGGATCAGAAGATCTACGATGACGAGCGATATGAGCTTCTCGTCGAGGAGCTCCAATCAGTCGCCCGTTCACTCCTGATCTTTGGGTTGCACGTTCATGTCGGAGTTGCAGATCCGGAGCGCCGCATACATATCATGAATGCCGCGCGCTACTTCCTGCCCCACGTGCTGGCGCTGACAACTTCATCACCGTTCTGGATGGGCCACAATACCGGACTCAAGTCGTATCGCAGCGAAATCTTCAAGAAATTTCCGCGCACAGACATTCCGGATCACTTCGACTCCTACAGCAGTTTTCAACGTTATGTCGACCTGCTGGTAAAGACGCAGTGCGTTAACGACGGCAGGAAGATCTGGTGGGACCTGCGCCCGCATCCAATTTTCCCGACGCTCGAGTTTCGCATCTGCGATATCCCGACGCGCGTTGACGATACCATCGCTATCGCCGCCCTGTTTCAGGCGATCGTCGCCAAGCTCACCAAGCTAATCGAGAAGAATCTTGGTTTCCGACTGTACCGGCGCATGCTGATTCAGGAAAACAAATGGCGCGCGGTGCGTTGGGGAATCGACGGCAAGATGATCGACTTCGGTAAGCAGAAGGAAGTGCCGACGCGCGATCTAATTCTCGAATTATTGGATTTCGTTGACGACGTCGTGGATGATTTGGGGTCGCGCAAGGAGATCGAACACATCCACACGATTCTCGAACGGCGCACTTCAGCAGAGGAACAACTGCGCGTGTTTGCGGAGACGAAAGATCTGAAGGCTGTTGTCGATCGTCTAATTGAACTGACTATGGAGCACGTGCCGGTGACGACCGATTTCAGCGTGCCGGCAGCGGTGACAACTGCCTCGACGATCTCAAAGTAGGTTGCCGGCTGGCGAAGAACTACCAAAACCGCAGGGAAAGTATTAGACTTACCTCGAGGCCAGCGAAATATGACAACTCTGCACGAACCTCAGATATTGCCTTTGCGAGTGACGGAAGACGGCTCCATTCGCATTGCAGACTCGCGTGTGAGCCTGGACTCAGTCGTGCATCATTACAAACTTGGAGCATCTGCCGAACAAATCACGCAAAAATTTCCCGACCTTGAACTAGCAGATGTCTACGCGGCAATTACCTACTATCTCAATCACGAAGAAACTGTCGAAGAATACCTGCGACAACAGGAAGCAAAAGGCGATGAGGTTCAAGAGAGAATAGAGTCTGATCCTGAATACCAAAAGAGATCGACCGAACTTCGCGCGCGATTGCTAGCTAGCAAATCAGAACTCAAACAAGCCTGATATCTAACTTGCTGTGCTCTTTGCGCCGGCGGGAATCGGTAGAGACGCGCTGAGCAATCTTGTCACCTTAGGTGTTGAGCGACTTCATACTGAAACGTGGGCTGTTCTGTGCTTACCATGCCACAGCGTTACTAACGATAGCTAAGAAGGCATCCATGCCGAAAAAATCAAAATGGCTTGATGTGGATTTTGCGCCGGCTGATTTCAATAATCCGCACAACACAATGATTTTGACCAAAGTGTTACCAGTGATTGAAGACGCTGCTTATCGATCAATGGTCGATGGCGAGCCTCGATTATTGCTTGAAGCAATAAAGGAGTTTCCGTTCCCGCAAGGTTGTCCCTATTGGCCGTTAACTTGTTTTAACTTGACCTATGATTTCGAGCAAGCACCCGCATTGACAGAGATTGCTGAACTCTTGTGGTATCTGTTCGCGCCGTCAGACGCAAGAGTAAAGGTCTACGCGAAAGAGAAAACGATATCTTTCAAGGACGCCAAAGAAGATCTCTGCAAATATCGGGCGCAACTTCTAAGAGGCGACTTCACATGCGTGGAGACTATATGACGGATATGACGGATATATACACGAAAAGATTTGTGAAGGAGTCTATGGCTTTATCAATGAAGTTGTGACGCAGACTATATGGGAGTTACCTTCAAGTCCGGATCTTCCGCTAAGTCGTTTGCAGCTTTACAAGATTGCTACTAACGAAGAGGAGGCTGGAAGAAAACATCGAATGAAATTTGGCGCGGGGGGCCGAAGGTCAGATTTTAATCTGAGATGGTTCCCGCATAATTACGCCCGCGCTTACCGCGAGCTGCTTGAGGCCGCTAAGATTTATGAGACGTTTCAATCTTCGAACGATAAAACTCTTCAACAAAGCTGGCGTGAGAATATTAAGGGACAGTTTCCTGACTTGGATGATGAATTGATTACGCGGGTATCAGGTGAGCCCGAAGACTTAAGTGAAGAGCATCTTGCTCTTCTTGCCGAAAAAGGTGGTGATTCAACTCCATCCGAAATTGCTCTTGAACAAGCGGCGCGCCGATGCGGGATCGCGCGATATACTTACACAAAACGCGCTTTGTTGAAACATCTCGAAAAGAAGAAAACACCAGGCCAAACACAGGGGCTAAAGACCTTGCTGATAAATTGGCATGGGCACGGTGAAAAGCTAGAGGGAACTCTGTTGAAAGAGCTTACTTCAATGCTTGGCGTTTAATCCCAACCCCCCCTCAATTTTAATTTTCAAGGGGAGTTACAAAACGCTGCCGCTGTTCTATAAAAGAAAGCGCAGGGTGAGTTCTGCGGTTTCTGTCGGTTGGAGCAAAACAAATATGTTGTTCCGAAATGAAAGCCCATGTTGCGTTTGTTAATAGATCAAGACGTCGATCACGACATACTGCGCGGATTGATCCGTCGCATTCCGCACCTTGATGTTGTGACAGCCGTTGAAATTGGTATGAGTCGAGCGCCTGATCCTCAACTATTATCTTGGGCTGAACCAGAAGGACGCATCATCGTCACACACGACCGTACAACTATGCCCATGCACGCTGCCAAGATATTGGGCGAGGAGAAGAATATTGCCGGACTGTTTGTTGTGCCACGTAGCGTGCCTCTTCATCAGGTACTCGACGACTTGGAGCTGATGATTACTTGCAGTGAGAATTACGAGTGGATAAATGTCATCCGCTATCTACCTTTCTGACTTTCCTTCGAAGGCATCGACAATCTCCAAATAGCGCGCTTATTTCCCTCACTTGTTTGCTCAGCGGCGACGGTTGTGCCCGGCCAGGTTGATGCGCTTTCTCAGCAGCTTCACTTCTGGACAGCCCGGCTTCTTTTGAATCCACTTCGCGCCCCGAGCGTTGATCAGCAACAGGTCAATGGGCGGGCCGACATATTCGCTGCGAGCCGCGATTTCAGTTTGGATTAGACGTCGGACACCCGATGTTAGTCCGTCCTTCCAGAAGCCTTCGGTGTCCTCAAGCAGACCTTCAATCGCCTCCGTCTCGCCCAGGAAACGAGTGACAACCTCGCCCTCGCAGTTATCGAGGCAGTCGTCAGGAATCACCGTCACTCCAAGACCTCGAGCGATGAACGTGGTGCGAAACTGCCGCACGAAGACTAGCGGGCGGTTGCCCTCGAAACCTGCGATCACAACCCTGAGGAAAGTTTGACCCTCAAGCTTAGTGTGAAACTCGCTTGCGGAATTACTTCTGACTCGTTGCAACTCGACGAAAAGTTCAGAGGTAAGAAAGCCCGTGAGGACGTTTACTTTCTCCGCAGCCGAGGCGTCAGGCTTCAACTGTAGTGCTCTCACGGCAATTTCCGGAACGCTGAAGCCGGTCGCCTTGTCTCGCAGCAGTCCCTCGAAGCCAAGAAACAAATTCCCGACTTGTTGGATCTTGCAAACCTGACTGTTTAGTTCATTGCCATACGTGTCCGTTACTTTGCTATCGGCGCCAATCACAATCTCGTTTGCCGAACGCGCGACAACGATTGTGGTGGCACTAGCCAGGTCGTAGGCGCTGAAAAAGGCAACAGCGACAAAGACAGCTAGTCTCAACCGGGCTCGGCTTGTGGGGTTCCAGATCATTTGCGTTGCCATTGCTTACGTTGCTGCGGACGTCATTTTCTTCCGGTGCTTCGTCTCGCAAGATAATACTGCCACAACATTCTCGCCGCCACCGAGCGATAGGGCCGCCACGCCTCCGCCAGCTCCAATAGTTGATTTATGTCTGGCCGCCTCGGGAGTTGTTTGAGTTCCGTAACCGCGCTGACCAGCGCTAGATCTGTGGCGGGAAAAATATCAGGCCGGCGCAGGACCATCAGCAGGTAAACATCTGCGCTCCACGCCCCCAAACCTTTTATCTCCATCAGGGCGGCCTTCGCATCAGCGTCGCTCATTCGTGATAGTTGCGACAGTCGCAGCCGCTTGTTGGTTAGTGATTCGGCCAGGTGCAGGCAATATGCCGTTTTCTGCCGCGTGAGGCCCTGCGCCTGCAAATGAGGCGCGCCTAGTTCGATCAAGCGCGCTGGACGAAAGGGCGTGGTGTTCTTTTTTAGCCGAGCAAACAGCGCGGCCGCGGAGGCGAGCGACACCTGTTGTTCCAGGATGATTTTAACGAGGGTGGAAAAGCCGGGCGGGCGCGCCCAAAGCGGCGGCGGCCCCAGCGTCTTGAGAATGCCAGCCAGATCCTGATCGCGCCTTGCCAGGTGCCTGGCAGCTCGGGAAACAGTCGTTTCTGTTAACGTCTCCGGATTGGAACGCATTGGTTTGGATAGCGAGACGGGGTTAGGTTGGTCGCTAAACCGGCGAAGCGACTTCCGAGTGAGTTCGATCGTGCACCAGCGCGAGTTGTAGAAAATTTTCAAAAAGGACTCGGCCGTCGCGAGACTCGTTTTGGTGTTCCCAGCGAGTGCGGCTCTTGTTCCAGTCTTCGAAAGACTTCTCCAGGTGAAACTGGACCGTATAAATAAGCTGACCGTCACTGCGTTTGAGCATCATCTGATTGCGACAAAGGTAGGAGGTGGCAAGCAACGTAAAACCCTCGGGCACTCGATCGAGTTGCAGCCCGTGGTTTTGCCAAACTCGCAACACACGAGCGTATTCGGGATAATCATGCCAGACCCCGGACGAGGGATTATTGATGCCGTGGAAGATTGGATCCTTCGGCTCAGTAATGCGGACGAAACGATACTGATATTCCAGCGGGCGATTTTCGCGCTGTTGGTGTTGCTCAAGACGGTCGAGCGTGATCACACGGGCGCCAAAGCTGAGACCAACCAGCTGATGGCCACCGCAGATCGCCAACACGGGGATGGTATTGGGACGAATAAACTCGGCGAAGGTGTCAAGTACGGCCGGATTGTAATAATCGAAATCGCGCAGGGTGCCGCTCAGCACGATGGCATCCGGCTGAAACTTGCGGGCCGCTGTCGCGATCGAAGCCAGCGGCGTCACCTGAGTGCTAGGGTCTTTCACGAGACGCTCGACGTTGCTGACTATATTCTCCATTGCCATTTTGGCGATGCGCCGCTCGCGTTTGATCTCGACTAACGCAGCACTGCCCCAGTCAGTGCGGGCCACGTCCGAAAGGTCGTCTTCATCGCGCAGTAAACAATCAACTACGAGCACGCGCACTTTATCGATCTGCTTTTCGATGGGCTCATAACGACAGAAAGTTTGTTGATTGTAAGGAAACGGGAGTGCAGTGACGGCCTCGGCCGGTGGTGGCTCTTCGATTTGGAATTCCTGCGGCTCTTCGATCATGCTGGGCCCTATTAAACTTCGAACTCAGTTCCAAACGCAAGCTCAAAGATTGCCTCGTAACGCAAACTGTTAGTTTGCGATCTGTCCGAAAATTAGTGTCACCACAGTGCTGCCACTCCCGGCATTGCAAACTAACAGTTTCCGTTTCATTAAAGTCGCTATTCTAAACTTGCTGCTTCGTACTTTGTTTGAACTCTGGAACCGAAGTCCCGGCACCCAGTTCAGAAATCTCAAATCTTATTTTCTTAACCAGCACCCGACCGATTCGCTTCTTGAACGCGTCTGATGTGCCGGCGGCATGATGGTCGACGAGCAGAAACATTCGGTGCCATGAAGATTCGAGTTCGTCAGCCAGTTGAGAAGTGTTCGTAATGTCGTAAGGCACTGCTACGTGTTCGCAGCCGGCGCGCGCGAAAACCGAAAGGTACCGCGCCGTGGCCAGGTCGGGACAAAGCAAGCGCCGCCGGCCGGTCTTTAACTCCACTCCCAACAGAGTATGCTGAATCTCTACCCGGTTTTTGTTAGTCAGACCCTCGAAGTGGTATGAGCGCGTGCGCTTACTACGGATCCGCTGGCGATATATGTTCGGCAGCCAGGCATCATTGAGCTTAGCCTTTACCTGCCCGGCGTATTCTTCAGCAGTCATGGTTTGTCGGCCATCATCACTATCTAATCGAGACTGACACGACAGGCTTTGTCTGTAGCGCGTTGATGACGCGGCCGGGAAAGAGGCCCAGGTATAAAACACCAAGAATGGTAAGGACCAACGCCAGGCCGATACTTGCCGGTATTCGCGGCGCGTTCCAGACCGTGGTTCTTTCGCGGAAAAACATGACGATGATAAGCCGCAAATAATAGTAGGCCGAGACAGCCGTATTCAGCACGCCGATCACGACGAGCACGTAGTAGCCTTGATCCAGCGCGGCGCGAAACACCATAACCTTGCCTATGAAGCCCGCAGTGAGTGGCATGCCAAGCAGGCTAAAGAGGAACAACGACAGGCAGAAGGCCAGCCACGGCGACTGAAAACCAATGCCGTTGTAATCTTCCACTTCCGTGCGACGATCGCCGGCGCGCGCGATGAGTTGCACCACGGCGAAGGCTCCAAGATTCATCACGGCGTAAGTCAAAAGATAGAAAATCACCGCGGCGATAGCGGCATTTCGCTGTTCCACGTTGGGAGCAGCGCCAGCGGCAATGAACCCAACCAGCGCGTAGCCGGCATGTGCAATCGACGAATACGCGAGCATGCGTTTCACGTTGTTCTGGGCGATGGCCACCACGTTTCCGACAGTCATCGTGAGGGTTGCCAAAACGAAGAGCGCCCCGAGCCAGGCCGCATGGATTTGTCCAGGAACCCCCTTGTTCGCTGTCGCGACGACGAAGGGAAACGCGATCAGAAAAACTCGCATGAAGGAAGCGAAGCCGGCGGCCTTGGGTCCGGCAGCCATGAATGCGGTAACCGGAGTGGGCGCGCCCTCGTAAACGTCGGGGGTCCAAACATGAAAAGGCGCCGTGGCAATCTTGAAGCCGAAACCGACCAGCATCATCGCGGCGCCGGCGAATAGGAGCAGCGGATATTGCGCGTCGGGGAGCCGTCTGGCGATCTCAGCGATGTTGGTAGTGCCTGGCAGTCCGGCCGCTGTCGAGGTGGCGCCGTAGGTGAGGGCAATGCCGTAAAGCAGGAAGGCCGACGAAAACGAGCCGAGAATGAAATACTTCATGGACGACTCGTTGGAGCGGATGTCAGTCCGCCGAAAACCACACATGACGTAGGTCGCGATTGAAAGAATCTCCAGCCCGAGAAAAACCATTACCAAATCGCCCGCTGAAGCCATGAACATCATGCCGGCGGTGGCAAACATGAGCAGGGAATGAAACTCCCCCGCGGGCAGCCGCTCATTCTCGACCCAAACCATCGAGACCAGAATTGTGAGTGCGGAAACAACCAGGAATACAAAAGTGAAGCCGAGACGTAGTTCATCCAGGACGATCATGCCGTTGAAAGCTTCGCTCACGCTGCGCCACGATAGCCACAACCAGCTCGAACTCGCTGCCGCGGCAATCAGGCCGGCGATGGAAATGCTTTCCGTGATCCAGCGTTGCGCGGGTTTGGCGAAGGCGTCCACCAACATGACCACGACGCCGGCAATGCAGATGACGAGCTCCGGCAGAATAAGCCAAAGGTTGACGTCTGGTGAAGTAATTTGAAGGGCAAGAAAATTCATTCTTCAGTTCGACCAATCAAAACCCGCGTAGCGGGTGGAAGCATAAAGCCTGGGGTGGAGCGGAGCGGAACCCCAGGATAACCAAAGATAAAAAACTCGAGCGCGCGAAGCGTGCGATAGCGCGAGTGTGGTGATCTACTCATGTCGAATGACTGTCGCCCGCTTCACGGGCTTTGTTCCTTTACTCCAACGGTCCTGGGGTTCCGCTTCGCTCCACCCCAGGCTTTATGCTCTCGCGCACTTCGCGGGCTGTACCAACGCGCTCCGCCCGCGTCGGCGTAGCGGAGGCAAACGTGCCCCCGGCGCGCGAGCTGGCCAGCCGCGCTCTAACTTCTGCCACGCTTGCCTGCGATCGATCCAGAAACACGCGCGGGTAGACTCCCATGAAAAGCATCAACGCCAGCAGCGGAATCAAGAGACCAATCTCACGCGCGTTAAGATCGCGGAGTTTTGCGTTCTCCGGATTTGTAACTTTGCCAAACACGACCCGCTGCAACATCCAGAGCATGTAAACCGCTGCCCAAATCACGCCGGTCCCAGCCAGCATTGTAACGATCCAGGCGTGCTGGATCGCCACCGAAGTCCAACTCCCAATCATTATCAGGAATTCACCAACGAAGCCGTTTAGAAATGGCAAACCAATCGACGAGAGTGACGCGATCACAAAGAGCGTGGCGAACCAGGGCATTGGCGTAGCCAGTCCGCCGAAATCGCTGATCTGGCGCGTGTGTCTGCGTTCGTAGACAAACCCAACGAAAAGAAAGAGCGCTCCGGTCGAGACGCCGTGACTGAGCATTTGATAGAGGGCGCCCTGCATTCCCAACTCTGTGAACGAGAACAGTCCCAACACGACAAAGCCCATGTGGCTCACTGAAGAATAAGCGACCAGCCGCTTGACGTCGGGCTGCACCATTGCCACCAGCGCGCCATAGATAATTCCGATAACCGCCAGCGTGATCATCACCGGAGCAAACTTGCGCGCCATCTCGGGAAAGAGCGCGAGGTTGAAACGCAACAGGCCGTAAGTTCCCATCTTCAAAAGCACACCGGCCAGGATTACGGATCCGGCAGTGGGCGCTTCGGTATGTGCGTCCGGCAGCCAGGTGTGCAGGGGGAAGAGCGGCACCTTGATACAAAAGGCGAAGGCGAAAGCCAGGAAGAGCCAGAATTCCGCGCGATCTCCCAACAGCTTACCGCCGTTCATGGCCGCGAGTATCGTCGTATAGTCAAAGGTCCCGTAAAGGTAATAAAGCGCGATGATGCCAACCAACATTAGCAAGCTGCCGACCGCGGTGTAGATAAAGAATTTCACCGCCGCATAGATTCGGCGTTCGCCGCCCCAGATTCCGATCAGGAAGAACATCGGCACCAGTGAGGCTTCAAAGAACAGGTAAAAGAGGAGCAAGTCCAGCGACACAAAGACGCCGACCATGGCGCTTAGTAGCAACAGCAGAAACATGTAATACGAAAGTTGGCGCTTCTGAATTGCCGCCCAGCTCGAGAGGATCGCGATTGGCATTAGGAGCGTGGTCAGCAACACCAGCCAGAGACTGATACCGTCGACGCCGATGTGATAGTGCGCGCCTATTGAACCAATCCACAGCACGTCTTCAACGAAGCGAAAGTCCTTAGTGCCGGCTCCGATGCCGCTAATCAGCAACAGCGACAGGGCAAAATCGACCACGCTGAAACCTAGCGCAATCCATTTGTAGTTTGACTCGCGCTTGCTCGGCAGCAGGCTATACCCCACCGTTGCCAGCGCGCCGGCGAGGGGGAGAAGGATGATGATGGTTAGTAAGTGCTGCTGCATAAAACTACGTACGAACCTAAGGCCGCAAAGCGTGAACACCGTAATAGGCAAAGAAGGCGACGATTGCCAACGCTCCCAGCAGAATTATGGCTGCGTATCCGCGGACAAAGCCGGCCTGCAAATGACGAACAACTTTGCCGGTTTCAGTCACCGCGTCGCCAAGCGAATGCAGAAAGCCATCGATCACGCCGACATCAAATAGCTTCCAGAGTCCTTCGCGCGAACCGACTTTGATCGGGTTGATGATCGCCGCGTCGTAAATCTCGTCGACGTAGTATTTGTTTTCCAGTATGCGTGGCAGTTGCAGTAGTGGACGCTTCAAAAATATCAACCAGCCTGAAGTAATTCCGAGTAAGGCAATCAGCACTGACAGCAGTGCCAGCAAACGCTCCTGGCGAATCTCATCCGGTGAATGGAAAGCCTCGCCCTCATCGTGTCTGCCGAGCGGCGCAAACGCCGGCGCGCCATCTACCGCCTGCGGCGGCGGGGAAAGCCAAATTGGCTCGCTTCCATGTTCATCAATCCTGGCAGTCCCGGGCGCGTTTGCGATTACCGGATTAAGAATTCGCTCGATGTAGTTTTCAGGATGACCGCCAAACATTGAACTGAGAGCATATGGGACGCCAATCAAACCGCCGATCGTTGACAGGATTGCCAACACAATCAAAGGCACTGTCATCAGCCAGGGAGATTCATGTGGCTCGTGCACGAGCGGCTCATGATGTGCGTCGTCGTGGATCGCAGTGTGTTCATCGTCCACACGAACCTCGCGAAAGCGCTCGCCGCCCCAGAAGGTCATCACCATCATCCGCGTCATGTAAACAGCCGTGAGCAATGCCGTCAGCGCACCAACAATCCAAAGCCCTTTACTCCACATCAGGCTGGGCAACGCAAAACTTCCGGCGCTCCATGTTTTCCACAGTATCTCGTCTTTCGAAAAGAACCCGGCAAAGATTGGTATGCCGGAAATGGCCAGCCATCCCGTCAGCATGGTCGCAAACGTGACGGGCAGGTATTTCTTGAGTCCACCCATGCGGCGCATGTCCTGCTCGTGATGCATCCCGTGGATTACTGAACCGGAACCAAGGAAAAGCAGCGCTTTGAAAAACGCGTGCGTGATGACGTGAAATATCGCCGCCGTGAAAGCCCCGAGGCCGCAAGCCAAAAACATGTAACCTAGCTGGGAGATGGTTGAATAGGCGAGAACTTTCTTGATGTCGTTTTGGGCGAGGCCGATGGTGGCGGCAAACAGCGCCGTGGCCGCGCCAATAATTGCCACGATGAACATGGCCGTGGGCGCGTGCACATAAATTGCGGAACAACGAACGATCATGTAGACGCCGGCGGTGACCATCGTTGCCGCGTGAATCAATGCCGAGACGGGTGTCGGTCCGGCCATGGCGTCAGGTAACCAAACGTAAAGCGGAATTTGTGCGCTCTTGCCGGCTGCGCCTATGAATAAGAGGACAGCAACGGACGTGAGGCCGCCGGCGAAAATTGTTTTCCACGTGAAAGCGTCAACCGGGATGGCGCTGATTACTTGAAAGGCGCTGGTGACGCCAGTCGTCGGCTGACTGAAGAAGCTGATGGATGCGTTACCCGCGGCGGACGTGATGAAGAACAGGAGCATGATTCCCATCACGAAACCCCAATCGCCCACGCGGTTTGTAATAAATGCTTTCTTCGCTGCGTCGCCTGCTTCCTTGCGATCGGTGTAGAAACCGATCAGCAGGTAAGAACACAGCCCCACACCCTCCCAGCCGACGAACATGAGCAGGAAATTGTCGGCGAGTACCAGAGTCAACATCGAGAACATGAAGAGGTTCAGGAAGGCAAAGAACCTGTAGAACCCGCTGTCCTCGTGCATGTAGCCAACGGCGAAGACGTGGATGAGAAATCCGACGAAGGTAACAAAGAGCGCGTAGGTCCCGCTTAGTCGATCCATCGCCAGACCGAAGTCTGCGCGAAAGTTGCCGACTTGAATCCAGGTCCAGAGATGGTTGAAGACGGGTTCAGTGGAGCGCAGCGCGCCACCGGATTTGAAAGCGAGGTAAAAAGCGACGATGGTGGAAATGCCAACCGACCCACAGGCGATGATGCCAATGAGTTTCTCATTTCGGAGACGGCGGCCAACAAACCAATTGAGGGCCGCTCCCGCCAGCGGGGCAAAGATGATCAGACTAAGAAGGTTGTTTTCCATCAAAAGAGATGTCAGTAGTCAGTGGTTAGTAGTCAGTTGCAAGTAAGAGCAAGCAATTGCAACTGACGACTGACGACTGACGACGGACCGAGTTACAGTTTCAGAATATTCGCATCATCGACATTGAGCGATTCACGATTGCGAAAGATAGTGATGATGATGCCGAGTCCAACCGCTGCTTCAGCCGCGGCCACTGTCATAACGATGAAAACAAAAAGCTGGCCTGTGACATCCTGGAAGTAACTCGAGAAGGCGACAAAACTCAGATTCACGGCGTTGAGCATCAGCTCGATGCACATGAACATTGCGATCACATTCCGTTTCACGATCACACCGACCGCGCCAATCGTAAAAAGAATGGCGGAAAGCGCGAGATACCAGGAAAGTTGTGGACCCATAACTTCTTACTCCGGCTGGCTGCGGTCTGATTGAAAATCGACGCCCAGCAGATGCGCGGCCTCGTCGGTGGTCTCTGCCTCAACCGGTCGCAGGTCCCCGACGGCTCGTGGGTTCATCTCGTGCATCGCCAAAACTTGTGCGCCGGGAACGACGCGCGCGGTTGCCGACAAGATGGTGGTACGCCGCGCTAACGACATAGCGCCCACGATGGCCATGAGCAGCAAGATGGAAGTGACTTCGAAGGGCAGCAGGTAGCGAGTGAACAACCCTTCGCCTATCGAGTGCGTTAAGCCGACGTTCGAGACGTTCCTGGCGAAGCGGTCTTCCGTAGTTTGCACTGAATAAAGAATGAAAGCTGTTTCCGCGAGCAGTATGGCGGCCATGCCAATAGCCATAGGCACGAGAAACTTGAGCCGCTTACGACGCGGCTCCGAGTGTTCGACGTTGAGCAGCATGATTACAAAGATCACGAGCACCATGATCGCGCCGGCGTAAACGATCACCTGTACCGCGGCGATGAAGGGAGCGGCTAGCGTCACGTAAATCGACGCGAGCGAAATGAACACGCCGATCAGCGAAATCGCGCTATAGAGCGGATTGCTTTGCGAGACCATCGCGATAGCGCAACCGATCGCCATGCCCGCGAAGATAATGAAGAGTAGTGTCGACATCCGAGTTTCAAGTTCCAAGTTTCAAGTTTCAAGTTTCGCGTTCCGGGTCTTATTTCCCACTTTCCCTTAACTCGAAACTTGAAACTTGAGACTCGGAACTTTATCCAGTCGTAAAAAACAAAACCGTAGCCGTCAAAATAATGTTCAGAATTGCGGCCGGCAGTAGAAACTTCCAACCGAAGTCCATCAGTTGATCAAAACGAAATCGCGGCAGCGTGCCACGCAACCAGATGTACAGAAACAGAAAGAAGAGAATCTTCGCGAAAAAGTAGACGACCCCCAACAGCGGAACCTGGGCCACGCCCGGTCCGTTCCAGCCACCGAGAAACAAGGTGGTCGCCAACATCGAGACGGTGATCATGTTGATGTATTCGGCGTTAAAGAACAGCAAAAACTTGATCGAGCTGTATTCAGTGTGAAAGCCGGCGACCAATTCCGTTTCCGCTTCGGGAAGATCAAAAGGCACTCGATTCGTTTCCGCGATGGCGGCTATCAAATAAAGAATGAAACCGAACGGTTGATAAATAATGTTCCAGTGCAGGCCATACCAACCGGACTGTTGTTCGACAATTTGATAAATGTCCAGGGTGCCCGAGAGCAGAATCACGCCGATAAGCGACAAGCCGAGCGCGAGTTCATAAGAAATCATCTGCGCCGACGAGCGCAGTCCACCCATCAGACTGTACTTGTTGTTTGACGACCAACCCGCGAGCGCGATCCCGTAAACACCAACCGAAGTGACGCCGAGCACGTAGAGCAAGGCGACGTCGAACTGCGCTATTCGCAAAGGAAACGTACCGAGGAAGGGAAGGGTGATTGTCGGGCCAAACGGGTAGACAATGATTGCCATGATGGCAGTGATCACCGCAATCATTGGCGCGAGCAGAAAAACAAATCTGGTCGACTGATCGGGAACGAGATCTTCCTTCATCATGGTTTTGATGAAGTCGGCAAATGGTTGCAGCACGCCGCCATAGCCCACGCGGTTTGGCCCCAAGCGACCCTGGATGAGCGCCAGCACGCGCCTTTCGGCAAGCACTGTCGCCGCCACGAGCAGCATGATCGTCAGAAAGGCGACCGTGATCGCGACGATCAGGACCAGCGAGTGAATGTATTGATTGTTCCAGTCCATTTTCGTAGTGAATAGTGAAGCGTAAATAGTGAATAGAAGTTCCGCTTTCGCAAACGGCTATTTACCATCAACCGTTTACTATTTACCCACCGGCACCTCATCGCGCAGATCCGCTGCGACCGTAATCTGATACAGCGGTGAAACTCTGACGGTTTCGGGTCGTGGGTTACCTTCCGCGAGCAGGTGAAACTGCGGCACCTTGTCGGTTAACGTTCCGATCTTGAAGAGCTCGTGACCGACCTTTGGAGTAACTCTCGGTTTGTCCCCGGTCGCAGGAAGCGCCCGAACGGTGTCGCGGAGTGTGGTCAACTCCGGCGCGAGGTCACGTCGATCGGCGATCTTGTACTTCGCCTGCACCGGATTCGATTCATCTTTCAGCACCGGATATCGCAAGCCCGCATACGCCGGGATTCGTTCCGCGATCTCGTTGAAGACCGCACTCGCTGACATCTCAAAGCCAAAATTCATCTCCAATTCCGTGGCCAACTGGGCCGTGATCATCCAATCAGCCTTCGACTGACTAACCGGCGGAATCGATTGGCGCACGCGCTGCACAAAGCCGTCGTTGTTTGTGAACGTGCCGTCAATCTCCGCAAACGAAGCCGCCGGGAGAACAACGCTGGCGAAGGCAGTGGTGTCAGTTTCAAAAAGTTCCTGGACGACCAGAAAGTCGACCTTACCGAGCGCCTCCTCGCGCCCACGCAAGTGTTCGGGAAGAAAGCTTCCGGCCGCGTAGAGCGCGCGAATGCCTTCGCCCGCGGCGTCGAGCATTTGCGTCACGCTCATTGCGCCACCTGCCATTCCCATGTCGTGCGCGCCGACGCTGTTGTTGTAGAGCGGCAGCGGATGAAGCAACACACGGCGTCCTTCAGCTCGCAGCGCGTAGGGCAATTGCGCCAGGACGGCTTGCGCCACGGCGCCTAACTCAGTTGAGAACATGATGACTAGATCGCCCTGAGTTTCTGTAATTGACTGCTTCACGGTCTGAATCTCGCCCGCCTCAACGCCAAGCTTCTCGGCGACCAGCGCGTCGTCGGCGTCGCTCGCCAGCGCCAAGACGGCGGCGTCTTCGGTTCCTGGGCGAATGTGAACGAACTGCGCCGCCTGCTCAGTTAATCTGATAGGAGTGCTGTTCATAACGATCAACCGCGCGCCGCCGTTGCGAACAGCCTGGCGAATCTGTTTCCCGGTCAACGGCTGTAGCTCTTCTGGTTCACCGCCGATTAACAGGATGGTTTTGGCGTAGCGAATATCGCGGTGCGTCGCCAAAGGCCCGCCGAGGTTCCGGAAGAACGGTTTCAGATCGCATGTATCCGTGACTGTGTAATTGCTGGTCCCGACCAGTTCCGTCGCAAACTTGTAGAGCAGGTAGTTTGCTTCATTGGTAAGGCGGGGGCTGCCAACCACTCCCAATGCGTTTGGTCCGTGCTCGTCGACGATGGCATCGAGTTTCTTTGCGACGTGAATAATCGCTTCATCCCAGGTTGCCGGAATGAGCTTGCCACCCTTCTGGTAACGAATCAGCGGCGTACGGATGCGCGCTTCGTGGTTCACAAAGGGATGACCGAAACGGCCTTTGATGCAGAGGAACTCGCCATTGAGTCCGTTGACGTAACGATCGCGCGCCACGATGCGCATCAGTTCATCGCCGCGTGAGCCGAGCGACATCTGGCAACCGTCAGAACAATAGGTGCAGGTCGAGATAGTTTGGGTCAACTCCCACGGGCGCGCCTGGTGCCGGTAGGTTCCATCGAGCAAGGTCCCCGTCGGGCAAACTTCGATGCAGTTGCCACACTGCGAACAGTCGAGCCAGCCGCCGTAAGTTCCGATTACAGTATTGGCCCCGCGTCCACCTGCTTCGATCGCGTCCTCTCCCATCCACTCGTCGCAGACCCTCGTGCAGCGCTTGCAGAGGATGCAACGTTGCGGATCGTTTGCCACCATCGGCGACAGATATCTTTCCGGCTGGTAGTTTTTCTTTTCAGTAAACCGCTCTTCGAGTCCACCCCAGTCAAACGTCATCTCCTGCAGTTCACACTCGCCGCCTCGATCACAAACGGGACAGTCGAGCGGATGATTGGCGAGCAGAAACTCGAGCATCGAGCGTTGCGCCTTTTCAATCTCATCACTCTGCGTCGTAACGATCATTCCGTCGGTGCAGATGATTGTGCAGGACGTTTGGAGCTTGGGCATCTTCTCGATCCGCACCAGGCACATGCGACAGGAGGCTTGCAAGGCGAGGTCGGAGTAGTAGCAGAACGAGGGGATGTCGAAAGCCTTGTCGCGACATACGTCGATCAGCCGCGCGCCTTTAGGCACTTCGAATTCTCTGGTGTTGATGGTGACTTTAATTACTTCAGTGGACATCAAAATTGTTCTTTGTCTAGACTCGGGGCATTAACTTGGTTGCGCGCTTCCGTTCGCCCCAACCAGGTGCTTCCTAAAATCCTCGGGAAACCTCTTTATCGCTGACTGTATCGGCCATGCGGCCGCATCGCCCAGCGGACAAAACGACTTGCCCTCGATGTTGTCGCAAAGGTCCAGCATCAACTGCGCATCTTCCGGTCGCCCGCCGCCATTCGCGACGCGCCTGAAAACTTTTACCAGCCAGTCAGTACCTTCGCGGCAGGGCGTACACCAGCCGCACGACTCGTGTTTGTAAAACTCAGTCAGGTTCTTCGTTGACTCGAAAATGTCGACCGTCTCATCCATCACGATGAAACCGCCGGATCCTACACTCGATCCGCCGGCCACCAGCCCTTCGTAATCCATACGCACATCTTTGCCGATGATTTGATCGGCGCGCATGATGTAAACAGAGGAGCCGCCCGGAATCACGGCTTTGAGATTCTTGCCGTTAAGAATTCCGCCGCAGTCTTCCATGATGAACTTCTCCATATCGTCGTAGCCCATCGGAAGTTCGTAAACGCCGGGCCGCTTCACGTGGCCGGAGACAGACCAAAGCTTAGTGCCGCCGCTCTTTTCCGTGCCCAGTTTCTGATACGCCTCGCCGCCCAGCTTGATGATGTCAGGCACGGCGGTAAGCGTCTCGACGTTGTTAACGACGGTTGGGCTGGCATACAAACCGGACACGGCAGGGAAGGGTGGCTTCAAGCGCGGATGGCCGCGCATCCCTTCCAGCGAACTCAACAATGCCGTCTCTTCGCCGCAGATGTAAGCGCCGGCGCCGGTGTGCGTATAGATTTCGGAAGAGAAGTTTGAGTCGAGAATGTTTTCGCCCAGCAACCCGGCGGCCCTTGCCTCAGCCAGCGCCCGATCCATAATGTCGATCAGATATTTGTATTCGCCGCGCGTGTAGATGTAATTCGTTTTCGCTCCCAGGGCGTAAGCGGCGATCAGCATGCCTTCGATGAGCATGTGCGGATCGCGTTCCATCAAGTAGCGGTCCTTGAACGTGCCAGGTTCGGATTCGTCCGCGTTGCAAACAACGTACTTCGGCTTCGGTGAGTCCTTGGGAAGAAAACTCCACTTCATCCCGGTGGGGAACCCAGCGCCACCCCGGCCGCGCAGCGCGGACTTCTTTACTTCGCTAATGACATCGTCAGGCGACATTCCTGACAACACTTTCTTGAGTGCCTCGTAACCGCCGTGCTGGCGATACACGTCGAGAGACCGCGAGTTCTCGAGCTGAACTCGCGCGAGCTGAAGAGGTTCACATCCGATGGCGCCGATAAACATTGGTTAGTAACTAATGAATCTGGTTCTTTGAACTCTGTGCTTTGAACTTAGAACTTTGCGTCCCGTTCTTGTTTTCAAGCGCGAAACTTAGCCGACAAGCAAAGTACAAAGCTCAAAGTACAAAGCCTTCATGTCAATGAATTGAGAATCTGATCGACCTTTGCCGGGGTCAGGTCCTCGTGGTAGTCAAAACCGATCTGGAACATTGGCGCGGTGCCGCATGAGCCCAGACACTCCACCAGCGAAACCGTGAACTTGCCATCTGCGGTTGTTTCCCCCGGCTTGATTCCCAGTCGCGCACAAACATGTTCGGTAATCCCAGGCTCGCCCATGATCTTGCACGAGAGCGACTAACAAATCAGAATGTGATACTTGCCAACCGGCTCGGTGTGCAGCATCGAATAGAAAGTCGCAACTTCCCAGATATCGGTGATTCGCAGAGCCAAGCGCTTGGCCAGATACGCAACGCCCGGCGGATCGAGATAGCCGCGTTCCCGCTGCACGATGAACATCAGCGGCAGAATCGCGGAACGCGTCACCGGATATTTCGCCAGATGGCGATCGATTTCCGCTTCGACTTCCGGTGCAAACGTGACTATCTCATCGGGCATCTGAACCGGTTGAGAAAGCGGCTGGATCTTTATTAACTGCTGACTCATGAACTCATTTTGCCAAAGACTGATCGCTCGGCTTTTTATCAAGGACCTCCAGTATCAAAGGAACAGTTGTGGCAACTCCTGTCAGAAAGAGCGTCCAACCAACGGCGCGTCGTTCCTTTCGATCCAGCTTCTCGCTGAGCAGGAGCGCTAGTCCAGCGCCCAGCGCGGCGCGCGTTGCTCCGATCAGGAAAATCTCAGGAATCGTCAAAGTGCTTTTCCGCATCGCGACCTGCCTCCTATCGATCAATCTCTCCTAAAACGATATCCAGCGATCCGATAATCGCCACGATGTCTGCCACCATTGCACCCTCCGACATATGCGGCAGCGCCGAAAGGTTTACAAAACTCGGTCCGCGAAAATGCACGCGCGCTGGTTTTGGTCCGCCGTTGGATTTCACATACACGCCGAGTTCACCTTTTGACGCCTCAATCGCGTGGTAGACCTCACCCGCCGGCACATCAAACCCCTCAGCCACGATTAAGAAGTGATGAATCAACGCATCCATATGCGTCTTCATCGCCTCGCGATCTGGTAGCACAATCTTTGGTGCGTCAGCTTTCACCGGTCCAGGCTTCAATCTGGCGAGTGCCTGCGCGACAATCTTGTGCGACTCCTTCAGCTCGCGCATGCGCACGAGGTAACGCGCCCAAACGTCGCAGTCAGTCTCAATCGGGACTTCGAAGTCATACTTCTCGTAACCGGTGTAGGGATTGGCGCGACGAATATCGAGATTGACGCCGCTGCCGCGCAAACATGGCCCCGAGAGTCCCCAGTCGACCGCGTCTTCGGCGCTGATAACCCCAACTCCCTGCGTTCGCTTCTGAAAAATCCGGTTGCCGGTAAGCAGCGTATGAAACTCAGCAACCGACTTGAGAAAGCCGTCCTGAAACTGCTGCACGCGGCGTTCGAAGCCTGACGGCAAGTCCATCATCAAGCCGCCGATGCGGAAATACGACGGCGTCAAACGTCCGCCTGACGCAGCCTCGATCAAATTGAGAATCTTCTCGCGCTCGCGGAAGCAGTAGAAGAAGACAGTCATCGCGCCGATGTCCAGCGCATGTGTTGCCAGCCACACGAGGTGTGAAGCGATGCGCTGCAGTTCGCACATCAACACCCTGATCGTTTGCGCGCGTTCAGGAATCTCCAGCTCCAGCAGCTTTTCAACTGCCATCACGTAAGCAAGGTTGTTGCCGAGCGGATTGAGGTAGTCCATCCGGTCGGTAATCACTATGCCTTGCTGATACTTTTTGTATTCAAAGAGCTTTTCCATGCCCGTGTGGAGATAACCAATGTCGGGCGTTGCCTTCACTACCATTTCGCCGTCGAGCACCAGTTCGAGTCGCAGCACGCCGTGCGTGGACGGGTGCTGCGGTCCCATAGAGATCGTCATCTGCGTGTCCAGCGGACGATCGACTATTTCAAACTGCGGCGGAATGTTTATGGTGGGACTCATAACCCAGTGAACAGTGAAGAGTGAACGGTGAAAAGTAAGGAGCTTCTTACTGATTCACGATCTGTTCGTTCTTTTCACCCTTCACTTTTCACCTTTCACTACTTCAAGCTATACGGCTCATATCCTCGCAACGGAAAGTCCTTACGCAACGAGTAACCCTGCCAATCGTCGGGCAAAAGTATCCGGCGCAAATCCGGATGACCGTCAAAGACTATGCCGAAGAGATCAAAAGTTTCGCGCTCGTGCCAGTTTGCTGTTCGCCACACTCCGGTGACGGTAGCCACGTGAACGTTCGCTTCGTCGAGCAAGACCTTTAGCCGGAGCCGATGATGCTTCGTGGTCGAAAACAAATGGTAATTAACTTCAAAGCGCGGTTCTTCCTCGACGCCCCGGTCGGCGCCGCAAAGGTCAGCAAGGAAGTCAAAGTTCGCATATGGGTCGGCCTTAAGAGCAGCGCACACGTTAACTATGTGCTGGGCTGGCACGATGGCAGTAACTTCGCCGTGCGCCTCGGTAACCTCGGTGATCCAGTGCTCGTGTTCACGCTGCAACGCCGCCACCAATTGGGACGGCGTCGATTTGTAATTCGGATTTGTCGTCGGCTCCGGCAAGCTGGTCTCGTTGTTTTCCCCTGTGGTCATGAAACAATTGTGGGCGCGCGAACTACTTAAGAAGAGCGGCGTCGCTCGTGTCTGGAAGCGATGGAATACGGTCTCGCTTCGGTCGGAACATTCTGAACTGTCGAACCATCGGTGATCGGCAACGTTCCCGGGACCGACGCGCTCCGCGCCTCGTCCTCAGGAATGTCCTTGCGGTCGCGCGATGATTCCTTCATAACCTTGTCTTGCAACATCATCACCGCGTGAATCAGCATCTCCGGTCGCGGCGGGCAACCGGGAATGTAAACGTCGACCGGAACTATCTTGTCCACGCCCTGCACGATCGCGTAGTTATCAAATACGCCGCCGGAAGTCGCACAGGCCCCCATGGAAATGACCCACTTTGGTTCGGGCATCTGGTCGTAGATGCGTCGCAGGACCGGCGCCATTTTTCTGGAAACGCGGCCGGAGACAATCATCACATCCGCCTGACGCGGGCTGGCACGAAACACTTCTGAACCAAAGCGCGCCAGGTCGTTCCGCGACGACGTTGCGTTCATCATCTCGATAGCGCAACAGGCCAGACCAAACGTTGCCGGCCACAGCGAAGACTTCCGCGCCCAGTTGATTAGCGAATCAAGGCGCGTGGTCAACACTTCCGGCAATGCTTCGGCGATGATGTTCTCTAGTCCCATTCCAATTCCTTCAATGCAAGTCCCTAAGCGGCTGTTCGCGTGCTTTGGCGTTTCCGGTTTTCCATGTCCGACAGCAGCCGGCCTTCAGCCTCCGCCTCGCGGCGCGCAGTCTCACCCCAATCAAACGCGCCCTTCTTCACCACATACACGTAACCCACCAGCAGCAACGCTACAAACACCATCATCTCTACGTAGACAAGCGTTCGCAGACCATAAACAGGGCTGGCAAGTGTCTTGAAGACTACGGCCCAGGGCACCAGAAAAATAACTTCAATATCAAACAGGATAAAGATCATCGCGATCAAATAAAACTTGACCGAGAAGCGCTCGCGGGCGGTGCCAACCGGATCCTTGCCACACTCGTAGGGCATCATCTTCGTGCGCGTGTGTTTTCGCTGGCCAACAAACTGCGAAAGCACGATGTTGCCCGCGGCGAAGCCCCCCGCAACTATGAACATCAGCAGGATCGGCAGGTAGTCGTAAAGACGAAAATCCATTGTTAGTTGCCTGGCCCTACGGATCAGATCGATGGGCGCCTGACGCCGATATTCAGCGATAGACGCGCATCATTAGTGCTCACTAAAGATCACTCGAAAGCATGCTAGCTTGAGAATCATTGTACAAGCCGAATCGTAGTCGAAGTGATCAGGGGTGTCAAGCAACGTTCTCGGCGCTGATCGCCGAAACAATTTCGTAATTGACCCTGCAAAAATGGCTGTGTTAACTTCAATTGAGAATCAGGAATCTTAGCTGACGACGGCCCCGGAAATATCTGACTTCCACTTATTCAAGATTGTGATCACCGGCTTCAACACTGACATCGAACACGACAGCGTCGTCTATCACGTGCAAACGGAGGACAAGGGCCTCGACTCGCCGTTGATTCTCTCGCTCGTCTACGTAGGCGGAGCGATTTTGGCCGCCAAGCGTTCCCGTTACGAGGATCTGATCGAGGCGGGCTTTAACGAAGAGGAGTTGACTAAGCGACTGAAACGGCAACACCAACTCATCTGTGCCGCTATCAATGCCGGCCGCATTGCGGATCTGAAACGCATGGGCGCCAGGTCAACGGACCAGCTTTCCCTTGTCACAGATGAATCAGAGGCCGAGTCTATTGCTGCCGAACGCCCAGCTCGTGATACAGAACCTTTGGACGAAGGGCTTGCGCCTCAAGCCGACCAGCGTTCAGGCGCTGAGGAGTCGGCCTACAGTGTGCACGATCCGAGTCGGCAGTCGCCCGAGAGTGAGGTTGTTGAGCCGGAAAATCGATTTACGCTCACGTTGTTGGATGAAGACGAGTTCCGAGCCGGTGAAGCGTTCACCATTCGCCTCAGGTTGGTAGATCAATCCGGCAAGAGGGAGAAACCACTTGTGGGCATAGCTGTGTCGGTGAAAATCCTCGGCACCGCCTTCCGGCCACAAATGTATTCTGTGAAGACTGAACGCGGTGGCCTCGCCGTTGTTGCTAACACAATGCCCAATTTTTCCTCGGGACGGGCCGCGGTTCTGGCTCGCGCAGTGGTGAAGGGCGAGACGATTGAACTGCGCCGTGTGATACATCCCTCCGAGTGAGGTCAACCTTGCGCATTCAGGTCAATGGCGAACCTCGGGAAGTAGAGGAGAACATCTCGCTTCCGCAGCTGATCGCTGCTTTGAGTCTTAAGGCTGAACAGATCGCAATCGAACTCAATCACAAGGTAATTCGCCGCGCTCAGTGGGAAGGCACTACGCTGCACGCAGACGACAAAGTCGAGCTTGTGCATTTTGTCGGTGGCGGCTAGATCACACATCCGCAGATTAAGCAGATTTCACAGATTCAGTAAAAACCTGGCACACGGGGCAGACCACAGAAGAAATCTGCCGCGTATGAGTAGCACCCCGGCCGTTGTGTTAAGTTTCCAGGATCTATTTCTGTGTAATCTGCGAAACAAACCGTCAACTTCTTGTTTTTCTGGCAAAGTTTTTTGCCGTGTGCTGTTGGAACTAAGTTGAAAGAAAGCATCCAACCAGCCTGCGAAGCTGGCGGGCAGAGTGATAGCCCCAGGCGATGGCGCAGCCGAACCTGGGGTGACAGCCGCAAAATAAAACTGAGCCTGCGAAGCTGGCGACAGATGGCTAGTCCACGAGCTATATGAAGGTCACTATGATCAATCCAAGTCTATTGTTTTGGATGTTTCCTCTGTCGCCCACTTCGTGGGCTCGGTTCCCGCTTGGTTGCGGTTCCCCAGGCTCGGCTGCGCCATCGCCTGGGGCTATCACTCTGTCCGCCAGCTTCGCAGGCTGGTTGAATGCTTTCTTTCAGCAATCCATTTGGTTGCGGCCTTGGCCGCGCTGTGCAATCTGTGGATTAAGTCTGAACAATACTTAGCCGTGTGAGCGATAGGCAGATGGCAGCAGGCCACCTATAATTTACTCATGTCAACACCAGCGGTAGCTCCTTCTGAGAAGTTTGAAATTGGCGGTCGTGCGTTTAGATCGCGGCTCATTATCGGCACGGGGAAGTATCGGACCTTCGATGAGATGAAGGCGGCGCATCGTGCCTCGGGCGCCGAGATGGTTACCGTTGCCGTCAGACGCGTCCCGCTTGATCGCAGCACGGAATCGTTTCTCGATCATCTCGATCCCTCGCTCGTAATACTTCCCAACACGGCCGGGTGCTACACGGCCGAGGAGGCTATTCGCACCGCGCGTTTGGCACGCGAAGCGTTGCGGACCGATCTGATCAAGTTGGAGGTGATTGGCGATCAGACCACTCTATTTCCAGACAACGAACAAACTCTAGAAGCGGCCCGCGTTTTGGTGAAGGAAGGATTTATAGTGCTGCCGTATTTCAGTGACGACCTGATCATGGCGAAGAAGCTTCTGGATGCAGGTTGTGCGGCGGTGATGCCGCTGGCCGCGCCAATCGGGTCGGGGCTGGGAATTCAGAACCCGGCGAACCTGCGAATTATGCGTGAACGACTTCCCAACGCAACGATCATCGTAGACGCCGGCGTGGGCACGGCGAGCGACGCGGCGATAGCCATGGAACTGGGCGCGGACGCGGTTTTGATGAACACGGCAATCGCTGAAGCCCGGGATTCAGCCAAGATGGCCGAAGCGATGAAACTCGCGATAGAGGCAGGAAGGTTGGCGTACGTTGCCGGCCGCATGCCGAAGCGTCTCTACGCCAGCGCCTCGAGCCCACTAAGCGGTGTTATACGCTAAGGGAGTCGCGCGCCGTGCTCCACGCTGGAGGCGTGAAAGACAGTTGCCGGTGGTCGCAGCGTAGCGAAGACCACCGGAAAGCAGGAACCGTTCGTTGGCACCCTGAAGCGGTGCCAGATCTTCTCAACGCTCACAGTTCTTCTGTCACCCTTTCAGGGTGCTCGATGTTTTCGCTTGTCTTCCGGCGGTCTTCGCTACGCTGCGATCACCGGCTACTTTCTCCCAACCCTTCCGGAGTTGAATCACCAGACTTTGTAGGAAATCACTTAAGCGGCTTCGCAGATCTCAAACGATGCGCGACCACGAATCGGATCTGGTTGTAAGTGATGTGTTCCGGCAGGGAATCATGAATCGGTTTGAGTTTTTCTGTGCCGTGCAGGTCGATAGCTTTTTCTATCTGCTTGCGATTCTCGGTCGAAACCAGCTTCGATACATCCACTGCGAGCCCGGCACGCAGGCACTCAGCCAAATGGTTTTCAATCGTATTGGGCACGAGACTGCGTTGCGTGGAGATCTCGGCGACGGAGAGTCCCTGACGATGGAGCGCCAACGTTTGAAAAGCAGTCTTTGGTGGCGGACTTTGTTCATCACTCGGACTGGCATGCCGGCCTTCGGGAATGGTCAACTCGATCTGCTCCTGCTCGCGCATCACGCGATCGCCAAGTACAGTTATCGAGATCGTAGGATATTCTCCCAGGCTCACCCGCAAACATCCCGCGGCGCACAACGAGTCTATGTAAATCAGGATGTCTTCCTGTCGCATATCCTTCAACAAACCGTAAGTGGATAGTTCGTTCAGATGCGCCTGCATTACATTCTTCGCAGCCGAACCACGCAGGCTCGCAGCGAGTAGGGTTTTTCCGAAGCGTCCTTTCATGCGTGCGGCGCACGCCAGAATCTTCCGTACACGTAAATTCTCTTCATCCGTGAGCGCGCGCGGAGCGACGACCTGAGGGGCGACCTGATGATCGGGCACGCCTTTGCGGCGATTGCGACCGGTCGCAGGTGAGTCGCTTAACACTTCGGCGCTGGTTAGTGGATTTCTGGCCGGCGAATCTGGCGTGCAGTTTCCACACGTACCGCATTGGCGAGCGTGATGTCGGTCGCCGAAGTAGTCGAGTATGTTGGCGCGGTAACAATATTCGGTATAGCAAAACTCGATCATTTCACGCAGCTTGCGCCGCTCGAGGGCGGCGCGGCGCAACACGTCGCTAGCGTCAACGCGAAGCTTCGTTGCCGGAACGCTGTCAAGCATTACGATGCTGCGCGCACGCCGCCGCGCGTTGCTCGGGGTTGAGTATGTGGTTGGCGAAGATGCGGGCGAGACGCCCGCGGTCCCAGTAAGAGCGGGCCCAGTCTGCCAGGGAGCAGACTGGTTTACGGCGGGGCGGTTCTCGGTGCTCGCGCTGCGGGCGATGTGTCCCGCGCGTTCAAGCAGGTAAAGCGACGACTGGACGGCCATCTCGTTACGAGCCCCGGCACGCTTCGCAATCTCCGCCGCCGAGAGTTCTATTTGCTTGAGGCCGGTTGACACGAGCGTGTTGTAAATGTTGCGCACAAGTTCGGCGGTGGGATAGGAGCCTTCGATGAAGAAGTCGTGCGTGTTTTTGTCGGCATAGTTGAACAGCAACACACACGACGATGGCAGGCCATCGCGTCCCGCGCGCCCGATCTCCTGATAGTAGGCCTCAATCGAACCGGGCATTTGGTAGTGTGCGACAAAGCGAATGTCCGGCTTGTCGATGCCCATGCCAAAGGCATTAGTGGCGACGATCATCTGCGAGCGGCCCGCCATGAAGTCTTCCTGAGCTTTCACGCGCGCCGCATCGCTTAGGCCGGCGTGATAGGCCGAGGCCTTAAATCCCAGTGCACGCAATTCTGACGTTACCTGCTCGACCGCTTTGCGCGTTGACGCATAGATGATTCCCGAACCGTCGGCCATTTGGGCCAGACGCTTAATGCGCGCTACCTTTTCGCGTTCCTTTTCGGTGTGCACGACGTCAATCGTCAGGTTCGGTCGGTCGAATCCACTGACGAACGTTTCCGGTTTCCGGAGTCCCAGTTGTTGGATTATGTCGGAGCGGACGTAAGGCGTGGCCGTCGCCGTGAGCGCAAGCGTCTGTACTTTACCGAGAAGCGGGATGACGCTCTTCAAACGCAGGTAATCGGGACGAAAGTCGTGGCCCCAGGTTGATATGCAATGCGCTTCATCAATTGCAAACAGCGAGACGCTGACGGACCGGAGCGCCTCGAGAAAGCGCTGGCTGCGGAAACGCTCGGGTGCAACATACACCAGCTTGAACTGGCCGCGCCGCAAGGCCTCGATCCGCGACCACTGTTCTCGCTCGGGAATAGAACTATTGATGAACGTCGCCGGAAGCTGCCGCGCCTGCAGCGCATCCACTTGATCCTTCATCAGCGCTATCAGGGGAGAGACGACCAGCGTGGCGCCCTCCAGCATCAGCGCGGGAAGTTGGTAGCACAGAGACTTACCGCTGCCGGTGGGCATGACAACAACGGCGTCCTTCCCACCGAGAATCGCGGCAATCACTTCGCGCTGGCCTTCGCGGAAATCGTCGAACCCGAAGTGCTGACGCAGCGATGCGAGGGCATCGGCCATTGAAAGCATGAGCCGGAGTCTAAGGGTACGAATCTTGACTCGCAAGGCGTCCAACTAACATTGAGGTGCCTTGCGCTAGCAAAGATCCTGGTATTTAAGGGTTCACGATTGCCAGTGGTCAAGGTTTCGTGTGGTTTAGTGTGAGTTCGTGGATCGTTTACTATTCAACGATACGATCCACCAACTCACACGAAGCAACACCAAACGAGACTACGGTTGCTTGCGAAACGTAACAGAAGGCGGCTTCCAGCCAAGAGGATCACCAAGGATGGCTTTACTCACGTTCACGACTTCCAGCTTCTCGGGCGTCACTCGGATCAGCAAATAGTCCTTTGCCCGGTCGTGGTAGAAAGCCAGCCACTCGTCTTTCCACCATTTCATCTTCGCTTTCGGATCGTTAATAAGCCGGGCAATGCCGTGAATCGTGACGTAGGCTTGCGCCTCGCGATCGAAGTAATAAAGGGTAACGCGAGGGTTGCGACGGATGGCGGCGACTTTGCGGCTACGCGGGTTCGTGCCCAGCCAAACCACCAGGTTCTCGTCAGGCGGAAAGGGGTCCAAGGTTCGTGCCTGTGGTTGACCGGAAGAATCCAGCGTGATGAGAGCACAATAGCGAGCGGCGGACATTATTTCGCGGGCGGCGGCGATTAGTTCCTCGCGCCCCCCGGGCTTTGGGTGACTCTCCTGAGCATGGTTTGTCTGGACGACCAGCGCGCCCCAAACCACAAGAAAAACTAAGGCGGTAACTCTCCTCATGCCGTACGTTCCTTTCACGGTTACGTTCGCTCTTGGTAGAAGGTAAGCCATCAGTTCGCATTTGACTAAGGACAGGTGGTGGGCGTGGTCGCCGTATTGCGCGCCACCGGTGCGGTTGTCGGATTGCTGAAGTCGGCAGAATTGTTGTTGGTATCGGTGCAGCTTGCGGTTCGGATCACCGACCGCGCGTTTGAGTTCGTACCGGAAACCGAGATTGGAACCGCCTCGAAGCAGTTAGCGGTGCTGCCATAACCCAGGAAATCTGCGGTGGTTGCGCCTGGCGGACATCCGCTTCCGGTCAGGGCAGTCGTGCCGGAAACCAGGGCCACCTTGCCGGCAATGGCAGCCATATTGATCGTGCCGGTGGCGTCAGGTGTTGGCAGAATGGCACCAACAGCGCCTCCTGAACCTTCCTGAATCAGAAAGTAGTGACCGGGCAGAAGTGTCCCTGTCGTGATATTGGTCTTGTTAGTCGAGAAGTTGCTGGTTGCAGCCGCATACTGAACCGAGTAGGGCGTTACCGAGAAATCAATTGTCGTCGTGCCCCGGTTAAAGATTTCAATAAAGTCGTTAGTGTAGGTCGCACTTGCGTTGCCGCCGCCACCGTAAACCTGGCTGATGACGAGCCGCGGCGTGTCGTCGTTCTGAATCGTTCCCTGGCCCTGACTATCCGTCGCGCTGGCGCCCGCGACATTCGTTACATTCACAAAGAACGTTTCGCTCGCTTCAACGAGCGTGTCGCCGTTAACAGTAACGTCAAACGTGTAGGTTTGCTGCCCAGAGAGAATGGTCTGACTCGTCAAGTTCTTCGCGACGTAATCGCCACTTGCTGCCGTTGCCGTGTCGTTCTGCGTAGCAATATCAAAGGTGACGATAGCTGGCGCGGGCGCCGCAAGGCTGACGGTGAATGTGAATCTGGTTGGCCCACTGTTGCCTTCGTTAGCTGCGACGTCAGTGATGGAGAGCAAAGGTAGTGGCGCCTGAACGGTTGTGGTGGCGGTTGCTGAATTGTTTGCAGTATTCAAATCGCGCGTTCCGGAGCTGACCGTTGCCGTGTTGCTGATGCTCGTGCCCACCGATCCATTTGCAGTTGCCACCAGCGTGACTGTAGCTGAGCCGCCGCTCGGGAGAGAGGCGAACGTCACGGTGCGGTTGTTACCTGAGCCGCCGCATACGCCGCCGCCAGTTGAACTGCAAGAGACGAAGGTCGCGGACGACGGCAAGTTATCAGTGACCGTTACCGTTTGGCCCACCGCGGCGCCATTGTTCGTTATCACCAGCGTGTAGGTTACGTCTGAACCAATCGTCACGGGGTCGGGTGAGTCTATTTTGGCGATCGAGAGATCGGCTGAGCTGGTATCGAGACAATCCGAGGATGAGTTTTGCGGGTTGCTGGGAGTAGTCAACGCAAAGTCGCTCCGGTTGTCGTTCGTATCCACGCCATTGCCGAAAGCTCCGCCGGGTTTCCTTTCGTAACTCTGATCGCCAGTCGCCGTCAGCGGCGCCAGCGGCGTGCCTTCTTTATAAGCAGAGCCGCTGCTCATTCCGACTGCGTCAATGATGCGCGTGCCATTAGAGCCGGTGATGGCGATACCGCCGTCATCTGTTATTCCGGTGCCGTAGGTTTGATTGGCCGGCACGAGACCGCTGTAACCACCGGCACCGTTATTCGCCACCAGATAGTGGCATCCCGGTTCCAGCGTTCTTCCGGCGGTGATTGTTAGGCGATCGCTGATTGTGCCGCTGCCATTTGAGGCGCGAATCTTCAAGCCACCGATAGTCAAAGCGGATGTGGTCGGATTGTAGATTTCCACAAACTCATCAGCGGCACCGGCTGGTCCGCGCGTGCGAAATTCGCTTATGAGCAACTGAGCCGCGCCGGGCTCAACCGTAAGCGTGGCTGGGCTGCTGGTTACCGTCGTGCTGCCGTTGTTTGCGCTTGCCCGAATCTCCGCTAAGGCGTTTCCACGTCCCGTCACAGTCGCAGTTGCCGAGCCGGTGCCTGTCGTTGGGCTCACGGAATCAACAGTTGCGACGCTTGTATTGTTGGAAGCGAAGGTGATGGTGACGCCGCCAATATTTTGACCAGCCTGATCCTTCGCCTGGGCTGCGAACTGTTGCGCTTCGCCGACGCCAATCGTAGCGGCTGTCGGCGAGATGGTGACGTTGGTCAGCACTGGAGTGGGCGGATTGACGGTGAGCAGCGCAGGCGGTGACGCCATGCCACGACCCGTTGCGCGAATTTCAGTCGAGCCGGGTGCCACACCGGTAGCCAGTCCGTTTTGGTCAACCGTGGCAACCGACGTGGCGCTGGACTGCCAGGAAAAGATCACGCCCGAGATCTCATTGTTGCCGGAGTCAAACGCGCGCGCAGTGAACTGCTGTTGCCCCGCAACCTCGATGGTATCCGAGGCACCGGAAACTTCGACGCGTGCTACCGCGGGCGTGCAGGGACTAAACGGCGCGCCGCTTATTTGTGTGCCCGGACTGAAGGCGCGCGCCCCGCCGCTCGCGGTAAGGTGTTGCGCGAAGTTGCCGGTGATGTCCGGCGAGCGCGTAACTGACTGGTTGTTGTCGGCGTTGATTCCGCTCGCGCCACCATACGAGATAAGGTTAACAATCGTAGCGGCCTGATCCTGCAGCGTGATGACACCGGCGGAGTTAACCAGCGAAAGGCTACCAGACGAAGATTTGACAACCAGCGCGCCGCCGAACGCAGGATCGTTTGGATTGAAGCTGCTGTTGCCGCCGCCAAATACCACCATTGCGCTGCACGAGCGAAGAATCGTGCCGGCGGCAAAGACGTGGCGCAGCGTGTCAGAGCCGCTGCCGCGGGTGAAAATGCGATGTGCACTGATGTCGATATCATGAGTTGTTGTGTTTACCAACTCTATGAACTCATCATCAGCTGAATCACGCACGCCGTCGCGATTGGCATCCCCCGGCGTGCCGTCTGGCGGGTCAGCCAGAAACTCGTTTATCAAAACATCGCGGCGCGCGTCGCCGCTGAACTCGACGGTTGCCGGATTGCTGTCGCGGCTGTCAGCTCGGACGACCAGGTCAACTATATCGACACCACGCAAATCCGCGGGCGCCAACACGTGAATCTCGTCCATGCCCGGCAGGTTGGGCGTTTGCACTATCGATTCGAGAGTCAGCGCGCGGCCACCCGCAGTCACCGACACGGCCGTCCCGTTGCGAACGCCAGTCGCAAAAACAATCAAGCGCAGGTTGCCATTGGTGGGATCGAAGGGGCCGGGTTGCAGCGTGTCGGCATTCAGGATCATCCCTTCGCCCAAGCCGTCACCGGTTTTTGTGAAGATGCCTGGTGCAGCCCTTAACGTGGTTACGTTGCCTCTACTCTGAAACCCATCCGAGTTTGTTACCACAACCTCGGCAGTGCCGAGCACAGTGGCGGCAGGTATATGGAAATGCACTTCGTTGGGAGAGACAAAAAATATCTGCGCCGGCTGGCCGTTGACAGTGACACTCGTTCCGCCCGCGGTGGTGGGGAACGTTCCGTCAGCTTGTCGTTGAGCCTGTTGCGTGGTAAACGCCAGCGCTCCTCCGAGTGCGACGGCCATGCTGTCTGGCGCCACCGCTTTGGTTGTCGCGGGCTCGTGACCGAAAGAGGCGCGATTTAGGACAGTCACGGTGCCCGAAGGAGGGCGTGGAGGCGTTCCGCTGACATAGATTTCCGAATCGTTCTCAAAAATGTCCTGGGACACAGGACCGGAAAGCGGCCGCGGAAAATTGAACGCGATCACCGAGCCGTCGTCGTTCATTGAAGAAACGACGTCGGCGGTCGCGCCCGAATTGTTCACATTCGTTACGCGCCCAAACGCACCCGAGGGAATGTCAAACGTGTAAAGCTCGACACTGCTATCGGAATTGCTGCCGGCTCCGCTAACGCTGCGCCGGGCGGCGAAGGCGATGCGCGTGCCGTCGCCACTGATCGTCGGGTGAAGCGGAACCTCCGTCACGCGCGACCCCAATGTTGTAATCTGCCTCATTGTGTTGTTGTTCCGTCCGTCGAAGAGAAAGACCTGAGTGGTATTAGTTGCCGTTTGCGCCGACCAGACCACGCGCGCCCCGTCATCGCTGATCGCGCGCCCATACGTCATCCCGGGCAAAGGAGCATTGGTTGCGAGCGTGCGGATCGAGGGAATGCCGACGCGGTTTTGAAGCAGCAGATCACGATTGGTACTGGCCGTCGCTCCGGCATCACGGATGTATGCCACGTTCGCGCCGTTACCGCTGATCTTCGCGTCGCTCGCGCCCACGATTCCGGACGAATTTGTAAGCTGCGTGAAACTGAGCGCTATCGAGTCGTAAACGAAGATTTCGAGATTGCCGTCGGCGTTTTCGTTCGTGAGGTCCCGATTTGAAGAAAAGGCGATAAAACGCCCGTCGTCGGAAATCGAAGGCTGGAAGTTCCCGTTAACAATCCGATTTGAAATGTCGCCCGGAGAAGTGTTCGTAATCTGGATCAGCCTGGCGCCGTCGTGAAGGAAAATTTCGGCGTTGCCGTCGTTGTTGGTTCCGAGTGGGTTGTCCCTGGATGCAAAAGCAACACGCGACCCGTCTTGCGAGAGTGCCGGCGCCGGCGCGCGGGTCGCGCCTAGCTGGACGAAGGTAGCTGGCTCAACAGCGACGTTGGCGCGAATCGCGCGAAAGGCTTCCGTGCCGCCGGAGCCCGCGATGTCTTCGGTCGATTCAAATGCCACGATGCGCCCGTCGCCGCTAATCGAGGGGTTGGAGCTGATTCCTTCTTCGGTGGTGTTGGTGATGCGCCGCAGTGGAGACTGCATTCGCGCGCTCTGCCAAACCATGGCGCATAACGCCGCGGCGGCGATGAAGACAAAGAGGAGTCTTCGGTGACGAAGCATTCGGCTGGTTTTGCGAACGTTCGAGCGGAGATTAATCAGTTAGCAAGCTGTCAGATCAAACTCGGAGTCGCGTTCTTTGCAGAATGACGAGCGGGCCCAGTCTGCTAGAATGAAACGCGGATGACTATTGGGTGAATTCGTATCTACGACGACGGACGGATTCTATCGTGGTTTTTAAGAAAGACAACCTTACCGCCGAGAATGGCAATTGTGGGTGTTTGCAAGAACCGTTGCATGAGTGCCGGAATGTAAAAGTGTGGACAGGAGCTAATTGATGAAGATTCTGATTGGCGGATCGAGCGGACTGGTGGGAACGGCCTTGATCAAGTCGTTGGAAGCGGACGGTCATGAAGTTTTCCGTCTCGTCCGGCACGCGCCCACCTCAAAAACAGAAGTTGAGTGGAGCCCCGATCGTTACAGCATCGCGCTGGCGCGGATTGAAGGGTTCGAAGCCGTGGTGAATCTCGCCGGCGAAAGCATTGCCGAGGGACGCTGGACCGACGAGAAGAAACGCCGCATCCGCGAGAGCCGCGTGAAAGGTACAAAGCTGCTCGGCGACGCGCTCGCGAACTTGACGGTCCGACCAAGAATTTTCATCTGTGCTTCCGCAATCGGCTACTACGGAAATCGTGGCGACGAAATTCTGACGGAGGCGAGCCCACCTGGAAAAGATTTCCTTGCTGACGTTTGTGTCGAATGGGAGAAGGCAACGGCGCTGGCGACCGAGAAGGGAATTCGCGTAGTCAATGCACGCTTCGGAGTGATCCTTGATCAGAATGGCGGCGCGCTAAAGAAAATGTTGCCGCCGTTTCGGATGGGCGTTGGCGGAAAGATTGGCAGCGGGGAGCAATGGATGAGTTGGATCGCACTTGATGACGTGCTTGGCGTGCTGAACTTTGCCCTGACGAACGATTCGTTGCGAGGTCCTGTAAATTTCGTAGCGCCGAATCCCGTCACTAACGCGGAGTTTACAAAGACGCTTGGGAAAGTGCTTTCGCGCCCGACGCTGTTTCCGATTCCGGCTTTCGGTGTACGGTTAATGTTTGGCGAGATGGGTGAGGCTTTGTTGCTGGGTGGCCAGCGTGTCGCGCCGGAGCGTCTAAAAGAGTGCTCTTACACTTTTCAATGTCCCGAGTTGCTCGCTGCTTTGCGTCATGTGCTGGCAGAGTAACCCAGCGTAATGTTTGTAGGGGCGGCACCCGCGTTTATGCTCTGTGCGACCTTGATAGGTTCACCATGCATCCAGGTCTGTAGGCGCGAAACGAGATGAGATAGGCGAGCGGGAAGTCGTTGTCGTAGGGGTCTGACCATGGAGTGTTGAGTCTCTCCCCGTCTCTGAGCCCTCCATAACTGTCGGGCTACTGCCCCGGCGCAGGTTGCGAGCATTCCCGAGACTTGTGCTTTATCAGAGCTCAGATCCAAGTAGCTTGGCGGCGTAGCCCGGGGCAGTAGCCCGACAGTTATGGAGGGCTCCGCCTAACCCAACACCTAAGCTTGGAGGTGACCAATCCCATCGTGCGGTTGAAACCCCTGGACCGACGCGTTGCATTATCAAGCCCGTATCGAACGTCAATCGAGTGAACGATGATTGAGTGAATGGTGTTATCGCCCCGAAAGCTGCGAGGTTCTCGAGCGGTGTTAATCACCGAAAAGAGGCTGTGCCGAGTAGATCAGTAAGGCGCGGCTGTTTCTTTCTTAGCAGAGAATCCCTCCAGCACCTCAAACACTTCCAGCGCATACTTCACATTACCAAACGGCGCGGAGACCTGCACGCCTTGAATCACATCGCGCACTTCCAATAACGACTCGCGCGCGATCTTCAAACCTTCATCACGTCCGGCTTCTTTGCTGACGTTTGAAGCGACGCGCATGCGTTCCATGATCTCAGGCGTCACCCGCACGCCCGGAACTTCGTTGTGAAGAAACTCAGCGTTACGGAACGAGACCAGCGGCCAGATGCCCGCCACGATCGGAATGCGGCAGTGCTCGATACGCTTGAGAAACACACGCAACTGTTCAGTATCGAAAACCGGTTGAGTAATTGCGTATTCCGCGCCGGCTTCGATCTTCCACTCGAAGCGTTTTAGTTCTTCGTCCATGTTCACCGCGCCTGGATTGACGCCGACGCCGATCGAGAACGCCGTTGGCTCGCCTATGGGATTGTTGCCGATGTCCAAACCGTGGTTCAGTTTGTTCACCATGTTCGTGAGGCCAATCGCGTCGATGTCGAATACAGCCGTCGCGTCCGGGTAGGGACCCATCTTTGGAGGGTCGCCGGTAATCAAAAGCAGATTGCGCAGACCGAGCGCGGCGGCGCCCAAAAGATCCGACATCATCCCCAGCAGATTACGATCGCGACAGCAATAGTGCAGCACTGACTCCATTCCGATCTCGCGTTGCACCATGAGCGCGGTAGCCATCGCTCCCATGCGCGTTTGCGCGCGCGGACCATCGGGAATGTTGACGCCATCGACGCCGGCAGCTTTCAGGAGCCTAATCGCATCGAGCGTCTTCCAGGGGTTGCACCCTTTCGGCGGCAGCACTTCAACCGTCGTGACGAACTCACCCTTCGCGATTTTGCGGGCCCAGTTAGATCGTTCCTCCGCAGGCACAACAGTAACGTCGGGAGGTTTTAGTTCGTGCACGGCCACCTTGGCCGTAGCGGCGACCACGACTTGCTGAGTTCGCGGACTAAGCTGGCGAATTGCGTCCGCTATCATTTTGATGTGCGCTGGAGTAGTGCCACAGCAACCGCCGACGAACCTGGCGCCGGCTTGAACGATGCGCCTCGAGTATTCGGCCATGTACTCCGGAGAGCACATGTAGATCTGTCTGCCGCCCACGTCGCGTGGCAATCCGGCATTTGGTTGCGCTGAGAGCTTGCGACTGGTGAGCGCTCGCATCTTCTCGATCGCGTTGAGCACAATCGCCGGACCGACACCGCAGTTGAGACCGATAACGTCGGCGCCCCATTCGTCAAGTTGACTGGTGAGCGCTTCGGTGGTGGCACCGAATAGAGTGTTGCCATCGATCTGAATCGTCATCTGCGCGACGATCGGCAAATCGCACAACTCCCGCACCGCTCTTATCGCCTGATGCAACTCAGAAATATCTGAGAACGTCTCCAGCACGAACAGATCAACTCCGCCTTCGAGCAGGGCCGACACCTGAGCCGTGAACATGTCTTTGGCTTCGTCGAACGAAGTTGGGCCATACGGTTCTATGCGCAGGCCGAGCGGGCCAACGGCTCCGGCAACGTAGGCTCGATTGCCCGCAGCCTCGCGGGCGATGCGCGCGGCTTTGATGTTGATTTCTTTGAGGCTGGCTTCCAGACCGTAGGGCTGCAGCTTGTTTGCGTTAGCGCCGTAAGTGTTGGTTTCGATGACGTCGGCGCCGGCGCGCACGTACTCGGCGTGAACCTCGCGCACCAGATCAGGCGCTACCAGATTCAGCTCGTCGTATGAGCGGTTGATGTAGATGCCCTTTGAATACAGCATCGTACCCATCGCGCCGTCAAAAACGTGAATGCCGTCCGACTCGAGGATGTCTCTGAAAGGTTGCATACAACGATTTCGGATTGGGGATTGCGGAGTGCGGAGTGCGGAGGTGCTGGTGGAACGATCCGCCAATCCGCACTCCGCAATCATCAATCCCAAATAATGAAGTCCCGCGCTAAACAACGCGGGACTTCATTACTTCCTGAAGTTTTTCGGGTCTCGTCCTTTCGGGCTTGCCCGAGCTGTTTAGCCGTTTGTTTTGCGTGGCCGCAAGTCGCCTTAACTCACCACGTTTTACAGTTGTGCTTATACGCCGCTGGAAACAGGACTGTCAAGCAGGTCGCAGCAGGTCGCAGTTAGGCACCGGGGTGAAGTCTCAAATTGCACTAGGTTTTACTCGCCCCTGCGGCTCTGCCGTCCGGTGCGCGGCAAGTCTCTGACTTGCCGGATAGCCGCGCCTGTTTCCCGGGTCTCCGACCGGGTTCAACGGTCACAGACCGTGAATGTTAGTTGAGCTTGCGGCAAGTCAAAGACTTGCCGCAGACCGGAGGGCACAGCCGCAGACGCCACGCGCAAGGCTATGAACCTTGACAGAGTGTGCTTATTTTGGCTGAATGCAAACCGTTCCCTGATCGTATTGGCCCTTTCACTTTACGCGAACTGTGCAAAGTGCTCTTCCTCCAGATCCAATACCGAGTAAAAGCCCTCTCCGAAGGTGACCGAACATTGTTGATGAAGGATGACTTGTCATGAGCACACCGATTGATGCCACTGGAGCAAGTTCCGCGCCCGTTATGGATAGAGGATTCTTTGGGCACCCCAGCGGACTGTCCACCTTGTTCTTCACCGAAATGTGGGAACGCTTCAGCTACTACGGGATGCGGGCGATTCTTACCCTCTACATGACCAAGTCTCTTGTTGAGGGTGGACTCGGGTTTGACGAAAAATACGCCAGCGTAATCTATGCAACCTACGTTTCATCCGTCTGGTACTTGCCATTGGTCGGCGGTTGGTTGGCTGACAGAATTTTAGGAGCCCGGCGGGCCGTGTTGATAGGCGGCATCGTAATAGCTTGCGGACACTATTCGATGGCGGTCAACAGCTTGCCCAGCTTCTATGTTGGACTGGTTTTGATTGCCATGGGCACTGGTCTGTTGAAGCCGAATATCAGTGCGATGGTGGGACAGTTGTACGCAGACAAGGATGCACGGCGGGATGCAGGATTTTCGATCTTCTACATGGGCATTAATCTCGGGGCCTTCCTTTCTCCGATTGTGGTTGGGTTTCTTGCTCAGCACGTATGGTTCCGGAACTTCATTTCGTCGATGGGTTTCAATCCTAACAGCAGTTGGCATTTCGGTTTTGGCGCGGCGGGCGTGGGCATGACGCTTGGACTTATTCAGTATGTGATAGGTCGTAACCGGCTTAGAGATGTGGGCGCCAAGCCGGAGAAGAAGACCGCGACGGCCAGTTCCGGGAGTTTCGACTTTGTTACCGGGGCCCTGGCCGTCGCTGGTGGAATCATTGGCGCCGCCCTTGGCCTTTACTTTGGCGACGCTGGAATTGTCTCAGCGTTGTTCCCCGGTGTCGTTTTCTTTTTTGCGGGGTACTTACTAGGAACGGTTCGGCTGCTGGCTGGCAATGAACTGATGAATGTACTGGTGATCTTCATTTTGTTTCTGTTTTCAATTGTATTTTGGATGACTTTTGAGCAGGCAGGTTCCAGCTTGACGCTGTTCGCGGACCGGCTAACGCAAACAACGATCTTTGGCTGGGCGTATCCGTCGAGTTGGTTTCAGTCAGTGCAACCTATCTTTGTCATTGTCCTGGCGCCAGTATTCGCCGGGATTTGGCAAAAGCTGGGCGAGCGCCAACCATCCAGCCCCGGCAAGTTTTTTTATGGACTGCTCTTCGCTGGCCTCGCTTTTGTGGTTGTCACCATCGCCTCAATGCTCACCGGCGGCGGTCGTGTTAGTCCGCTTTGGTTAGTTGCCGTTTATTTCCTGCAAAGCGCCGGCGAGCTTTGCTTAAGTCCCGTGGGACTGAGCACGGTAACGAAGTTAGCGCCTCCTCGCATGGTTGGATTGATGATGGGTGTTTGGTTCCTGTCGATCTCCATAGGCAGCTACATCGCGGGTTTGACGACGCGGTTCTTTGCGGGCAACGATCCGGCAGTGCTAACGCGAGCGTTTGGGACCTTTGCGGCGATCACGGTGATTGCCGCAGTGCTGCTAGCGCTGCTGACGCCAGCGATTAAGAAGATGACGCCACGCGCTGCTTAAGCACGGGCGATAATTTCCTGCCGGCGCCGGTAGAGAAGGGCGTCGCAAATCTCAAGTTTGAATGAACCGGAGACACTCTATTGAAAAACCGACAATGCCTTCCTTTTTCGATTCTCCTTGCCCTCTTCCTTTCGCTTCCGATAGTTGCCCAGCAAAGGCTCTTAACCATCGACGACATCTTCGATCCGGTGAAGCGCGTTAATTTCAGCGGCACGGTGCCGACCGTCCGTTGGCTCAAGGATGGCAAGCACTACCTGCTGACTGACCCCTCGAAGAAAGACGCTGCGAAGATCCAAAAAGTCGATGCCACCACCGGAGAGTCTGTTCCGTTTTTCGATACTGCGAAGATGCAGGCGGCACTCACAGCGCTCGGCGGCGTGACCGAACAGGATGCCAAGCAACTTGCGAATCGCGGCTCGTACCAAATGAGCAACGATGAAACGGCGGTGCTGATCAACTGGAACAACGATCTCTTTTACTACCAGCTAGGCAGCGACAAGGCTTTCCGGGTGACGAACAATCCGGAGGAGGAAGTCGGCGAGACGTTTAGTCCTGACGACCGCATGCTGGGCTTTGTCCGCAACAATAACATGTACGTCTATGACCTCGCCGCGCAGCGCGAGCGCCGATTAACAACCGACGGCGGCCCGAAGATTCTCAACGGCCGCCTCGACTGGGTCTACCAGGAAGAATTGTATGGACGGGGAAACTTTGAAGCCTACTGGTGGAGTCCTGATTCTACCAAGCTTGCTTATCTCAGGCTTGACGAGAACCCGGTTCACGAGTTCACGGTCGTCGATCACATTCCTTACCATCAGGGTTTGGAAGTTACGCCTTACCCCGAATCCGGCGATCCGAATCCGATAGTCCAACTGGGCATCGTAAACGCAGCGGGCGGAGCAACGCGTTGGGTGGACACCTACAAGTATCAACCGAGCGACTTTCTGATCGTGCGCGTGTCGTGGACGCCCGACGGCAGCAAGGTTGTGTATCAAGCGCAGAATCGTGAACAGACTTTTCTGGATCTGAACTTCGCCGGCAGCGAGGATGGCAAGTCAGCCACTGTGTTGCGCGAAACCTCGAAAGCCTGGGTGGAGGTGATCGACAATCCAACCTGGTTGAAGGATGGCTCGTTTCTCTGGCAAAGCGCGCGCAATGGTTGGCAGCACATTTATCACTACGCTCAGGACGGCAAGCTGCTTCATCAGGTGACGGATGGAAAGTGGGAGGCGCGCTCAATCGACGGCGTCAACGAAGACTCGGGGTTCGTCTATTTCAATGCCACTGAACATAGTCACATCGCGCCGCAGGAATATCGCGCAAAACTCGACGGCAGTGGCTTCACCAGACTGACCACTGCTGAAGGCGCGCATAAAGTGTCGGTAAGTCCAACGGCCAGTTTCTTCGTAGACAGTTGGAGTGATGTGAACACGCCCACACAGATGCGGCTTTACGATGCGGACGGCAAGCTTGTACGCGCCGTCGCGGAAAACAAAGTGGACGCGCTCAACCAGTACAAACTCGGCGCTGCTGAATTACTAAAAGTGAAAACGCGCGACGGCTTTGAGATGGAAGCGATGATGATCAAGCCGCCCGAATTCGATGTGCGAAAGAAGTATCCCGTTCTTGAGTTTACTTACAGCGGGCCACACGCGCCGTCGGTAAGAAATGGCTGGGGCGGCGCCGGTTACATGTGGCATCAACTGATGGCGCAGAAGGGTTACATCGTTTGGATTTGTGACAACCGCACGGCAAGCGGCAAGGGTGCTGAATCCGAGTGGCCTGTTTACAAAAACTTTGGCGAGCTGGAATTGCGCGACCTGGAAGACGGCTTAACGTGGCTTAAGAGCCAACCCTACGTTGATGGCGATCGCATCGGTCTCTGGGGCTGGAGCTATGGCGGCTTCATGACGAGCTACGCGCTAACCCACAGCCAGAGTTTCAAGCTGGGAATTTCCGGTGGCACAGTTTCCGACTGGCGCAACTACGATACGATTTACACCGAACGCTACATGCAAACGCCGCAGAACAACCTCGATGGCTACAAGAAGAGTTCGCCGGTGCACTTCGCGAAGGATCTCCATGGCAAGTTGCTGCTGATTCATGGCGCGATCGACGACAACGTTCACGTGCAGAATACGGTGCAGTTTGTGTATGAGTTGCAGAAGGCCGGGAAGCAGATTCAGTTGATGCTCTATCCGAAGTCGCGACATGGCGTCACGGATCCTTTACTGGTGAAGCACATGCGTCAGATGATGACGGACTACGTTCTGGCGAATCTGTGAAACGCTCTTGAGAAAGAGCGGGGGCAAGCCCGCCTTCCCGACCTGAGAGTCGCTCCAAGTCCCGATTGCCTCACCCTCGACTGTCTCGAGGTCGAGACGGCGGGCTTGCCCCCGCTGTTATCGCCGCTGACAACTCGGGCAGAAATAAGTTGATCGTCCGCCTTGCACCACCCGGCGGATGCGCGTGCCGCAGTTAACGCAGGGCTCACCCGCCCGCTCATACACTCTCCAGAATCGTTCCGACGTTCCAATGTAACTTCCGTCGCCATCGGTGAGATCGATCCTCAAGGTCGAACCCGCAGCAATCGCTTCCTCGAGAATGTCGCGGATGGCTTGATAGAGTCTTAACGCTCGCGCTTTCGACAACGTGTGGGCTGATTTCAGCGGGCTGATGCGCGCCAGAAACAGCGCCTCGCTCGCGTAGATATTTCCCAGTCCGAGAACCTTCGTTTGATCCAAAAGCAATTGCTTCAGACTGCGGCGCGACTTTGAAAGGGTCTCGAGGAAGTAGGCAAGGCTGAAGTCATCGGTGAGCGGTTCCGGCGCGAGCGCCTCAATTTGCGGCAAGGCCAGGAGCTTCTTTGCGGGTAGTAACCGCATGCGGCCAAACTGCCGCATGTCGCAGAAGACCAGACGTCGATCGTCGTCGAGGTAGAAAACCACATGCGGGTAAGGTGGCAACGGCTCATGTTGGTCGATGCAGAGAAACTTGCCGGTCATGCGCAGGTGGACAAGCAGAACGTCCTTCGAGTCCAGCTCAAACAGAAGGTATTTGCCACGCCGATTGATGGCGTTGATGCGAGCGCCGCGAAGTTTGCGTTTGAACGTGACGGGAGAAGGCGCTGCCAGGAGTCGCGGAAGGTTAAGCTCGGCAGCGAGTATACGCCGCCCGAGCACAGCACAGCGCAGTCCACGCACGACATGTTCAACCTCAGGTAGTTCGGGCATTCGTGCGCTGTCTGTCGCTCGCCGCCCATTTCTGCTTCTGAAGGGCGCTGAGCGTTAGTTCGGGCCTTTGGTCTAGATGACCCGTAGCAGTAACAGGATGATGATTATTACCAGAATCAGGCCGATACCACCGCTCGGTCCATAACCCCAGTTTCTACTGTGTGGCCAGCTCGGAATTACACCAAGCAGCAGAAGAATCAAAACGATTATCAGTATCAAACCCAAACTCATAATAAACCACCTCCGGTTGAGAACGTTTTCGAGTTGGGGGCCTGATTAACCTAGGGAATCGAAGGGGGATGGCAAACGGTAGCTATTTTTGGGCCGTCAGTCAACCAACTTCTTCGTCGCAAATACGTGGAGAAGGCCTGCCGGACCTGAGTCCTATTGCTGCGCGAGTTCCTCGCCTGCGGCCAACAGAGCGTTGGACTTTTCCACGGTGGTCGCTTCTGAATAGATGCGCAGCATCGCTTCAGTCCCGGATTGTCGAAACAACAACCACGACTCGTCGTCGAACAGCAGTTTGGTTCCATCCGTTGTTTCGACGCCGCTGATGGCGTAGCCGCCAAGCTCAGGGGGCGCAGCCTTTGCTAGTCGTTCAATGAGTTCCTGGCCCACGGAAGTTTCAACCTGCAGGTCTCTTCTGCCGAAGTGAAATTCGCCAAACTCCTGATGAAGATCTCGCAGCATCTCAGACGGCGGCTTACCGGCAGTGATTATCGCTTCCAGGAAGAGAAGAGAATTGAGAATGCCGTCACGTTCGGGGATGTGACCCTTGACGCCGATTCCGCCAGACTCCTCAGCGCCGATGAGAATGTCATCCATAAGCATCAGGTCGGCGATGTACTTGAAACCAATTGCCGTCTCGTAGAGTTTGAGATTGTGCGCCGCGGCGATTCGCTTCAAGAGCACCGATTGCGAAAACGTTCGCACCACGCCGCCGGTCATCTTTCGATTACGAACGAGGTGCAGTAGGATGAGCGGGACAACGTCGTGCATCGTCATCGTCTCGCCGCGTTCATTGACAGCGCCGACGCGGTCCGCATCGCCGTCCGTGGCCAATCCTACCAATGCCCTGATCTCGATTACGCGCTTTTTCAGTGCGCCAAGATTGCTGTCAATTGGTTCAGGATTAACTCCACCAAACAGTGGATCGCGGTGGGCGCGTATAGTCTCAACCTTAAGGCGCTCGCCGTCCAGAAAACTCTCGACCCACGTCCCGCCCGCGCCATGCATCGGATCAACAACCACGATCGCCGGCGATTTGCGCAAGCGATCGAGATCGATGTACGAAGCGATCTGTGCTCGGTAACTTTCTATCGCGGGTTGCACTAGTTGATGACTTTCTGCCGGGACATCGCCCCGCTTGGGTGGCGTCGCATCTACAAGCTTCTCAACCGCGGAAGTTGTTTCCGGCGCGGCGCTGCCTCCCCAGGGAGCCTTGATCTTGAAGCCATTGAAATCCGCCGGATTGTGCGATGCCGTGATAACGATACCGCCGACGGCCTTCAGTTCCTTCACGGCCCATGAGATTAGCGGTGTCGGAGTTGCTTCGTTAAAAAGAGAGACGTTGAAATTATTGCCGGCAAGCACTTCAGCAGCGCGCTGCGCAAACAACTCGGAAAGGAAGCGCCGGTCGTAACCAACTATCACCGGCGCGTGCTTTGAAGACACTGCCTGCCCAACTACATTCGGGGACAGCTGATCGCTCGCTTCGCTCTTACTGATCTGTCCTACGTCAACGAGCTGCTTGAGGAGAGACTCTTTCTTGTTCGCGTTTAGATAGTCGGCATAGGCCTGCGCAACTCGTTCGACATTTGCAAACGTATACTCGCGAGCGATTACTGCGCGCCAACCGTCAGTGCCAAACTTGATCTTGGTAGGGTTTATCATCGGCTTTGACGGAGGTCCACGTTAGGCTCGGGCTTCTCCCGTAATCGTGTAATCGGTTAAAGACGTCTTGTCGCCGAGAACAGATCCTGGCCCCACCACGGCGGAGCGTCCGATATGACAACCGCGCCCCACAACAGCGCCTGAGACTTCTGCGGCGGTGCCGATACGCGTGTGCGGCCAGATGACCGAATTCTCAACGCGGGCGCGTTCTTCAACAAAACATCCAGGGCCTAGTACGGAATTGATGATTTGCGCGCCCGGCTTGATTTGGCATTCGTCTCCGATTATCGAAGTCTCATCGACTTCGGCGGCGGTGGCCGAATCAAATTCACCGCGGCGCTCTTTAAGATGGATCCGGCCGACGCGATCGGCAAGCAGATCCTGATGTACACGCAGGTACCGTTCGGGTGTGCCAATGTCGATCCAGTAAGTGCGCGCAGGAATGTGAGCGAAGAAGGCTTCGTTTCGTCTCAGCAGCTCAGGGAACAGTCCATACTCGAACGAATGGTTCTCGTCAGTCGGAATCAGATCAAGCACCTTGGGCTCCAGTATGTAGGTTCCGGCGTTGATGGTATTACAGGTGATCTCCTCCGGCTTCGGCTTTTCCAGAAACCGTCGAATACGGCCATCGCTTTCAGTTTCCACCAGCCCGTAAGCCGACGGATTGTCTACGGGCGTTAAGACGATTGTCGCGGTAGCCTTGCGTTCAGTGTGCTCACGAATGACAGTCTTGAGATCCAGATCAGTCAAAATATCGCCGTTGAAAACTACGGTCGGCTCACGGATCAGGTCCTCCGCGAACTTGTAAGCGCCCGCGGTGCCCATCGGCTGCGGCTCGACGGTGTACTTCAACTTCACACCATAGTCGGAACCGTCGCCCAAGAGTTGCTCGATCTTATTAGGTTGATACGAAAGCGACAGTGTGATGTCGGTGATTCCAGCGCGGCGTAGGGTGTCGATCTGGTAGAGCAGAAAAGGGCGATTGCAAATTGGCACAATCGGCTTGGGCGTGTAAACGGTGAGCGGGCGGAGGCGTGTGCCTTTACCGCCCGCAAGAATAAGTGCTTGCATATTGTGACTGGCGCTTACGTGGATGAAATTGAATAACGAATTGAGTCTAACACTCGCGGACGAACGTTTTCAATTTCAGTGCCCGCGCATTTGATATCGGCGGGCAGCAAATCCCGGGTTTGCGGTCGGTCCAACGACAGCGCTGCTAACCATGAACTCGTGCGGCATGCAGAGCCCTGAACCACAGGCTAGTCTGTGTTAAGCGACGCGAGCTTAGAGACGGGATGAAAGGTTCTTTTGGTCGCCTGCCCGACAATTGGACGGACTAAAGGCCCTGACAAACTCAATCGACCATGTACAATTCGAATGAGAGACGCAAGTCGCTGGTCCACTCCAGCTCACTGACCTGATCATCCGGCGCGTTGAAGAGAACATCCGGTAATAGTTGACTTAGAACTCCGCGCAGTCTTACCTGCGCAAGCAGGGTTTCCAAATAACAGAACATCGTGTGCAGGAGCTGTGAGGTTTCGAGGTTCTCCTTCATGTATCTTTGAAGTTCGTTAGCCAGTCGGTCAAACTGCCCCCAATCCTTATACATTAGAAAATGCATGCTGCTATTGCGAAACTGATTTACTCGCTGGATGACCAAAGCGACTGCCTCGGGCGCATCTGTTTGTTCCGCTCGTCTGACAACGTTGCTCAATTCCCATAGGTCCTTGCACAGAATAAGCGACTGTTTCAACCGAGCTTTGCTGTTATTGAAGAGTTGTCGCCCATCCAGTTTCGGGTCAAAGACCTGGACCAGTGTAATCACTGATTGCTGCAGGCAATTGGTAAGCACGCGGTGCGCGTCGCTTAGTTTCGCCTGCGTTATCTCAGGCTGTTCATCAGCTGCGGGTTCCAGAGCGCTCTCTTCGAACACTCGTCGCGCTTCGTGTTTTAAAGCGAACGATAGGCCATCAATCACGTCATACAGATTCTCACTCAGGCCTTCAATATGCAACGCTTCAGTTTCGGTAAACTCCAACAGCGCGGCCATATCGTCGCGGATGAGTTCAAATAGGGCTAGAGTCTCACTGACGCGGTGGAGGTTGCTCTCCATTGGTTCTAAGCACTCAAGCAGACGAACCAAATAGTTGAAAATGCGCTTCACTGCTTCAACGCCATGGCCAACATTGGCATTATTCAGAATAGTTTCAATTTGCGAAGCCAGATTGGTCTCCGCTGCCAGGCAGTCTACGAGCCGCGCGCCCGGGTCAAGCTCTTCGGCGATTGCGGGCTGCCAAACCTCGATTGTTTCAGGGGTCAGTGGAAAGGGCATTATCTTTCTCTTTGGAGGCGGAGCCGGCTTCCAATGAAATGGTTCAAACCACGCAAGACAAGGGGTGGGATTGAGAAGGCACCCTAACCAATATAAGGTCAGGCTCAACTGGATAAAAGTTACTACAGAAGCCGACCAGTTGTCGAGAACTACATTCAATCTCAACGTCCTCCAGCCAAATCCTTTGATTTTGCGATCCTTATACAGGCAGTAAACTCCCGCCAAAGCGAGGTTGTGTGTAGTTTTAGCTGCCTTGACTCGACGGGGAACTAAAGAGTAAATGGTGAGGGGTGAATTGTTAAACGGAGTGAACTATGACCGATATTAAGCAACCAGTAATTATCAGCGCGGTGCGTACACCCGTAGGGAAATTTCTCGGCTCGCTGAAGGGATTCACGGCGACGGAGTTGGGAGCCATCGCTGTGCGCGAAAGTGTAAAGCGTGCCGGGGTTAAGCCGGAGGAAGTTGATGAAGTAATCATGGGTTGCGTCATCCAGGCGGGCCTGGGCCAGAACCCGGCACGCCAGGCAGCGCTCGGCGCCGGGTTGCCTCCGTCTGTTTCCGCGGTCACGGTAAATAAGGTCTGCGGCTCGGGCCTCAAGGCCGTGATGATGGCGGCGCAGGGAATTCAATTAGGTGACACTGATCTCGTTGTTGCCGGCGGAATGGAATCGATGAGCAACGCGCCCTATTTGATTCCGAAGGCGCGCGAGGGATATCGACTTGGGAACGGCGTGCTGGTCGACGCGATGATCAATGACGGATTGTGGGATGCGTTCGAGGACTATCACATGGGCTGCACTGGTGAAGTGGTGGCTGAGAGATTCAAAGTGAGTCGGGCGGAGCAGGATGAGTACGCGCTCAACTCGCATCGCAAGGCGGCGGCCGCGATCAAAGCCGGGAACTTCAAAGACGAGATTGTGCGGATCGAGATTCCGCAAAGAAAAGGACCCCCCGTTATATTCGATACGGATGAAACTGTACGTGAGGACACTTCGCTGGAGGCACTTGGCAAATTGAAGCCGGCGTTCAAGAAGGAAGGCGGCACAGTCACAGCGGGAAACGCTCCGGGAGTTAATGACGGAGCTTCGGCAGTGGTGGTTACATCGAGCGATCGAGCGAAATCATTCGGCATTGAACCGCTGGCGCGCATTGTTGCGCAGGCAACCTCAGGGGTTGAGCCGGCCCTGGTGATGATGGCTCCGGTGGAAGCGATCCGGAAAGTACTGCGAAAGGCGGGCTGGTCGCTTGGCGAAGTTGATCTAATTGAACTGAACGAGGCGTTTTCCGTGCAGGCGCTTGCGATTACAAAGGAACTAGGTTTGGATCCAGAACGCCTGAATGTAAACGGCGGCGCCGTGGCTTTGGGTCATGCCATCGGGCAATCGGGTTCGAGATTGTTGACGACGATGCTTTACGAGTTGCAGCGGCGAGATGCGCATCGAGGAGTGATTTCGCTTTGTCTCGGCGGAGGGAATGCGGTGGCAATGGCGGTTGAGCGTTAAGGATTGTGGTTAGGACAGTAGGGAAGAACAGATTTTCCATTTGGCATTTCTCATTGGAAGCACACACAGCTGCTTTTGCTATTCAGATGACAAATGAGAAATGGAATATGTCAGATGGAAAGTCTGTGGTTCTAGTGTGCATGACTGAAATCATAGGCATAGTCGGCTCAGGGACAATGGGCAATGGCATTGCGCAGGTGGCGGCGCGGGCAGGCTACAGCGTTGTCATGCGCGACATTAAGGATGAGTTTTTGCAGCGCGGGCTGCAGGCCATCGACAAAAGTTTACAAAGAGACGTTGATAAGGAGCGGCTCAGTGCGGCTGAAAAGCAGTCAATTATCGCCCGCATCAAAAGCACGACGGAACTTGATGCCTTGGGTGAAGCTTCGTTCGTCATAGAGGCTGTAACCGAAGACCTTGGTGTTAAGACTGAACTCTTTAGCGCACTTGATCGAATTACGCCGGCTGAAGCGATACTAGCCTCGAACACCTCGTCGATCTCGATCACCCGCCTTGGCGCCGCTACCAGCCGGCCCGACAAGGTCATCGGCATGCATTTTATGAACCCCGTGCCGGTGATGAAGCTCGTGGAAGTTATCCGTGGCATTGCAACCTCCAACGAAACGTACGAGCGAGTCCGGGCTCTGACAGAGAAACTTGGCAAGACCGCCCTTGACTGCAATGATTCGCCGGGGTTCGTTTCCAACCGCGTCTTGCTGCCGATGATTAACGAAGCGATTTTCACACTTTATGAAGGCGTCGCCACGCGAGAAAGTATCGATGGCATCATGAAATTGGGAATGAACCATCCAATGGGCCCATTGGAGCTCGCAGACTTCATAGGCCTCGACGTATGTCTCGCAATACTTAATGTGTTATACGATGGTCTTGGCGACCCGAAGTATCGCGCTTGCCCTTTACTGAAACGTTATGTCGACGCCGGCTGGCTGGGAAGAAAGACTGGCCGCGGCTTTTATGAATACTAGAGCAGTCTAGAGTCTTGAGTCTGGAGTTCGCAGACTCATTGGTTCAATTGCCGCAAAGTACATCGACTCCAGACTCAAGACAGAAAACCGATGTTTCCAGTAGCTCATTACTGTCAGAAGTGTTTGGCGGCGAATCCGCTGGGCCAGGAGTTCTGTGCGCGATGTGGCACCAGGCTGATGATTGTGGTTGAGCCTGCGTCAGCTCGTTACGAGGGACTGGAGTCCGGTAGCTCAAACGAAGAACATCTGCTCGAGAGAATTTCGGCGCTGGAAAACAGGTTGGGACGTTTGACAGAGAAACTGGAGCGCGGCCTCGACTTGCTTTTGCAACAGGCGCAGAACGCACATTTTGATCGCGCGCTGGTCAAAGCGCTCGTGGGTCTCTTGACTGACGATGGAATGATCGAGGGAGACAAACTCGAGAGGTTGTGGCTTGACCGGTGTCAGAAGGATGCCGAGGAGCAACTTGAGAGCGAGCGCCGCGAGGAGTTGCGCCTACAAATTCTCGCCAGTTATCACGGGAAGGAAAGCGGAGCCTTCGAGCAGTGTATCAATGAAGGGTTTCTGTTAATCGACGATGACCAACCTGGACGTGGCATTCGTTCTCTGCAGCGTGCCGCGGAGATGGCTGAGGACAATGCGGTTTTGCTCTATTTTGTCGGCGAGTATTTCTTTAGAACCGGCAAAACGCGCCGGGCCGGGAATTATCTAGGTAGGGCTTACGAATTATCGCCGCGAGACCGGCGCGTTTCGCTGTTGCTCGGGCTGACCTGCGCCGACGAAGGCGATGCCGAGCGGGCTAAGGAGTTGTTGAGTAGGGCCACACGCCTCGGCGGCTCGACGTTCGCAGCGCATTATGGGCTGGGCCGACTATTCGTTGCGGAAGCCCAGTGGCGGGAGGCCCTCCAGGAGTTTAAGTTGGCCCTCGCGAGCAAGGCTTCACCGGAAGCCCATTACGCGCTTGGTTGTCTTTACTACCAACTTTCCCGCGACGGGCTGGCCGCCCGTCATTTGCGGAAAGCGCTGGAGTTGGACGAGGCGTATGGCGAAGCGTTTTACATGCTCGGGTTGATCTCCGAACGGGCCGGACACGAGAAGCTCGCCGAAGCGTATTTCCAAAAAGCCGGCGCTGGAGCGGTTGTTCGCAAGGCTTCAGCAGCGAAGGGAAAGCACGGGAATTTGGATCGATCATCGGATCGATCATTAGGTGCGCCACTCTTTCGCCTGTCAGCAGCTAATGCGCGCAGGCTCCTATCCGGAGGGGATCGCCGTCTGGCCGAAGCACTGCGCCAGGACGCGCTGAGCGCTTGTAGTTCTGCCTATGACGAGGGCCGCTAGGCGGTCAAAGTATCGAGTGGAACTGTTGGGTCTCGTTGACACCCCGCTGCTCGTAGTTATAATGGTTTTTTGAGCATTTGCCGCTTAAATCGGCTATTCGCGATAGGGTGTTGGTCGATGCGGATTGAGCTTGCAGGTCTGGAGAGCGGAAACGGCGCGTTTGCCCATGCCTATGTGCCGGGCGACCTCGTCCTGGAAGACGACCGGGCGAGCCTGCTCGAGG
>JANMQG010000030.1:0-24686 GCA_031370285.1 Chloracidobacterium sp. | reverse complement strand
GGAAAAGACGGTCAATAAAGCGGAGTGTAGTCAAAGTTGTGCCGCTTCGGGTGCGTTGAGTGGCTAGCTGCCAAGCACTATTCATTTAATCGGCGGCCGGCTGGGGAGAACTTTTCTCTTGACAGCCCTTTCATAGAACCCGCTCCCGGTTCTGACTTCATCGACCACAAGGCAACACAGACACGAATGTCTGTCTCCCCTAATGTCCGATGGAAGGCTTTGTTACGGGTTTCCAAAGCGCCGCCAGGCGCCCGCCGCTGAACGACTGCACGAAGCTCATCACGCCCATGTATCCGAAGCCGAAGAAAAACAGCAGCAGAAAAGGCACCGTGCCCCACATGCGTAGGTTTATCGCGTAAAGGATTGCCAGGAGGAAATAGATCGAGAAACTCAACTCGAGCAGTGGCAACAAGCCGCGCTTGCGTTTGTACTTCTTGCGCTTCCAGGTCTCGTCCTGGTTTTTTTCGACCTGGTATTTCGGAGTGCGGATGAAGTCACTCTTGATCCCGAGCAAGGCTTCGAGCACGGCGCGCGCGTTGGAAAAAGCCAGACCGATGCCGAGCGCCATCACCAGCGGCAGATGCAACAAACGCGGCGTGCGCTTCTTGTCGAGATACCAAACGGCCGTCCCGTAAAAGAGGAATACCGATACCGACGAAAAGAACAGCAGCGGCAGATCGAGAATCATCAAGTGGTAAAACGGCTGGTTGTAACGCACGAGCAACAGGGGAAACTGAAGAAAACTCGCCACAATCATCAGCGGATAACTAATATTTCCGGTTAACCGGAAAAACATTTCCAGCCGCACGCGCAATGGCAGCCGCGCGCGCCAAATCCGCGGATAGAGTTTGATGCCCACCTGCATGACGCCTTTGGCCCAGCGCCGTTGCTGCTCCTTGAAAGCATTAATCTCGACCGGAATCTCGGCCGGCGCTTCCTCGTCAAGCAGGTAGACAAATTTCCAGCCCATCAACTGCGCGCGAAAACTGAGATCCGTGTCTTCGGTGAGCGTGTCGTGTTGCCAACCGCCGCTCATCGCAATTGCCTTGCGTCGCCAAATGCCGGCCGTGCCGTTGAAGTTGAAAAACCCGCCGGTGCGATTGCGCGTGGTTTGTTCCACCACGAAGTGACCATCGAGCATGATGGTCTGCAAGCGAGTCAGCAAATTGTAATCGCCGTTGATGTGCGACCAGCGCATCTGCGCGCAGCCAACCATGGGATCGGTAAAGTAATCGACCAGCTTGCGCAAACAGTCTGGGTTGGGAACAAAGTCGGCGTCGAAGATGGCGAGGAGTTCGCCCTTAGCGGTCCTCATTCCATGCTCGAGCGCGCCCGCTTTGAAGCCGGTGCGATCCGAACGATGCACGTATTCAATATCAAAACCGGAGCGCCGGTATTTTTCGACGGTCGCCTCGGCCAGCTTCACGGTCTCATCGGTTGAGTCGTCGAGCACCTGGATCTGAAGCCGGTCGCGCGGATAGTCGACCTCAGTAATAGCCTTGACTAATCGCTCCACGACGTACATCTCATTAAACAGCGGGAGCTGCACTGTAATCACCGGCAAATCTTCTTCGCTGAACGACCCCTTCGGCTGTGGCGTGAATTTGCGATAACGCCAGAAGTCGATCACCTGTTTGACGCGATAACCACCATAGACTGCCAGGACGGTCAGGATGGCGAAATAGGCGATGAGAATCGTCCAGTCGAAAGCATCAAGCTGATAAAGCGGGCTGATGTTGCCCCAGGTTTTGTTTGTCACGTCATGAAAGTAGCGCACGAAGAGTTCATTCGGCGTGGGACCAAAAGGCGGTTGCGTGTCCTGGAAAAGCATGTCGTTTACTTCTGATTTCTACTTCGCTCTGGAGGAAATTCTCAGCAGTATTGGAAGCAATAGCCCGCTTCAATCTTAAAGCGCCGTGCGGGAAGGCCCGGACGGCGCGCGGGGAGGATTTTAACCTGAAGGGGGTGTTAATACGAAACAGCCACGCGGTCAGATGCGACGATGTGGCGCGCTGTAATCGCTGGGCGCTCCGGCAGTGCTCGTCGAAAACATCTGAGCGGGTGCAACTTTTGCCGGGGTGCGGGTCGAACGTTTGCCCTTTTCTCCCCACTCACGAAGGCTTAAGTCCATCAAACCAGGCATTACATAGAAAACAGCGACTGCCCCGAGCAGTGCGCCAGTCGCGAAGCGCGAGGAATGGGTGTTCTTCCAGATTCCAAGGTAGCCAACCGCAAAATCGATTGCGAGCGGCGCCGCCGCGAGGAAAAGCCATTTCCGCGGGGGCGCGTCGGTCTGTCTTAACGAGCTAACAAGTGGATAGAGGACAGTAGCAACGGTGAAGCCGGCATAGAGACCGGTGCATCGGGAGCAGACAGCGAATTGATGTCCGGCGATGAAAAATGAGCGCTCCGAATTTTGATGGCAAACGTAGCTGAACGCTTTGTAGATCGTAAGACCCCAAAATGGGTGCCCCGCGTCCATAGCCAGCGGAGCACCAAGGATGAGCGACATCACCGCCAGAGAACCCGCTGCGGCGATGAGCCACATCCCGAGCGGGCGACGATTAGAAACGCTCTGGGGAATGTAATTTTCTGGCGAGGCGCGCATGAAATGATTGCTGATTGCTGATTGCTGATTGCGGAATGCGGATTCACGAAGCGGAAGAACACAAGCTCCGTAACGTGCAAATCCGCAGTCCGCAATCCGCATTCTAAAATCGTATTACCGTGTCCGGCCCACCCTCGATGTGCAACGTGTCTACAAACCGGATGTGTCGCGACTCGGTAGTCATCACCAGGGAATGGGTTCGTTTGCCCGCGCCAAAGAACCTGACGCCCTTTAGCAACGCACCGTCAGTGACCCCAGTGGCCGCGAAAATAATCTTCCGGCCCGGCGCCAGATCGTTGGTGTCGTAAATCTTGTTGGGATCAGTTATGCCCATCGACTGCAAACGCTCCAGCACCTGTTCCTTCGGCGGCACCTTGTCTTTGTCAACTCCCAGCAGTTCCGGATCGAAAACCAGTCGGGCTTGTATCTCGCCATTCAGACACTTCATCGCCGCGGCGGTAATCACCCCCTCAGGCGCGCCGCCAATGCCCACCAGCGCGTGAATGTTTGTGCCCGCCACGGCTGCTGAAATGCCTGCGGAGAGATCGCCGTCACCAATCAAACGAATACGCGCGCCCGCTTCGCGCACATCAGAGATCAGTTTTTGATGCCGGCTGCGATCGAGAACTATCACCGTCAGGTCTTCCACGTCGCGCCCGAGGCGTCTGGCAATGTTCTTGAGATTGTCTTTGACCGGCGCATCCAGATCCACAACTCCACGTGAAGAGGGGCCAACCACAATCTTGTCCATGTAGAGGTCGGGCGCATTCAACAGACCGCCGCGTTCAGCCGCTGCCAGCACCGCAATAGCGTTGTTGGCGCCAAGCGCGCAAAGGTTTGTTCCCTCGAGCGGATCAACGGCAATGTCTACTTCCGGACAGGATTCTGCCAGGTCTTCACTAACGCCGTAGCCGCCGCCCACTTCTTCACCAATGTAAAGCATCGGGGCTTCATCGCGTTCACCCTCGCCGATCACGATCCGGCCGCGCATCGGCACCGTATCCATCACTTCGCGCATGGCTTCTACAGCAACGTGATCGGAATACTTGCGATCGCCCTGTCCCATGGTGCGCGCCGCGGCAATCGCCGCCGCTTCGCACACGCGCAAGAAATCCAGAGACAGCTCGCGCTCTGTCGTTAACTCGTGGCCCATCTCGTTAAGGTCTCCTGAATTCGGAAGTTTGTCTGCGGACAGCGTCAGTGCTGGAGCGTCCGCAGTTGAAGAAGTGCGAGTTCATACTAACAGAGCGGCTGGATTATTTGTAGCTTGGTGCCCGCCAAGCCGCTGAAATCAAGCTGACATTAACCCTATTCTTAATACAAAAACATTCATCCGCCATAATATTCCGCAGATATCGACTCATTGCGTACAGTCAGATAGACTCTGGGGCCAGAAATCGACAGCTAGTCTTTGAATACTCGAGGAGAAACACGGATGGCCAATATTTCCAAGGCACTGGTGCTTGACTTAAGTGAGGTAGGTGCGGGCGACGTGCAACTGGTGGGCGGGAAGTGTGCCAGCCTGGGCGAACTCTTTCGCGCCCTCGTTCCGCGCGGTGTGCGTGCTGTGGACGGTTTTGCCACCACCAGCGAAGCCTATCATCTACTGCTCCAGACGAACGGTCTGCGAAATCGTCTGCGCGAACTACTCAATGGTCTCGACCACAATGATCTGCACGCACTGAACGCGGTAGGTCGTCAGGCTCGCGCGCTGATGCTCGACACGCCGTTGCCGGACAATGTCAACGCGGCGATCCTCGAGGCGTTTCGCCGCTTGTGTGATCGTCTCGGTCACACGCCGGAGGTCGCGGTGCGATCGTCTGCCACGGCTGAGGACCTCCCCGACGCTTCGTTTGCCGGGCAGCAGGACACAATTCTTAACGTGCGCGGCGAAGATCGTTTGATTGAGGCTTGCCATCGTTGCTTTGCCTCGCTCTGGACTGACCGCGCCATCTCGTATCGTGCAGCGCGTGGTTTTGATCACTTCGAAGTGGCTCTGTCAATTGGCGTCCAGCCGATGGTGCGTTCTGACCAGGCATGTTCGGGCGTGATGTTTACGCTTGATACTGAATCCGGTTTTCGCGATGTCGTCGTTATCAATGGCGCCTGGGGCCTGGGCGAGGCGATCGTGCAGGGGATGGCAACGCCGGATGAGTGGGTTGTTTTCAAGCCAACCTTGAAAACCGGGGCTCGGCCCATCGTCAGCCGGCGACTGGGCGGCAAAGAAGTAAAGATGGTTTATGGATTGGACGGACGCGGCACGCGCACTCGCGAAGTGGTCGACGCGCAGCGCAGCCGTTTCTGTCTCAACGATTATGAAGTTTTGGAGTTGGCGCGCTGGGCCTGCGTGATCGAGGATCACTATTCGGGGCTGGCGGGACAGCTCATGCCGATGGACATTGAATGGGCCAAGGACGGCGTTACTGGTGAACTTTTTATTCTGCAAGCTCGACCCGAAACTGTTCACGCAACCAATCGCGAAAACTACATCGAAACTTACCGGCTCACCGGCGAACCCGGGCGTCCACTCGTCAGCGGCATTGCGGTAGGCGAGAAGATTAGCCACGGGCGCGTGCATGTGCTCGCGGATCCCGATCACCTGGCTGAGTTCAAGGCCGGGGATGTGTTGGTAACTTCAATGACCGACCCTGCCTGGGAACCGATCATGAAAAGGGCCGCGGCCATAATTACCGATAGAGGTGGTAGGACATGTCATAGCGCCATCATCAGCCGTGAACTGGGCCTGCCCTGCATCGTTGGCACCGGGAACGCAACCAAAGTCTTGCAAAGTGGAGCCGAAGTCACCGTTTCGTGCTCAGAAGGAGCCCACGGCAACATTTACGAAGGGCTGGTAGAGTTCGCCGTAGACCGGCGAGTGGTTGGCGACGAGCAGAGACCGCGTACGCAGGTCATGCTGAACGTTGGCGATCCCGACCACGCGTTTGCGGTTGCATCTCTGCCGAATGACGGCGTCGGACTCGCGCGCCTGGAGTTCATTATTAACAATCACATCGGCATTCACCCGATGGCCCTGGTGCGTTATCCCCATCTACAGAATCCAGAAGTGGTGAAGGAAATCGAACGCCGCCTGGGTGAAGAAGATCCGCGAGACTTCTTCGTGCGTCGTTTGTCGGAAGGGATTGGTCGCATCGCGGCCGCTTTTTATCCCAAGCCTGTAATCGTGCGCATGTCTGACTTCAAGTCAAACGAATACGCAATGCTCATCGGCGGTCGGGAGTTTGAGCCAACCGAGGAAAATCCGATGCTCGGTTTCCGCGGCGCCTCGCGCTACTACGACGATCGTTATCGGGAAGGATTTGAATTGGAATGTCTGGCGATGCTGCGGGTAAGAGATGAGATGGGTCTCGTTAACGTAAAAGCTATGATTCCCTTCTGTCGCACTGTGGCGGAGGCTGAACGCGTGGTTAGTTTGATGGCTGAGTTTGGCTTGAAGCAGGGCGAATCTGAACTTGAAATCTACGCGATGTGCGAACTGCCCGCGAACGTGATTTACGCCGACGAATTCCTGCGCGTGTTCGATGGGTATTCGATTGGCTCAAACGACTTGACTCAACTAACCCTCGGGCTCGACCGCGACTCGGAAATGGTGGCCCACCTCTTCGACGAGCGCGATGGCGCCGTTGAACGCATGGTGACGCTGGCAATTGAGGCGGCGCATCGCGCCGGCAAGAAGATTGGAATCTGTGGCCAGGCGCCGTCAGACTATCCGGAGTTTGCCCAGTTTCTGGTTGAGAAAGGAATCTCCTCAATCTCGCTGAATCCGGATACTGTGTTGCAAACAACCCACACGATCCTTGAGGCCGAATCAGCGCGGCCGGCAAACAACATTGCGAGTTCCGCCACACCGGCGCCACGGGCTGACCCTCCGGCGGCAGTTGGTAGTTTGAAGTTGCCGGTTTCTTAAGCGATCCGAACAGCGGTAGTGCTCTATTAAGTGAATGGCACAATCGGCCCGTGTAGCGAGCGACAGAAAAGTGTAAGCACAAGTGAATCGGTGATATAAGCCCCTTATGATCGAAGATGAAAAACCAGACGTTGCAGTGAGACTTCAATATATGGAGGCTTTGCGAGTAGCGGCATATAAGAGTTTCGATGACCGCCGTAGTTACGAGTGGAAGTTATCGCTGGCAATTTGGACACCTCTCGCTGTTCTAGTAGCGGGCTTAGTTCAACCCGGTCACGACGGGATATTTCCGTTTCATGGTACCCGTTACGGGATTGCAGCTACTGGCGTTGGGGTTGTGATTGTGCTCCTCCATATCTTTTTCAACAATGGGATGGCAAGAGCGAACGCGATTGATAAGGACGTGTCGGTGTTTTACGCGAAAAAAATGCGGACCGTGATTGGATTGCGCTTTGATTCTAAATTGGACCAACAACTCGACGCGTTGCCCGCACGTCCAAAGCATCCACAGATGCAATGGTTGCAATGGGGGCACTTGACCCAGATTGGTTTTACGTTTCTCTTAACATTACTCGCTGTCGTCATCGTCTGGCTGCGCGTAACGGCCTAGGCCGGCAGCACTCCAGTAGAGCACTGCCCGAACAGTGAAGGCCTTCGACCCGCTAGTGGGCTGTGGTAAAGTGAGTGACAAATGAAATACCAGGACATCATCACAATCGAACCCGGCAAGCGCGGCGGGCGACCCTGCATCCGAGGGATGCGCATCGCTGTCGCTGATGTGCTTGGCTGGCTGGCATCGGGCATGACACACGAGCAAATTCTTAGCGACTATCCTGAATTGACCGAGGAGGATATTCGCGCTTCTCTTGCGTACGCAGCCGACCGGGAACGGCGCTTAGTGACCGCTCCAACATGAAGCTGCTGTTCGATCAGAACTTGAGCTTTAAGCTTTGCCGAAGATTGGCAGTCGTTTTTCCGGAATCTAATCAGGTGCGCCTGCTCGGTATGGAAGAGGCGGATGACCGCTCTATCTGGCTATACGCCAGGAGCCATGGATTCGTGCTTGTTTCGCAGGATGCAGACTTTGCCGATATTGCCATGCTCTATGGTCCACCGCCCAAAGTGATATGGCTCCGCTGCGGCAACCAACCCAATGACGTAATTGAATCGCTCCTGCGCAAGCACGCGGAAGCCATTGCAGCTTTTGAGGAAGATGGCGCCGCCGCGTGCTGGGAAATTTACTGAAGCGAAGTCAAATCATTCCCTGATGCGAAGCAAAAGCTAGCGCCCTCTCTCAAAGCCAGCTAGAATGCGGACTGCCTTTTAGACTTGGCTTGGGTCTCATCGCTACAGGAGTACTCAATTAGATGGCTACCTTGCTGATCGTCGACGACGACAACCTCGTGCGAGACACGCTTCACGATCTATTGTCTGCTTCACACGAATGTCATACCGCGGATCGCGCGAAACAAGCGCTTGCTTATCTCGACATCGAGACCTACGACGCCGTTCTTACCGATATTGATATGCCGGGACTCAGCGGCCGCGAGCTGCTGCGCTACATTCAGGCAAAACATTCCGCCACGCCGGTGATTGTCATATCCGGAATGTCCGAGGATGCCGACGCCAAGGAGATCATTGACGCCGGCGCGTTTGCGTACTTTGCAAAGCCTTTCAAGCTGGAAGAAATCGAAGAAGCTGTCGACCGCGCAATCGTGCGTCATCAGGAACTTGCCGGCGCAGATACCGGTGCCGCTAAAGGTGAGGAAGACGCAGGTCAAGCGAAGAACTGAAGCGGCTCCTCCCCGATCCAGAATTATCAAACTAAAGACAAGAACGGGCCACTTTAGAAGGAATCACTGTCATGCATCGCAATATTCGCCACTTCCTGGTGTCATTTTTGCTTGTCTCTACAGCCTGGGTGTCATCAACGTCCCGACTCTCGCTGGCTAGCGCAACGGGCGCCGGCGACCAGGTTGCAGTGTCGCCGCAGGCGATCCCGGGCGTTGAGGGCAATTGGCTGGGCGCGCTCGACGTGGGCGGCTTCAAACTGCGGCTCGTGCTGAAGATTTCAAAGTCTCCCGACGGCAAGCTCACGGCAACTGTAGACAGCCTCGATCAAAACGCTAAAGACCTCACCGTGGATACGATTACTTTTCAAGACGGTACACTGAAATTTGAAATGAAGGCTCTCAGTGCTTCCTATGTCGGGACACTCAGCAAAGACGGCGCACAACTGACGGGACAGTTTACGCAGGGTGGCGTTTTGCCTCTGGACTTCAAACGCGTAACGAACGCTTCCGAAATGGAACTCAAGCGCCCGCAGACTCCGAAGAAACCGTATCCCTACACGGAAGAGGAAGTCTCCTACGAAAACAAACAGGACCAGGTAAAGCTGGCCGCCACGCTGACGCTCCCACCTGGCAGCGGTCCCTTCCCCGCTGTCGTATTGATCACGGGTTCCGGCCAGCAGGATCGCAACGAATCGCTGCTTAGCCATCAACCCTTTCTGGTACTCGCTGATTACCTGACCCGCCGTGGCATTGCCGTCCTGCGCGCCGACGATCGGGGCATGGGCGGCACGTCAAAAGGCGGACCTAATGATACGACCGAGAACTACGCCGCCGACGCGCTTGCCGGTGTGGACTTCCTGAAGACGCGCAAAGAAATCAACGCCAAACGGATCGGCCTCATCGGCCATAGCGAAGGCGGCATGGCGGCGCCGATGGCTGCGGCGAAATCGAATGACGTTGCCTTCATCGTGCTTATGGCTGGTCCAGGTATCCCCGGTGACAAGCTGCTGACAAAGCAAATTGGTCTTATCGCCTCCGCTGAGTGCGCGAAAGAGGTCGAGCTTTCGCTCGCAGAAGGCCAAAAGCTGATGAGTACGGTCGTTCAGGAAAAAGACGACGCTGTTGCCAGGCAAAAGCTACAAGAAGCCGCAGCCAAAAGAGCGGAGGCTGCGAGAAGGAAGCTCGATTCACAATTGGGCAATGCGAACGCGCAGAGCGCTGTCTGGGCCACTCCCTGGTTTCGTTATTTCCTCAGCTACGATCCGCGACCGAACTTGATGAAAGTTCACGTCCCGGTGCTGGCGATCAACGGCGAGAAGGATCTGCAAGTCCCGGCGAAGGAAGATCTGGAAGGGATCGACCAAGCATTGAAAGAGGCAGGCAACAAGGATTACAAGATCGTGCTGCTGCCCAATCTGAACCATTTGTTTCAAACAACTAAGACCGGCGCGCCGTCGGAGTACGCTGAACTCGAAGAGACCATTGCGCCAGTCGCGCTGCAAACAATCGGGGACTGGATCGTGGCGCACACGACAAGGCCGGTCCGCACACCCCCAAAGAGTTGACTTGGCGTCGACCTTGGCGTAGAAAGTCCGCAACAATTTCCCACACCAAACAAACTTCCGCTACATCGAGGAGGCATTCATGTCTGCTGTCACGCAACCCGCACCAATCGATGAAGACAAGATGCACGCGTTTTTGGGTAAAGTAGTCGGAGACTTTGGCGCCTCGCTTAGTTCCGCCCTTGTTTACATCGGACAAAAGCTCGGCCTTTATAAGGCAATGGCTGAAGCCGGACCAGTGACGCCGGCGGAGTTGGCTGGGCGAACAAACACCAATGAGCGCTACATTCGCGAGTGGCTGATTAATCAAGCGGCTGGCGGCTACGCCGAGTATGACGCCAAAAGCGGTCGCTTTAGTTTGACGCCCGAACAGATCGTAGCTCTGACGGACGAGCACAGTCCGTTTTTTGTGGGCGGCGGATTTTTCGTGATCAAGGCAATGACCAGCGCCGTCTCGCGCATTGAAAACCACTTCCGCAACGGTGGTGGCATGCTCTGGGGCGATCACGATCCGGATCTTTTCATAGGCACTGAAAAGTTTTTCCGTCCCGGATATTCTGCCCATTTGGTTGCAACCTGGATTCCGGCGCTAACCGGTATTGAAGAGAAGTTGAAGGCCGGTGCCAGAGTAGCCGATGTCGGCTGTGGACACGGCGCGTCTACTGTCATCATGGCCCACGCCTATCCCAACTCCCGCTTCTGGGGATTTGATAATCACGAATCCTCCATTCGTCACGCGCGCGAAAGGGCGCAGGCGGCGGGCGTCGCCGATCGCGTTTCTTTCGAGGTAAGCATGGCGCAAACTATTCCCAACCAAAAATATGATCTGCTGTGTTTCTTCGATTGCCTTCACGACATGGGCGATCCGGTTGGGGCGTGCAAACGAGCGGCTGAAGTTTTGGACGCGGATGGCAGCGCGTTGATTGTGGAACCGATGGCGGGAAACACAGTCGAGGAAAACTTCAATCCGATTGGACGCACATTTGCCGGCGCTTCAACGCTCTGTTGCACTGCAAACTCGCTGGCCCTGGGCGGCCCGGCACTCGGGGCCGTCGCCCCGGAATCAGCAATCCGTGAGGTAGTGCTCGCGGGCGGCTTCAGTGAGTTTCGCCGGGCAACCGAGACTCCGTTCAATCGCATCTTTGAGGCAAGGAAGTGAGCTCCCAACGAAGGAGAAACAACCAGGTTTTCGGTTTTACTGCTCGGACGGAATTGGAGGATGTCTTACGATTCGCAGATTAGCGGCACTACTTCTACTGGGTACCTTGATAGGCTTCTTAGACTCACCATCGCGAGCCTTAGGCCAACACTCTGAGATCAGTCTGCAAACCGTAACGCTCGTCGCCCGGAGAAAAGTTGACGGTTACGACAATTACGCCCAGGCAGCTTTCAGTTTCAAGTATGGGGTGAACGGCGACGAGTCACGAAAACTTACTCGCAATAACTGGGATATTCTGTTCGGAAACGCTCCGGATCGGGACACTTTTGATGTGACGATGGTCGTGGACGACTGTAGTCGTATCAAAGATCTCGGCAAACTTAGCTGGTACGACACGTTCACGGTGCCTTCACTGGAGGCTTATCTCGAGCCCAGTCGAGAACCATCCGTGAACGCCATCGCGGGCCACATGTACCTGGTTCATTCTAAAGACAGAGACAGTGATCACTACGCCTTGCTTCGGGTTGAAGTTCTGCAACCGCTACAGAGCGTTACTATCTCCTGGAAACTAATTCCTTCACCGGAGCGATCCAGCTACTAATCACCAGCCGAAGCGCCGCGAGACTCTGCCGCTCCCCAGCTCGGCAGCGTCTTGCGCGCGGGCTTTTCTTTCTTAAGTCCCAGCGCCCAGTCGGCTTGCATCAGCGTGTGGATGTCGCGCGTTCCCTCGTAAATGATCGCGGCTTTGCAGTTGCGCCAGTAGCGCTCGACCGGATAGTCGTTTGAATAACCATTCGCGCCGTGCACTTCGATCGCCATTGACGCCGCCTTCTCGCTGCGAGTGGTCGCCTGCCACTTCGCCAGGCTCGTCGCGCGCGCATTCGCCTGGCCAGTATTCTTCAAGTAACCCGCACGCAAGCAGAGCAGATGCGTCATCTGATAGTCGGCTTCCATCTCGGCAATTTTTTGTTTGACTAACTGGTGGTTGGCGATCTTGGTGCCAAAGGTTTCTCGCTCCATTGCGTAAGCAACTGAAGCATCGCGTGAAGCGCGGATTACTCCGGTTGCTCCGGCGGCAACTGTGTAGCGCCCCTGCTCGAGGGCAAACATCGCAATCTTGAATCCTTCGCCCTCTTCACCCACGCGATTCGCTGCCGGCACACGCACGTCCTGCAGCGAGAAATATCCCGTGTTGCCCGCGCGAATTCCCAGCTTGCCGTGAATCGTACCGGAAGTGAACCCCTTCATGCTGCGCTCGACTATGAAACACGACATTCCGGAGTGATCGCGATTGCGGCGTTTCTCTTCATCAGTCCAACAGAAGAACAGGAAGTTATCCGCAACATCCGCCAGACTAATCCACATCTTCTCGCCGTTGAGCACATACTCATCGCCTTCGCGGCGTGCCGTAGATCGAGAACCCACTACATCCGATCCCGCTCCCGGTTCGGTGAGACCATAGGTCGCGAGTTTCTCACCCTTCGCTTGCGGCACGAGATACTTTTGCTTCTGCTCTTCGCTGCCCCAGGTAAGCAGCGTCAGCGAATTCAAACCCGTATGGACTGACATCACGACGCGCAGAAACGTGTCAACCGCTTCCAACTCCTCGCAAACCAGACCGAGCGAAATGTAATCGAAGCCGGCGCCGCCATACTCTTCCGGGATGCAAACACCGAGCAGATTCAGTTCGCCCATTTTTCTTGAAACTTCGGGATGATACTCCTGTTTCTCGTCCCACTCCTTGATGTAAGGCGCTACTTCTTTCTGCGCAAACTCGCGCACAGTTTGAATCAGCGCTTTATGGTCATCCGTCAACTCGAATTCAATCATTGGGGTCTCTCTCACTTATAAGGGGTTTGAAAATGACCGGACATGTTAACTAGTCCAAAGTCCAATGTCCAAAGTCCAATGTCCAAAGTCCAATGTCCAAAGTCCAATGTCTGAGTACTCTAAATGCGCTCTAAGATTATGCGCCCGGTCCGAAACGCAGACTTTGGACTTTGGACATCTCGCTTTGGACGCTATACTTTCGCGCGCAGCGAAAAAGTCGAAGGCGGAAACTGTAAGTTTGATCGAGGCAACATGAGTGAATCCGAAAATCTACCTTTCAACTTTGGCGGGCTCAATGAAGCCATGGCCGACTTTGATCACGCGAAGGTGCTGATTTGGCCAGTGCCGTTTGAAAAAACCGTAAGCTACGGCGTAGGAACCAAAGATGGACCGCACGCGATCATCGAAGCCTCTCGAAACGTGGAATTGTATGACGAGGAAGTTGGTGGCGAGACCGCAACCATCGGCATTCATACTCTGCCTGCTATCGATGCGGATCGTGAAGCAAACGAAATGATGCCGGCGCTTTATGATGAAGCGGAGCGTCTACTCAAGCTGGGCAAGTTCATTTGCATGTTGGGTGGGGAACATTCGATCTCCGCGCCGGTGATCAAGGCGCATAAAGAAGTGTATCCAAATCTATCCGTGCTTCAGATAGACGCGCACGCAGACCTGCGCGACGAGTACGATGGGACTCCCCACAGTCACGCTTCGATCATGCGTCGGGTTTTGGAGTTTTGTCCTGCGGTTCAGGTTGGCATCCGGTCATTGTCTGCTGAAGAGGCAAGAGTCATTCCCTCTCTACCAACCAAAGTGTTTTATGCGAAGGATATTGTGGGACACACCGCGTGGATCGAGGACGCAGTGGCAAGCTTAACTGAAGATGTTTATTTGACGATAGATGTCGATGGATTTGACCCGAGCCTGATCCCTACAACGGGGACTCCCGAACCCGGAGGGCTGATGTGGTACGACGTAGTTTTGTTAATCAAGAAAGCGGCCGAGAAAAGGCGCATCGTCGGAATGGATGTGACGGAGTTGTCTACCGCTCCTGGCAATAATTCTCCGAGCTTCTTAACCGCAAAGCTCATCTACAAAACTCTGGGATATATCTTTTCCGATTTGGTCCCGAAGATCTAAGCGAAGACCATATCCGCCGATTACACAGATTTCACAGATTTTGTAAGAACGAAACGGTGGTGTTCAAGGCTCAGCGTGCCGAAGTTGAGCAGTAGTCCGACTTCGTGGCCAGTCGCCTTTAAATAGTTTATTACCTGAGCTTCTTCTATTCCGCCAGTTCGTGAGAGGGCCTTCAACTCAACTACGACGGAATCGAAACAAATGAAATCCGCAGAATAGCTAGCATGGAGAGGTTCGCCTTTATACGCTAGATGCAACTTAACTTCTTTGACAAACAGAATGTTTCGTTTCGTAAACTCAATGGCTAACGCTTCCTGGTAAACCGGCTCCAGGAGCCGCAGCCTAATTGGCGATGGACCTCCATCGCCGCTCCAATGATTGAGTAAGTTCGGGGATCGGTTTCGCTGAGATTCTTGAGCACCCCTAGAATCTCATCAGTGATCACCTCTTATCTGTGTAATCTGCATAATCTGTGGCTAATATTTTCTTAACAACGACTCTTGCATCATCCAGGGTGCGCACGCTGCCATCCAGTTGCATCTCGTAGACCCTCTTTGTTATCTCGCCAACTCGCGGGCCTGGCTCAAGTCCCATTTCCAGCAAGTGACGGCCTAACAAGATCGGCGCGGGCGGTCGTTGCTCGACTTCGAGCTCCCTCGCGCGCTGAATAAACCACTCCTGCGCTTCCGGCGTGAACCACTTCTCGCGCGGAACATCATCCGCATTCCGCCCCAGAGAATCAGCCTTTGCAACGCGATAGAGCAGATCCAATTCACACTTTCGTGCCAGCCTGCGAAATGCGCCGTCGCCAACCTCTTCTCGCTTCTTGAAGAATTCGCCCGGCTTTAAATGATCTCGCACCAGCGCGAGCACCTGCGCGCGCACGTCGTAGCCGTCGAGAGTGTGGATGTTCAGACGATCCAAAAACTTCTTCGTCGGCAAAACTCCTGCTTCCTCATGACCACGCGAGCGTAGGCGACCTTCGATAAATTCAGTCGTAGAAGGCTTGCCGAAATCATGGGCTATTGCCGCGAGCATCACGGTGACTTGTCTTGCATAAGGCAAATCGTCGATTAGCTCGCGCGCACGATCGCTAACAAGCAGGGTGTGTACAAAGACGTCGCCCTCGGGGTGCCATTGCGGATCCTGCGGGACGCCCAGCAGATTCTTCATCTCCGGAAACAGCCAATCCAAAACCCCTAGTTTGCGTAACCAATCCAAACCAACCGAAGGGCAACGGGCACGCAGCAGAAGCTTTTCCAATTCTCCCCAAACACGCTCCGCCGGCAGATCAGACAAATCGATACCACGGGAAAGCGCCACGGTTTCCGGTTCAATATCAAACTCAAAACGCGCGGCAAATTGCGCGGCCCGCAAAACTCGCAGGCTGTCTTCCGCAAACGTATCGACTGACACCGCGCGCAGAATCTTGTTCTCAATGTCTTCCCGGCCGTGAAATGGATCAATAACTTCACCGGTTAACGGGTCCTGAAGAATCGCGTTGATGGTGAAATCACGCCGACGTGCCGCAGCTTCGATGGTCATCGAAGGATCGCCTTCGATAACAAAAGCGCGATGCCCACGACCTGACTTTCGTTCACGGCGCGGCAGGGAGACATCGAGATCCGACCCCAACTTATAAACAGTGAATGCTTCGCCGACGACGTTGACCGGACCGAACCGATCGAGCAAAGCTCGCAGCTTGACGGGCTCAATTCCATAAACTTCGACGTCCCAATCCTTCGGCTCCCGACCCATGAGCAGATCGCGAACACAGCCGCCAACCAGCAGCGCGCGACCACCGCCGTCACGAACCGCCTGCGCCAGAGCAAGAACTTTTTCGGGAAGCGAAGACATGGCGTTCAAGTTCATTCAAGAAGTTCAGAGTACAAGCTTCAGCTTGCGTGCCTCCCAAACGAACAACCTGAAGGTTGAACTCTGAACTGCTTGAATGGCATTCGACGTTGAACCCTAGTTGAATCTTACTCTTCGGGTGATTCGACCAGAACCTGCATGCCGCGCGTCGAGGGCAGGCAACTGATGATTTGTGCACGGTCAATCTTAGTCATATCGCTGCCGGCGGCATGCCAGAGCTTTACCCAGAAGGTGCGCGTATCACCGTGAATGGCGAAGGTCGAGCCGTCAAGCATGACGGGCACGGGCTCGGCGGTGGTGCCGTCCCGCAATTCCTCGAGCAACTCGGAAACGAAGGGCTTGAACTGATCAAACTGAACCAGTATATCGCGGTCGGCTATTTCCGCCGGCGGCAACTCAACGGGCTCGCCGGATTCAAGCAGGAGACGTGTTTCGGTTTGCAGATTTCGTTTCTTGACTACAGGCATGATTCAAATCGGTTTCGAGTTCCAAGTTTTAAGTTTCTAGTTCGCTTCCCCTAGTACAATTCGGAACCCGGAACTCGAGACTCGGAACTCGAAACTATTTACTAAGTCTCTTCGACAAGTAATCCTGAAGCTCCGGAATCTTGATTCGTTCTTGTTCCCAGGTATCGCGATCACGCACGGTCACTGCCTCATCTTCCAGCGATTGATGGTCGACCGTAACGCAAAACGGCGTTCCGATCTCATCTTGTCGTGCATACAACTTTCCGATGCCACCCGTGTCGTCATAAACCGCGCGCAGCACCGGCTGGAGCGAACGTTTGATCGCCCGGGCCATGCCAACCAGCTCCGGTTTGTTCTTGGCCAGCGGGAGAATAGCAGCTTTGATAGGCGCTAGCGCCGGATGAAGTTTTAGTATTACGCGCGTCTCGCCCTTGTCATTCGTCTTTTCCGAATAGGCGTCCATCAATACGGACAGCACAGTACGATTAACGCCGGCGGCAGGTTCGATCACGTAAGGATAAAAACGTTCTTTGTTTGCCTCGTCGAAGTAAGACAGGTCTTCGGTAGAATCCGGATTCAGCCGCTTCCCTTCTGCGTCTTCCGGCTTCTTCGAATGCGTGCGCAAATCGAAATCGGTGCGGTTGGCGATTCCCATCAACTCGTCCCACTGGCGTTCGTCCTCGTCACGCTCCGGGAAGAAGCGATACTGGATGTCGACAGTTCGTTTGGCGTAGTGGGCCAGCTCCTCTTTTGGCTGCTCATAGAGGCGCAGGTTGTTCGCCGAAATGCCCAAAGTGGTGAACCAGTTGTAGCAGGCATCGATCCACTCCTGATGCGCTTGTTCGTCCTGCCCGGGCTTCACGAAGTATTCCATCTCCATCTGTTCGAACTCGCGCGTACGGAAGATGAAGTTGCCGGGCGTAACTTCATTGCGAAACGATTTACCAATCTGCGCCACGCCAAAGGGAAGTTTGCGCCGGCTCGTCGTCAAGACGTTTGCAAAATTAATGAAGATACCTTGCGCTGTTTCGGGGCGGAGATAGACGAGGGAAGACGGATCGTCTTCCGCGGTAGCGCCGACGTGGGTCTGGAACATCAGATTGAAAGGCCGGGGTTCCGTAAGATTCTTCGAACCACAGTTTGGGCATTTCCCATCGGTCAATTTGTCTGCACGCAAACGGGTGTTGCACTCGCGGCAGTCGACCAGCGGATCGCTGAAGGTATCTTCGTGGCCAGAATATTTCCAGACCGACCGGTTTAATACTATGGACGAGTCGAGTCCTTCAATGTCGTCGCGCTCGTAGACCATCCAGCGCCACCACGCCTGTTTGACGTTATTGCAAAGCTCGACGCCGAGCGGACCGTAGTCCCAGGCGCTGCCAAGTCCGCCGTAGAGTTCCGAGGAGGGAAAGACAAACCCCCGGCGCTTGGCGAGGGACACTATTGTTTCGATGTTCGGAGCTGTCATATTGGTAAATGGTGAATAGTGAATAGTAAATGGTAAACAGCTAAAACGTAAACGTCAGGACACCACCCTGAATGTGAACATTATTCACCATTCACGATTTACCATTTACCAGCAATGCTGGCCCAACCAAAATTGCGACCACACAATAACAAAAGAGACAAGACCTGGGGTCTTGTCTCTTTCCGGTTAAGTTATCGTGCTCTATTCCGCGCGATTAGTCTCTGCCTCGTCTGCGTCGGCCGCGTCGCGCTGGGGCAGCCGGCCTGACGTCGCCAGCCTGAACTGTCGGCGTAGCTTGCGGAGGTGTGGCCCCGCTGGGAATGATCCACAGCTCAACACAGTCTTCCTCGCGGAACCCACCGTTCATAACGGTGATGCGAGACTGGTCGATTCCCCGCTTCGCCACCAGGTAGACCCGGGCGCGATCGCCAAGCAAATCTGCCTGGCCGATGCGGCTGGTCCGACCGCCATAGGTAATGACGTAAGTCGTGGCTGTCGGATCGTTTTGCAGTTCAACCGCGAGGTTGTCCAGTCGAGCTTTTTGATCGTCAAACGAGCAACTGCAACAAACGTCAAACTGCTTCGAAGGATTTTCATGCCGCTCCGGTGGTCGAACGTAAGTTGAAGCTTGTGCCGTTTGACGGCAGGCAGACTCGCCTGAGCCATCATCCACAACTACAGTCGCCGCGACGCGCTGGCCGCCCAGACCGGTTGAATCAACACTAATCTTGTTGCCGACACTGGTCTGAATCTTCGCCTCGCGCGGGCTCAGGGTCCAGGTGTAGTTAAGCAGGGCGTTGCCGCTGTAGGCCGTGTCCGTGCTGAAGGTTATTACCTCTCCTTCATTTACCTCCGCGTCGACGGTGAGGCTGACCGGATAGGGGCAGGGAGATTTGACGACTGGCGGCGATGACTTGAAGTTGATCGCCACACACTTAATGCGACCGGCTTGAAGATCGATTTCACGTGTCCACCTTTGGCCGTCAGGTAATGTGATGACAACCGTATGTAAACCTGGGTCGCGATCGAAAGCGCGGTAATCGGTGGTCGTCTGGCCTTCGGATTTCCCATCAATCTCAATGGGTAGTCCACCAGGTGTACTCCGAATCTTGATCGAACCATACTTCGCCAGCTTGCGCTTCTTGGCATAAGCCGTCGAGGCCGGATTGGCCATGCAGAAGGTAAGCGCCAGGAGTGCTGCGAGGGCGAGTTTTCCGTAGGTTCGCGGTTCATTAAATGTTGCTCTCGACACTTTGCTTAGCCCTCCTCCGTAGTCTGCAGCTGGGTTTCCAGTTTGCCTTTGGCATACCGTCTACGCAACCCAGCTCCGAATGCGGCCAGGCCTGACCCAAACAAGAGCAGCGATGCCGGCTCGGGAATTTCCGGGGTGGGGGGAGGCGGAGTTGGTGTCGTGGGCGGAGTAGGAGTTTCGCAGTCGTCGCAACCATGTATGAAGAAGAATGGTATTGCGGCCAGGAACAGCAGGGGCCACTTGGGAAAACCGCCGCCCGGCACCGTTATCTCGCCGCAGTCGCAAATTGTGCCCTCTACGTCTCCCTGATCGACGACGTCAACACCCGCTTGCGGGTCAGCACTCACGGCAACGCCGGCTAGCAGCGTGTCAGCGGAGTCGCTGGTGACGAGGTCCCCAGTGGATGTGTCAGGAATCTCGGCAACCGCGCCAGCGGCAGACTGCTGTGCAGCCGAGGCAACTGGCGAAGGACCATCGCCCTCGCTTACCAAAGAATTCGTGGTTTGGGAAACACTGCGGAGCCGAAGCTTAGGAGGATTTTGGTGGCCGCCAAGTACTTGTATCACCTCGCTAATGGCCACGGGCGCGGCGTGAGTGGGCGCACCGGATAGAAGCAAGATGGCGAGTATCGCAGCAATGGGGCGAAAGGCTCGACTCAACATCCGTTTGAAGTTCCTCCTCGTATCTTTCCCGCTGACGAAGGGTTTACTAGTTTAAACTAATTTGGCCGTCGCGTCGAAGCGCAGTAAGACTGTGGTTCTGGCTGAACCCCCGCTGACGGTTTCGCTGGTTGATAGGAAAAGAGGCTTAATGAAGAGGGGATTCCAATTTCAAGTGAACGATCGTGAGGTTCTAAACTGAATAAAAAAGGAGGTTAGCGTCAGCCGCAAACCTCCCCAAGTCTCAAAGCTCGGAGCTCGGACTTAATCAGCGTCGTGAGCGCTGACGGAGTCACCAGCGTTCGCTGCCTCGGCTTTGCGGTCCTCATCCCGCAAAACAGCCTTTCGCGAAAGCTTGATCTTGTTGCCTTCCTTGCCGATGCATTTGACGAGGATCTGCTGGCCTTCCTTCAACTCATCCCGAACATCCTTCACACGGCGATCAGCGATCTCCGAAATGTGAAGCAAGCCATCGGTGCCGGGAAAGATTTCCACGAACGCACCAAAGTCCACGATGCGGGAAACGGTACCCAGGTAAGTCTGACCAATCTCAGCCTCGGCAGTGATTCCGCGAATGCGCGCAACAGCAGCTTCGGCGGCCTCGCCGCTCGCAGTGGCTATGGAAATCGTGCCGTCGTCAGACACGTCGATCTTGGCGCCTGTTTCTTCTACCAGCGCTCGGATCATCTTGCCACCTGGTCCGATGACGTCGCGAATCTTATCCGGATTGATCTTGATCTGGATGATTCGTGGCGCATGGGCCGAGATATCCGCGCGTGGCTCGGCGATGGCCTGCTCCATCACACTAAGGATGTAGAGGCGTCCTTTCCTTGCCTGCTCGAGCGCTTCTGCCATGATCTGGGCATTGATGCCGCCGATCTTGATGTCCATCTGCAAGGCCGTGATGCCTTCTTTGGTTCCGGTGACTTTGAAGTCCATATCGCCGTAGTGGTCTTCGGCGCCGGCGATGTCAGTCAGAATCGCATACTTATTACCTTCCATAACCAATCCCATCGCGACGCCCGCGACCGGAGCTTTCAGTGGGACGCCAGCGTCCATCAGCGACAGAATGCCGCCGCAAACACTGGCCATCGATGATGAACCGTTCGACTCGGTAATGTCAGAAACTATGCGCAGCGTGTAGGGGAAAACCGACTGATCGGGCAGCACGGGCTCGATGGCCCTTCGCGCGAGAGCTCCGTGTCCAATCTCCCGTCGACTCGAAGAACCAAAACGCCCCACTTCCCCGACCGAGTAATGGGGAAAGTTGTAATGCAGCAGGAAGCGGCGCTTGACCTCGCCCTTCTCGATATCGTCCATAAACTGCTCGTCTTCTTTAGTACCCAGCGTGGTGGTGACGAGCGCTTGCGTTTCACCCCGGGTGAAAAGCGCGGATCCGTGAGCGCGCGGCAGCCAACCGATTTCACAGCTGATGGGTCGGATTTCAGAGAACCGACGCCCATCGGGCCGGCGGCGGCTATTGAGAATATCGTCACGAAAGACAGTTTCCTTAAGGTTATCGAAAACCTTCTTGGCCATCTGTCTTTTCTCGGGTTGGTCTTCCGGGTAGGTTTCGACAGCTTCCTTTTTCAACGCATCAACACCGGCATAGCTGTCACGCTTCTCCTGGTTGGTCGTGTCCATGGCGGCGCGTAAACGGTCGCCATAGTTCCTTTGAATCTCTCCCAGCATCTCCTCGTCCAGGACTGGCGGAACCACTTCACGCTTCTGAATGTCGAGCGCTTTGTACAATTCTTTCTGCCAGCGGCACAGGCGATTGATCTCCTTGTGGGCGAGCATGAGGGCCTCGACCATAATCTCTTCCGAAACTTCCGACGCTCCTGCCTCGACCATCACGATGGCCTCTTCAGTGCCGGCCACAATCAGATTCAAACGCGACTCGCGCGTTTCGTCGTAGGTCGGATTGACAATGTAGCGGCCGTCGATCAGTCCGATACGCACGCCCGCGATCGGGTTCATGAAAGGAATATCGGAAAGATAAAGCGCGCACGAAGCGCCGGTGATTGCGATAACGTCGGGATTGTTGTCGGGGTCGGCGGAAATAACGCTGGCGATTACCTGCGTCTCATTACGATACCCTTCGGCAAATAGCGGCCTGCACGGCCGGTCGATCAAGCGGCTGGTCAGGGTTTCTTTCTCGGTGGGCCGTCCTTCGCGGCGGAAATAGTTTCCGGGGATACGGCCGGCGGCGTAGTTTGCTTCACGGTATTCGACCGTCAAGGGGAAAAAGTCGATTCCTTCCCGGGTATGAGGTGCGCCTACCGCGGCGACGAGCAGCATCGTGTCACCAAATTGGATAACTACGGAACCATCTGCCTGTTTGGCGACTCGGCCCGTCTCGACCGTCAATTCCTTATCGCCCAGTTTTATTGACTCTTTGAGGTATTTCTTAACTGTCATCTTGTTTTGTCTCCTTCGGACAATTGCCTGAGTTTAGTCAGACTCGCGAGCGTCTCCCGGCACCTCGCTATGGTTGTAATAAATTTTCAATTCCAGGTTACGTTTTCCTGGATCCCTTTTCCTGAACCCCTTTTCTGACCGACGCCACGTGAAGCGTCGTGGGTAAACTGCGAGCCGCAATAAAAATAAAGGCGGCAAGCCTCTTTACCGTGAAGCTCTGCCGCCTTTTGTGCGTTGCGCTTTGGCCGAACACGTCTGCTTGCTTGGGAGTATCGCCGTCACGTTCGGCACCTTGGGCAAGCCCTTCGATAGACGTGGGCTTTGGAAATCAGAGATTCGAAGTCTCTCGTTACACTGTAGTCAACGTTCTTTTATCTGCGAAGGCCGAGACGAGTCACTACTTCGTGGTAGCGCTCAATGTCTGTACGCTTCAAATAATCGAGCAAACTGCGTCGCTGCGAGACCATCTTGAGCAGGCCGCGCCGCGAGTGATTGTCCTTTTTATGGATCTTGAAATGTTCGGTAAGCTCGTTGATCCGCTTGCTGAGCAAAGCTACCTGAACCTGTGGTGAGCCCGTATCCGTCTCATGGCTGCGAAAATCGCTAAGAATCTGTACTTTCGTTTCTTTGGCTAATGGCACTGCTTAAAATGATCCTCCCGAACAGCAGAAAAACCGTCTACGGAACGGCAACCGCTAAGATTAACTGTCGAAGTAAGTTACCACGCGACTGTGAGGGTGTCCAGCGAGGGGTGCCGGTAGGTAGAGCGACCGATGACGGACGACCGGGGACCGCCGGCTGTCTTCGGTCACCGCCGGCTGTCTTCGGTCACCGGTCGTCCGTCTGCGGTCGCCTTACTGGAACCGCGCCCTATATTCACCCGAAACGATGAACGCCTTGACCATTTCCGCTTGTTCGAAGTTGCCGCCAAACTGATTGAGCTTGTTTAGCCAGAACTGGTAGCCGCTCTCGTCCGGGTCGCGCCGCAAATAGCCGAAGTATTCCATCATCACAAACATCTGGTTAGACTTCGCGCGGACGAACCCTTCATTCTCGACTACCTGCCGCAATACCCCAGCCCGCGTCATTGACCCCCCGTTCAGCGCGCTCACCAGTGCCTGGCGGTCGCCGTTGAAGCCGGCTCCCGTGTGCGCAATGAGCGCGTCAACAAAAGCTGCGTTGCCTAATCCATCGTAAACCGTGCGGAAAGCCGGACGCTCGACCCAGGCGTCAATGAACGCCTGCCTGTTCGTCTCCAACTGCCGCGTCCAGTCGCGCTGACCAACAATGACGTCGCGCGCCAGCACCGAGGCGTCAGGCATGAATTCGGCGTAAAGCGGTCGCCGGTCATAGCTGGCTCGATACAGTCCGTCAACCAGTCCACCTGTTTGCTGAAACTCTATCGACAGGAAATAGGCTGCCGACACATTGATCCGTCGCCGTTCAATGCATGCAGCATCGCCGCCACACTCCAGTATCTGATCGCTCCAGAAGGTAAACCCACTTTCGTCCGGTTCGCGTCCCAGGAAATCCAAATAATGCTGGCGGACAAAGTAATCAGCCGTGTCAATTGCATTCCCACCCGGAACAGCATCCTGCGTAGCGGTGAATATTGCGTCAGTCATATTCGCCAGCAGCGAGAAAGACCGATCAGTCGGATTGAAGTTGTAATTCACCAAAAACGGCGTGACCGTGTAGAAGTTGTCCGTATCGATGTTGTTGAAACGATAGTTGCCATTGCTATCAGTAATAGCCCTGGCCGACCGCGCACCGCTCAAGTTCATCGTCACACCAGCCAATGGCGCGCCGTCAGCAGTTGTGATGGTGCCGCTGATCGTGGCGGGAGCAGCGGTCGGACCGGTGCTGTTAATGAAAAAGACCAGAGCCTGGATTTGCCCGATCAATGGACTGCTGTTGGCTCCAGTATTGATGGAGGTGGCATCCCCGCCATCGGTGGCATAGGCATAGATGATATGTACGCCGTCTTGCAGCGGGCCAACGGTGCCACTCTGCGTATTGCTGCCCGATGGAGTGGCTGTCAGCCAGGGATTGATCCAGGTGTCGACCTGGTAGTGGATTTGCTGCACCGGAGGGGCCGTGGGCGAAAACGTGCTGCTGGCAGTGAAGGTGAAGCTGCGAGAGGTGGAGTTCTGCGGGAAGGGCTGCGGGGTAATGCTGACTGTTAGCGGAATGGCGTTCGACGGTGCGGGTGTGATCACCGTCACATTGCCGCTGGTTTGATTTGCGACGTAAACTTTATTCGTGATGAGATTGACCACGATGGCAGCGGGACCAGTGCTAGCCGTGACTGTCGCCGTAGAGTTATTTGTCCCATCAATAACCGTCACGTTAGCGCTACCACTGTTAGCGACGTAGATTTTATTCGTCGCCGGATTGACCGCGATGGCAAAGGGAGCACTGCCGGCCGTGACTGTCGCCGTCGTGTTGTCCGCGCCATTGATGACCGTCACGCTATTGCCTCCAGCGCCGTTGAAGAAATTTGCTACATAGATTTTATTGGTCACCG
>JANMQG010000026.1:0-3790 GCA_031370285.1 Chloracidobacterium sp. | reverse complement strand
TTCTGGGTGCGCTGTTCGTTCGGATAAGGGGCGGAAAGTTTTTCTTCTGGGTAATGGATCTCAATCCCGACGAAGCCATCGCTGCGGGTTGGCTTAAGGCGGACTCATTTACGGCAAGAGTTCTCAGCCGCTTGTTACTTTACAGTCTGACTAATGCGGAAAAAGTCATTGCGCTGGATCAATTTATGAAGCGCCGAATCGTTGCAAAGGGAGTTTCTGATCAGCGAGTAGTAGTCTTGCCTCCCTGGGCCCACGACGACGCCGTCAGGTTTGATCAGCAGGGGCGAGTAGCTTTCCGCAAGCAACATAACCTGGCCGAGAGTTTCGTGGTTATGTACGCCGGTAACCACAGCCCCTGTCACCCACTAAACACACTAATTGAAGCAGCGCGCCTGCTGTCAAACAGGTTGTCGAGTCAAACGGAAATAGTGTTCTGTTTCGTGGGCGGCGGCAGCGAGCAAGTGAAGGTCAAGCAGTTTGCAGCGCTCCATAATCTGACAAACGTCCGCTGTCTTCCGTATCAGGATTTTGAGATGTTGTCGGCCTCGCTGTCGGCAGCAGACTTGCATGTGGTCGTAATGGGAAATGAGTTTGTAGGTATTGTCCATCCGAGCAAGCTCTACAACATACTGACAGTTGGCAGTCCTTTTCTGTATATCGGACCCGCAGAGACGCACATCAGCGAGATCGCCGCGAGTACGAATGGTGCGTATCGCTCGTACACCGCGACCCATGGCGACGTGGAAGCCGTAGTTAAGCACATTTTGGCAGAAGCAAAACACCAGTCGAACGGAACCGACGCGCGTGTTCCGCAAATCGCGAATACGTTTTCGAAGCAAACGCTGTTGCCCCGTATGATCAAGTTATTAGAATGCCAGGTGGTGGCCGAAACTGAAATTCCCAATGAGTCTAGGAGCGCGAGTTGCGTACCGGCGGCTCGCTGATCCCCTGCATATTTCCTTAATAGTCCAGCGGCATCTTAGGAGAAAGGTCAGGCTCCCTTGAAGACCTATTTCGCACTCTTCATAATCGCCAACTGTTCAGCGCTCATAATCACTCCGCTTATCCGTCGCTTGTGCGAGCGGTTTAAGTTGCTCGATGTACCCGCCGATGGGCGGCGTGTCCATACCAGCGCGACACCGCGCTTGGGTGGCGTGGCAATCTATCTGTCGCTGATGCTGGCCTTATCAGGTCTCTTTCTGGTTTCGAATCTCTTAACGGAAGCGCTGGCATACTACCGTCCGGTCTTCTTCAAGGTTTTGATTCCTTCGACTTTGGTACTTCTGCTCGGCGTTTACGACGATTTACGTGGAACCGGAGCGGCAGTGAAATTCATTGGTCTCGGACTGATCGCGTCACTTTTCTACGCGATGGGTGGAAGAATAGAAGCGGTGTCAATGCCGTTCCTGGGAGTTCTGCATTTTCCCGCGGTGATTAGTTTTGTGCTAACGGTGTTCTGGCTGGTAGCAATCTCCAACGCCTTCAACCTTATTGACGGCGTGGACGGGCTCGCGACCGGCGCGGCCTTATTCTCATCGATCGTCATTCTGGTCGTTGCCTTGTTGGGTGGGCACTCGGTAATGATCGTAGTCACCATAGTGCTTTGTGGGGCCCTGGCCGGTTTTCTCCGATACAACTTCAATCCCGCCTCGATATTCCTGGGAGACTCGGGCGCGCTGTTTGTAGGATTCCTGCTGGCATCGCTAGCGCTATTGGGCGCGCAGAAAGCAACTACCACAATCGCGGTGATTACTCCGATATTGGCTTTTGGACTGCCAGTTGTGGACACCACCGTGGCAATGACTCGCCGGCTAATCGGGCGACGACCAATCTTCGAGGGTGACGGCGAACACATTCATCACATGTTGCTCGCGCGCGGCTGGTCCCAGCGTCGCGTGGTGTTAATACTCTATTCCGTCTGTGCAGGTTTTGGTTTGTTTGCGGCGCTCACAACCAAAGCTTCATCGCCAGTAACCGGGTTTGTATTGTTCGTGATCGCCGCAGTGGTCATTGTCGCCCTTGGCCAGCTTCGCTATCACGAAGTGGATGAATTGCGCGCGGGCGTCAAGCGAACTGTTGGCGATCGCCGCATTCGAGTCGCCAACAACATCCGCGTGCGCCGTGCCGGTCTGGCACTTTCCAAGGCTGCCAGCCTTAACGAAGTATTTGAAGCGCTTAGACGGATGCTTGAGTTTGAAGAATTCGCTTACGCCAACGTGCAGCTTGGTCAGACGGGGCGAGCTGACGCCGGCGAGCGTGCCTTCAAGGCGATCGAGCAGCGCCGGCCACTGCAGCAGATCGAATTCAGCAACGATCGCATTGTCTGGTGCTGGAAGCGCGAGGGTGTCGATGAGGACGACGTTATCGGATCCAGCGAATACTGGTGTTTCCGGCTGCCACTCTCTACACAAACCGGCGAGTGGGGCTGGATGAATCTTTATCGTCCACTCATTGGCCCACCTTTGCTTCTTGATATGAACTACCTCTCTGGATTCCTGCGGATCGAGCTCTCGGAAGCTGCCGAACGTGTGATCAGCTCGTTTGCAGAGTCGAGCAGCCCGAGCAAAGTACAGTTGACAATGACTGCCGGAAAGATTGCAGGTTGATGTCGCAGGCAACTACAGAAATCGAGGCGATCGCTCCAGGGGATCGCTCGGCTTTCAAGCTACGCGTCGCGAGTATTCTGGGAAGGTCAGTTTTCCTGGCGCTGCTGTGCTTGATTGTATTGATCGCAATTCCTTATGGGACTTCCCAGCCGTGGTCGAAAGCGGCGTTCATCTGCGTGGTTTTCACTCTCGCGATTCTCTGGCTCATCGAAGGTTGGCTCAGCCAGTCGTGGTTTGCGGACAGTTGGCCACTGGTTTTTCCTTTAGCTGCGCTGGCGCTCTTCTCATTTCTCCAGACACTGTCCCGCGGAGCTCAGAGCAGCAATCCTGGAGGAATTAGCTTCGCACCCTGGAATGCGATCAGCGCCGATCCCTACCAGACACGATTCTTCGCGCTCTTGCTGCTCGGGTTAACGCTGTCGGGAGTGCTGCTCGCTCGTTATGCTACCAGCGAAAAGCGACTGCGCATCGTCATCAATCTCGTGATTGGCGTGGCGATGGCAAGTGCTGTCTTTGGCATTCTGCGGCAAACAGCACAGCACAGCGTCGGTTTTGGGTTGCCACTGCTCGCTCCCGACAGCGGCTATGGCCAGTTCATCAACAAGAACCATTTTGCTTACCTGATGGAGATGAGCCTCGGTTTGATACTGGGACTGATTCTCGGTGGCGGGGTCAAACGCGAGCAAGCGCTAATTTACTTTGCAGCGTTACTGCCGCTTTGGATCGGGTTAGTGCTGTGCAATTCGCGCGGCGGTCTCATTGCGATGCTTGCTCAGATAGTCATTGCGGCCCTGCTCTTCAGCGCAGCCGCGCGCAAAGGCAGATCAAGGGAGCCGCAGTCGAAGGTATTCAGAATCACCCAATCGTTGCCGGTTCGTGTCATTCTAATTCTGGTTCTAATAGTTGGAGTTGTCTTCGGAACTGTATGGCTTGGGGGAGATCGACTGGCGACAAGGATCGAGGATCGTACCGAGCTCAATGGAGACCCTGATGGTTTACGCTACGGCGTAAGTAGAAATGAGGTCTGGAAAGCAACCTGGCAGATGTTCGTCGCCCATCCAGTTTTAGGAGTAGGAATGGGTGGCTACTGGGCCGCCATCCCGGCATTTCACGACGCGTCGGGAACCATGACCCCGCAAGAGGCTCACAACGATTATCTCGAGCTGCTGGCGAGCGGTGGATTG
>JANMQG010000228.1:0-6095 GCA_031370285.1 Chloracidobacterium sp. | reverse complement strand
ACGGCCTCAAATAAGGCATCACCCCTAACTTCGCCTCAATGATAATCCAAGATGGAACGCGCCGCACTTTGGTTGGCTGGAGAGTAGGACAGACATTCCTGTCTGTCATTGCTTGAGAGGCATCCCAGTATCGGGCGAGTGTTAGCGAAGTCGATGCTTGGCCGCTGTAGTCAAACACCGGATAAGATCACCAAATTCGTACTTGCGCCGCAGATCTGCCGTATAATACTTAGTTATGTCGCTTTTCAAAATGAGACTCACACGCTTCACTTTCTGCGTCGTTTTATGGATTGCTGTTATTACACCGGCCTTTGCTCAGGAGCCGATAGTTGAATATGGACCTGCACCTGCCTACGCCATTATTGGGCTTCATCACCTTGCGACGAACAGTCGTGGATGCCAGATGCAGCGGTACGTCGGGACGGTCGTCGCCGTTGAGGGAAACCCATATTTGGTCACTCTGGGGAAAGGCACCCTTCCTTGGCAGACATCGTTCACTCTTCGTGTTAGGGGACATAAGGTCGTTTTTCCTTTGGGGCACGTGAAGGGTGTATCTGGGGATCAACTGGAGGTGCTTCTCAAAAAACGAAAGGCCCTTCGAGTGCACGCTTTGCGGTGCGGTCCTGATACGCGCGTGGACAGTATCGAGGTTCCGTAAAACTGGACGGCGCGTCATAATATTAGTTATGCGCTCGACGCGACCGTAAGTAAGATTTGTCTCACGAATCACTGGAGCTGTCTCTTGCCCGAAACTGAACGAATGTGCGAATGGCGTGGGTGTGGCGATGTCGCTTCCAAGCATGTTGTCTGTCATGAGTCGCAGGAAGTTGGCCGTAGCGACAGGGGCTTTGAATTCAGATCGTTGACTTGGCATGTTGATCTCTGCGAGACGCACCGTACAAATTTGCCCGACCGGTACACCGTTTTGGATGCGCGGGAATTTGATCAGATGTGCTGTTCGCCCGTACACGCTTCGTAACAGACCTTGACCGCGACATAACAAATCGTTGGACGCGAGCGGCGGGAGCGTGTTTCGCAACTAGCTTGGTGCGGCGGAGGGTGCCTTGATTCGCGCCGCCGCGTCAACTCAACCGTTAGCGGCAAGAGAACATAGCGCAGAGGAGTGAGGCGTGTTTTACATCCATCCAACAGAGCAATGGATCGATGAAGTCGTGCGGCTGATGAACGAAAACCAGTTGAAGCCCGACAGCTCGAGATTCATGATCGCGTTCTTTTCGTCGCTGGACAACGAGTACCTGGATTACTTCAAGAGCAATAAGGAGCGGATATCCTCGTACAGTGGGAAGAACTTCCACATATTTACGCCGCTTATTTACGAAGGCAGTACCATTCCAGATGGTGACTGGAGACACTTCCGTAGGGAATTCCAAAGTATGGGCATTCCACTCCAGTCGGACCCAACCTTCGTCTTCTTTAACCTTGAGGGCGGCGGAATCCCCAAAGGCGACGGCTGGAAGACCTATCACTATTATCCCGCGTTCTTTGCCGGGTTCGCGTGCAGTTCATTTGGCGACTTCCCGACAAAGCTCAAGAGAGCCATCGATGCTTGCATCGACATCAAGCACACACATCTCCTATCACAAAGACTCTCGGAGATTTTCCTAACCGAGAATCTCATATGGCACGACATTCATCATTCTCAACTTCGAGACACCATTAGCAGAAGACTTCCCAAGTCAACTGTCTTTATCAGCCATTCCAGTAAAGACAAGCCGTTTGTTAGAAGGCTCGTGCATGAACTGTCGACGGACAATTCGTTGCGTGTCTGGATTGACGAGAATGAAATCCACGCGGGCGATGACATTCAGCGGGCCATCACACAGAGCCTCCGCCCGACCGACACTGACTGGCTCCTTCTCGTCATCTCAGAACATTCAACGGAGTCCAGTTGGGTGAACTTCGAGGTGTCACAATTCATGGGCTTTGCTGACGGCAAAAACATTATTCCAGTGGTCCTGGCGAAGGGGCGTCATTTCCCGGAACCAATTGACAACCTGATAAGAAGGCTACGATATGTCGACTTCTCCGACGAGACCAAGTGGGACGACGGTGTCCGCGACCTCAAAAGGGTCCTGCAAGCGACAACCAGCCGCTAACAACGGCATGCAGCCGACGCCGCAAAAGCGGCGCGGCTGATGCCGAGCGTTAGCTGGCTTCGCTAGTGATGGGAAGCCTGTAAGCCATGAACCTTAATCTCAGATTTACTTACGTACTTGCTTTAGCCGCCTTAGCCTTTCCCTATTTGGCTAAGGCTCAAAAGAGCAGTCCCTCTCCGCCACATACGCAGCGCCTTATGAAGTTTGCGCCGTTTATAGGGAGCTATTCTTTCACAGCGCATTATTCTGATGAGTCGAGGACGATCGCCGGTCATGGCGCATTGGAAGTCAGCCTCGATGGTAATGGATCGCAGGTTAATCTAATCTTACGCTCTCAATCTGAAGGCGGGGTTATTGAAGCCGGGTGGTTGGTCAGTTGGGATTCGCATAAACGAGCATACTTCGTCAAACATTTTAAGAAATCTGCCACGGAGTCTTCCGTTGACCAACGCTTGTATCAAATTAAGTTCAAGGCTTCTGAGTTAATCTTTGAAAAGTTAGGCAATCTTGATGCAGACGGTAATCCCGCCCTATTGAGATTCCGTTGGAGAATGGCTTCCCCGAATGAATTGCGGATCGTCTCTGAACACAAACTCAAAGGCATGGAGAAGTTTCAGGGCTTCGTCCTTAATGCTAAGCGCGTTTAGTGATCTAGGTTGGGCATTTGCTGAGAGGGTGCCGTCTTATACCCAAGAGCCAGCTAACAAAGCCTTGCAGCTGACGGCGCGATAGCATGCTTCTCAAGTAGTCTTGGCCCCCTCAGCTCGGATGCTGATCGCGCGCCGCAGCTGAAGGCCAGCGGTTATGTCGCTGTTGTATGCGGTGCCGCCGAATGATGAAGATGAATGTGGTGGAAAGAGATTTGGAACAAGCAGTGGGAACTTTATGTAAATTTGGTGAAGAAATTGCTTGGTTAGAAGAAGCAGGGCGTGAACTTGAAAAATGTTTTCCAAGTTCACGCTCTCTCTCAAGGTTTTATTCAAACCGCGTTGCCGTTGTGGTCGAGCAAGCCCTGGTGATTAGATCGCCGTTCAGGTTAAGAACTTCGGCGGTGTCGGTCGAGGTATAGCTACTGCCGTCTCGTGAGACCCTGATCGCGCTCCTGACAATAAGTCTTGTAATCAAAGCGGGGTCAGGATTTAATCCGAAGGCCTGAAAGGCGCCAGAGTAACGCCGGCCGGTTTGGTGACTCCAAACCCCGTGACCGGGCAGAGCATTAACGCCAGGTCCCGGAATCGCGGTTTGCTGCGTTGTGCCGCCCTGATTATAGGTGTTCATCGCCGCAAAGGTGACGAAGGGAAAGCCCGAGTTACAATCTCGAAGCGTGACCTGCAAGTTCCACGACCCCACCAGGCTTCGCCGGTTTTCCCCGTTTTCGTCATCGTTTTGGGCGTAAACCCAAACTTGCGCGAAACCCGCCAGCATCAAGATTGCCAACGACGCGCCGCAGATAGCTTTCAGAATTCGTTTTTTCATCTTTTTTCCTCTCTGTTTTTGGATTATTCAACCGAAATACTTTAATCGCGGCTGATGGGTGTCATAATCACAAGACAGAGTTCTGAAAATCTTTAAAAGGCCCTGAACATTTCGTGAAACTTCTGAGAACTGCGATGAATGAACCTCAATTAGAGATTTACGAGTTCGATGAATTTCGCGTTGACGTTTCCAAACGCCTGCTGACAAAAGGTGACGGCGGCCAAATTCCGCTCACGCCGAAAGTTTTCGATACGCTTCTCTACCTGGTGCGGCACACTGGGAAGGTGATTGAAAAGGACGAGTTGATGCGCGAAATTTGGACTGATTCGGTTGTCGAGGAAAATAATCTCAATCAGAACATTTCGATCCTGCGGAGAGTATTTGGCGAAAAGCCCGGCGAACAGCGTTTCATCGTTACTATCGCCGGACACGGTTATCGTTTCGTTCCCGAAGTCAGACCGATTGTGAATTTTGGATTTGGGATTGCGGACATTAAAACCGATGGACAAAAGACAGATGGCAAAAATCGAATCCAAAATCGAGCGTGGCTTGTTGCTTTTGCGGTGTTGAGTGTTTTTGCGCTTGGCGCAGCCGGATTTTATCTGTGGCGCGGAGACGACAAACCTATTGACGCGCCGATAAAAACGATCGCCGTACTGCCATTCAAGCCTTTGGTTTTGGAAAGCCGCAACGAAGACTTAGAGCTCGGAATGGCTGACACTTTGATTGCTAAACTCTCCGGCGGCGAAGAGATTATTGTGCGTCCGCTGAGCGCGATTCGCCGATATAGTTCCGTCGAGCAAGATTCTTTGACGGCGGGGCGCGAACTCGGTGTCGATTCGATCTTAGACGGAACGATTCAAACATGGGGCGATAGAATCAGAATCTCGGCGAAACTGCTTCGCACAAGTGACGGCAAGCAATTATGGGCGGGACAATTTGACGAAAAATTTATCGATATTTTCGACGTGCAGGATGCCATCTCAGAAAGAGTCGCGGCGGCCTTGAAAATTCGGCTCGGCGGCAAAAAGCATTCGACGGAAAATTTGGAGGCTTATCAGCTTTATATGAAAGGGCGTTACCACATCGCCAAAGGAACGCCGTCGGACCTCCGCACAAGCATTCCGTATTTCGAGCAGGCGATCGACATTGATCCGGGATACGCGCTCGCATACACCGGACTTTCGCAGGCATACGGCGTGCTTGGCAGCACCGGCGACATGCCTCCTGCCGAGGCTGTTCCGAAAGCGAGAGCGGCCGAGCGAAAGGCACTCGAAATTGACGATACGCTCGGTGAAGCTCACACTTCGCACTGTATGGGGACATTTTGGTATGGCTGGGACTGGCAATCAGCCGAAAAAGAATGTCTTAGAGCCTTAGAAATTGATCCTAACAATTCCGATTTTCACGGAAATTACGCGCTTGTACTATCAAACACGGGGCGACACGCGGAAGCTCTCGCCGAAGTAAAACGAGCCCGCGAACTTAACCCGCTTAACCTGGCACAGGTTGCGCTCGAAGGACAGTATCTGCTGCACGCCGGACGTGCTGACGAAGCGTTGGACCGCTTGCAGAAAACGTCCGAACTCGAACCGAATTTTTGGATGCCGCATCTGTTTGCGGCAAGTGCGTATATCGAAAAAGGAATGTTCGCCGAAGCTATCGCCGAATCACGCAAGGAAAAAGAACTTTCCGGCGGAAATGTTATCCCGTTCGGCACATATGCGCTGGCAAAATCGGGCAAACGCGACGAGGCGCGAGCCGCGCTGAAAGAACTGTTAAAATTATCCGCGACGAAATACGTTTCGCCTTATAACGTCGCGTTAATTTACAACGCCTTGGACGAGCGTGATAGCGCGCTCGACTGGTTGGAAAAAGGATACGAACAGCGCGACCCGAAAATGACTTTTCTAAAAGTCGAACCGAAATGGAACAATCTGCGTTCAGACCCTCGTTTCATCTCCCTACTCAAACGTATGAAACTCGAATAGTAAATTGAGAAGCCGCCATAGACGACAACAACGAAATGAGGAAAACCTCGGTCGGACAAGTTCCTAAAGATAGACGCAACAAAACAACAGCTTGCACCTGACCGCCCGATAGCATGATTCTCAAGATGTCTCTGTAGTCTCAAGTTGGGTGCTGCGCGGGCGGCAGGTGAAGCGGGGCGTTATGAAGAAAATTGAATTAGATAAAGAGGATGATTTGCGGCCCGAGTATGATTTCTCTCAGATGAAGGGCGGCGTGCGCGGCAAGTATGTTGCGCGCTATCGTGAGGGAGTAAACCTGGTGCTGCTCGATCCGGATGTCGCCGCAGCATTTCCGGATGCTAAAGCTGTAAATGATGCGTTGCGGTTGTTGCTTCAGGAAAAGGAAAGTCCGCAGCCGCGTTGAATCTGAATTGTTCTAAATCCACTCTGGATCACGGACAGGCAGGAATGCCTGTCCTACTAATTCAGACCGTCTAACTGCAGACCGACAGGTTCTGCTCCGGCGCCCTTG
>JANMQG010000220.1:0-3715 GCA_031370285.1 Chloracidobacterium sp. | reverse complement strand
CCCTCGCGGTAGACAGTCTCAATCGGTTTTCCCTGTCAGTCCCCCAGCCAGAAGTTCGTGTGACTTTTCAATCAGAGTCAGATCGCCATGAGCATTGATGGTACTGGACGCCGGCATGCTCATGTACTTGTCAGACGCGCTGAAGGAATAGCTCCCTTGAGAACGACAATAAATTCATCGAGGACGCTTTAATTATGTGCGGTATTTGCGGAAAGTTGCTTCTCAGCGCGGCGGGATCAGTTGAACCGGCACTTATCGCACGAATGAACTCGGCCATGACCCATAGAGGGCCCGATGATTCGGGGGTCTATACATCTCGGAAAATCGGACTTGGCCATAGGCGGCTGTCTATCATTGATCTCCAAACGGGCAAACAACCTCTATCTAACGAGGACAATACTGTTTGAACCAGAAGTTGTTCGAGTCGATCGAGGAGGGATGCGAGAAATTTCGACGTGGCCCTACCTTCCGGAAATCTATCGTTTCCTCCCCGCAAATATGAGAGTGCTGTAGTGCCACTGTTCCGCCCACCCCACTTCGCGGGGAAGGACCTTGTACAAGATTTCGTCAAATATTCCGCTCAAATGGGGCTCGAACCATTTTTCATCTAGGGTAATGGGGTGACCTATTTGCAAGCCCTCTGGCTGCCGCATGAGGTCCTCTTGATTGGTCAAATCCTGACCAATAATCACAATCCCCCCTGGTTTCAAGACTCGTATAAGATTCTGCATGCACAGATTGGCATCTCGCACATGGTCAAGGACATTGATCATCACAGCCAAATCGAAATAACTGTCCGCAAAAGGTAGCTCTTCAAGAGGATGATCATCCAAAATACATGTAGCCTCATGGTACATTTCGTTCACAAAGGTCATTTTGAATTTCACATAGGTCCGGATTAACGGATCGGAGAGAATGATGTGCTGCGGATTGCATGTTTTCCGAATGAGTCGAATGTTCGTATAGGGTCCACAGCCGACCTCAACGGCATTCTCCACCGTCTGGGGCAAGAAGGTGTAGTTGTCAAAGGCCTGTTTCCACCACTGGTTCCTGTCATCACCACGATATTTTTCAACAATTCAAAATAGCGAGAGAAATTTCCAGACATAGTTCTTGCAGTACAAGGAAAGGTTCTTCTGTTGGCGCAACCAGTGCTGTCGTTCCCAATCCTGTTCAACTTTCCAAGTTTCCTGGTCCGTTTGATCACTTAACTTCTTGTCCTCCTTCACGGAAAACCTCCTTTATAATTTTCGTTTTTTCTGGAAACTATTTTAATGTTTCCCTGAAATCAAACTACCTGGCTTGATGTCAGAGAAGCATGAAAAGTTCAGATTGCCATCTTTCCACTCTGCTTATAGCAGTCGGCAATCACCTCTTGATATACTTGGAAAAGTCTCCTTCCAGCTGCAGTCCACGTAATGTCATGCAGATTACTCATAGATGCCACGCGAAATTTTTCTATCAACGCACGATCCTCATGCAGTAGTGTGAGATGGCTCGTGAGAGCCTGAATGTCTCCGACTTTATGTATGAGCGCGTTCTCCATGTGCTGACAAATTGCTCCCGCTGCTTCTGAGACGAGCAAGACGCAGCCGCTTCCCCGAGCTTCTGACGTCACAAGTGCACTGCCCTCCTCGATGGAGGGCAGGACTAAGATATCGCTCTGCCGCATTAACTCCGGCACATCTCGTCGATGTCCAAGCACACGAATGCTTGGATGGGATAGCTGCGAAGATAGTTTCTCAGCATATCCAGGTATGAATCCTCCAGCGATTAGAAAAGTGCCATCCGCATGGGCCGGAGATTGCAGCCAGGCCTGCAAGGCGTAGTGCAAACCCTTTCGAGGAGCACAGCCGCCAACAAATAATACCGTAAGTCCTCTATTTCTTTCGCGCGGCTCATCCTCTGGAAAGTACACTTTTTCGTCAAACCCATATTGATGGCGTGCAAGCTTCGACGCAGCAAATCCGTGCTCAAGAAAAGTACTGGCAACAAAATCAGATGGGCAAAGCAGGCGATCGGCAAGTCGATACTCCTCTTCCTCCTTTAGAAGAACCTTCTCCTTGTAAGCGTGTTCATGGCCGGATGGCATGGAAACACCCACGCGCTCACATTCTCTTTTCACCACCTCATAGGCAAATCTGGTATATGCATTGGGTCTTTCGAGCACAGTGGGTATCCCGAGCCTTGCGGCGGTTTTTAGTGTTCGCAGCGCCCCCAGAGGCCAAGCATGAATGATGTCGATCTGCCCTACTAGTTTCTCTATCCTGCGTGACACAATATAGTCATGCAAAGTGCAGGCACGCACTGTGCCAAACAGTTTATACGAAATTCTTGCCTTCCCCCATGCAAGGGTTGGGCGAACTTTTACATTGGCTGGGACCGGTTTATGAAGAACGCCTGGGAATACCAATAGATCTGCGCCAGCCGCAGCAAGACCATTCACTTGCTGCCAAGCGGTATAACAGATTCTATCGGCACCCAGCTTATGAGGGAAGCTGTATAGCACTCTAACTTTACTAGTATTACTGTCGAGGTGTTTAGCCAAATCTCCTCCTACTTTCATCAGAGCAAGCCCCACCAGCTCAAGAGATCTCGTTACAGAATGAACAAATTGCCTCACTCTATTTGAGTTAGTGGGCACAAGTGACGTTGGCCCCGTTCCAAGACGGTTCTTAACTAGAACAGACGGCTTCTTCGGCGGCCTGGATCACCTGACGTTGTCCAATAAACTCATTCGGCGTCAGGTGGCCGAGTGAGCTGTACGGGCGCCGCTGATTGTAATCTACCCGCCACGCTTCAATGATGGTCTACGCCTCGGCGAGAGAGGCGAATTGGTGCACGTTCAAGCAATCATCTCGCAGTCGTCCGTTAAACGATTCAATGAAGGCGTTTTCCACCGGTTTGCCGGGGCGAAAAAATCCAGCTGGATACTCCGACGGTACGCCTAATCTTCGTGCACCCGCGATTGGAATTCCGTCCCATGATCCACTGTGATAGACCGTGGGCCTAAGCGGCCGTTTAATACCCGATCTAAGGCCTGGCCCACTGTCTCGCCTGACATCCGAAAATCAGCTTCTAGTACTGGACTTTGCCGACTCCAGTTATCCACGACCGTCAAGATCCGAAACGGCCGCCCATCCGCCAGGGGTATCATGCACGAAATCCATGCTCCAGCGTTCTGTGGGGCCACTGGGAACCGGGGCCGGCCCTCGGTGGAGCGCGATATGTTCGCGCCTCCGCACTCGCATGCGCAGCTGCAAACTCTCCAGTCGATTGAGTCGGCGCACCCGTTTGCGATTCACCAGCCAGCCCTCTCGGCGCAGCAACACCCAAATACCCGAACCGCGGCCGGGCGTGGGCGAGATCACGAATACGTATCTGGAGACCTGATTGATCCGTGGCGCGACTCCGTCGATACCAGGCCGCCCGACTGAATTGCGCCAACCGGCAGGCCCGCGCACACCGCACCTGAAACGTGGTCTGAAACCACTGAGCGAGTTCCCGGCGGCGGGCGAGCCTTAGACTTTTTTTCGCAGGGCCTCCGACAACATGTGCTTATCGAGCGAGAGGTCGGCGACGAGCCGTTTGAGCCGGCTATTATCTTCTTCCACCTGCCGGAGCCGACGCAGCTCGCTTACGCTCAGGTGAGCGTATTTTTTCCCACGCGTAGAAGGTGGCCTCACTGACTCTGAGCTGCCGGCAGAGGTCACCG
>JANMQG010000204.1:0-3110 GCA_031370285.1 Chloracidobacterium sp. | reverse complement strand
AGGCAGGAGCCGGATGCGTTAGTAGCGCTCGTCCGGATCTGTGGAGGGGGTGATTAGTGATAGTCATTCCTACTCCGACTTGAAAGTTGAGGATGCAAGAATTCTTACATCGGAAATAATAGAGCAACTTCCGAAAGTTCTTGCAAGGCGTTGGTAAGGCGACTAACATCCCCCGCGTCTTTGCAAGCTTTGTTACACTCACCTCGAAAGGCCTAGCTCACATGAAGATAACCTTGCCCAAGTTACAGGTCTCTCACCGCACCGCTAACGAAGAAGCTCTCCTCAGATGTCAGAGTGCCCTGGATTTAAAAGACAGAGGCGATTACGAGGGTTCGCGGAAGGCAATGAGTCCCTTGTGGATGCGCATTGGAGAACGGCCTGACATTGGGGGGCTTCACCATTCGGTTGCCGCCGAAGTCTTGTTATGTGTTGGCATTTTGACGAGATGGATCGGCAGCAGGAATCAGATCAAGGAGTCTCAGGATATCGCTCGAGATTTGATCAGCGAGAGTATAACCTCCTACGAATCAGCCGGTGACCTCAAGAAAGTTGCGGCGGCACGAGCGGAGCTGGCCTATTGCTATTGGCGTGAGGGTGCGTTGGATGAGGCACGAATCATGTTCAATGAGGCGCTTGAGAAGTTGACAACCGAAGGAAACACGAGGGCTAACGCACTACTTGGATTGGCAGTGGTTGAATGGTCGGCCTCGCGCTTCAGTGAGGCCTTAGGACTCCTCACCGAAAACGCGCTCTTGTTCAACAAAATTCCCAGCCATGCCATAAAGGGTGCCTATCATAGTCAACTGGCAATGGTGTTGCGAAACTTGGCTCCACCAGAGAAGCCAGTGGGCTACTTCAAGCGAATACTAAGAGAATACGAAGAAGCCGAGCACCATTTCAAATTGGCTCGCAATATCATCTTTCGTGCTGACGTTAAGAACAACATCGGCAATCTCTTTCGCGAACTCTCTCGCTTCAAAGAAGCTCACGCATACTTGGAGCAGGCGCGGCGCCTCAGGAGCAGTGTTCGGGACAAAATAGGAACAGCTCAAATCGATGACACCCGCGCGCAAGTGTTCATAGCGGAGAGAAAGTTCAAGGAAGCAGAAGCGGTAGCGCGTAATGCAGTTCGCGTTCTGGAAAAGAGTGGGCACCAGTGTTTACTAGCAGACGCTCTTATCACGCAGGGGATTGCCCTGGCCCGGCTCAAGCGGAGCGACCCAGCGCAGTTTATTTTTCAGAAAGCCATCGAAGTTGCACATCAGGTGGGTGCGCTCAACAAAGCCGGTATTGCGGCTCTGACCATGATAGAAGAGTTGAACGACCTTTCGATCGAGACTCTGTACGTTGCCTACGATCGGGCGAGTGAGTGGCTCGCGAAATCGCAGAGTCAGGACATCTTGCTTAGGGTGAATGCGGCGGCCAGAAAAGTCATCGCCAAGTCGTGTACTGAATTTGGTGCGGAGGAAGCCGCTCCGGAAGATCCTATCGAGGCACTTTTCAACAAGCCGGTCGATTTGCAAAGTGAAGTGTTGAGGTTTGAAGGCCGGGTCATTCAACGGGCCCTGGCAAAGGCGAATGGCAGTTTGACGCGCGCCGCAGCGTCGTTATCGATGAGTTACCAGGCCCTTGCGTACATTCTTGAATCCAGACAGAAGGACTTGTTGAAGGAGCGTACCCCGATTCGCCGCCGCTCGCGCCGCGAATCGGCGCGCCCGGAGACCGCTGAACAATCTTGATGGCCGGAGGTGCACGATAAGCGGCGTGCTCCTCGGTCCGCGAACACTTTTGTTTCGACGGGAACTAAAAGTGTCGCGTCGCGCCACGTCATAGGGTGAACGTGGCGCACGGGACCGGCACAAGGCGCGCCCCAGGTGCCGGTCTTGATTTTTCTCGACTAAGGGAATGACCAAACAAGTCCCCGCACGCCTACGGCTTGGCTGTTCCGGTGCGCGGCAAGTCTCTGACTTGCCGAAAGGTCAAACTGGCCATCACGGTCTCTGACCGTCTGACGCAGGTCGGAGACCCCAAACGGACGGAGGCTAGCCGGCAAGTCAGAGACTTGCCGCGCACCGTACGGCAGAGCCACGCGGCTAATAGAGTTCGAGCAGGTCTTCGGTGTAATATTCGTCCTTTTGGGCCTCGGCGGTGTTCCTGGGGGACGTTAATAGATCAAGTAAAGGGACGCCCGACCTCATCTAAATGGGGGCCGTCGTTTGGATGGGCAATTGGTTTCGGATTCGCAGTATTAATCATTCTCGTGAGAGGCTACCGGAAGAGCCATGCTAGAAGGTAGTTAGGTCTGTTCAGCGACTTCAGTTTACGCGCTTCACGTCAACGATCTCGCCGCGAAACGTCTTGAGCAGTTGTTGGACGGTGGGGTCCTTCTCAGCCTGCTCGCGGAGGCTTTGTTTCTCGCGCCGCTCGGTCTCTTCCTTTGAAGGGGGAGCATCGCCTGCAGGGGAAGCAGTGCCGCTTTCCGGGTCGCTAATCGCGAACCGCACGCCGAGGTCACGCCCCGTAATCTCTTTGCAAACTTCGCGCAGGATTTTTACGTTGTCGCTTTTCGCGAGCGTATCGCGGAAGTGCCGCGCGTCCGGCGCAAACTCCAGGCACAGCTCATTGCCTTCAAGGCTCGCGTTGCGCGCGCCTTCGAGCGCCATGACGAGCAACATCTTGCGCCTCTTTTCGAGCGCCGCTTTGATTTGTTCAATCTCGGATCCGGGCGCCGTAACCACTTCGGAATATGCGGCTGGACTGCTCGCCCCGAGCTCGACGTCACTCGTGCTCGCTTCACTTGCTAATGAAGTCTTCGCTTCGCTGGTCAGCGCAGTCTTCGTCGCTGCCGCGGCATACGAACCAGTGGCCCCGCTCGAACTCGCCGCCGTTTTGCTCCTGCCGGATGGCGCCTCTGACGAACCCGCGGAAGCCGACGATGATGCCGAAGAAGCTCCGGTTGATCGGGACGGTGAAGAAGCTGTGGGTGGCTTAGTCCGAGGAGCGGTTCCCGGCGATATTCCCGCACTTCCCGATGACGGTTTACCAGTGCGCACGGATGCTTCGAGCGCGTCGAGTCGTTCCAGCAGTTGGTTTAGGGGCTCCAGGCGCCG
>JANMQG010000106.1:0-35739 GCA_031370285.1 Chloracidobacterium sp. | reverse complement strand
TCTATGCCGAGCCGAACTACCTTTTGTATTTGGACGTCAACAACCCAAACGATCCGCGGTTCACCAGCGGGGAACTTTATGGCCTCACAAGAATCGGCGCGCCAACGGCATGGGACACGACCACCGGCAGCAGTTCGGTTGTGGTGGGCGTGATTGATGAAGGGATCGACAAGCTCCATCAGGATCTGGCAGCGAACATCTGGATTAACCCGGGTGAGACCGCCGGCGATGGTATTGATAACGATAACAACGGCTTCATAGACGACGTCAACGGCTATAACTTCGCCAATAACACGGGCACGATTCCGGCTGAGAACCACGCGACTCACGTATCCGGGACGGTTGGCGCCGTCGGCAATAATGGTGTGGGAGTGGTAGGTGTTAACTGGCAGGTCCGTTTGATGTCGCTGAAATTCATCGGTGGTACATCAGGCGCGACTTCTGACGCGATTCGCGCCTGCAATTATGCCAGGCAGATGCGCGAGCGGTGGATAAGCTCGGGAGGAACAGCGGGCGCGAATCTTCGGGTCCTCAACAACAGTTACGGCGGTGGCGGATTCAGTCAATCCTTTCTCGACGCCATCCTCAGCCTAAACCAATCGGGAATTCTTTTCGTCGCGGCTGCAGGTAATGCCCCTGATAGTCCCCAACCCAACAATGATATCGTGCCGCATTATCCGTCGAGTTACGATGCTCCTAACGTCATCGCGGTGGCAGCCACTGACTCGAATGACGCGCTCGCTTCTTTCTCCCATTTTGGCGCTACGAGTGTGCATCTTGGCGCGCCGGGCGCAGGTGTTCTCAGCACGACGGCGAATAATACCTATTCAATTTTCAACGGCACTTCGATGTCAACGCCGCACGTGGCTGGCGCCGCGGCGTTGCTGCTCGCAGCAAATCAAAACCTCACAGTGACGCAGTTACGCAGTCTTTTGATATTCAATGGAGACCTGGTTGGCTCGCTCTCAGGCAGGACCGTCACGGGACGCAGGCTAAGCGTCGGCAACAGCATGCAGGCCCTTAACAGCGGTGACGTGACGCCTCCGGGAACGCCCAATTTCAATATCAACACGCAAAATGGCCGCGCACTTAACCTGGGCTGGACGGATTCAGGCGACGATGGCGCAGTGGGCCAGGCCTCGCTTTATGAGTTCACCTTCACCGATGCGACCACAGGTACAGTCATTCTTCTTAAGAGAGTGGTTCCGGGCTTTTCGGGTGTCGTTGAGGCAATTAATGTAAAGCTGCCTTACCGCCACACGAGTGGCACGCTGACGCTCCGTGAGTTTGACAATGTTGGGAACGAAGGTGTGCCGGCGACCACGCCAGTTTCTGTCAGCCTGGTTGAGGGTGATCCATATCTGACAGCGCTCGGTAGCGCCGCGCCACTCTCTACCGGCGGAACGCCGCTCGCGCTCATTGGTGACGATAAGCTCAGACTAAATTATGCGTTGCCGTTTGCGTTTCCTTTCTTTGGACAAAACTTCCCGACCGTCAATATCTCCACCAACGGCAACCTTTTCTTTTCAACGCCGCCGACGCGCAGCAATGGCGACGCCGACGACGTGCCTAGTTCCGCAATAGGCCTCGCGCAGTTCAAGATGATTTCCGGACTCTGGGACGATTTGCGAACTGATCGGCGCGCCGGGGATGACGTCTATGTGGTCACTCCCGACGCGAGTCGCGTCATCTTCCGCTGGCAGGGTGTCACTTTCGGAGATGGCACGCCCACCACCGAATTCCCTGTCAACTTCGAGATTGAGCTGCGCAGCAATGGCACGATCTTCACGCGTTATGGTGTCGGGCAAAGCGCGCCGACCAACACTAACCTCTTCCCAGTGGTCGGCATTTCGGGAGGCGAACCGGAAGCCTATGTGATTCCTTCGCACACCTCGGAACAGGCGTTCAAGAGTCTAACGAATGCGCCGGAGGTCACCTTCCTGCCGCGAGCCAATTCCCTTCTTAGCAGCTTGCAGTTTTCAGTTTCCCAGTTCAATACCATGCCCGACGAGGCGACCCCATCAGTCACGGTAACGGTTGCGCGCAGCGGCGATACCTCGACGCCGGCTTCGGTTGATTTCGCTACCAGCGACGGGAGTGCCTTCCAGAAAGGCGACTACATGTTTACCGCTGGTCGCCTCAACTTCGCGGCAGGGGAACCCAGCAAAACCTTCCCGGTCTTTATCGTCGACGATGCCTTTCGAGAGGGAACCGAGACTTTCAGCGTGATATTGAGCAATCCAATAGGGACGACCATCGGCGCCAGGAGCGTGGCCGCCGTGGCGATTTTTGATAATGACCTCTCTCCGGGGCCAAATCCTCTCGACAATGCCAACGCGCAATTTTTTGTCAGGCAACACTACCTCGACTTTCTCAACCGGGAGCCCGATGCGGGTGGACTGGCGTTCTGGGCTGATCAGATTACTTCGTGCGGCAGCGACCAGGCATGTATTGACATCCGGCGCATCAATGTGTCGGCGGCCTTCTTCCTGTCGATAGAGTTTCAAGAGACTGGCTATCTTGTTTACAAGATGTATAAGGCGGGCTACGGCAACTTGACGGTGCCTGCCGGCGCGCCCGTGCCGGTAAGGTATCAGGAATTCCTGCCTGACACGCAGCAGATAGCGCTCGGCGTACAGGTTGGCATAGGCAATTGGCAAGCACAGTTGGAGAGTAACAAGGTGGCGTTCGCGAATGATTTTGTTACCCGGACGCGCTTTGCTACAGCCTACCCGACAACGCTGATGCCGGCTCAATTTGTAGCTGCGTTAATCGCCAACGCCGGGTTTACGCCTACGGCGGACGAGAGAACAGCGTTCATCAATGAGTTTGGCACGGCGATGACAACGGCAGACACGGCAGCGCGTGCGCGCGTGGTGCGACGAATAGCCGAGAACGGAACGTTTTCGCAGCAGGAGTTGAACCGGGCGTTTGTCTTGATGCAATACTTTGGTTACCTCAGACGCAATCCTTACGATCCGCCTGAGGTAGGGCTCGACTATGGTGGCTACAACTTCTGGCTGGGCAAACTGAATCAGTTTAACGGTAATTTCGTCAACGCCGAGATGGTCAAAGCATTTATCCTCTCAGGCGAGTACCGGCAGAGATTTGGGCCGTGAAGAAGTGATGAGTGATGAGTGATGAGTGATGAGCACTGAGTACTGAGTACTGAGTACTGAGTGTTTTATCATTCTTACTACTCATCACTCAACCCCATTTATCGATACCCGCAAGCAAGTCTCCGGTAGTGTCCTAAATTCAAATTAGGACACTGCCAAGTTTTCCTCGCAATTAGCAGTTAATGCCGCTTCATGATAACTTGGCGGTTCCCTCGTCCTGACTCCCCCCTCAGTTCTTCCTGAAAGGCCTTGCTCGTATGATTCGCGTTTTTCAGAACAAAATACACATTTTTCGGTACCTGCCGGCTTTGATATTGGCGTGCGCAGTCTTTGGGTCAACAGGCATTGTCGCCCTTGCCCAACATGGGCGCCTTGCTGTCAGTGCCGGGCCAAAAATAGTATTTGGCAGCGCGCGCAACGGCGGCAACCACGACATCTTTGAGATGGATGCTGACGGCAGCAACGAGATCAGACTAACGACCGACCTGGCTTATGACGATCAGCCGACGTGGTCGCCTGATGGAAACCAGCTGGCTTTCATCAGCGATCGAAGCGGCAACTTCGAAATTTACACGATGCCCGGCAGCGGCGGCATTCCTACTCGAATCACTAACAACCCAGCGGCCGATGGCTTTCCAGCCTGGTCGCCTGACGGTACAAAGATCGCTTTCGTCCGCGGCGATCTGCGCAATCCCAGCACGTTTGAAATATATGTAATGAATACTGACGGGAGTAGTCAGATTCGGCTTACGAATGATGCCGTGATCGATGGCGTGCCTTCCTGGTCGCCCGACGGGACGAAGATCGTCTTCATGAGTGGAGGCAGCAGTGTGTTTGATCCGAATAGTTTTGAAATCTACGTGGTGAATGCGGACGGCACTAATCGCACCAGACTCACGAATAACACGATCGTTGATGGGCAACCGTCGTATTCGCCCGATGGCGCGAAGATTCTGTTTGGCAGCGGCGACGCCATGACTCCCCAGGGGATTGAAATCTATGTGATGAATGCCAACGGCACTAATCTCACGCGGCTGACTAACAATTCAGTGACCGACGGCTTTCCGACCTGGTCGCAGGACGGCACAAAGATCGTCTTTGCCCGCGGCAGCATCGCCGATGAAACGACCGTTGAGCTTTACCTGATGAATGCCGACGGCAGCAATCAAACGAGGCTCACTAACAATACGGCACTTGATTGGTTTCCGGATTGGCAGCCGATCCCGACGCCGCCGTCCCAGATACAGTTAAGCTCGACGAGTTACAGCAGCAACGAGGGTGGCAGCGCCACGTTCACAGTTACGCGCAGCGGCAACACCAGCGTTTCGGCCACGGTCATGTATACAACCAGCGACACTGCGGGCGCGAACAACTGCAGTGCTGTTACCGGCATAGCCTCTGAACGTTGCGATTATGAGACTACGGGAGGAACCTTAACCTTTGCCGCAGGAGAAACTTCGAAGCCTGTCTCGATTCTTTTGGGGGATGATTCCTACGCCGAGGGTAATGAGACTTTCGCCGTTAGTATCAGCAATGTTACGGGTAGCGGAGTAGCGTTAGGCACACCGGCAACGGCTACCGTGACGATTACAGATAATGATTCTGTTAACGGCCCGAATCCGCTCGACAATCCCGACGCGCAGTTCTTCGTGCGTCAGCACTATATTGACTTCCTGAATCGCGAGCCTGACGCGGACGGGCGCGCCTTCTGGACCAATCAGATTACTTCATGCGGCGTCGATGCCCAGTGCCGTGAGATCAGGCGCATCAACGTGTCGGCAGCTTTCTTCCTGTCAATCGAGTTTCAGGAGACTGGCTATCTCGTCTACCGGATGTACAAAGTCGCCTACAACCCGCCCGGCATCCCGGTTCCCGTGAGGTACAATGAATTCCTGGCAGACACGCAACAGATCGGGAAGGGCGTGGTCGTGGGTGTCGGCAATTGGGAAGCACAACTGGAGGCGAACAAGCAGGCCTTCGCCGCTGACTTTGTGCAGCGCCTCAGGTTTACTCAGGATCATCTGACTTCGCGGACACCGGCGCAGTTTGTTGATGAGCTATACGCGAATGCCGGCGTGACGGCGTCGAGCGCGGAGCGAACGTCAGTCATTGGCGAGTTTGGCACGGCAACGAACACAATCGACACGGCGGCACGGGCGCGTGCGCTGCGGCGCGTAGCGGACAATTCAACGCTGAAACAGCAGGCACTCAACAAAGCGTTTGTGCTGATGGAGTATTTCGGCTACCTCAGACGAAATCCCTTTGATCCCCCGGAACCAACTCTCGACTTCCAGGGCTACAACTTCTGGTTGAATAAGCTGAATCAGTTTAATGGAAACTTCGTCGACGCTGAGATGGTGAAGGCGTTCCTTGTCTCCGGCGAGTACCGGCAGCGATTTGGATCGCCGTGACAAAATTCGTCCGACACGCCTCAGCTTGTCACGGTCGCGAACCGCACAACGGAACTTGATCCGCTCTGTACCAGGGCCGCCGCCTTCCTCTCCTAAAATTTATTGCGTTTACAGGAAGTCGGAGTATGCTTGGGGCCTCATGATAGTCAGTCTGTCTCTCCACGCTTGTTCGCGAAAGACCAGGGCCGGAGCCCACGCTCAACTTCAACGGTTACAATTTCGGGCTGAACAGGCTGAACCAGTTCCATGGCAACCTCGTCGCTGCCGAGATGGTTAAGGCGATTATTATCTCTGATCGGGTGCAGACTTAGATTTTCTCCCATGGTACCCAGAAAATTGGAGTAGCAATGAAACGAACTTCCCCCCTCCTCGTTCTCATTATCTTCGTCACCCTCCTTTTCTTCATTTTCGGCAGTGTCCGCAGCAGGGCTTCAGGCCCTTCAAGGTCGCGGCAGATGATCGCGAGCGGCCACGCGTTGCCCACATCTTTGTCCGCAATTAAGAGTGTGGTTGCAGCAAAACAAGAGGCGGCGCCAGAGATTGATCAAGGAGCCTGGCAGCAGATACAGGCCCTGCTCGTGGAAAAAGAAGCGCGCACCGCCGTCCAACAGAAGATTGATTCGCAACTGCTCTATGCGATCAAACTACGCCGCGGGGAGAGTATTGCCACAAACGTGCCGAGTCTTTCCGTGGACGTGGGTGCTGACGACGCTGGCCTGGTAACGGTAGACATCACGGCCGTCATTGACGACCAATTGCTGGACAGTCTGCGCGGAATGAGTGTCGAAGTTTCGCATGTCTTTCCGGAATACAACACGTTGCGGGCGAACGCTTCGCTCGAACAACTTGAGACAATCGCAAGTTTCTCTCAGGTTCGCTTTATTCAGCCGAAGCAGGAGGCATTGTTCTCGCAAGCGCGGGTGGCAACGCGGAAGCCCTCGGGCGCTCAGCCTCCCTATTCCACCCCAAGCGGGCTGCCCGCTTGGTGGCCCCGGTATAGGGATTTCAACAATCGCGCGGCGCGGGCCGCTATCCAGCCCACACTCATCACCGCCCTCGCTCCTAACCGTCCCCTGGGAATTGGAAGTGTCACTTCGCAGGGAGACACGACCCATAGAGCTTTCAATGCGCGAGGCACTTTTAATACTGACGGCACGGGAATAAAGATCGGCGTTCTCTCGGACGGCGTCGACAGCCTCGCTGTCAGCCAGGGAACGGGCGATCTGGGCGCCGTGACTGTCTTGCCGGGCCAGGGGGGTTTTGGAGACGAGGGCACGGCGATGCTCGAAATCATTCATGACCTCGCACCCGGCGCGCAGTTGTACTTCGCAACCGCAATCAACGGCATGGCCTCCTTCGCGCAGAATATTCGCGATCTGCGTACAGCCGGATGTGACATTATCCTCGACGATGTTGGTTACTTTGTTGAATCACCGTTTCAGGACGGCCAAACCTCGACGGTCCTTTCAACTAACAACGCCGGCCTGGCAACTCAGGCCGTCAACGATGTAGTCGCTTCGGGCGCGCTCTACTTTTCCTCGGCAGCCAACTCGGGAAACTTAAACGACGGCACGTCCGGAACCTGGGAAGGTGATTTCGCCGACGGTGGAACGCTAGGCCTGGTGCCGGGTGGAAAGATCCACGATTTCGATCCGGGTACGGCAGTTTCCCAGTATGACACCATCACCGGAGACGGATTCCTGATCAATCTGCACTGGTCAGATCCGCTAGGCGGTTCAAATAGTGACTACGATCTCTTTCTCGTCTCTCCAGACGGAACCTCGGTAATCGCGTCCTCTACAAACTTTCAGAATGGCACTCAGGATCCGTACGAACAAATCGACTTCGCTCCAACTGGTTACCGGGTAGTGATTCTGCAAAAAACAGGAGCCGCTAATCGCTTCCTTCATCTGAGCACAAATCGCGGCGAACTCGCTTTTAGCACTCAAGGCGAGACGCACGGACACAATGCCGCTTCGGGAGCTTATGGAGTTGGCGCCGTGTGTGCGGTTTGTGTTTTCCCGTCAGCCTTTAGCTCAAGCGACGAGGTTGAGACATTCAGCTCGGATGGACCGCGCCAAATTTTCTTCGCTGGAAATGGCTCCCCGATAACTCCCGGCAATTTCTCCTCAAGTGGTGGCTCGGTGTTGCAGCAGCCATTGATCACCGCCGCCGATGGCACCGCAGTCTCTGGCGCCGGCGGCTTTCCCACAGTGTTTTATGGCACCTCGGCAGCGGCGCCGCATGCCGCGGCCATTGCTGCTCTACTAAAATCCGCTAATCCCGCCTTAACACAGGCCCAGATCAAGACCGCGCTCACCAGCACTGCAATCGATATTGAAGGACCAGGAACCGATCGCGATTCCGGAGCAGGCATCGTAATGCCTTACCCCGCATTACAGTTGCTCGGACCTCCGGTGGTGGGCAAGGCGTTCCTCGAGTTGTCAACGGTGTCGAAGGCTGAATCCTGCTGCAATGGCGACAGCTTCATCGATCCCGGGGAAAGCGGCACGCTCAGAGTTACCTTGAATAATGTTGGGTTGTTGGACGCGACTGCGGCGACTGCAACGCTGACGACCTCAACGCCTGGCGTGACGATCGTGAGTGGCACCTCTGTATATCCCAACATGGCCGCGTCGAATGGCAGCGCTGTTAACAGCACGCCGTTTTCCTTTTCCCTGGCCTCGGGTTTGTCCCCTGATCCCCAGGTAGACTTCACTTTGACAATCAACTACGCCGGCGGCCATCGGGCGTCGCAATCATGGAACTTCACAGTCCAACTCGGCCACCAACTAATCATCAACGGGAGTTTTGAGAGCGGCGATTTTTCGGGATGGAATGTTTCTACCGTCGCCACCGGCGGGTCTGGCAGTCCCTTTCAGCCATGGTCCGTGACCCCGGCAGGCGGTGGCGGCTTCCTGGGTTACCAAATTCTCCCGACCTCACCGCAACATGGCACTCACGACGCCTGGAATGGTTTTGATGGTGGCGGCCCAATGGAGTTTCGGATGTACCAGGACATCTCGATTCCCAGCGGAGCCTCACTCAGTCTTTCCTGGAGGGATCGCGCGCAATGGAATTTCTGCTGCGGTCAGACAAGACCCAGAATCTATGAAGTCCAACTTCGCGATCCCTCGACGAACGCGGTACTGACAACACTTTACTCCTTCTCAACCGGCACCGTGGACTTCTATAGCGATACCGGCTGGCTAACGCATAGCCACGACCTTTCAGCCTTCGCCGGTCAAACTGTGCGTATTTTCTTTTTGGAGACTATTCCTGAAAACTTCACCGGGCCAGCACAAATTGAGTTTGATTCGATCAGTTCCTCCAACGGGCCACCGCCGACGCCGACGCCAACTCCCACGCCCGGACCGATAATCACCCAATTGTACGGAGCCACCAGAAACGGGCAGCTATTCACGGTAAACCTGAGCACGGGCGTCGGCACGCTGGTCGGCAATCTGCCGAGTTCGGGTAGTACTGAAATAGAGTTTAATAACAACACTCGACGCGCGTTCACACAGTTTCCCGACGGTGCGTTCGCAGGACAGGAATTTGATATCAGCACTGGCGCGGCATTAGGAATTCCAGTCGCCGATGGCGGGTCATTCACCGGATTAGAATGGGTTGGGTCATCGCTTTACGGCACCCGGATCACGGGTCCGCAAGGAGCTTCGGATCTGCGCATTCTCGATCCGGCGAGCGGTGCTACAACGCCAATTGGAGCGACCGGCATAGTCAATCCAATTGCCGGTCTGGCTTACGACGATACGAGCGCAGTCATGTATGGAATAACCGGCGGTGCGAGTGGCGGATCTTCCAATCTTGTTACTGTGAATCTGACGACAGGAGTGGCTACTGTCATTGGCTCCGTCGGATTCAACGGCGGCAGTCTGGAGTTCGGTCCTGATGGCAACCTCTATGGCGGCAGCGTTGGCAATACCGGCAATCTCTACCGAATCAACCAGGCAACCGGCGCGAGCACGCTGGTTGGTGCTACTGGATTTACGAATGTGACCGGCTTGGCGCTGGTCATCGCGCCGGTAGTTCAGCCAAACACCGTACAATTCAACGCCGGTACCGCAAGCGTCTCCGAAACGCTCGACGCCACGACGAGGGTCGATCTGGTCGTCACCCGTACCGGCACTACTACTGCAGAGGCCACGGTCGATTACATTAGTTCGGACGGAACGGCCAGCGAACGCTCGGACTATCTGGGGATTCGGGGTGCCTTGCGTTTCGCCGCCAATGAAACCTCGAAGACGATCACCGCCTTCATCGTCGACGACCGGTTCGGCGAGGGCGCCGAGACCTTTAGCGTAGCTCTCAGCAATCCCGTAGGTTGCACACTCGGCTCTCCGGCCGCGGTCGTCGTCACCATTAACAGCAACGAAGCGGTGGACGGACCTAACCCGGTGAAGGAGGCCAGTTTCAATACCGACTTCTTCGTGCGTCAGCATTACATTGACTTTCTCAACCGCGACGCCGACGCCTCAGGGCTGGCCTTCTGGAAAAACCAGATTGACGAGTGTACGACGCCGGCGTGCCGTGAGATTCGCAAGATCAACGTGAGTGCGGCCTTCTTCCTTTCGATCGAATTCCAGCAAACTGGCTACCTCGTCTACAAGGCGAATCAGGCATCGTTTAACTTGCGCGAGTTTTTGAGGCTGCGAGACTTTTTGCCGGACCTTCAGGAGATTGGACGCGGTGTCGTGATAGGCCAACCCGGTGCTGAAGCACAGTTGGAAGCCAACAAACAAAAGTTCTTCCTGGACTTCGTGCAGCGGGCTGCGTTCCGGAATGCGGCCGCCTTTCCCACGTCGATGCCGGCTGAGCAGTTTGTTGACAAGCTGAACGCGAACACGTTTGATCCTCGCGCTTCAGTGTCGGGAGGCTCGCTCACTATCGCCGAACGTAATGCACTCATCAGCCAGTTGTCAGCAAATCCTTCGTCACCCGCGTTGCGCGCACAGGTATTACGCTCAGTGTCGGAAAACGCGCTCTATAACAGCCGGCAATCCAACAAGGCGTTTGTCTTGATGCAGTATTTCGGTTACCTCAGGCGCAACCCGAACGATCCGCCGGAACTGACGTTGGACTATACGGGCTACAATTTCTGGCTGGGCAAGTTGAATCAGTTCAACGGCAACTTCGTCAATGCAGAAATGGTTAAGGCATTCATTATCTCGGGCGAGTACGGACAAAGATTTGGTCCGTGAGTTTGTCATCAGCTTGTTCGCTAACTCGCCCTGCAATTCCCGAGGTTGCTGCTCGGCAAAGCGCAAAAGCAGAAAGGCCGGACTCAGGGTTGAGTCCAGCCTTTTCTGCAATAGTAATCCGGTCGCTACCCGCTCCCGGCTCTGACAGGTGCCTGCTTAGAAACGATTGAGATACTCACCAGAGACGATGAACGATCTGACCATCTGCGCCGCGTGAAAGTCGCCGCCGAAGTTATTCAGTTTCTGCAACCAGAAGTCATAACCAGTATAGTCTGTGTCGTTGCCCACGTTAGGGTCCCGCCGCAAGTAGCCGAGGTATTGCATCAGCACGAACGCCTTATTCTTCTCAGCGTTATTCAGGTCGGAATCCTCCGCGACTGCCCTTACCACTTGCGCCCTTGTCTTTACGGTATTCGTTAGATCGTTGACTAACTGATTGCGCTCCGCGGTCGACAGGGGATTGCCGGCGTTGGTATTTAGGGCATCTACAAAAGCCGCTGGCGACATCCCTGCCGGGAAGGCCGTGGTGAAACGCGGGCGCGCCACGAAAGCGTTCGCGAAGGCTACCTTGTTATTTTCCAACACGGTTTCCCAACCAGTCACCCCGACCACTACGCCATTGGACATCTGCAGCGTATCGGGTAAAAACTCGCTGCGCCGGACGATTGGCACCGAGAGAGTATGGGGCACACCAAAGGTCGAAGTGCCAGTGCTATCGCCGTAAGCCACTTTGTACATTCGTTCGATCAGGTAGCCCGTTTCCTGGAATTCAATGGAAAGGAAGAAGGCACCCGAAGTATTGTCACGTTGGCCGGCGATGCAGGTGGCGTCGCCATTACAAGACACAATCTGATTTACCCAGAAGTTAAAACCACTCTGATCCGGGAAGCGGCTAAGGAAGTCAGTGTACTGCTGGTTGACGAAGAAATCGGAATCGTTGATGGTAATTGGCGTGTTCGTGCCGGGTCGCAAGCGTAGCGGCTTCACTTTGATGTTGCCGTAGTAAAGCTCGGACGGGAGATTGGGGATCTCGGTTACTATGCGCAATGTCGGTGCTTGCCCCCAGACGGTCAAGGCAGCGAAGGCGGTGATTACTAAAGCTAAGGCAAATTTCATCTTATTGCTCCTGATAGCATACGTCTTCTGAGGGAAGTGGCCTCGAAATGAGGGGCTCGTCTAAGTCCAAGTGCTTAGACGCACCGACAAGGAGTAAAGTTTAACTCTTGGCGCTAAGCGGCGTCAATGAAGACCTTTAATCTCCAGTAATCTCCAGCAATTTATCTGATTTTCGTCATCCCAAGCGGCTGAGAAGTACAAATCAGCCCGCCGGGTTGCTTGAAGGGCTCGCGAAACAAAGGAAATGCACATAGGACTTGACGGCCTGCCCCTTACAGCCCCCAAAACGGGCGTTGGGCACTATACCTTCGAACTTGCCCGCGCACTGGCGTGCATAGAGCCCGCGAGTCAGTTTGAGATTGTTTACCCCTCTAGCTCCCCGGCGATAAGCCTTGCTGAACCCAATGGGGCGCCGCTTCCGGCTAATTTGAAGCTCGATCGCGAGCGAGTCGGGCCGCTCGGAAGGCACTGGTGGTCGGTTGGCCTGCCGCGATATGTCAGTCGCAGCAAGCTTGAGCTTTTTCACGGCACCAACTACGACATTCCTTTGTGGCGGCGTTGTGCGACCGTGGTAACGATTCACGATCTTTCGCAGCTACTTCATTCTGAAACTCATGAAAAGCGTAGTGTGAAGCGCGCTCAGCGGCGTTTGCCTCATATGGCGCGCGCCGCCGATGCGATCATCACGCCTACTGAGAGCGTGCGTCGCGATGTGTGCGAAGTCCTGAAAATCAGGCCGGACAAGGTCTTTGCAATACCGGAAGCGGCGCGCGCTTGTTTTCGTCCGTTGACCTTTGCGGAGACCGCAGACGCGCGTAACAGTTTTGGAATTGGAGACGACTTCCTGCTTACCGTTGGGACGATCGAGCCGCGCAAGAATCTGTCGGTGTTGGTAAACACTTTTGCGGACGTGGCGCGTGCTCGACCGCAAGCCAAACTTCAACTCGTTATCGCGGGTGGCCGTGGTTGGCTGAGCGGTCCGCTCTTTGAAGCAATCGCGAAATCGCCGGCGCGAGATCGTATTGTTCTTACCGACTACCTTCACGATGACGATTTGCGCGCGCTCTATTCGTCCTGCCGCGCCTTCATCTACCCTTCGATACACGAAGGCTTTGGACTGCCGCCGCTTGAAGCAATGGCCTGTGGTGCTCCTGTTATCGCGAGTCGCATTCCGGCGCTTGAGGAAACAACAGGCGGCGCGGCGCTGCTCTTTGATCCCAAGAGCGCCGCAGAACTCGTCCAGAAAATTCTCGAATTGTTAGAGAACGAAAACGCGCAACGCGAATTGTCAGCTGCGGGGCGGCGACGAGCAGCGGAATTCTCCTGGGAGAAAACGGCGCGATTGACCTGGAGTGTTTATGAAGAAGCGTTGCGAAGATTTCAAAACGTAGGAGCGGGGGCGAGCCCACCTTCCTAACCCTGAGCTTCACTCTGTTAAGGGCCACGTCTGAACTTGAAAGGCATTCAAGGGGAGGCCAAAAAGTCGACTGCGATGACCTCATCGTCGGGAAGGTGGGCTTGCCCCCGCTCTTCCATAAATCTCACTCATGTTCGCGGTAGAGATAAATCGAATTGCCAAATACTGCTTCGGGTTTGCGAACGCGGTAGCGAGCGAAATAGTTCTGCCGTTGCCCGCGTGTATCGCGTCCGCTCCCTTCGCTCCATCCCGGCACCGTCGAGCCGTTTAGAAAGCTCGCGCCCAGCGCTACGTAGCGTGTGTCTTCCAGATTGACTTCGGGCGGCGAGAGCAGGTCAACATACTTGACTTCGTAGAGCGGCAAGATCACTGACCCGCCCAGGAAAGCCGCACGCACGCGCGTTTCACCCCTTGCCTTCAAGTAAGCCGCTAGCGCTCCCGTGTCATCGCCCCATTCGATGTTGGAGTCCGAAAGATAGGTCCAGGCGGGCCGCCCCGAGGCAAACTGATTCATGTAAGAGATGTAGTTTGGGTAGGCACGCACGGCCTCCAAGGCACAGGCCGCTATGATAACGATAACGGTGGCATAGACGACCGGCCGCGCCCTGCGAGTGCTGAGCCAGTGATCAAGCAGCGCGCCTCCCAGGATAAAGAAAAAGGGGAAGACAGGAAGGAAATGCCTTATGCCAATGTTGATACCGGCGAGCATAGCAGGTACTGCATAGATCGTGGCCGGCGCGAGTAATATCAAAAACTTCATGTCCCGTCGAATAGTCCTCCACGCCGCCCATGCGAGCGAGATTATCGTAAGGAGTAGAAAAGGAATGGTTGTCTTCAAGGCGAACGCGACCGGGAAGTAGTACCACCAACCGTGGTCACTATATTCTCCCAACAGAGACGCCGGGTGACCAAGCTCGTTGTGCATAAAGGTTTCGTAGGCTCCCAATACGAAGTAGGGAGGAGCAAAGACCGACGAGACCTGCAGCAAAGACAGCATTGTTCTCGAATGGGCCGGGGCGTTGTTGGCAATCGATTCGAGGTCATAAACCGACAATGGCTGATGACGAAAAAAGTAAGCCGCGTTCAGCACCAGCAGGGCCACAAACGCGGCAGTCGTGATTTGAAAGACGATCCGTCGCCTTTGTATGCCAGGCGGTGGGCGAAAGAGAAAAATGCAACCGGAGACAAGCAGGATGGGGAAAAGAATCAACATCGAGTATTTGACCACCAGCGCGAGACCGCAGGCGAGCCCGAGAAGTATCGCCCGCCTCAGCGTCGGGGCGGAGCCATAAACATAGAGTGCGAAGAAAAAAAGCAAATAGGCGAAGGCTACATATATATCCTTAGCGACTCGGCCGTGTGCCAGGATCGTGGGTTCGAGGCTGAAAAGAGTCACTGCCAGCACGGCGGCCCGGGCATTGAACAAGCGTCGCGTAAACATGAAAATCAGCACACCCAGCAAGAGCGTCAGGATAATCATCGGCAGCCGTGCCCAGAAAAAGATAGTTTCAAAGCGATCGCGGTTGGCGGTCCAAAATCGCGCCCCTGCCGTTACCGTCTGCTGCGAGGAAGGTTGGTTAGCAAGGTCATTGAGCGACGGCGCCTGCAACGAAAGAAACAAAAGCGGCAGGGCGACCAACAGCTGAGGCAAGGGCGGGTGCTCGTGTGCAAGTTGGAAGGCTCCCTCAGTGATGTGATAGTAGCCGGCGGGAATGACCAGCGTTTCGTCAATGGTAATACTCTTTCGCGCCACAACCGTGAGAAGGTTGATAGCCATAATGAGCAATAGTCCAGCGGAGATCAGATTTGGCGCATATTGCCTTGCGATCCAACTGATGGTTCGTGTCGTCGTACTCTTTTCACTGGTCACGTCAATTCCCACGTCATTCCTGAACAGCGTTCACTCTTTTTCACGAAACAAATAGATTGAGCCGCCAAAAACTGCTTCGGGTTGGCGATTTCGGTAGCGCGCAAAGAAGTTGACCCGCTGTTCCTGAGTAATAGGGACGCCGTCGATTTGACTCAGGAAAATGGTTGAGCCGTTAAGCTCGCTTGCCCCGATGGCGACGTAGCGAGTTTCCGGAGTTGAGCCCGGCGGCACTGAAATCAAATCGAGGTATTCTACGTCATACAGCCGCAGCGTGCTCCACCCGGCGGAGAGCGAAGCGCGCACCTTAGTTTCGCCGCGCGCCTTGAGATAAGCTGCCAGCGCGCCGACGTCGTCGCCCCACTCCACATTCGAATCGGCAAGGTAGTACCAATGTGGATGGCGGGAGGCGAGCTGATTCATGTAAGGCGTGTAGTCTGGGAAAGTGCGCACCGCCTCGAAACCCATCCAACCAAACAGAACAATCAATAATGCGGTGCCGACCATTCTTCGTGCCTGTAGCAACCGGGAGAGTAAGGCGCCGCCAGCCATCAAAAGAAATGGATAAACCGGAAGAAAATGCCGGATGCCGATGTTTATGTGGCTCGTTAGCGAGATTGCCAGGTAGGTAACAATCGGCACTACGAGCCAGAGAAAGCGCCTATCGCGTGCTGAGACTTTCCACACCGCCCAGCCGAGCGCCGCGATGGCGAGCAACAGAAAAGGAATCGTCGTCTTGAGCGCGAAGGCGACGGGGAAGTAGTACCACCAACCGAGATCGCTGTACTGTCCGAGCAAAGACGTCGCGTGACCGAAGTGGTTGTGCAGCTCGATATTGTAAACGCCGAAGAGGTAGTAAGTCGGAACAAGCTTCGACACGACGCGAATGATTGTCGTAACAAAACCCAGGAGCGCCGGCGACTTCATCTCAACCCAGCGCACATCAGACGCTTCCAGCGCGGGATGTTGAAAGTAGTAAGCGGCATTGACGAGCAGGAGGACGACGGCCGTTATCAGTCCGCCATGAAACAGAACCTGCGAGCGCTGCTGGGGATCTCGCCGATTAATAAACAGCCGGGCGAGCAGGTAAATTCCGAGAACCGGCAACACCACCAGCATGGAAAACTTGGTGAGCAGCGCTACACCGCAAACGAGACCAAGCACAAAGGCGCGCTTCAGTCCCGGTGCTTCTGAGTATTTGTAGAGCGTAAAGAAAAAGAGCAGGTAGGCCAGCGCCGCCGGCACGTCTGTGTGGACGATGCGCCCGTGCGCGAGCACAGTTGGCTCCAACACATACAGCCCGACGGAAATGAGAGCCGCCGTTTCTCCGAAAAGTTTGCGCGCAAAGATGAAGATAAGCGCGCCGAGGGCGAGCGTGATTGGAATCATCATCACGCGCGGCCAGAAGGTGACCGTTTGAAACCGCGCCTGATTGGCTTGCCAAAAGCGCTCATGGAAACCCCAGGTGCGTTCCATGAAATTTTCGTCCTCGGTTTTTGGCGCGGGCGGTTCGTCCGGTTGCACAAAGAGCAGCGGTAATGCGGCCCACATCTTAACGAGCGGCGGGTGTTCGTTGTTGAGTTGGAAGTCGCTGGCGACTAGATGGTAGTATCCGGCCGGAATATGAACGATTTCATCGTTAGTGATGCTCTTGCGCGAAATCGCCGCCAAGAGGTTAACGGCCAGCAAGAGTAAGAGCGCAGCGCACACGGCCTCGGCTTTGCGGACAGCCACCAGTCGCCTGGCATTTGCAACCGTATAGGCGAAGGCGCTAACTATTGTTTGGCCGATCGCTACATCCACTTCCTGATTCTGCTTCAATGCGTCTTCCATTTTATCTTCATTCTAAAATAACGCCGAGTTGTGCGACTGCGATAGTGGTCTCGCTGCTGCCGCTCATCTATTTTTTCCCAGCCACGCGCGGCAATCTCATTATCTCTCCAGACGACGGCGTAATTTTTAACATTCCCATGCGTGTCGTCGTGGCCAATCTGATTCACTCCGGGTATGTGCCGCTTTGGAACCCGTACATGTTCGGCGGTATGCCGCTCTTTGGCGCAGCGCAGGCAGGAGTGCTTTTTCCGCTCAACTGGTTTTATCTCCTTTTCAATATACCTGTCGCGACGAATCTAATGATGCTCTCGACTTACGTGTTAGCTGCGCTTGGCGCTTACCTCTATGCGCGAAGAAGTGGGTCGAGCTTAGCAGGCGCAGCTCTGACGAGTCTTGTTTGGCAGTGGAGCGGTTTTCTTGTGGGGCAGATTGGTCACACAAACATAGTGCACACGGCGGCACTCTTGCCGTGGTTGCTGTGGGCTATTGATGGCTACGGCACGAGTGGGAGACGAAGTCGCGGCGTGGTGCTGGCTGTGCTGGTCGCGGTGCAGGTTTTCGCCGGACATCAGCAAACGCTCGTGTACGCACTTCTTGTGGCAGGGGCTTACGCCGTGGTGTTGTGGCGGGCTAATCGTTCGTCAAACCCGCCCCGCCCCGCCTATTTCTGGTCGCTGGTTTTGATCGCCGCCGGGTTGGCGCTGGCGGCGGTGCAAATCCTGCCCACGCTGGAACTACTGCGTAACAGCCTGCGAGCCGACGCCTCGTACGACTTTTTTACTTCATTCAGTTTGCCGCCCCGCTTCCTCTGGACGTTCTTCGCGCCTTACGTCGTGGGCGGCGGCGACGGCCACCTGTTTCGCGCTCCTTACGTTGGGCCTGCATTTTACGCGGAGTACGTCGGGTATATTGGACTGGGAACAATCGCCCTGGCTTTACTCGCTTTCGTGCTGAAACGCGATGCGCGGACCACGTTCTGGGGAATTATTGTGTTAGCGGGTATCACCCTCGCGCTCGGTCGCTTTGCGCCATTTGGTTTTTACAAACTGATTTACGCCGTGCCGGTGCTGAACCTTTTTCGCGTGCCGGCGCGCCACCTCATGGAAGTGGAGTTTGGACTCGCCGTTCTCGCGGGTCGTGGATTGACCGCGATCACGAATGCGCAAGATCGCGCGAAGACACTGAGATGGGTACTGGGCACCGGCGTATTTGTGTTTGTGCTGACGTGCCTTGCAATAACGCTGGGCCGGCCCGCAAACTTTCAGCTCGGACGGATGGGCCCGGTCAGCATTCTGCGCGCGCCAGAGTTGTTCTTGCCACCCGTCATTGCTGCCCTCAGCGCCGGGGCGCTTTGGCTGTTCGCAAGTCGCGGGCGGCGCGGAACATTGCTGTTGCTGCTGGTAGTTCTCTGCGTCGACTTAAACCTATGGGGACAGTCAAGCGGCTGGCGCGTGGCGAGCCCGAGGTCGGATTTTGAGTTGTGGAGCGAACCAGCAACACTCAAATTGCTTCGCCCGCAGGTTGTGCCGCAAATCTTGGTTAAGGACCTGCAGCCTTACAGGATTTTGACTGAAGATCAATTCTTCGACCCTGATAAGCCGATATCCCGTTCTGCTCCCGCCAGTGGCTGGGTGCCGTCCCTTCAGCCCAATATTTACATGATGTACGGCATGGAAAACGCTGCCGGTTACGACGGATTTGGATTGGCTCGCTACAGTCGACTCGCCGGCGACATGAAAGTGTGGGGCGAACTGACGGACCCGGAGCGCACGCTCCAGAGCGACAGTCGTGAGATTGATTTGCTCAATGTTCGTTATTTGCTGGCGCGATCCACGCCGGTCGTGGCAGCAAATGGTCAACCCTCCGAAGTGGCGGAGTTTCCGGCGGCGACGCAGGTCTACGGTGGCCAGAGCTTCACCGAAGAGAATTTGAACGTACCAAGCATCGTTGCCGGTGAGCGACTTTCTTTCACCGTGCCAATTGTCGCCCCGCCGATTGAGGTGGACCACGTAGCGCTGCTGACAAACCTCGCCTGGTCGGAGACTGTGCCGGATCGGACAGTCGTCGCACAGATTCGTTTACGCGCAAAGGATGGGCAGGCCTTTAACTTCGAACTACGTGCGGGCGAGCACACATCCGAGTGGGCCTTCGACCGCCCGGACATACGCTCGCGCATAAAGCACAAACGCGCACCGGTAGCGACAAGCTATGCGGTCGAGGACGCGCAAACTAAGTTTGAAGGGCACACATATGTTTCTGCCTTCACGCTACCGCGGAAGACTGTCGTCATCAGTGGAGAGATGACCGTTGAGCGAGTACCGGGCGCACCACAGTTGACGTTGAGTTTGAGTCGTCTCACCCTCGCTGGTGGCCAACGCGCCTTCCCGCTGCGAAGCGAGTGGATAAGGAGAGAGTCTGCTGCGCCCGCGGAGCAGCAGCCGCCTCCGGTCGGGGCAGACAAAGCGAAGAGTCCACGCTGGAAGCGTATTGCGGAAGTGGGGCAGGTAGCGGTCTTCGAAAACACGCGCGTGCTCCCGCGCGCGTGGCTTGCGACCAGTGAACTTGTGGTGACGGAGGAAGATGAACTCAGCATCATGCGCACTGGCAAGACGCCTGGCGGTGCGCCCTGGCGCCCTCTCGAGACAGCTCTCGTGGAGTCGAGTACGGGCATTCGTTACGGGAAAGGAGACGGGACGCCTGGTAACGTTGAGGTGACGGCGAACGAACCGAATCGCGTCGAAGTTAAAACCGAATCCGCCGCGCCGGCGATCATGGTTCTGAGTGCCAATCATTATCCGGGTTGGCGAGCCGATGTTGACGGGCAATCCGTTGAAGTGGTGCGAGTGAACTACAGTCAGCGCGGCGTCGCCCTTCCCGCCGGTAGTCATACCGTAACGTTTGTCTATCAACCGAAGTCGGTGATGGTGGGTTTGGTAATTTCGTTGTTGGCTCTGGCGGCGCTTGTGTTGTGGTCCAGAGGGCGTAGTTCGACGGCTACCGGGAGAAACGAACATGAGTGAGAGAATTAAGGAAGATTCACTGCTCGAGCGCCCGCGTTTTGTTGCTCGCCTTGAAGACTGCTTCTTCTATCACGCGATGGAGCTGCCGGGGTTTGGCTTAGTGCCGGCCCACTGGGATCTTCGTGGACGATTTGATGATTACGTGGGCGGAGTCGAGGTGGCGGGCAAGTCGGTTTTAGATGTAGGCGCGGCCACCGGCTTCCTGAGTTTCGAAGCTGAGAAGCGAGGAGCGTCGCGCGTGTTGTCGTTTGACATGAGCGACGCGAAACAGCAGGCTTTTCTCCCTTTCAAAGACAAACTCTACTATCGCGATCCCGAGCGTTGGGCGGAACAGTATGGCGCAGAAATCGAGCAATGGAAGAACGCTTACTGGCTCTGTCACCGGCTCCTCAATTCAAAAGCTGGGGTTTACTACGGCAACGTGTATGACCTTCCGAAAGAACTCGGGCAGTTTGACATCGCGATTGTCGGCTCGGTGCTTGAGCACTTGAGCGATCAGATTACGGCGCTGGCTTCGGTCGCGCGGCGAACAAAGGAAACCATCGTCGTCGTTTCGCCGCTGCTTCAGACCGACGACCGAATCGCCAGGTTCGAATCGCTGGCCAGCAACCCTGATGCTGACTTCACCTGGTGGACCTACTCGCTCGGCGTCTATCGCGAGGTGTTTGGCATGCTTGGGTTCAGTATCGCCAAGGTGAGTCACGCGAAGTATTACTACATGTACGGCGACAGATTCGAAGAGAGATCGACGATCGTGGCGGTGCGGGACTAAACCCACCGAGTCCAAAGTCCAAAGTCCTTCTTTAGTCATTGCACTGTGGACCTTGGACCTTGGACCTGGTCTATTCAACAGTCAGCTCATGACGCAGCGTTCCCGAGCCGTGATCTTCAAACCAGGTGATGTGTTCGGCGACCATGTCGAATTCCACAATGTATCTGCCCGGCGCCTCCGGGGCCCGCACTTTGAATTCAACGTTCGCAGTCTCGCCCGGTTCCAAATCTCGAGGCAGACGCGCCCGCCCGTAGTCCCAGTCAACTTCCTCTTCAGTATCCCGCAACAGATGTGAGCCGAGATAAACTGCGCCCTTGTCGCCGGCAGGCTCGCCAGCCGCTGGCCAGCGCGCCAGTCCAACGTTTTCCACGCGAAGATGGAAGGTCAAATCGGAAGACGCTCGGCAGGTTTGCGACCCGTCGTCAAGTTTGAGGTGGGCGACGAAAGGTTTGAGCGCGTCAGGCGGCGACGTCTCACCTTTCGCTTTGCGGCAAACAACCACTGCCCGATCGGCCTTCACCTCCACTATCTCAACTTCAGCGAAACCGGTGTTCCTTAGCAGCGCCGTCAGCGCCTCGACGCCCGGCAGAAACCAGTTGAAAACCTGCTCTTTGGCGCCGGAGGGGTTTTCCACAAACACCAGCGGATGCAGGAGCATTTGTGTTTCGCCGAGCGGATGCGTAAAGGACTCCGGCGTGCGCTCCGGCGGCATAATCGCGGTCTCAATAATCAGCAGTTCTTTCGTAACCTGATAAAGATTTTCCAGCGCGAGAATCGGGTGCTTCAGGTGATAGAGCAGACCCAGCGCGAGCGTGATATCAAACTGGCCCACACTGCGCGGGGTCAACTCGTAAACATTCAGACGGCGAAACTCCACCTCAAGATCGAGCAGCTTGCGTACAAAAAGTCCTTGCCGAACGTGCTGGCGCTGCCCGTCAACTCCAAGCACGCGCATCGCTCCCCGGCGCTTGGCTGCGAAAGCGTAGAAGCCGGCGTTGCAACCGACATCAAGGAGTGTCTTGCCGCTGAGGTCGCGGGGCAGCAGTTTTTGAATTGTTTGCCACGGGCCAAGTGGATGATCGATCGGCTCGCCCATCACGCTTTCAGTTTTGGTGTAGAGCCCGTTGCCGAGATCAATGCGGTGGAACCACGGCTGGAGTCGCTTCAGCTCCGATTGGATTTCTTCACGCGTCATCATTGTTCTTAACTTCAAAGCTGAGTACTAGTGGCTGCGAACCTCTTTCTTCAAACCAGCAGACGTGCTGATCAACTAAATCGATCTTGACTGTGTACGCACCGGGTTCAGTTGGCGCGGTAAACTGGATGTCGAGCGCAACAGTCTGCCCCGGCGCAACAGAGCGAGGCAGCATCGGTTGGCCATGCAGCTCAGTAACAATTTCGCCCAGCTCGTTGATGATCCTGACACCCGGCATCACGACGCCAGCGCGAACTGTTTGCCCGTTGAGCCACAGCGTGTCGCCGGCGTTCTTGATGGTTATCGCGATATCGAGTTTGGCCCCGGGTTCGACGTGTTGCGGGAGAGAATCGCGCTGCGTGAAGTCGGCACGCAGCAGCCCAGGCTCCCGGCTGTCAGGTACGCTCGTCGCCGCCGCACCCTCAGCGACTTTGATGCAGGTCAGGTAATGGTAGTCGGTCGCGAGCGAGCGCAATGGTAGGCGGTCTTCCTCCAACATCTCACGCTCGAAGAGACCGTTGACGCTTACGTAGTCGCCCACGACGACAAAGCCGTTAGCGGAAATTACCTCGTGCAGGTAGTCCGAACTGAAAGGCGATTCGAGCGTCCCATACCGGCGCATTACATCCTGCAACTCATCTTCGGTTACCGAACCCGCTGAGGGCTTGTGTCCTTCAAGAATGAATAGCGACCCACCTAAGTCCAGCATCGTTGCCAGGTGACGAAAAACTTTTCGTTCGTCTTCGAAGTGATGCAGCGAGTCGTAACAGATAACGGCGTCAAATTTTTCCGGGAGCGGCCCAATCTCGATGTCCTGAATCAAGAAACGGCAGCGCAGGGGCGTCTCATGATCCACGTCATAAGGAATGCGCTCAATACGTTCGCGGGCCATGGCGATGAGCTCGTCACTGATGTCAATTCCGGTTACTTCGTAGCCGAGCCGCGCGAAGTATTCGCTCAGCCATCCAGAGCCGCAGCCCACGTCGAGAATCCTGGCGCCCGCCGGCAGTGCCAGCACGCTGGCCATGTTTGCGAAGTCGGTGAAGTGGCGATGGGTTTCGGCATCCATGCCATCGCCACGATGTTTGTCAGGTTTATTGGCAAGGTTATAGAACGGTTTCGTCCGGAGATAGTGACTGCGCTCTGCATCGAGCAGGCGCGGATAGTCGAGCGCCGCGCGCTTGTAGTCGATGCCTTCGAGTTTTGGGAGCCGGCCAGGCGATTCGGCTGGAGGTTTCGAACTTGTCGCATGTCCGTTGCCATTGCCAGGCTGCTCCGCTTGTGATCCTGGTCCGCTCGCGGTTCTGTAATCACCAGTCGGAGCAAGGACGGCAACTTCCGCGGCGACGCCGGCCAGAAGTGCGTCATCGTGCGCGCGTATGCCCAGCGAAGTCATTTCGTCCGCGATACTGCTGAGAAACTGTTTGCGCGGCCGGCGCGCAATCACCTGGCGAATGAAGGTGAGGTAGTTCGCGGCGCCGATTTTGATGTCATGGTTTTCAATTATGTAACGCCGTGCGTTTGCGCCAATCCGTTTACGCAGGCCGGGATCTTCGATGAGCCGGCGTAAATAGGCCTCGAGGAGCGCATCGGCATTATGGTCCTGATCAATTTTGACAACTGCGTCGCTCGGTAGCTCTGAAAAGGCGCCGACGTTATACACGATTGCTGGAACCCCGGCTGCCATGATCCGACAGAGACTGGCGGAGGTTTCGCCGACTGTGCGCTCGCGCAGATTGAGCGCGACGTCGGTAGCAGCGATACGTCGCTCAAACTCGTCCAGCCGCATATGCCCGGTGATCGTCACGCGGTCTTCCATGTCGAACTCGCGCACCAGCGCTCGCACATCGAAGAACGAATTGGGTTCGCCCACCAGCGTGTAGCGAAAACTGTGATCGCCTTTGAGCGACGCGAGGGCGCGCAAGGCTTTTTCAATTCCTTTGCCTGGCGTGATGAGTCCGAAGTTGGCAATTTGTACCGCGCTGCTTTCGTCCCCCTCCGCTCTTGTCCTCGCCGAGCTTTCTGACTTTGAGTCCACCTGAGGCTTAATCGGCATGTTGATATGCGCGACCGGGACCGAGGGTACCAGCCTTGCGAAACGCGCTCGACCCCATTCCGAGTGAACGATGATAGCTTCCGCACCGCGAGCGAGACGACAGTTCAGCGGAAAGTCCAACGGCAGAGCCAGCTGTGGTGGCGTGCTGCCGCGTTCCAGCGCCTCGGCTGCTTCGCGCGTGGCGCGCCTTCCGTAACAGGCCATGACCTCGTCCAGGTAGATCTCGACGCGACCGCGCGCCTGGGCCAGACCAAGGAAAAAATCCTGCAAAGCGAAATCGTGGAAAACGACAATGCCCGGATGTTCACGCGCCACCTCGAGCATCCGCGCGTGATAACGATGATCGTTTCCCATGTGATAGACAATCGCGTCGTAGTCGCTGAGCGTTTTGAGAACCGACGGGTCGCGGCGGTAGTCGTGGCAAATAAGGCGTGCGCGCATCTCCGGGTTGGATGGTTCAAAGCCGTCGACGAACAGCGTGATCTCCGCCTCGGCCGCGAGATAAGGCAAAAGCTCTTCGCTGTAGTCGGAAATCCCGGAAGGCTGCGGATTCAGGGGGCTGAAGTAAGCCAGTTTCATAAGGGAGTCAGCGGTCAGCAATCAGCAGTCAGCGAAATGAAGGGCGCGCCGGTTGAACAAGATATGATAAAGTCCGCGCCGCCCGCAAATAACCGCGCGCTCTGAGGACGACGACAGATGTTGTTATCTATTGTAGTGCCTTGTTACAACGAAGATGCCGTGCTCCGGGAATTCCATCGCCGCGCGGTAGCCGTGCTCGAACAAAGCGTCGGTACCAGCTTTGAACTTATCTACATGGACGACGGCTGCCATAAGCGACTTGGCTTTAACGACGAAGCACTATCGAAAGAAATTCCAACTTCAAACGTGCGGAAGTAAACTTGCAAGTACGTGCAATGCGGACCGATGCAAACGTTAGGTGAGAATCCACGCCCTGCGTTCGTTGTAGAACGAGAGATGAAAGCGAAGCCCTCGAGATACATACATGAAGGACAACCACCAGGCGCACTGGTGTCTGGCAGCCGAGCACTGTTCCACGAGTCAGTGATCTTCTTCGCCTTCATTGTTTTGACGGTTGTCATGACGTGGCCCTGGGCACGAATGATCCGCGACGCTGTCCCTGATCCGGGTGACGCTTATCTCAATAGTTGGATTCTCTGGTGGGACTATTACCAAACGTTCCACGATCCTTTGAATCTGTTTCAAGCTCCTATCCTCTTTCCTTATCACTACACACTTGCGTTCAGCGAAAACAATTACGGGATGTCGCTGCTGTTCTTTCCCCTCTTCGCTCTAGGAGTGCGCCCGATCACCGTGCAGGGCGTGGCCGCGCTAGTCGGATTCATACTCTCCGGCTACGGCGCGTTTCGTCTGGCTCGGACGCTTTCGGGTTCAAACGGTGCGGCCTGGGTAACGGGAATTGTTTTCGGCTTCGCAATGTATCGCTTCCATCAACTGGGACACCTCGGCTACATGTTTTGTGGCTGGATTCCGTTGCTGTTGGAGGCCCTGGTGCTTTTCATGCGCCAGAGGACCTGGCGACGCGCGAGTTGGTTGGGGCTTGCATTTGCGATGAACACGCTCACGTGCGTTCACTGGTTTGTCTTAACACTGATTCCGCTCGGACTTTCAGCAGGATACCTACTGACGCGCTATCGCATCTGGCGGGACCGTGATTTGTGGCTGCGAGGCGGAGCATGCCTTGCGGCGGCTGGACTGGTGTTATTTCCCTTTCTTCTTCCTTATCAGCGGGTCGCACAAATGTATGGGATTGTTCGCACTTGGCGGGAGTCTGCATTGTTCTCGGCACGCGTGAGCAATTGGCTGACAGCAGATCCGTCGAACAAGATTTGGCGAGGCTTCGGTCCGGTGCCGGAAGCGGGTGAGCGCGCGCTTTTTCCAGGCATGCTGCCGTTACTCTTGATGATCGCTGCGTTTTATTTTGCAAGACCAGGCAGCGGATCCGCGAGCAACACGAACGCTGGTGAGTCTTCGCGATTGAGAATGCTGGTGAGTGCTCTTGACTTGCTTGCCCTCGCCTACCTGATAGTGGCCGCATTGGCCTTCGGTTACGAACAAGGCATCAGGCTTTTTGGCTTCAATTCATTGCGAATAACAGATGCAAGTAAACCTCTGGCGCTTTGCGTACTGACAGTGTTGATTCGCCTTTGCATTGCCTTCCCCAAATTTTTGTGGCTCAGGAGTGACCGTAATCTACTGGAAACTATTCGCGCGGAGCGCCATTCCGAAATGTTAGCGCTCGGCTTGATCTGGACTGTGGTGGGTTTCTGCGGTTCGCTCGGCATGAACTTCTTTTTTCATCGGTTGCTGTTTGAGTATGTCTTTCTCTTCAGAAGCATTCGAGTTCCCGCGCGCTGGGGAATGCTCGCCTACCTGGGCATCGCCCTGCTGGCTGGACTAGGTGCCAAGCGGCTCGTCGAGGCGCTCCGACTTCGCCGGCCCAGGCTTCGTAGTCTGCCGGTCTACGCGATCATTTGCTCGGTGTTACTTTTTGAGCAACACGCGGCGCCGCTCAACCTGGTACATGGCGAAGTTGACCCGGATGCTCTAACGCTTTATTTCAAACAAACGCCGATGCGCGGCGGAATCGTTCATCTACCTGCAGGTGGAGAAGAGGGAAACTATCGCTACATGCTACGGCAGGCCGATCACCAACGCCCGCTGGTGACCGCCGTCTCAGGGTTTGGCACGCCCATCTTGAACGATATCGAATCGCTTTTTCGCCAACAACCGATACCCGACAGGTTTCTCGACGTACTCGAAGAGACTCCGGCTTCATACGTTGCAGTTCACCGCTCGCAGCTCCGACCTGAATATCGCGTCAATGTAGCAAACATGCTGGGACGCGGAATTACGGCCGGGCGTCTACGCTACATTCGAAGTTTCGCCGGTACAGGAATCAACGGCAACGAAGGTGCTGACCTCTATGCGGTGGTGAAAACGGAGCCGGAAGCGAAAGCAGAAGCGGAGTTGCCCTTCGCGCTTCCGGTTAGGGAATGGGATACCTTAATCAAACGCGACGCTATTAACGTGCTGGGGCAGTATCAAGGGTGGGGGCAGGCCGTCTATCGCTTCTATTTTGCGTCTTACGGTCAGATGCCACGCTATACAGAATTCCTGCCTGACATGGAAGCAATGAGCCGTGGAATAGTAATCGATGCGCCGGAGGAGGAAGCAAAGCTTGAAGATCGAATTCGGCAGTTCGCCGACAGTTGGGTTGAGCGCGCGAAGTTCCAGGCGCTTTACAAAGGCGCGGGAGATCAGGAGTATGTCGACGCGCTCACGAGAAATGCTGGAATCACACTCGGGACAGCCGAGCGCGCCGCCATCATCGACAACCTAAAACGCGGCGCGATGACGCGTGCCCAGGTGCTACTTGAAATCGTAAACACTAGAGCGTTTGTAGCAAAGGAAGATACTCGATCCCTCGTGCTGCTCCACTACTTTGGGTATTTTCACCGCAATCCTGATGATCCTCCGGATAATGATTTGAACGGTTTCGACTTTTGGATTAGAGAGGTAGAAAAGTCAGGAGATAGTGGCAGGCTGGCACGAGGGTTCATGTCGTCCGGTGAATATAAAGACAGTGGGAGAAAATAATTAGTACTGAGTGATGAGTACCGAATCAAACAATCAGGAGTTGCCCGGAGATCAAGAGGCGAAGCAGGAATACCCGGCGTGCCTTTCCGTAGTTGTCCCTGTTTACAATGAAGAGGCGACGTTAGGAGAGGTCGTGCGCAAGTTGCTGAAGGTCCCCTGTATTCTCGAAATCATTATCGTGGACGACTGCTCGACTGATGGCACCGGCCAACAGGCGCGGCAGCTTGCGGAGACGCACCGCCAGGTGCGCGTCATTCGTCATGAACGCAACGCGGGCAAGACTGCCGCCCTGAGAACCGGTTTTGCGCTCACCACTGGTCAAATAGTAATCGTGCAAGACGCCGATCTCGAATACGATCCCGCGGACATCTACGGAGTTATTCGTCCAATTCTGCAGGGCCATGCCGACGTTGTCTTCGGCTCCCGTTTTCTGGTTCGCCGAACGGCGCGCGTACTCTTTTTTTATCACTACCTAGCCAACAAATTCCTGACCTACCTTTCAAACGCGCTGACCAACCTCAACATGACCGACATCGAAACCGGTTACAAGGCTTTTCGCGGCGAGATTATTCGCAACCTGACGATCGTTTCGAGCGGCTTCGGTTTTGAAGTTGAAGTGGTAGCCAAAATCGCGAAACTGAAGGTTGCGATTTACGAAGTGCCCATCAGCTACTATGGACGCACCTACGACGAGGGTAAGAAGATCGTTTTCAGGGACGGCCTGATTGCGCTGTGGTTCGTCATACGCTTCAACATGTTTTGCAGCCTTCGCGCTTCGTTTCGACAAGTGCCCGAGCTCGGCTACAAACCCAATCGCCTACCGATCGAACCTATCGAGACAGCCGGCGGAATGGAGCGCCGGCATTGACCCAGCGAGATTCACCGGTTGGCGAATTGCCTGCTGACGATTTAGCGGCGGCTGAAGGATTCGCCTACCCGGGCAGGGAATTGGAGGCGATGGACGGTGCTTCCAATTATCACCGGTGGATACTGGGAATATTCAAACCGTTTCTGGGCCAGCATCTGGTAGAAGTTGGCGCGGGACTTGGTTCTTTCTCGCAACTGATTTTGGCCCAGCATTGCTGCCAAACGCTTTCCCTCGTCGAACCGTCGAAAGACATGTATGAAGAATTGGTCGCGAATGCGAGGCGGCTGAGCACAACCACACAGATTGATACTTACCACGGAACGTTTCCGGAGGCGGCGCCACTCATCAAATCAAAAGAAGCACCCGACTCAATCATCTACGTCAACGTCCTGGAACACATCGCTGAGGACGAAGTGGAACTCGAGACAATCCAGAGCACCCTGGCTGATGGCGGGCGCGCTTTCTTGTTTGTGCCGGCGTTGCCCTGGCTTTATGGTGCTTTCGACGAACGTGTAGGCCACCTGCGTCGCTATAAGAAGCAAGAGTTGGAAGAAAAACTGCGGCGCACTGGGTTCAAGACGATCGTGTCGACTTACTTCGATCTGCCGGGCATCGCTCCCTGGTGGCTTAAATACTGTTTGCTGAAATCTGCCTCCATGGAACCGGGCGGCGTCAGACTCTATGATCGATTCATCGTTCCCGCCGCCCGCCGCATCGAGTCATTCATATCTCCGCCGCTAGGCAAGAATGTCATCGTTGTCGCTGAGAAGCGGTGACGGTCAACGTCGAGCCTGGCAATCAGTATCTCCGTAACGATCGAGCGCAGATCACTTTTGTCTGTAGACCCGGAACTGACCGCGCTCGAAGATCATCTCACAATTTGTGCAAGGTAACTCGTGACTGATGACGACGGCGCCGGGAGGCGGTGCGTCTGTGGTTGAGCGTTGGAAGTTATTTAAGTCGAGGCCGCGAAGCGTCGCGTACCAGTAAGCGTACATGTATGCCGCCGGGGTTTTATCCAGAAGACAAATGGGTCGCTCGGGTTGCGCCAGCGCCGCGTCGAGCACTTGGGGGTAATAGCTATCAAACGCGTCGACGCGGGGCGGCGCGGTGTGAAATTGCCACTGAAAGACTGCACCCTGCACGACGATCAATAGAACCAAAGCCGCAAGTAGCGCCCGCCTTACGCTACCTCGCCCGACATTAGACTCCGCAGGCAGGATGCCTGCGCTCCCAAGAAACTCAATGGCGGGCACAGTCAGCACCAGCAGAAAAATCGGCAGAGCTATCAGGCGCAAGGTGTGAAAATGATCGAGCGTGAGCGACGCGGGGACGGCTGAGACGGCAAGCCCGTAAAGAATGAAGCGCCACCACGCCTCACGCCGGTGATATAGCAGAACCAGAACCGCGCCGAGTAATCCGAGAATGACGACGCCTGCCAGCAGGCTGCCCATGCCCGGCAGATGATGGCGCGGCTCGGGGTCACCCGCGATTAGCCAACTCCAGGGACTGAAGTCGCGCGCGTAGTTTTTAATGAACCGAACAACGATCTCGGTGCGCGAGTCTCCGGGCTTAACGTAGGTAACATATTTGAATCGCTCGCCCAGCGTGCCAGGATTGCGCGCGCTGAAAACGGCGAGCGGCACAAGCGTCAGCGCGAAGAAAAGCCAGGTCAGAGCGACACCGCGCCAGCGACGCCGCGTTACAAAAAAGACGAGACCGAGCGCGAATAGTGGAGCGAGCAAGCGGCCCGCTGAATAGGAGTAAACCATTAGGCCCAGCAGCAGACCGAGACCGGCCGCGATGGGCCACGGCCACTCATCGCGTTTCGAAGCGTCATACAAAACCAAGAGGAAGAGTGCGAGCAGGCCGGGGAGCAGGGTCACCTCGAAGACCAGACGACTAACTTCAAAGAGCCAGGGCGTGAGGCCGGCGGCGATGAAAACGATAAGCCCAGTAGCGCGCCGGCTCGTTATGCGGGCGGCGAGCACGCCGAGCAGTATTGCAGCCGACAAGCCAAGAATGGCGCTGAGAAGTCGAGCAACGAAAACGCTGGGCCCGGTGACGCGAAAGAGCGCCGCCAGCGCGTAGATGTAGACGGGACTTTTGTATTCGCCAAACGCGGGGAAGTAGAGCGGCAGCGGTTGCCCGTGCTCGTCGACGCCCTGGCGCGCGATCGTGTGGGCGTTGTAAGCGATGGAAGCTTCATCAATGAAAAAGCCCGGCGGATTCTTCCCGACCCTGGCAAAGTAAGCGACGACCACCAGCAGACTGATGACAACGAGGAGCAGCTCGATACGATTGAGTTGCGCAGGGTTCATTTTGCGATCTTGTTAGTACCTGGCTTCAGCCAGGTGAGCATTAGGCGAGCGAGTGCTGATGAGACATCTAAAACGATTGTCGCCTTATCCAGCGCCATTGACCAGGCTCTCGACGACGTGCTGCCAGGAAAGGTTCATCGTTTTCAGTCTTTCCTGCCCGCGCTCGCCCATCGCGCGCGCTCGGGCCCGGTCGGCATAAAGCGAGTCCAAGGCTTCGGCGATTGCCCGCGGCTCCGGTTCGACTATCAGCCCCTCGCGTTCGTGCTCGATGAATTCCGTAGCACCGCCGCCGTCGCTGGCCACAACCATCGGTTTACCTGAGAGCATTCCCTCCAGCGTGACGTAGCCGTAGTCTTCGTCAAAAGGCAAATAACAAACTCCGAGCGCGTTCCGATACAACTCGATCAACTCCGCCTCCGCAACGAAGCCGCGCAGGCAAACACGATCGCCGACGCCATACTTCTTAACCAAGGATTCGTACCGCTGCGGATCGCCTGAGCCGCCGGCGAGGATTATCTTCGCGGGGCTCTTCATGAATTGCGCTGCTTCAATCAAGAGTTCCTGGCGCTTCTGCGGCTCCATCCGGCTTGGATAAAAGATGTAGTCGCCCTGCTCGCCTCCTCGCAAACTCTCGGCGCGCGGGGGCGGATGATAGAGCGGCCGGCTTTCAATTCCGTTGTACCTACGTAGCCGGCCGGCCACGGTTTTTGAGTTCGCAAAGACTTTCTTTGCTTCCGGTATAAGACGATTGTCCGCCTGGCGAATCCATTCGCGCACTTGCGCTCCATCCGGGTAGGTCGAGAGATCGTCGAAAGGTGTGTCCCAAAGGTTATAGGCCGCGCGGTATTGGTGCATGATCCACAGCACCTTGCGCTCATGCGCGACCAGGTAAGCGGGAAACTTCATGCCGATCACCAGATCGACCGGTTTCCCATTCGCTTCGCTGAGATCGAGCAGACGCCAGGCCAGCGCGCTGCGCATAATTTCCGCAGGCGGATACCACTTGAAGGGCAGCGCCACGACCTCGGCGTTGTATCCCGCTTGAATCAAAGCGAGCCGCAGTCCTTCGACGTGCGCTTCAGCGCCGCCGGTCGTGAAGGGGACTTGCGTGGTGCAGATGAGTACGTTCATGGAAACAGTGAAAAGTGAAAGGTGAAAAGTGAACAGTTGTTGAAACAGTGAAGAGTGAAGAGTGAACAGTGAAGAATGGAAAGCGAAGAGTTAGAATGCTTGGAATCTTTATTATGCTTACTTTTCACCTTTCACTCTTCACCTTTCACTCTGCACTGTAATGTTGCAGACAGCGACTGACAGCTCGCGGTCGTCGCGAGTTTCGTCTTCGGTAGGGCGTGGCTGCCAGGCGCGATCGGCGCGCAGCTCCAACTCAAACTCATTACTTGTCTCGGAACCAGCCAACGCTTCCGGCACCGGCACCCGCAGCTCCAGCCACCCATAACGCCACAGCGAGAAAGCACACAGCTTGACGCTGTTCAGTAGCAGCTCGAGTCCGAGCGGACGCGCGCCGAGGTCTGGTAGATGCGTAGTTAGGTCCAGTCGTATTTCAGTGAGACTGGGGGCGTGGAAGGTTACGCGACCGCATGGGCCCATCCAGCGCGCGATCGGGGGCAGCATATTTGGTTCATACCAACCATCGTCGAACCTGGCATCGCTACTTCGATCAAGACACATGAACAGGCTCGGGAGCGCGGGCATCCTGCCCGCATCTGCCGCGCCCAGAATGGAGCCAAGCGAAGAAGCAGCAGGCAAGATGCCTGCGCTCCCGGCAAATAGAGCGCGGCGGTCTCGATGTTCATTATAAAAAGGACCGAGCGGTGCATCAGACGCTTTAAGAAAAACATACAGGCCGCTCTTCGGCAGATGCATGTTGAGATCAGACACCTTGCCAAAGACGTAGCCCATCGCCAAATCGAAAGCGCGTCGCTCCTTGAAGGAAAGGCCGCGCAGGTAGTCGAGAAAATCGTACTCAACCCCCAGCCCGTACTTATCGGCCTGTTTAAGGAACTCTTCGCTGCTGAGGCAAAGCGCGTAGCGCGGTTCCCAGGCAACATGTGAAAACAATTTTAGGAACCTCTGGCCGTGTTCCTGCTCTTCCTCGAGTCCGACATGGCCATCCACCTCGATGAAGCGGCGCAGCTCGTCCGCGCTCATTTCGTCGTAACTCTTCTGCGCCGAATGGTCGGTGCACTCAATGCCGTGCAGCGTGACGCCGCCGGGACGCAGTACGCGTTTAACTTCCGCGAGCACTGCATCTTTCTCCGGAGCCTCAATATGGCCAAGCACGTCCAAGCTCACAACGTAATCGAAGCTGGCGGCGGCAAAAGGCAAACTGGAGAGTTGGGCGCTGAAGGTTGCGTCATACCCGTTGCGGCGAGCGGCAGTTGCGCATTCATCTGAAAGATCAACACCTGTCAGGGTCACTCCTTTGCGCTTCAACAACGCGAGCATGCCCGCTCCGCACCCCAGCTCAAGCACTTCCGAACCGGCGCGCACGTTGTCGTAAATCCACATCGTTCGGGCGAAGCGAATGTCGAAGCGATCGAGCGCCTTGAAGTAACGCGCGTCGAGCACTTCATCGGAAACGAACTTGGTGCGGTAAAACTCGGCTACGTCGGCAATGCCGGCTCGCTCGTATAGGTTGTTCTTCGGCATAAGGGAAGTAATGAGTGATGAGTAATGAGTGATGAGTAATGAGTGATGAGTTACGGTCAAGAAGTTCAGAGTTCAAGCTTTAGCTTGCTTTCGTACGGAATACAGCAACCTGAAGGTTGAGCTCTGAACTTCTTGACGCTCATGACTCATCACTCATGACTCATCACTTTTTGCCTTTCTCCAATTGCTCGATACGGCGCCGCAGTTCTTCTAATAAAGTTTCGGTCTTGCGGCGGGCACGATCTTCGAGCACTGCGGCCTCGCTGGTCTCAAGTGCGAGCTGCTTGAAGCAGACGCGTTGTTCGTCCTGAAGCCGCTCGCCGCGTTCGCGCAAGTCGTTTGTCAGCGCGGCGAATCGGGCATCCAATTGATTCCTTTGCGTCTCACTCTCTGATCGAAGCTCGGTTAGTTGTGCAGTTAGCCCCGCCTGGTATCGTTCAAGCTCCGTTCGCCGAGCTTCTGCCTCCGCCAGCTGCGCGCGCAATTTTCCCAATTCATGCTCGTGCGCCGAGAGCACGGGCAGCAGGTCACGCAGCGCGTGATGGACCGCAGCGTTGAAGTTCACCTGCTCCCAGGTAAACCAGCGGGTTCCTGCCCTAAGTCGTCGCTTCAACCAGAGTTCAACGCGAGCGATGGGCCCACTGCGGTTGCTTACCAACGGCGGCAGGCGGTCCCAGGCGCGTGCAGTCGTCGTCAGATAAGAGTTTATGAGTGACAGATTTTCCGCAGCGAGAGTTTCATTATCGCTTTGGTTCGGAATTTGTTGTAATGGGCCAGATTCGCCGGCGCCATTGCCGCCATTCGTTATCGCCGAGCGTGTTGCGGTGACGTCCTTGCCCGCGCGCTGTTGGGAAAGGACGCGTTCGCGTATCTCACGCAGAATGCTTTCAACTTCAGTTTCAGCCATAACTCACACTCTCGCGTCCGGGGCCGACAGCGGCGCGGTCGCGCTCTGGAGTTTCGGGGTGCAGGGCGCGCTGGCGCACGGTCGCGCGCGCGTTCAGGTTAGCGATTCCCTCAGTCAAAGTCATGCTCGTGACCCTGAGAAAGAGCGCGGCATCAAGCCAGTCGTAAGCCTGTCCGTCGCGGCTGTGGACAGCTAGCGAGATCGTATACTGATCGACGCCGAGCCAACAATCGAAAGCGAAATTGACCTCGATTACTTCGCCGGTTCGCACGGCGCCAAATTCTATTTGTTGCTCCTTCGTGTTTGTGCCGTAAGCGTGTATGCCGTGAGAATTTCGGATGAGAAAACCAATCACCGGCTCGTCTACGTCTTGCTTGAAGCGCAACACCACCCGCAACGTCAGCGGCTCGCCACTCTCGACGATTTCCACGCGCGCTTGCGACGCGTCAGTCAGTTCCGCGCCAATAATCTCCGCACTGCCATCGCCATGCCGGTAAGCGTAGCTAAGCGGCGCGAGACTCCCATCGGACTGCGAATCCGCTGGGGAGCTTAGTGCGCCTGAGTCAGCGTCGTACGCTTGTTCCCGTTCCATGATGATCTTTTGATACAGATTGAGCACATCCGCGGGCTTGCCGTCGGCGATTACGCTGCCGGCGCGCAGCAGAATGGCGCGGGAACACAGCGCGCGCACGGCCGCCGCGTCATGGGAAACAAAGAGCACGGTGGCGCCGCGCTCATGGAGTTCATTAATGCGCCGCAGGCAACGGTGCTGGAAAACTGCATCGCCGACGGCGAGCGCTTCGTCAATGATCAGAATATCGGGCTCGACGCTCGCTGCGATGGCAAAAGCCAGGCGGACATACATACCGCTCGAATAAGTCTTGACGGGTTGGTAAAGGAACGGACCGATTTCAGCGAAGCGTTCGATGGCGGGGAAGAGCCCGTCGGTTTCGCGCCGGGTTAGGCCAAGCAAGCTGGCATTCATGTAAACATTTTCGACGCCAGTAAACTCTGGATCGAAGCCGGCGCCGAGTTCGAGCAAGGCTGCGATACGTCCTTCGTGCCAAACGTCGCCATGCGTTGGCGCCAGCGTGCCGGAAATGATTTGCAAGAGCGTGGACTTCCCGCAGCCGTTAGGTCCAACTATGCCGACGGTCGTTCCGGCCTCGATCTCGAAGTCGACCTCGCGCAGCGCCCAGAATTCCTGGTGGCGGCGCAGTAGTCCGCGCGTCAGCGATTCCTTCAGGCGATCGCCGGGGCGCTCGTAGATTCGGTATTGCTTGGAAACTTTTTCAACGCGCAGGGC
>JANMQG010000182.1:0-4320 GCA_031370285.1 Chloracidobacterium sp. | reverse complement strand
GCGAGACGCCTGCGCTCCCAACAGAGCGCGCATCTTCGCTCTTTCAGTTGAAAGCCAATGATCGCCAGAAAAGCAGCCTCATTACTTTTGCCTGTTGCGTTCTTACTTTTCCTCTCTCTCACTGCGCTTGCTCAAACCCAGACCACCGGCCGCATTGCCGGAACCGTGAGGGACCAGAACGGAGCCGTCATCGTTGGCGCCGAAGTGACGGCAGTCAGTAAGACAACAGGAGACGAGCGGAAGGTTGCCACCGACGGTGAAGGCAACTATGCAGTGCCGCTCTTGCCACCTGGCACATACCGGGTGAAAGTGACAGCGCAAGGATTCAATCAGGCCCTCCTTAATACTGTCCAGGCAGTTATCACCGAAACCACGCAAGCAGACGCGCTACTCGCGGTGGCAGGATTCATCATCGATCGTGTTGAAGTACGCATCGCGCCACTAATTCAACGAGATGGGCCGCAGCTTGGCCGCGTGGTTGACTCGCGCGCGGTCTCAGAACTGCCGCTGGCGACGCGCAACTTCACGCAAATCCTCGGGCTGTCGCCGGGCACATCCGTTGATCTCCCAGACAACACCACGGTAGGCCGCAACTCGCAGAACATCTCGGTCAATGGCGCGCGCACGACGCAGAACAATTACCAAGTCAATGGCGTGGATGCCAACAACATAAGAAATAACAACCTAATACGGCTCGCGGTGCCGGCGCCCGAGACCATCCAGGAATACAAGGTGCAGACTTCGCTTTATGACGCCACCTTTGGACGCTCCGCCGGAGGCAACATTCAAGCCGTCACCAGGAGCGGCGCCAACGACTTTCACGGAGCCGCCTACGAATACTTCCGCGACGCCGCGCTCAATGCCAATAACCCATTTCTGAAAGCTGCGGGTGTGAAGCGGCCTGTGCTTCACCGGAATGTTTTTGGTGGCTTGCTTGGCGGCCCAATCAAAAGGGACAAAGCATTCTTCTTCATCTCCTATCAAGGCACCCGCGAGCGAAACGGGGCGTCGCTCAACAGCCTCTCGTCCAACGTTGCGATCGACTCGCGTCTGTCCGATGACCGCTCGGAGCCAACACTGAGAGGAGCATTCAATCTACCCTCGATTAACCCGAGCGCTCTCGCGCTCTTGAACGTGAAGTTATCAAATGGTCAATTCCTGATCCCTACACCACAGGCGAATGGCCGGTACTCCGGCTCCGCCGTCTCGACTTATCGCGAAGACCAATTCAACGCGAACGTTGACTATCGCATCAGCAAGAAGAATTGGCTGGCGGTGAAGTTCTTCTTCTTGAACTCGCCAACGACCCTCGCGCTGTTTACCGGCGTGAACGTTCCCGGCTTCCCTGCCGATCAAAAGGCCGGCACTCAATTAATTTCCATTCAAGACATTCACAGCTTCAGCTCGACCGTGATTAACGAGGCACGCATCGGCTACAACTTCATTCGCGTTGACAACTCCCCAGACGAGCCGGTGAAAGACTCAGACGTCGGAATCAGCCGGGCCAACGCCAACACCTTTCCGGGCCTGCCGCTGATTCGCATCGCGCCTAGTGCCAGCGGGATTGCTTTCGGCACGGCGACCGTGGTTATAGACACACGGTTCACTGCGCCTTCAACTACGCTTGGAGATATTCTCTCGATCACCAAAGGCAAGCACAGCATCCGCATGGGCGCCGAAGTAATTTACTACCAATTTAACGGCACGGAGAACCTGAACACCCGGGGCCAGATCGATTTCAATAGCTTCACTGATTTCCTGACCGGTAACGTCCTTCAGTCGGTCTTCGGCACGGGCATCAGCGACCGCAGCCAGCGCGCGACTGATTACAGCTTCTTTGTCCAGGATGATTGGAGGTTTTCGCCCAGATGGACGTTCAATTTGGGTTTGCGCTACGAGTTGGATATGCCGCCCTATGACACGCGCGGGCGCAACATAACCTTCGACCCAGCGCTCTACAAGCCGCGTCTGCTTGTCGTTGATGGTACTCCTCGCGGTCCACCCATTGGCGGATTCGTGCAAGCAGGAAATGTGATTTCTCAATACGATCTGCCGGATGTGCCAAACGTTGGTAAGCGCATCGTCAGGAGCATTGACCCAAACAACTTCGGCCCGCGTATTGGCTTTGCCTACTCGCCGCTTGATTCGGGCCGGCTGGTCGTGCGCGGCGGGTATGGCATCTTCTACTCGCGCATATCATTCCTTCACCTCTCAACCGCGATTCAATTGCCGCCAAACTACATCGTCGGCAGAAGAGCCGCTGCCGATGCTAACAAACCGTCGTTTGCGAATCCTTTCTTTGCGACGCCATCCGTAGATCAATTCCCGAGGTTTGTAGAAGGCATCGACCTGGCGACTCTGGTCTATGACCGCAACCTGCGAACACCTTATTTCCACCAGTACAACGCAAGTGTGCAGTACGCCGTGAGCAAAGACGTGGTCCTCGAGATCGCTTATGTGGGCGGCCGCGGCCTTAACCTGCTCACTAATGTCGGCATCAACCAGGCGCGGCTCGCTAGTCAGCAGCGTCCGATTATCAACGAGGTACTCCGTGCCCTGAACCTGCCGGGAGCTGTGATTACGAGTAACACTCCGGGAAACGCACAACTGCGAGCGCCCTTCCAGGGCGCCTCACTGTCGGCTTCGGGCGGGTTGGTACCAAGCTTCGGCCAGACCCAGACCACCGCTCAGTCCACTTACAACTCGCTGCAAATAAGCGCGGCCAGACGATTCTCGCAAGGACTGCAATTCCTCGCCGCGTACACGTACGCCAAGTCGATTGACAATGGCTCGGGCGGCGCCTTTGGCGCGGCGGGCATCGATTCGGGCTCGATACTTGGCAATCAGCTTGATAACCGGGCCAACCGCGGTGTTTCAAACTTTGATCGTACGCACCGCTTTGTCTTGAGCTATCTGTGGGACCTTCCGCGACCAGCTTTCGCTGCGAAGTCGACCGCCGGCCGAATGCTGTTTTCCAATTGGCAGGTGGCAGGAATCATTACGGCAATGTCTGGCCTGCCGATAGACATCTCTGATTCGAATGCCGGTTCGTTTTATTTGGGCGCCAACAATGGATTGTCGCGGCCAAGCTGGGCACCCGGCGCAACGCGCAGCACCGCAACCAGCAACATTCCGGCAGGCTACTTCTTCAACCCGCTCGCGTTTGCGCGGCCCATCGTATTGGCAGGTCAATTGATCCCAAGTTCAAACGGAACAGCCACTGCGGGCGCAACCGGAACTGACTTCGGCAACGTCGGTCGCAACGTCTTGCGCGGGCCGCGACAAACCAACGTCGACTTCTCTGTAATCAAACGCTTTCCCTTTGGCGAGTCAAAGAACATCGAGTTCCGCGCCGAGTTCTTCAATCTCTTCAATCACGTCAACTTTGCCAACCCGATCAGCAACCTCAACGCTGTTCCGGCAACTTCGATCGACGCCAACACGGGGCAGATTACGGGGAGTCCCGGAGATTTCGGTCGTATCAACTCCACCAGCAACAACCCGCGCCTGATCCAATTTGCCCTAAAACTCAATTTCTGAATCTCTAGTCTTCAAATCATGAAGGACGGGTTTGTGTCACGCTCTCCCACAACCAAGCGAAGTCCTGGAAGTGCGAAACGACTAAGTCGTTATGCAGCAAGCGTGGTAGATTATCCCTGAAGTCGTTCTGCAAATCGGAAACTCAAGAGGTCAGGTTCAGACTCTGAAACCAATTCTACCAATGCGAAAACCTGTAATCGCTGGAAACTGGAAAATGTACAAGCTGCTCGGCGAAGCGGTCGACACCGCGCTTGCGTTGAAGCCGCTCGTGGCCAACGCCAATCACTGCGAAGTCGTGATTGCACCTGTCTTCACTGCGCTGAAAACCGTGGCCGACAGACTTGAAGGCTCCAACATCGGAGTAGCCGGTCAGAATTGTTCGACCGAACTTGGAGAAGGCGCCCACACCGGCGAAGTCATGGCCACTATGCTTCGCGATGTAGGCGCGAAATATGTGATCGTTGGTCATTCGGAGCGGCGGCAGCTCTATTTCGAAACCGACTCGATGATCAACAAGAAGTGTCATGCGGGTCTTACGGCTAATCTCAACGTTATCCTGTGCGTCGGCGAGAGCCTGGAACAGAGGGAGCAGGGAACTGCCGAACGCGTTGTCAGCGGCCAGCTTAACGGCGGACTCAGTGGGTTGACAGCCTCAGACCTCGACCGTATCATCGTTGCCTACGAGCCTGTTTGGGCCATCGGTACGGGACGTACAGCGACGCCGGAGCAAGCGCAGGAAATGCACGCGTTTATCCGGCGCGTTTTCGCGGATAGGTACTC
>JANMQG010000174.1:0-4515 GCA_031370285.1 Chloracidobacterium sp. | reverse complement strand
GGCAAGATGCCTGCGCTCCCGGAAGTTACGTACTCTGGCGGAGATACTTGGTCATCCGCAAACTAGTGCCTTCGTCCACGCGCTCAAACTCAACTTCGTCCATCAGTGTCCGTATGAGTTTCAAGCCCCAACCGCGGCGGTCATCAGTTGTGCTCGATTCACTTTCAACAGCCGGCTCATCCTCGTCTTGAAGGTTGCCCGCTATATTTGCTGGCAGGATGCCGCGACTCGAGATAGTAATCACCAATCTATCATTTTCAAGCTGAAACCGCTGATATATTTTCCGATCGGGACTCAGGCTATGCTCCGAGGCGTTGATGCACGCCTCCACCACGGCCGTCTTAATCTGGTTAATCGCCTCCGGTGAAAAGTCGAGCCTGCGGGCAATTTGCTCAACGGCGTAGGCTGCCAGCATCTCGTTATCAGCACCCATGGGAAAGTTCAGTTGAAACTCATTTGCGGTGTCAGGCTGTTGCGCCTCGCCCGTGGTTTCACTTAGACGGCTGGCCAGAATGTCAAATTGTTGCCGGCTCGATCCATAGGCATCGCGTTCGCCCAGCAGCTCAGCAGCTGCCGGGGAGAAACCCTCGTTTGCTATCAGCCACATTTGCGTTCTGACGAGACCAGACTGACGCGCCACGCTTTCAAGCAGATCCAGCCACCTCTCGACCAGGGCGGCATCCGCCTCGAGTTTGCTTTCGATCCTGGCTACGAGCCAGACAATCTCGTTTTGGTTCGTGTAGACACCACCCGCAAAAGTGTGCGCAACCACCGAACTTTCCTCACCAAATTGCCGCAGCGCCGGACTAAATGAAACTCCGCTCGCCGTATGAAAAGTCTGCGGCAGGCGTATGAGATCCGTGTCGGCATCAAGGCCGGCTGCTAGCTCATCGAGCGTGGCTCCTTTGTAGCCGGCAGCAAACTTGGCAAAATTGAACAGACACCTTTGCACGCGTTGGGAATTGAATTTGCCCAGCAAGTCCCGCAGACGAAGGCTGGCGGTGCGGCGATAATGGTGCGCAATGGTTTGCGGTGCCCGCTTAAGCGCATCGGCCATCACGTCTGCCACAACGAGCGCGCGCGGCTCGCGCAAGGCATCCAGACGAAAACGACTCTTTAAGTAATCTCGCCAAACACTAGAGCCGCCTTCGATGTCTATCGTCTCGCCGTCACAGTTAACGAGCTCCTGAACATGCAACAACCGCAAAAGCTGTTCGACCGCAACGCTGTCTAACTTCAAACGCCGGCGCCAACCTTCAAAAGAAGCAGTGCGCTTGCCTTCTGGCCCCGCTTCGCAAAGGAGACGGATCAGCGACGCCCTGGTCTGAGGTTCTGGAGCGAGGTGCTCAAGCACGGACGAAAAATAGCGATTGAGTCGGCCGCCCATCAATTCGTCAACGTATAGCCGTTCGCAGGCGAGGTAAGAGTCGAGCGCCAAGTGCTTTTCACCCGCTGCTTGCAGCATCGCCGTGATGAAGAAGGGGCTGCCCTCTAACTGTTGTACGAGGAGGTCCCTCGTCTGGTCGTTTAGGGAAACCTGTTGCCGGCGCGCCGCCGAGCTAACCAGGTTGCGAGCATCCGCTTCTCCGAGTTGACCGAGTCGCATCACGTCAAGCGCGTCGGCGCCGCCGCCGGCCCGCTCCAGCGCGTCGAGAACTTCGCGCCGCAAGCCAGCTAAGACAAATGGATTGCCGCCGGACCTGAGCGCCCTGACAATTTCAATCGCGAAGGGCACTGACGAGTCGACGTAGTTAGTCAACTGCACGGCGTCAAACATGACAAAGGGCCGGACATCTTTCGGCAAAGCTCGTGCTGGCGCCGTGAGACAAAATCGCACGAACTCCCGGTCGTCTTCTCCGAAGCGTTGCCGGTTATAAGCTTCGACTAATTCTGCAATCCAATCGAGGTCGGCTGCCGGCGCAAGTTTGACGAGATCGTTTAGTGTCAGCGAAGCGTGGCATAGGGAAGGCTCATCGCGGCGATAGGCGATGTATTGCAGCAGGAATGTATTGAGGAATTCAATCGCCGCGCTGACGGCCGTGGTTTCTGCTTGCGGCAGCGCAAAATAGATCGGCACCACCTCTTCACGGCGGCTAAAAAGACTATCAAACGTCTGACGTAGCAACTCTGAAACACCAGCAAGCGGCGCCAACAGAATGAGGAGTCCGCTAGCTTCTCCGGCACTCGCCCGTTGTTTCGATCGGTTCGCGCGGGAAACGAGCCGCTCCAGTTCGGCAGTCCTGCCAATAAACTCGTCGCGCTTAACGCGGCCGAGAATCTGGCGGTCTTGCTCGTTGCGATTGTGATTCATCCGGCGGCTGGTCAACTCGAAAGGTTATCAAGGTAAAACTCGATCCGGTTCTTGCCTTTCGCCTTGGCGTTGTAGAGCGCGCGATCAGCGGCTGCGATTACCTTGTCCCCGGTATCGATGTGTTTGGCGAAGCTGGAGATTCCAATGCTGACACTGACGGTCCCCAGCGGCTGTAACTTGCCGAAGGGGTAAACCTTTTCGGCCACTCGCTGTCGCATACGTTCGGCGATGACTCCCGCTTCGCTAAGCGACGTCTGCGGCAGCAGAATGCAAAACTCTTCACCGCCGTAGCGACACGCCACGTCGGCCGATCGCAGGGCCGCCTTCAGCGTATGAGCTGTGATTTTGAGCGCCACGTCGCCCGCCTGATGTCCATTGCGGTCGTTGTAGCTCTTGAAGTCATCGATGTCGATCATCAGGCAACTCATCTGGTAGCTATAACGTTGTGAGCGGTTCAGTTCGTCGGTCAAACGTTCTTCCAGATAGCGACGGTTCAGCAAGCCCGTAAGCGGATCGGTTATCGACATCAGTTGGAATTGGGTGGCGCGTTCCTGCCATTCGGCGCTTTCTAACGAAACTGCGATTTGGGAACCAATAATCTCCAGCAAGTTGAGATCGACGTGGTCAAACTTCTCGCCGCCAGCTTTGTCGGCGAAGTTCAGTACCCCGATTTTCCGGCCGCTCATGGTGATGGGGTAACTGATAAAGGACTTGGTTCTGTACTTGCGCTCAGCCGGGGCGGGGGGCAGTCCAATCGCTTCCAAATCCTCGACAACCAGGGCCTTCCCCGATTCCAACACTCCCCCAGAAATGCCTACCCCGATCCGGCTCGGTGTGACCGCGTCTCCAACAGTCGCGAAGCCCGCGGCAGCTTTCATACTGATCTCGCTTGAGCTTTCATCAAACACCCAGAGAGAAGCGCGCTCGGCTCTAAGGAGTTCCATTGAGTGCGTGAGAATCGCACTATAGGTCTTAGCCGGCTCGCGGGAACTGATGCGCTCGAGGAAGCGCTGGAGGGATTCAGCTAGTTGCGAGCGATGCTCCACTTCACCGCGCAGACGGTCGACTTCCCTTTGCAGACCAGGTGAATGTTCAAGCGTGAGTACCGGTGCGTTATCGGCCGCCGTACTGACAGGTGCAGTCACTTCAGGCTCAATTGGCGCCGTCTTGGGGCTGACAGCCGGCGCGTTAAAAGTTCGCGCCGCTTTTTGCAGTCGCTCGCACAATTGATCCAGCCGTTGCGGCTCAGCAAATATCACATTTTCAAATGGTTCGCTGCTAAGCAGATCGTTTAACTCGCCAGCCCGAAAACGGTCGACTAACTTGCGGTAGTCCTCGGCGTTTACAAAGGCCCGGCCGCCGATAGCGACGAGATTCTGTTCCCTGCCAAGGTGCACCGGCATCGTGAAACACTGCAGCCCCGCGTGGCACTTGTATTGAACCGCCGAGCCGGCGCTCAACGCGCGGCGATGAGCGTCGCCGCAATAGGGATCGCAGAGGCTGACATATTCCATTGAAGACTGAAATGCGTGGCAAATCGAATTGTTATTTGAGGCGACCAGCGCGGGAGGTTGTCGGCCGTCGACGAGTAAGACAGATAGGCCGGCCGAGGCCGCAAGTTTTTCCTGCACTGCCACCCAGCCAGCGGGAGCGTCTTCGCGATGTTCCTGAACGATGCTGGGCGCTGCCGTGTGCAGTGCCACTTCCGGGTTCGATCCAAGCCGCGACCGCGACTCTTCGACAAGCAGAGAGGCACTCTTCTCTAAATGCTCCTGGCTAAGCGGTATCTCTGGACGATCTTTCTGGGGCATCGGTTGTAAAAAGCTACCAGCCACCTAATGGGGTTGCCCGCGAGGCCGTCGCGCTTGGGCTACAGGTAAGTATAGTTTTCAGGTAACAACGACAACAAATGGCTCTAAAAACCGCGGCTGAACATCCGACGACCCAAGGCGATTCTTAGACACAACACGAGTTACCCTATTGGTATACGACCAATGGCAACCTCTTTTCATCTGGGAGAGGCCCGGAATCGGGCCTTTTCGCGAGTTTTTCCTAAGTTTTCCCCTAGCAGGCTGCTGAAAAACTAAACATTCTTCCCCCGCGATGATCAGGGTCAACTATAATCTGGTCCAACGCCAAAGACGGAGGAGCAGAATGCGGGGAGACAACGAACAACAAGCGGGCATGTTCAGTTACCTTTCGCC
>JANMQG010000016.1:0-30713 GCA_031370285.1 Chloracidobacterium sp. | reverse complement strand
AAAGCGGAGTGTAGTCAAAGTTGTGCCGCTTCGGGTGCGTTGAGTGGCTAGCTGCCAAGCACTATTCATTTAATCGGCGGCCGGCTGGGGAGAACTTTTCTCTTGACAGCCCTTTCATAGAACCGCTCCCGGTTCTGACTTTGTGTACTTTCAGATTCGCGTAGTCCGCGTTAATCCGCGGCTAATCTGTCCTCGCTAAAAAAGTTCTAAAAGTTCGGCGAGTGATTCGACAAAGATGTCGGGGTTGTGACTCTTCAATTTCCAACTCGTGGGGTAAGCGCTGCGCACTCCCACGGTAAACAGGTTGGCGCGCTTCCCCATTTGGATGTCTTCGGGACTATCACCCACGTAGCAGGTCGCACCGCTCACGCAGCCGAGCGAGCGCATCGCCGTTTCCAAACCTTCCGGGTGAGGCTTCTTATTCTCCATCTGCTCGTTGCAGATCACTGTTTCAAAAAAGCTGTCGAGTCCCAGTTCGCTTATCTCGCGCACAACTCGGCCTTCACTGCCGCTGCTAACAATACCCAGTCGGTAGCCCTTCTGCTTTAGTTCCGCGATCGTCTGTTGTGCACCCGGTACCGGTTGAGCAGTTTGTTCGCCGTAATGCTGAACCCAAAGATCGTCAGCCAGTTGCCACTTCTCTTTCGGTAGTCCCATCGCTTCATAGACGGAATACCAGTTTGGCGAATAGACCGCGCGATAAATATCATGGTCGAAAGCAACGCCCAGGGCGGCAAACGACTGCTCGAAAGCCGTCAGACCGAGCTGCGCCGAATCAACCAGAGTGCCATCCCAGTCAAAGAGCAGCGTCGTGATTGAAGTTGTCTTAGGATGCACGCTAGATGCTCGGGTCAAGGTTGTCGTAAAACAAAATGCGGTGCGGACTGGAGATCAGGGCGATTAATCGGCAATCGCCACGGTTAACTCGCGCAGCGGCGTCGACTGCGACGCGTCGCCAACTGTCGCTTCCTCGCGATTAACGCGGGCGTAGAGGATGTCTCGTTGTTGCGGAACAAAGCCGGCTTCACGGATCAGGTAGCGCAACATCTGTTCGTCAGCACAATTGTGAGCGCCGGCGGCCGACACCACGTTTTCCTCAATCATGATCGACCCCATGTCGTTGGCGCCAAAGCGCAGGGCCACTTGTCCAAGTTTTAGTCCCTGCGTTAGCCATGACGATTGGAAGTTTTCGATGTTGTCCAGAAACAACCGCGAGACTGCCAGCATCTTCAAGTAATCAACGCCGGTCGGCTCGTCCTTGATGCGTCGCCCGAGGGCGGTGTTCTCGCGTTGAAAGGTCCAGGGAATGAACGCGGTAAAGCCGCCAGTCTCATCCTGCAAATCGCGCACTCGCTGCAAATGCCTGACGCGATGCGTAACGTTGTCGCCGATGCCAAACATCATCGTCGCTGTCGATCGTAAGCCCACGCGATGCACAGCTTTCATTACTGCCAACCACTCGTCCGTCGTGCACTTGGTCGAGACGCGGTTGCGCACTTCGTCGTCAAGTATCTCGCCGCCGCCGCCAGGTAGGCTGTAGAGACCCGCGTCTTTCAACCGTGCCATGATCGTTTCGTAATCAAGTCCGGAGAGCAGATGGAGGTTGTGTATCTCGGGCGGCGAAAAGCAATGGAGCTGAAACGTCGGGTATTTCGCGTGCAGCGTTCGCAGCAAGTCTTCATACCACTCGATACCGAAATCGGGATGCAGTCCGCCCTGCATTAGGACGCCGGTACCGCCGAGCGCGATCGTTTCGTCAATCTTGTCGCAGATCTCCTCGAGCGTACGGACGTAAGTGTCGGGGGCGCCCGGTCGTCGATAGAAAGCACAGAAGGTGCAAACTACGTTGCAGACGTTCGTGTAGTTGATGTTGCGGTCGATGATGTAGGTGACGACGTTGTCCGGATGCCGGCGCTGGCGAATTTCGTCGGCGGCCGCGCCGATGCGGGCAACATCGTGAGACTCCAGCAAAGCGGTGCAGTCATCTGAGGTCAACCGCACACCCGCGAGCGCCTTATCCAAAATGCTCTGTATCTCACTCGGCATGTTCGTAGTTTATTGCTTGGCTATCCAATAAGCAAAATAGCGATACGATCCACTAATCACACCAAACTACACTAACGACATTTCGCGTCAGTTCGTGTCCTTTCGTGGATCGTAAGGCCTGATGAACTGTAACGGCTTGTTATTGTCGATCAGCCCGTGTTTCAAGGCCAACTCAAAATATAACAGCATGCCTTTCTCAAGGCTCTCATCAAGGTGGAAAGTAATGTTCTCCGTCAGATACTCCCTGACCTCTGCTTGCGGGAGCGGCAGCTCCGTTTCGTATTGAGAGATAATCTTCTCCACTTGTTCCAGCCCTTCATTGCGAGCACCGGCAAAATCTACGTCGCTAACTGCCTCAACCGTACCTGCACGCGCCATCCACATTGCGAACACAAAGCCGGTTTCGGTAAATCGACGCCACAAACTCGCCAGATCGAAAACATGAACACCCGGCAGCGATATCTTCATCGCCGGATCGCCGATGAGTAGCGCTGCATCGTTGGCTTTCAACATGGCGTGAAGGTCGGGACTGGCTGTCTCCCACTTCGGTTCAATACCAAAAAACTCGCGGAAGATAATCTTTACCAGAGCTTGGGATGTTCGCGACGAGGCGTCCAGCGCAACTCGGCGGACGCTCTTGAGGTCGTCATACTTGCTAACGAGCACCACGCTGCGCACCGCCGAGTGGGAACCGACACAAACGCCCGGCACGACTCGCGCTTCAGGGATTCGTTGGTACTCGATGATGGGAACGAGCGCGGCTTCAACTTCTCCGCGCGCGAGTAAGTCAGCGCAGCGCGCGGGCGCGGCATCCGTCACTAGCTCCACGGCACCTTGCTGGCTTCCGTGTTGAAAGCTCCAGATTAGCGGCGCCGTGTTCAGGTAACTTGATGCGGCCAAGCTAGGTCGATGCCGCCGGCGACGGCTTTGAGTATTAGCGATGGAAATAACCTTCTCCTGTCAGAAATGCTTCGACAGCGCGCGATGCTAACGAAATGATCGCCACCACCGCAAGCGAGCGTCTTTTCGTTTTCCCAACGATCGACTAAGCTTAACCAATGCGAATCTACGATGTCAGCGTGCCGCTGTCCGCGGCCACCCCTACTTATCCGGGCGACCCCGGCATCGAGATCAAGCAGTGGCTGCGACTGGCCAAAGGCGATGCTGCTAATGTTTCGCTAATAAACTTTGGCCTGCATTCAGGTACGCACGTCGATGCTCCGGCACACTTCATCGAAGGCGGCGCGAAAGTCGATTCGCTGCCTCTGGAGAGCCTCGTGGGAGAAGCCGAGGTTGTAGAAGTGGCGGATCATATCGGCGTGATCGATGAGAATTTCGTTGCCGCCAATTGTGTCAGTGGTTCGCAAAGAATTCTTTTCAAGACGCGGAACTCCGCTTTCTGGGATCACCTGGGACAAGGATTTCGCGAGGATTATGTGTACATCGATCCGCCTGCTGCTCGCCGGCTGGTTGAATCAGGAATCAAACTTGTGGGGATAGACTATCTGTCGGTCGAAAAATTCAAGTCGGACAGTTTCCCGACTCACCTCGCCTTTCTTTCCAGCGAGGTTGTAATCCTTGAGGGTTTGGATTTGCGAGCAGTCCCGAGCGGGCGCTATGAACTAATTTGTCTACCACTCAAAGTCGCCGAGGGCAGTGGCGACGGCGCCCCAGCCCGCGTCATACTGCGCACGTTGAACTAGAAAAAGCGTTAGATAACATGGTGGGTAACACTGACAACGACTACCGGGAACGCGTCTTCCGAATTGTTCGTATGATTCCTCGCGGACGCGTCATGACCTATGGCCAGATCGCCGAAATCCTGGGCGAGGGCTATACGCCGCGAACAGTTGGATTCGTCATGCACTCCGCAAACGACAAGACTCCCTGGCACCGAGTTATCAATGCGCAGGGTGGCTGTTCCACTCGTGGGTTGGTTCTCCCGCACGACAAGCAGCAACGAATGCTGGAGGCCGAGGGAGTAAGTTTCAATGAACGCGGTCGGTGTGAGCTACAAGAGTACCTGTGGATTCCGGCGGAGCCCAAGGCCAGAGGCAAAGCCCGCGAAAAAAAACTAACACTATTCAAAACCTAAAACATTTTTCTAAAAGGACGACAACATGAGCAGAGACCCCCTCGACCAAAGAGCACCATATGCAGTTAGTCCACCTCGCTATTCTGTATCACATCAAATGGTAACTACTGCCTTTGAGTTGCCCAACTTCCGCATTACGCAAAACCTGGGAGTCGTGCGCGGAATTGTAGTTCGTTCCCGGAACATCTTCGCGACGATCGGCGCCGGTTTGCAAACGATCGTTGGCGGAAACATTACGGTCTGGACAAAGCTTTGCGAGGATACGCGCAGTGATGCGTTTGACATTATGATCCAGCATGCGACGGAGATCGGAGCCAACGCGATAGTGGCGGCGCGCTACGATGCGACTGAGGTTTCCGCAGGAGTTACAGAAGTATTGGCCTACGGCACTGCGGTGATTGTCGAACCGTCAAATGCTGAAGCGGGCTATCGCTCATGACTGTGACGAAAATTGTGACGAAGATAACACCGGCGCAAGCTCGACGGATTCAGAAAGCGGTTGAGTCAGTTCCTTACGCTCATCTGCTCGGGATTGAACTTGACGACATTAGCAAAGGAGCGGCGACGCTCGGCCTGGACGTTCGCAAGGAACTGACACAAAACCACGGGGTTGTTCACGGCGGCGCAATTGCCTCCTTGATCGACACCGCGATGGCGTTCGCGATTATTTCTCTCCTGGCCCCGCGGGAGAAGGTTACGACGGTCGATTTGACCATAAGCTATCTCCGTCCGCTTACTAAGGGAAGGATAACCGCATCAGCCAAAGTGGTGCGGGCCGGTCGACGCCTTTTTGTCGTGTCCGCGGACGTGTTTGGTGCTGACGGAAAACTTGCAACCACAGCACTTAGCACTTACATCAAGCTCTGAAGAACCCCGAGTCTCTTCATGGGATTTGGGTGGACAGTCAATGTTTATCTAGGTAAGATGATCTTGGCCTCACATGTGGACCCTAGTCGCGTCACAAGCCCCGCAAAAGAACATAGTTTGCAGTTCTCCTGGTGAACTCCGACCCATGTATTCCCTCTATCATTCCCTTCTGGCCCAACATCCCAGGCAGCTAATGCCCGTGCGCTGCGCCGGCTCGACGATTGCGCAACTTCATCGTTATTTCGAAGACGTTGTGCTGGAAAACAATCTCGGTGCTTTGGTAGTCGAGAGTTTGCCCAGGTCTGCGGAGAGACCAGCTCGAGACGCTGCTCGCCTCCAGGAACTCGATGAGACAACCAGGAACTTGTTCCTGTGGGTAAGTCCCCTGGATGCCCTATCGAGTATGGTGCTCAACAGAGGTAAAGAGGAAGCCAAATCTATCGTTCTTGAACAAACCGATGACGGTAGCAACTGCGAGCGGTTTGTCGTGATCGCCGACGCTCGCTTCTCTGCTTTGCTTGCTTCCGTTCACAATAAAGCCGAAGACGCCTCGCGAGATCTGGTCATTTGGACCTTCGAGCCTGACATCGTTTACTCTGCCCTGGAATACTTAATGGCTCGCGTCACCGCCGAGCATAGTTTTCACTCTAACGCTTTTGCGCAAGCGGTTCGCGTTTCAACGCCGCACGCTACTTCGCTGCAACTGACCCTGGGAGTAACGACGAAGCTCGCGCGACTATTGCAAGAACAGGCCGAACGCGAGATTGCCGTCAATCGCCTCGCGACCGCGATCAGAAACACCCTCGAACTCGATATCGTGTTGCAAACTGCCGCCGACGAAGTCGGACGCGCGCTCAACGTTCACTCTTGCGCGGCAAGAGTTGAGGGCGCTCTCGTTGGTCGACAGATGACTAAGTGTTATCTGCGCCCGGATGCCGCGATTGAGGGTGAAGAATCCCTGCTCGGCCACATGGATTCAGTTAGTGCGCGCTTGACGGATTCATCCGAAGCATACGTTGTCGATGGTCACGTTTCGCAGTCCCCTCACGTACTTGCTGATGCCGTAGTGCCGCTCAATTATCGGGGAAACTGTATTGGGCTTTTGCTGGTGCGGTCTGACGACAGGTCGCGCATCTGGGCCGATAATGAATTGTTGCTATTGCATACCGTCGCCGATCAGCTTGTGGTTGCGGTTATTCAAGCGCACTTGTTTGCGCAAATGCAACAGCAGGCGCTGACAGATAGCCTCACGGGTTGTTACAACCGGCGCTCATTCGAATTGCAGCTTGAGCGCGATCTGCATCAAGCGACGCGCCTGCACCAGCCGCTTTCTTTAATCATGCTCGACTTCGACAATTTCAAAAAGATTAACGATCAAGCAGGACATGAAGCTGGCGATCTGACGCTGCGCATGTTTGCCGACAACGCGCGAGCAGAACTACGAGCGGGTGACTGCGCTGCGAGATTCGGTGGCGACGAGTTTGTAATAATTCTGCCTCACGCAGGCGCCGAGGGGGCGCTGCTGGTGGCTGAGCGCTTGCGAAAACGCATCGAGGAGATGGAAGTGCCCGGCTTTGGCAAGGTGACTTCTTCCTTCGGAGTAGCTGCGTTTCCCGAGCACGCTTCGTCGCGAGATACGCTGATCGTTGCCGCGGATCGCGCGCTCTACACTTCCAAAAATGCCGGACGCAACTGCGTCAGCGTCTTCGAGCCCTTTCTCTTTGCGAATGGTGAGCCCAGCGCCGAGTTAACAGACGCTATGCAGCGACTCTAGTTTTCAATCTGGAATCTCAAATTTGAGATCTTGAATTTTCTTCTGTCTGCTCCGCTGGCGCGTCTTTCACTTTCTCCACAAAGACCTCGACACTTCTGCCTTCTGGCGTCCTGACGCAAAATCGAGCATCATGACCTTTCGCTCTTTTACCCAGGAGTCTCGGAAGTTTTGCGGCTTTCTTGTGCATGGACGATCTACGAAAATTTGCGCGCTACTTTCTTCCTTATAAGGTCGAACTGGCGATTGGTATCGCTTGCATTTTGGCCAGCGTTGTTTTCAACCTTTACATCCCGATAATTGTCGGTCATGCCATTGATGCAAACTGGGTCGAGATAACCTGGTCACGCCTCACCATCTCCGCGCTAAGCGTGCTCGGGGCTAGTGTCTTAAGCGGCACCTTTCTATTTCTGCAACGCCGCATCCTGATAGGAATGTCGCGCAAGGTTGAGTACGATCTGCGTCAGGATTTCTACGCTCACCTCGTCGACCAGCCGCAAGTGTTTTTCCAGGAGCATCGCATCGGCGACTTAATGGCGCGCGCCACTAACGATCTGGCGGCAGTCAGACAACTGGCCGGACCTATGATCATGTACTCCGTGCAAACGTTATTCGTCGTATTCATCGTTCTGCCGTTGATGTTCATGATCAACTGGCGTCTCACGCTGCTGTTGTTTGCGACGATGCCGCTGGTCTCCCTGACGGTTAAGTTTTTCGGCCAGCAGGTTCACGTTCGCTTCGAAAAAATACAGGACTTCTTCGCGCAAATCACCGCGCGTGCCCAGGAAAACTTTACCGGCGTACGCGTGGTGAGGGCGTATGCGCAGGAAGGCGCCGAGATTGCCGCCTTCAACGAGCTGAATCGACAATACGCGGAAAAGAATTTGGCCCTGGTGAGAATTGACGCGTTGATGCGCCCGCTAATGCAGTTTCTGATCGGGATGGGCTTCGTGCTGATCATCTGGGCCGGCGTGCCGGCGGCGATTCGCGGGGAGATCACGGTCGGCCAGTTTACCGTCTTCAACATGTATCTCTTCCGCTTGATCTGGCCGCTGATCGCTTTGGGATATGTCGTCAATTTGTACCAGCGCGGCACGGCCAGTTTGAAGCGGATGAACGCAATATTTACCGTCCAGCCTTCGATAACAGATTCCAAAGAAGTGAAAACACAACCGCCGATTAAGGGTGAAATCGAATTTCGGAATCTAACTTTTCGTTACCACCCAAACGATGAGCCGGTGCTCCACAACATCAGGCTGACTATACCTGCCGGCCAGACTGTCGCTTTTGTGGGACGCACCGGCAGCGGCAAGTCCACTCTTGTCAACCTGATTTCGCGGATTGTTGAGGCACCGGAAAACACGGTGCTTGTTGACGGCGTTTCGGTTCGCAACTACTCACTCCGGCAGTTGCGTTCGGGCATTGGCTACATTCCCCAGGAGACTTTCTTATTCAGCGACACCCTCGCCGAGAACATCGCTTTCGGCGTGGATAAGGCGGAACGACCGCAGATAGAAGGGGCTGCCGAAGTGGCCGGGCTGACGGAAGATGTTGCAGGCTTTCCCGATGGCTTCGAAACGCTGGTTGGAGAACGAGGGCTCACGCTCTCCGGTGGTCAAAAACAACGAACCGCGATCGCACGAGCAATTCTCCGAGAGCCGAAGATTCTGATTCTTGACGACGCCTTGTCCTCCGTTGACACGTACACGGAAGAAAAGATACTGGGAAAACTACGCGGCGTAATGCGCGGCCGCACGAGTCTGATTGTTTCGCACCGCATTTCGACCGTCCGCGATGCCGACACGATTTGCGTGCTCGACGAAGGAGGCATCATTGAGCAGGGAACGCACGATGAGTTACTTGCGCTCGGCGGAGAATACTCGACCCTTTATGAGCGACAGTTGCTCGAAGAAGAGCTGGCGCTTACCTGATGCGTCATTCACTCAACAGCGGAGCTTGAGACGATGGAAATTGATCTGAACAAACGATACCAGACGATGATCGAACGTTTAATTATCGGCAATCGTGAATATTACCTGCTCTTCATACTCGCGGTAGCCGGCGACCTTTTTCATTTTCCCCGGCGCAGCCAATTAGAAGCCGCCAGCTACAAGAACAGGAGCAGCTTGAATTAGGTAACCAATGTCGACAGCCGTAAAACAGTTTCACGAAGAAGAAGCGATCGGGAAGACTTACGACTTTCAGGTTGCCCGCCGGCTGCTGCGCTACCTGCGCCCTTACCTGCGCCTGCTCTTCCCTGCCCTGCTGCTGACTTTCGCGCTAAACCTGCTGGGAATTCTGCAACCGAAGTTTACCGAGTACGCGATTGACTGGTACATCCTGCCGCGCAAATCCGCTGGTCTGGAGCTGTTGGTCGGACTTTACGTAGGCGTGCAGCTATTGCGTTTAGTGTTCTCTTATTTTCAGGCGCTCTTGCTTAACACGGTGGGTCAGTATGTGATGTTTGATATGCGCCGCGAGCTTTACGACAAGCTGCAGCATCAGGAAGTGGCTTACTACGATCGTAATCCGGTTGGTCGTATCATGACGCGTCTCACCAGCGATGTTGACTCGCTCAATGAACTCTTCACGGCTGGAATCACGGACCTGCTGGGTGACGTCGTGATGATCTTCGCGATCATCGGCGTGATGTTGTGGATGGACGTGCGCCTTACTTTGGTGACCCTGCTGACCGTTCCGCTGCTATGGATCGCAACCACATGGTTTCGCAAAGGCGCACGCAAGGGCTACGACATGGTGCGCACCCGCATTGCGCGTATCAACGCCTTTCTTCAGGAACACTTCGCAGGCGCGCAGACGGTCCAGATATTCAATGCTGAGCTAAAGTCGATTACCAGGTTTCGTGAGATCAATGCCGACTATCGCAAAGCAAACATTGACACCATTTTTTACTACGCCGTCTTTTTCCCGCTGGTTGATTTCATCGGCGCCTTCGGCATCGCGTTGATTATCTGGTATGGCGGCTATCGCGTAATGCAGAACACGCCCGGGCACACCGTGCTCACGCTGGGCGCGCTGGTGGCGTTCATCCAATATTCAAGTTTTCTCTTCCAGCCGATTCGCGACATTTCTGATAAGTACAATGTGCTCCAGTCTGCGGTGGTCGCGTCGCATCGCATTTTCAAGACGCTCGATCTGCCAATTGCGATCACTTCACCGGCTCAACCCGCGAAGTCGGGCCGTGCCGTAGGCCGCATTGAATTTGAAAACGTTTGGTTTGCTTATCAGGGCGAAGACTGGATTCTCAAAGACGTTTCTTTCAAGGTTGACCCGGGACAGTCGATTGCGCTTGTCGGCCACACTGGTTCAGGAAAGTCGACGATTACGAATCTGCTGATGCGTTTCTATGACGTGCAGCGCGGCCGAATTCTGCTGGACGGCGTGGACTTGCGTGAGTGGAACCTGCCATCGCTCAGGGAAAACTTCGCCGTAGTGTTACAGGAAATATTTCTTTTCAGCGGCACGATAGAAGGTAATATCCGATTGGGACGACAAGATATAACTGAAGACCGCGTCAAATGGGCTGCGCAAGAGGTGAGTGCCGAGCCCTTCGTAAACCGTTTGCATGGCGGCTACCAGGCCGAAGTTAAAGAGCGGGGCGCTGGCCTTTCGGTGGGCCAGAAGCAGCTGATATCTTTTGCCCGTGCGCTGGCATTTGATCCCGCAATCTTGATTTTGGATGAGGCGACCAGCTCAATCGACACGGAAACAGAGCAACTGATTCAACAAGCGATCGAACGAGTGATGCGCAACCGCACTTCCATTGTGGTCGCGCACCGTCTTTCAACGATTCAGCGCGCCGATCAGATCATCGTGCTGCATCACGGCGAAATACGAGAGCGTGGCACGCATCAGGAATTGCTGGCGCAGCACGGTCTTTACTGGAAACTCTACAAACTCCAGTATGCCGACGGGGCCAGGCCAGCGTCACTCGCGTTACCATCCGAAGAGGAAGCTGCGCCTGAAGTGCAGTTTAGCGAGTAAGACCTTCGAAGTTTAGAGTTAACGGCTAACTTGTGAGGGAGCGGAGCGAGCCTTGGCTCCGGAGGGTCCATCTTTATAGTCAGCAAGCGTCAAACAAGCTCAGCTCCGCATCGGCTACAATTACCTTCCAGTAACCGAGGAGCGGAATGTTTCCCTTTCTGGGCCATCACTAGAGGAGTGATATTTCGCTCCTTGTATCTATGGAGCTTTCGGAATATCACGAAGCAACCGTTTCTATAAACATTCCGTCCCTAACGGGACATAATGTTGAACCCAAATGATGCACCAGGAGCCGGATACGCCAATGAGATCAAAAAAACCTTTGCGCCTTTTCGTCTTGTCATTAGTGATTCTTGCGCCCTTTACGTTTACAAGGACCGTGGAAATGAAAACTGAACCAGCATCCAGCCTGCGCTTCGCAATCTCTTTCCCGGAAACAAGTAGTCACGAACCGCTCGACGGTAGAGTGCTGCTGCTCGTTTCCACTGACGGTGCCAAGGAGCCTCGTTTTCAGATCAACGAAGACCTGAACACGCAGCAAGTCTTCGGCGTTGACGTCAACGGCTTGAAGCCGGGACAGGAAGTTAGCGTTGACGCGAGCGCCTTTGGTTATCCCCTGCGTTCTCTATCCGATTTGAGACCTGGAGAATATTGGATTCAAGCATTGCTTCACCGCTACGAAACCTTTAAGCGTGCCGACGGCCACACCGTGAAGTTACCAATGGATCGCGGCGAGGGCCAGCAGTGGAATAGTGCGCCTGGGAATTTTTACAGCACGCCGCAAAAGATCACCGTGAATACAAACGACGGTCGTTCGGTGAAGATCACGCTCGACAAAGTCATTCCACCCATCGAGCCGCCGAAAGATACGAAGTACATCAAGCACGTAAAGATGCAGAGCGAGTTGCTAACGAAATTCTGGGGCCGGCCCATGTTTCTCGGTGTCAACGTTCTGCTGCCCGAAGGTTTTGATAGTCATCCCAACGCGCATTATCCGCTGGTCATCTTTCACGGCCACTTCCCTGCCGACTTTGGCGGCTTCCGCGAAACGCCCCCCGATCCAAATCTCAAGCCTGAATACAGCGAACGTTTTCATCTCGCCGGCTACAACAAGATTGAGCAGGAGTATGCCCACAAGTTTTATGAAGAATGGACGGGGCCCGACTTTCCGCGCCTGATTATCATCGAGATTCAGCATGCAAATCCTTACTACGACGACTCCTACGCCGTGAACTCCGTCAACCTCGGCCCTTATGGCGACGCGATCACGTACGAACTAGTTCCCTTTATCGAGAAACAGTTTCGTGGGCTGGGCAAAGGCTGGGCGCGCTTCATGTATGGCGGCTCGACGGGCGGCTGGGAAGCGCTCGCGGCGCAAATCTTTTACCCCGACGAATACAACGGCGCCTGGGGCGCCTGTCCCGACCCGATAGATTTTCGCGCGTACACCGTCGTTAATATCTATGAACACGACAACGCTTACACTGCTGAAGCGCCGTGGAAACAAACACCGCGACCCGGCAAGCGAAACTATCTCGGCGAACTCGCGGCGACTCTCCAGGAAATGAATTATCTCGAACTCGCGCTAGGCAACAATAGCCGCTCGGGTGGGCAGTGGGATATTTGGCAAGCAGTGTATTCACCGGTTGGCAGTGATGGTTACCCAAAACCGATCTGGGACAAAGTTACCGGCAAGATTGATCGCTCGGTGGCTGAATACTGGCGCGAGCATTACGACCTCGGTTACATCTTGCATCGCGACTGGAAAACCCTGGGGCCAAAGCTCGAAGGCAAGCTGCACATCTATGTGGGCGAAGCTGACAACTACTTTCTCAACAATGCTGTCTATCTCGTCGATGATTTTCTCAAGAGTACGAAGGACCCTTACTACGGCGGCGAAGTGGATTACGAGCCGCGCGCGGAACACTGCTGGAACGGCGACCACACGCGTCCGAACGCGATCTCGCGTCTTCGTTATCATCAGTTCTACGCGCCCAAGATCGTCGAACGCATTTTGAAGACGGCACCGAAGGGCGCGGATTTAACAAGCTGGCGTTATTGGTTCTCGGCATCAGCCCAACCCGATAAGGACGCGTCGTGTAATTCGGGGCAGTAGCGACAGTCATGGAGGGCTCCTGTTTAGCCTGCCGATAACGATGAAGCGAAGCCCTCCCTTACGGTCGGGCTACTGCCCCGTGGATCGTCGACCGCATTTTGAAGACTGCACTTAGGGCCCGGACTTAACAAGCTGGGCTTACTGAAGTATCTTCACACTAAGAATATGAAAGCCGACCAACGTAAAAAACTTGAAGCTGCCCGAACTCTTCTCTCAGAGTTCAAATGCCGGACGCGGTAAAGCAATCTAAGTGGAAGCCTTCAATGAGCCTGCGGAGCAGGCGGCAGCATAAAGCCCAGGGTGAAGCGAAGCGAACCCTGGGTTCCGACGTTGATGATCACTAGCCCGCGAAGCGGGCGGCAGAAGGCCACGCTCGCACCTCTGTCGCCCGTTTCACGGGCTCGAAATGTTTTCGCTCTGTTACCCAGGGTTTCGCTTCGCTTCACCCTGGGCTTTATGCTGTCGCCTGCTACCGCAGGCTGGTTGAACGGCTCGATTCACCGTGCCTGGATGTGAGCGGACCAGATTCGTAATTGCCCTTTTCCCATTTCGTAATAGAATACTCTCCCACCGACAAAATAACTGCTGCGACCCTGGTCGCTGGCATTGCCCATATCCAAGGAGTCGAAACGAATGATGCGTCGCCTGTACCTGTTCTCAATTCTCTTGCTGCTTTCATTCACGTCACTGCAGGCGCAGAAACGCGCCTTCACCATTGAAGATCTTTATCGCGTCAAAAATATTACCGAGCTGCACGTTGCTCCCGACGGCAAGACTTTGATCTTCGTCGTAACAACTTCAGACCTGGCGCGCGCAAAACGAAACAGCCACATCTGGGCAATTGATACTGACGGGAAAAACCCGCGCCAGCTGACGCTGGGTGAAGAGAGCGAGAATTCGCCTTCCTTCTCGCCGGACGGTAAGCAAATCTCCTTCGTCAGTTCGAAAGATGCGAATCTCTACCTGATTCCTGCCGCCGGCGGCGAATGGCGCAAGCTTACCGACATCTCAACCGGAGTTTCCGATCCATTCTGGTCTCCCAACGGCAAGTGGATCGCGTTTTCGTCAGACGTTTATCCAGAGTGCAATGGTGACGATGCTTGCAATAAGAAGATTGCGGAGCATTGGGATGCGGGGCCACTGAAAGCGCACCTGGCAGACGAGCTTCTCTATCGCCACTGGACAAGCTGGAAAGACGGCACACGCACCCACACTTTCATCGCAAACAGCGCGACCGGCGAAACCAGGGATGTGACGCCGGGCAAATACGACGCGCCAACTTTTCAACTCGGCGGACAGTTGCAATACGACTTCTCGCCCGACAGCAAGGAGCTGGTCTATGTCTCTAATCACGATCCGGTTCCGGCAGTTTCGACAAACAACGACCTCTGGCTCATCTCGCTCGAGGACAAAGCGGCAACACCGCGCAATATCACCGCCGCTAATCCCGCTTACGATAGCAGCCCCAAATATTCACCTGACGGAAAGTACATCGGGTATCGAATGCAACGGCAGCCCGGTTACGAGTCGGATCTCTTTCGCATCGCACTCTACGAACGCGCCACCGGCAAATCAACTGTCCTGACCGAATCTTTCCGCAACTGGGTTGACGAGTTCCGCTGGTCCAACGATTCCAAAGCGATGTACTTTACCGGACCAATTGAAGGACAGAATCCCATCTTTCGTCTCGACCTTGACTCAAAAGCCATCGCCCAGGTTTTAGCAGACAAGACGATTGACGCTTCCGACTTTGACGCGCGCGAGCGGCGTTTGTTCTACATCAAGCGATCCGTTGGCGAACCGGCGGAAATCTACAGCGCGGAGATTGCTAACGGTAAAGCGTCAAAGCCGGCAAAGCTCTCGCACTTCAATGACGATCTGATGAACGAAGTCGATATCCGTCCCGCGGAAACGATGTGGGTGACGGGCTCCGGTGGCGAACGCGTGCAGGTCTTTATCGTCAAGCCTCACAACTTTGATCCGTCGCGCAAGTACCCACTGATCCTGAATGTCCATGGCGGGCCGCAGTCTAACTGGGCGGATGCGTTTCGCGGCGACTGGCAGGTCTATCCAGGCGTTGGCTACATCGTGGCGTTTCCCAATCCGCACGGCTCAACCGGCTTTGGTCAGGATTACACCGCGGAGATTTCCGGCGACTTTGGCGGCCGCATCTACGAGGATTTGATGAAGGTTACCGACTCGCTCGAAAAGCTTCCTTACGTTGACTCGAAGCGGATGGGCGCCATGGGTTGGTCGTATGGCGGCTACATGATGATGTGGTTCGAGGGCCACACGGATCGCTTCAAGGCCATCGCCTCGATGATGGGGATCTACGACCTGCGTTCATTTCACGGCGCTACCGAAGAACTCTGGTTCCCCGAATGGGACATAAAGGGCAAGCCCCTGGACTCTTCGCAGTATGACAAGTGGTCGCCCTCAAATTTCGCCAAAAACTTCAAGACACCTACCCTGGTAATCTCCGGCGAACGCGACTACCGAGTGCCCTACACGCAGTCGCTGAATTTCTTTACTGACCTGCAACAGATGAAAGTTCCGTCAAGGTTGATCATCTACTCGAACGCCGGGCATTGGCCGAGTTGGTACGAAATGGCGCTCTACTACACCGCGCACGTTGAATGGTTCAATAAATATCTGGGCGGAGATCCGCCGCCCTGGACTACCGAACAGTTTCTTCGTAACGCTGTCTTCGATAAAACGACGGGCAAGCGCATTCCATAGAGAACAGATTTAGCAAACCAGCGGGGGCAAGCCCGCCTTCCCGACCATGAGCTTATCGGAGTTGTGCTTTTGATATTTCATTGAAAGGCGTTCGAGACGAGATTAACCGAACTAGTCACAGCACCTCTCAGGTCGGGAAGACGGGATTAGCACCCCAGCGGGGCTGCCCCGCAGGGGACCCCGCCTTGCGCCCGCTCATTGTTGTATAAGTTCAGCTAAGGAGCATCCATGAGCGATACCACCACTGCTGCCAGTCAATCCGGTCCGGAACTCACCACTCGTTCCATCGTCGTCGGACTCGTAGTCGCGCTGATCATAGGTAGCGCCTATCCCTACTGCGTCTTGAAACTTGGCTTTGGTCCAAACCTTTCGGTGGTGTCGGCCTTCTTCGGTTTCATTGCGCTGGTCATCATCCTGCGCGCCTCGGGAACGAATGCCCGCGAAAACAACATCGTGCAAACGATGGGCACGAGCGCCGGACAGACAGCTTTCATGTGCGTCCTGTTGGCGGCTTTTGACATGCTCAACACCAAGGGCGTCCTCAATCCGCCGATTCATCTTGGCACTGCGCAGATCTTTTTCTGGCTCTGCAGCGCGAGCCTGCTCGGCATCCTGCTGGCCGTCCCGATGCGACGCCATTACATCGACGAAGAAAACCTGACCTATGCCGACGGTGTGGCTGCCGGCGAAACGATACTCGTGTTGCATGAAGGTCGCGAGAAGGGCGCGGGCGCGCCAACAGTCAAGGCCCTCGGTTTGGGCGGTCTTGCGTCCGGACTCCTCACTATCCTCACCACCGCGCTCGCCTGGATTCCGGAAACTCTCTTCTTCCCCGGCGGTCAGCCAATGGCCATTGGTTTCAATTTGAGCTTGTTGTCATTCGGTTCGGGACTGCTGGTCGGTTTTCGCATCTGCCTGGCCATGGCGATCGGCACGGCCATCAGTTGGTTCATCCTGCCAAAATACCTGTTTTCGCATGGCATGACCGAGGGTCTCACGTATGCGCTGACACTGCGCTGGGTGATGTGGCCGGCAACCGGGCTGATGGTCGCCGGCGGGCTCACGTCGCTGGCGCTGAAGTGGAATCTTATCGTTAAGACTTTTCGCGACCTTAAGGGCGGCAAGGGTGGCAAGATCGAACAGCGCGAATTTCCGATGAAGTGGGTCGTCATTGGTTCGCTGGTTATGACCGTGGTGATTTGTCTGGTGCAATACTTCAGCATGGGAATTCCCGTGTGGCTTTCGTTTATCGCGATTCTCCTGTCGCTGCCGTTGATGCTGGTGGGTCTGCGCGTGCTGGGGGAAACGAACTGGGGACCAATTAGCGCGCTGTCAAACATGATGCAGGCCATCTTCGCCTTCATCTCTCCAGGCAATGTGCCGGTTAACATGTCGTCGAGCGGACTCACCGGAACGATCGCGGTGACTTCGGAAGCGCTGATGCAGGACTTCAAGGCCGGACAGTTGATCCGCTCGAATCCGCGCAGCCTGACGATCGCGCAACTGATCGCGGCGCCCGTCGGATCTATAGCAACCGCCCTTATCTATCCAGTGCTACGCGACAGGTTTGGCATCGGACCTGGGGGCTTGTCTTCGCCCATCAGCGTCAAGTGGGCGGGCTTCGCCGAACTGCTGACAAAGGGCTTGAGCGCCTTGCCGCCGGGCTGCCTGGTCGGACTGGTGATCGGCATCACGGTAGGGATTGTTCTAACGCTGCTGGCAGAAAAGTATGGCGAGGTAATTCCATCGCCGGCGGCGATTGGCATTGGCATGCTGATCAATGCGGCGGTGCTGATGACGTTCATACTGGGCGGAGTGGCACAGTTGATTTGGGCGAAGAGTTCGGCAAAATCAGAAGAGAATTTTCGAATTCCGCTCGCTTCGGGCTTGATTGCTGGCGAAGCTATCGTGGCCGTGGTGTTAGCGCTATGGGCCGCTTACAGAATCGCGTTTCCAGGCTAAAGGTATTGCTTGCTGCTCAGTTGTCTTGGAAAGCGCGCTCGATACTCACCCGAGTTGATGAACGCCTTGATCATTTCCGCGCCGGAATCTTACCTGTACGATAGATCTTATACAACAGTTCTTGCATTGCGGCAGTTGGCCCAGCCAAGTGCTTTGGTCAGGTCGTAGTTAAGGTAGGCCATAGTTACGTCGCTCCTGAAGCGGTTACCAACAATGAAGGTCAAATTCTTCAAGACGCCGGCTGATTTTCGTGAGTGGTTTGAAAACCATCACGCCTCAGCAACGGAGCTGTGGGTGGGCTTTTACAAGAAAGACTCTGGCAAAGCGAGCATCACCTGGCCTCAGTCTGTCGACGAGGCGCTTTGCTTCGGCTGGATTGACGGGATCAGGCAAAGCATCGATGACTTCAGCTACAAGATCCGCTTCACTCCGCGGCTGGCGCGCAGCACCTGGAGCGCCGTCAACATCAAGCGCGCCGGAGAACTCATCGAACAGGGGCTGATGCAGGCGGCAGGTCTCAAGGCATTTGCAGCGCGCGAAGAAAACCGCTCGGGAATCTATTCCTACGAACAGCGAAGTCCGGAGCTGCCGGATCAATATGCGAAGCAGCTAAAGAAAAACCCAGCGGCCTGGAAGTTCTTTCAGGCGCAGGCGCCCTCATATCGAAAAGCCGCGAACTGGTGGGTGGTCAGCGCCAGGAAGGAGGAGACCAGACAGAAACGGCTTGGTGAGCTGATCCAGCACTCAGCGCACGGGCAAAGGATCCCGCAGTTTATCGCTCTGAAAAAATCAAAATGAACTAAGCGGATTTGTTTGGCTGATTCAGCGAGCGGGTTTTTCGCTCCCCTTGACCGTAGTCTTGCTAAACTGAACACATCTCAATGGTTTTCTAGCCGGTAAAGTAAACGGGCGGCCCGTAGATGTATTGAGCTTTGGTATCGGTGGTTTTCTCCTGACCGATGATTACGCCGGCCTGGTTTATTATGTTTATGAGAAGTAGTCAATTAACTTGGAGCGAATGAGTACAACGCGTCATGGAGGTTCACAAAATGCCAATGCATCTCTGTCAAAATAAACTCAAAATGTTTGCGTTGCTGCTGATCACAGCCGCAGTTTCTCTTACTGTGTCGGCCCAGCGCCCTGACCCGGCGGCCCTGATCGCTGCTCAGCGCGAGGCCATGAAGTCCCTTGCCATGATGGACGGGGTTTGGCGCGGACCGGCGTGGGCGATCCTGCCTTCCGGTCAAAAACACAACATCACGCAAACGGAACGCATCGGCCCCTTTCTGGATGGCTCGATCAAAGTTATCGAGGGCCGGGGTTACAACGAGGACGGCAGCGTCAGCTTCAACGCTTTTGGCATCATCTCCTACGAACCGGCAACGAAGGTTTATACGCTCCACTCGCACGCGCAGGGACAAACTGGCGATTTCGTCATCAAACCGACTGGTGACGGTTATGTCTGGGAGATTCCGGCCGGGCCAATGACCATTCGCTACACGGCCGTCATTAAAGACGGCACCTTGCACGAGGTTGGCGATCGCGTCATGCCAGGCAAGGAACCGGTTCGCTTCTTCGATATGAACCTTAAGCGAGTGGGTGATACCGACTGGCCGGCGGCGGGAGCGATTCCCAAGAAGTAAGTCGAACGAGTCTGCTGCGGAGACGGCGATGAAGGATCTGGCGATCGCGTTGGACAATCGGCCTGGCGCTTTGGCTGACATGGGCGACGCGCTTGGCCGCGCCGGTGTGAGCGTTGAGGGTGGCGGCGCTTTCGTGGTGAACGGCCAGGGTGTAGCGCACTTTCTTTTCAACGATGGGGCGGGCGCCCGCAACGCACTCGAAGCAGCCGGCATCAGTGTGCTGGAGGAGCGTGAAGTGTTAGTCCAGCGATTGAACCAGACGTTACCAGGTCAACTCGGAAAGATCACCCGCCGCATGGCCGAGGCGGGCGTTAACATCGAAGTGCTCTACAGCGATCACGATCACCAACTGATCCTGGTGGTTGACGACATCGCGAAGGGTCGAGCTGTTTCTGAGGCGTGGACGCGCGAACAGTCGTCAGAAGTCCTAAGTTCGGTGGGTCGACGAATACAGAACGGGGAGCGCTAGCGACCTGGTTAAGCGGCCAAGAACGCGACGAGGAATTACCCTTCGACCACTCTTGAGTAAAGGAATCTGGACCAGGTCGCTACTGCTCCCTGTTCCGTATTTGTGTTGCGTAGGCGGTATGCTTTTCGTATTGCTACTTTTGGCTCAGGAGAACTATTTCATGTATCGCGCTCGTCACTGTCTTCGTGCCCGAATGTTTTCCCTCGCCATCGCGGGTTCGCTACTGCTCGCCTGCTTTGGCGTGCTCGATGCGAAAACGCACGCTGACGGCGCCCTTCAGCTCGTTCGTTTGGGTCGCGAGTTCAAGCTAAGGGTCGGACAGCGGGTCGCGTTGAAGGGAACAAGGCTGCAAATCAAGTTCGCGGCGGTGGAAAATGATTCGCGTTGTCCGTCAGACGTGACCTGCGTCTGGGCCGGGAATGCAGCAGTGCGATTTCAGCTCAGCGCCGGTAGGGGGAACAAGACAATAACTCTGAACACCAGTAGCAACTCTACGTTTGTCCGTGAAAACGAGTATCTGGGTTACAAGGTGAAGCTGGTTGATTTGAGCCCGTATCCGCGAAGTGATCGGAAAATCGCGTCGCGTGATTACACGGCGACACTGCTGGTCGGCAAAGAATGAGCTCGCACGATTTACGTGAGAATCAAAACGATGCTTTTGAACGCGCCGATGGGAAGACAGAAAGCGAATTGAGAACTCATTCCGACAGCCCTAGCCAAGCGGGGGCAAGCCCACCTTCCCAACCTCGAGCTGATCAGACTTGAGTTGCTGATTCTTGATTGACAGGCTTTCAATGTTGAAGCTAGCGAATTATGAGAGAGTCTCTCAGGTTGGGAAGGCGGGCTTGCCCCCGCTGCCTGGCTAACTAAGATCGTGGTTCGCGTCTTGTGAGTATGAAAGAAAATCCAATCAAGAGTAATCTCGTTCTGGTTCTACTCCTTCTTCTCTCTGCACACACGGTTCCAGCACAAGACAAACCGCGTGTGGCTGATATCGATCGGGTGCGTTTGGCAGAAGCGTTTCGGATCGGTGACACCCTGGGCAATCATCTGTGGGCAGGTTGGAACAAAGCGCCGTTTGCGGTATTGCTCGTAACGCCCGAACACGAGTTCCTTATTCGCCATCCCAAACCCTCGGCCGATTTCACCCTGATTAACTACGACCCGCTCTTGAAGAGCAGAGTCTACTATCGCCCACGAACCCAACCGCAAAATCTATTAGCGACCTTTCCCGCAGTCGGTGGTATTCCAACTATCGTCATCGGGCAGGCGGAAAACACTGCGAAAGAAACTTCCACGCCCTGGGTCGTCACCATGCTGCACGAGCACTTTCACCAGTTGCAGTATTCTCAGCCGCGTTATTACGACGACGTCAACGCCCTGGGTCTGACGCGCGGCGACCAGACAGGCATGTGGATGTTGAATTACCCCTTCCCTTACGATTGGCATGAGATGCAGGAGCTTTTCTCCCACCTGGGCCGTGCGCTTGCTGATGCGTTCGAAGCAAAACCCGGGTCTGACTTTTCTACCGGACTTTCCGCGTACCTGAAACAACGACGCGAGCTCGAAAACATTCTGAGTCCCGACGATTACCGCTACCTCTCTTTTCAGATGTGGCAAGAGGGTGTAGCCAGATACACGGAATATCGCATCGCCAAATCGGCGGGCATGCATTACAAGCCGGGTAAAGCATTTCGAGCGCTCAAGGATTACCAGCCATTCAGCGAGGTTGCCGAAGATATCAATAGCGGGATACTCAGCGAACTGACAAACGTTAAGTTGGTAGACTCCAAGCGCGTTATCTTTTACGCGCTCGGCGCCGGCGAGGGTCTGTTACTCGATCGCGCCAAACCACGCTGGCGGCAGCGTTACTTCGTCGACAAGTTTTACCTTGATAAGTATTTCCCTTCAATCAGGTGATGCTTTTTGTCCGCTCTTTGCGGTTCGCGGTCTGCTGATTACACCGAAAGGAGATTAAAGATGCTCAAACAACTCAACGCTAGTCGTGCGTTAATCGGAAGTTCACTGTTTCTTTTGTTCGTTGGTTCTTTTTTCATCGCCACGCCCGGCGGGCTCGGCATCCGTGCTGAAGCAACCTGGCAAACAAAAGTGAGTCAATCAGTACAGTCCGCCGGTCGTTGCAGGCAGTCACGGCATTCAAGTCTTTCTATCTGACCGGCGACTTCAATGGCGATGGCGCGCAAGACATCGTGATAGTGGTTCGCATTAAAGGGCGCCGCGCCGATTTACCGGAGGACGTGAAGGTCTACAACCCTTTTGAGCGCCCCAAAGCGGTCTTTCCTAATGACCCGGTGGCTAATCCGACCCTCGCGTTTGCCGTCATTCATGGCAACAAGGGGGGTTGGCGAGCGTCACCCGCGGCGGAGAAATTTCTTTTGTTTGGCGGGTCGCCGATACTGATTCTGCAATATGACAGGGCCACGTCGGACGATCCTAACACTGCGGGGGGACTCGAGCTGTTGAGAAAAGGTTCCAGGCGATTGCGATACTTTGGGTGGCCACCGGCCGATGCGAAAGGGGATTCGATTATCCTGGGCACCGAAGCTACTGATAGCATCCTTTACTGGAACGGAAAAAATTATCGCTGGGAAGAATCAGAAGGCGGTGAATGAAAGTTGTGAGCAGTGAGCGGTAAGCTGTGAGCAGTGTCAGAAAACATCGAACAGCGAACGCTTTCTGCCTTCTGCTTACTGCTTACCGCTCACCGCTCACTGCTCTTAACGAAGAGTTCATTGATCTCGTTGAATGCTGCCGCATCGGCGAGGGTCTCGAATGAGCCGGCCTCGGCGATGCTTCGCGCCGCGCGCATGAAGGCGCCCCACGCAACACAGGCTAATGCGGAGCCGACTGAAATGCGACGAACACCCAGATCGGTGAGGCGGGATACGGTTAGATCTGAATTAAACCGGGATACCAGTACGTTAACCGGCTTTGGCGAGACAGCCTTGACGATCGATTCGATCTCATTGGGATCGCGAACGCCGGGCGCATAGAGACAATCCGCGCCGGCTTCGGCGAAGGCGACGAGTCGTTCAAGCGCGACGCGCAACGGGTCGGGCTTCCCAACCAACCAGGCTTCACAGCGCGCCGTGAGCAGCACCGGAATTCCCGAAGCATCAAGCGCCGCGCGCGCAGCCTTGATGCGTTCAACCGCCAAATCAAAATCATAGAGCGGTGCAGCAGCGTTGCCGGTCGCATCTTCTATCGAAAGCCCGGCGACGCCGGTAGCGATGCAGAGCGCGACGTTCGTAGCCACGCCTTCCGGTTCGTCTGCATAGCCCGTTTGAAAATCTGCGTTCACCGGCAGCGAGGTTGCGGCCACCACCTCGCGAATGTGATCGAGCATCAGGTCGCAAGGCACCGCCGCGACCGAATCTTGCAATCCACGAGAGAAGGCGAAACCCGCCGAGGTGGTGGCTAGCGCTGCGAAGCCCAGATGCTCGAGATAGATCGCACTTCCTATGTCCCACGGGTTAGGCAGGACGAAGCATCCGCTGTCGTGCAACTCGCGAAACGTTGCGATAGCGGACGATTGGCGGAGAATCTTTTCATTCATGCCGCAATCGTACTATTCATACGGAGCGCAGGCCAGCGTCGCTGTTAGAGTTGCTTTTATTGACACGTCGGAGCCAAACAGCCTACGCTACCCCAGTTTTTAGCACTCGTTCCCGCTTGCAAGTCTCATAACCGCTCAAGTCTGAGGACCCATTGGTTTCGCTATGACCCAGTACGACCTCAACAGCGCTGAGTTCCTCCGGAACCCCTATCCGGTTTATGACGAGTTGCGAGCTAATGACCCGATTCACTGGAGTGCGGAGAACGACTATTGGATCATCACTCGCTATGCGGATATTGTCTCGCAGGTTCAGAACGATCATTTGTCTTCCAACCGGATCGGAGCCCACCAGAGCCGCCTGCCCATCGAGGCGAAGGAGCACTTTCGTCCTTTCTTCACTGCTGTCGGCTCATGGATGCTGATGATTGATCCGCCCGATCACACGCGCCTCCGCGGCCTCGTGAGCAAGGCTTTCACACCTGGCGTCGTGGAAAACATGAAACGGCGTGTGCAGGAGTTGGTCGACGACATGCTCGCGAGCGTGCAGAAGCAAGGTCGCATGGACGTCATGACTGACTTCGCTAACCCCCTGCCCGCCACGGTGATTGCGGAGATGTTGGGTGTGCCCGGCACAGACCAGCAACAGTTCAAAGCGTGGTCAGATGACATTGCCATGGGATTGGGTGGAATTGACAGTGCCCGCACCAAAGAAGAACTTTTTGCTCTTTACGACCTCGGGCAAAAGAGCTTCCTTGCGTTGTCAGACTACTTCCGGGAGAAAGTTGCCGAGCTTCGCGTGCACCCCAGGGAGAATCTGTTGAGCGCGTTGATTCAGGCTGAAGAGCAAGGAGACCGGCTCACCGAAGATGAGCTCTTTGCGAATTGCGTACTGCTCATGATCGCTGGTCACGAAACAACGACGAATTTGATCGGCAACGGCGTTCTCGCTCTGTTGCGGCATCCGGACCAGCAGGAAAACCTGGTGCGCAACCCTGACACGATCGTTTCTGCGGTGGAGGAGTTACTTCGTTACGATAGTCCAGTCCAGAAGATGGGGCGCGTTGCGTTGGCGGACATTCACCTCGCCGGCAAACGGATCAAGCAGGGCGATCTCGTCTGCTTCTCCTTTGCTGCAGGCAATCGCGACCCCGAACAGTTTACTGCGCCGGCGCAGCTTGACATCGAGCGCAAGCCAAACCGCCACCTTGCCTTCGGACACGGTTTGCACTATTGCGTAGGTGCGGCCCTCGCTCGTCTCGAAGGACAGATTGCTATCAATACTATCCTCAGCCGGCTGCCTGGGCTCAGACTGGAGACTGAGGACCTGGAATGGAATCGTAATCTGACTCTGCGAGGTTTGAAGTCACTGCCGGTCGCTTTCCAGGTGGAGTATGAGTGAGCTGTTTGGATGTCCGATAAGCTTTAAGCTTGTCGTAAGGTCAGTACCGCCTGCGGTAGCGGCTGTGTGAAAACTCAGCTGCGAAAACAACTTGACCTGTTGCCACACTAATACAGAACCGGAAGCGGTAGCGACCGGGTCCGGTCGCGCGAGCATCAACCCTACGATAGAATCCGGTTTTCTTAGCAAGTGAACGATGACGCAATAACCTGGTCGCTACCGCTTCCGGTTCTGTATTCATCGACCCACGATGCTGAATCTACGTTTTCACACAGTCTCGGGAGCGGGCGGGTAGTATCTCGCTAAAACTAGTGACCCACCCGCTATCGCAGGTGGTACTGACAAGATCCGCGATAAACTTAAAGTATATCGGACAACTAAGATGAACGAACCAACCGCAACATCGTTCTTCGAGTTGACCGCGGGTCGGCGCGGTCACTTTCAAGTGGAGTCAGGTCATCACAGCGAGCTCTGGTTTGATCTCGATGCCCTCTTCGCCGTGCCGCGCCGGATTAATCCCCTTGTCAGCCAACTGACGGATTCGCTTCGTCCCTACAACGTGGCCGCAGTTTGCGGCCCGCTGCTGGGAGGCGCCTTTCTCGCGCAGCTCGTCGCGCAGGCGCTCGACGTGGAGTTCTGTTTTACCGAACGCGTGATGCCGCAAGACGCCGCCGGCTTATACCAGGCGGGCTACCGTCTGCCGCACGCGTTCACCGCACGCGTGCGCGGCCGGCGAATCGCAATGGTCGATGACGTGATGAGCGCGGGGTCAGCCCTGCGGGGCACTTACGCTGAGCTCCAAATTCACGGCGCCATCCCGGTGGTGGCGGGCGCGCTCATGGTGTTGGGCAACACCGGCTCCGACTTCTTTGCCGAGCGGCAAGTGGCTGTCGAAGTCGTGGTCCGCGAAAGCTATTCACTGTGGCTGCCCTCCGAGTGCCCGCAGTGCGCGGCCGGAACGTCGCTGGAGAACGTGGGCGCTGATTGAACGACAAGAAGTGAGTGAGGAGCAACTTTTCCAATGACACCAGAAACTGATACCGCACGCGAACTATTGCGTCACACGCTGGCAACACTCGCCTACCGCGGCGGGAAAACGGTGCGCGACGCCGGCGCTGACTTCGCAACGTTTCGCGCCGGCGAGAGCACCCGCACGCCGCTCGAAATCCTCGCTCACATCGGCGACCTGTTGCAGTGGGCGCTATCGATTGCCAGAGGAAAGGAAGAATGGAAGGGAGCGGAGCCCCAGGGCTGGGAGCAGCAAGTGGAACGGTTCTTCAAGAGCCTGGACGATTTTGATCAGTATCTTGCTTCTGCGGAGCCGTTGGGCTGCTCACCTCAGCAGTTGTTTCAGGCGCCCATCGCAGATGCGCTAACCCATGTTGGGCAACTTGCGATGCTGCGTGGCCTCGCGGGAATTCCCATACGTGGCGAAAACTACTTCAAGGCGGACATCGCCGCTGGCAGAGTCGGAGCAGAACAACCCGCGCCGCGTTTCGAGTTTTGAGTAGTAATGTAGTGTTATCCCTAAGGAGTATCAGAATGAGAATCCTCTATCGCGTCTTCCTGCTTCTGACCGTAGCTGTCGCGGGCCTCGGGCAGTTGAACGACAAAGGCGAGTTTGTGCTGCGCAATCTCGAGGCGGCGAGGTAGCGACCGAATATCAAACTGCCGACGGAAAGCTGGTACGTTCGCGCTATCAACTTGCCTGCCACGGCAGCGCGAGCCACGCAAACCACAGCCCCACCCGCCCAACCGGCTACAGCAAGTCCAAACTCAGGTGGCTGGCAAGGTGTCGTAACGATCAAGTCCGGTGAAAGCCTCAGCGGCGTTGCGATCATCGTCGGCCAGGATGCAGCGGGACTGCGGAAGCGCCGCACCGGCAGGAACTGCGATCCGCGAAGGCACGCGTGTGTACCTTGTTCCCGTTGAACGCGAGCAGGCCAACAACGTTCTTCGCTACAGCGAGACATTCGTCAGGAGCGATGGCAGCTTTGCGTTTACTAATCTCGCTCCCGGTCGTTACTTCGTTCCTGCGCGCGTCGAGGCGCCAACCGGGACGGAGACATCACCGCGTCCCCTCGCCTGGGACGCGGCAGCGCGCGCTAAACTCCGGCGCGAGGCAGAAGCAGCGAACACAATCGTCGAGTTGAAACCTTTGCCAGCAGATGGTTGATTACGAGTTGAAGATCGGCGTCTGATGTCCGATAAGCTTCAGCTTGTCGTTTTGCCGGCGTTAAACTCAAGCAAGATATGATTTGCGAGTCTTTGGAGTGGAGCGTTTCATCGACCCGCAAGGCAAGAGTCTTCGCCCGCCCTTTACTACAATTCGACTGCCTGGACTTGTCATCAACTTATAACAATTCGCCTCAAGTTTTTTCTTAACAACGCCACATCTCTCTGGTAAGCTGTGCCGCCCTCAAACAAACGACGGCAACGACCTGTCGTCAACTGGACAACTGGCTCGACTCAGTAACCTAGCGGAATCAGAAGTGATTGATGTCCGGGTCAGCTCTTGCGATGCAAAGGTGGGCCTGCGCGCCATCGCTGCTCTTCACCTTATCAACGAAGGCAGCGGCGAGTCTTGTCGGCGCGAGGTTGCACGCAAGCCAACGCTAAGGCAATTTCTCAACTGGGCCAAAAGCGCAAGGTGCCTCATCATTACAGCGAGTTCCCTCGCACCGGCGGCGCTACTGGGCGACCTGTTGCCTTACCTCAACCCAACTAATGGAGGCAAAAAATGCGTAAGAGTCTATTCGTAGGAGTGCTGGGAACTCTGCTGGTAGTAGTTTCCCTGTTTCCCTTCTTCAAGTCAGACGCGGCCTACGGGCCTGACCAAAAACATGTTCTCAGGGTGCCTCACGTTCCTCCCGGCCCCCTTCCCAACTATGACATTCGGTTGGTGGGCAAAGGGGAGTTCACTGATTACGATCTTAGCGCGACCGACGGCGCGAAGAGTGCAACGCAGAACGTAGCGACACAAGCGCGCGTTTCGGCTGTTGACCAATTCCGTTCGAACCTCAAATCTGAAGATGCGGGAAACCTTCGCGCCACGGTTAATGAAACCGGCGCGATGAAAAACTTCTTCATCGACGGAGCAACTCTCTCGGTGCCGCAGTCTGATACGGCCGACAACATAGCGCGCCGATTCCTAACACAACACACTTCCCTGTTTGCGCTGTCCAGCGCCGAGGTTGCCAGTCTGGCGATGAGCAGTGAAGACAACGATCGGGGAACAACTTTTCTGAAATACGTTCAGACCGTCGGCGGAAGCAAAGTATTCGAAGGCGGAGTACAGGTGGTTGTTAACAAAAACGGCGAGGTACTCTCCGTTCGTGAGGGATTCCTCGTCTCCGGTCAAACCGTAAAGCAAAAACCGGCAGTGAGCGAGACCGAAGGAATCGCCCGGGCTTTCGAGTATGCCGGGGCAACCGTAGATCCAGCCCTAGTCGAGACTTACACCCGCGCTTCGAAGAGTGAGATGTCGCGGTTTGCCAATCCTGTTTCTACCGGCAATGAGGACGTGCTCTCGGAGTTGAACGTCCTGAGAGTTGGCGACACAGCGCGTCTGGCCTGGCATGTTTACGCGCACGTTGGCCCGAATGTGTGGTACGAAACACTCGTCGATGCGCAAACGGGCGAATTGCTCCTGCGTTACAACCTCTACCTGGATGCAGCGCAGGGCACCATCTACACCGAAGACCCCGGCGCCGGCGCACGTTCGCTGGTTTCCTTTGTTGGTGATACAACCATCAACACTGCGACCGGCTGGATGGGCACTGCGACGGTGACCACGGGCAACAACGTGGAAGCATATCTCGACACGAATGCCGATAACCTGCCCGACGCCAACAACGGCGCCGGCCTGTCTAACGGTCATGCTTCGGCAGCGAACCAGGATTTCACTTTTCCGTTCTCGACGGCCGTCGATCCGCGTACGCAACAAGCCGCCGTCGTCACCAACCTTTTCTACTTCAACAACATCATGCACGACTTCTCATACGGCCTCGGCTTCACCGAAACGTCGGGCAACTTCCAAACAAACAACTTCAGTCGCGGCGGCACCGGCAACGACTCCGTCAGGGCGGAAGCGCAGGACGGGTCGGGTACGAACAACGCAAACTTCGCCACGCCGCCTGAAGGTCAGCGGCCGCGCATGCAGCAGTTTCTTTTCACCGCGCCTAACCCCGACCGTGATAGTTCGTTAGACAGCGACGTTGTGTTTCATGAGTATGGACACGGCATCTCCAACCGTCTGATCGGCAACGGCGGCACCGGTTTGAGCGGCACGCAATCCGGGGCGATGGGCGAAGGTTGGTCTGACTACTGGTCCATCACCATCAACAACGACGGCGCCGTCGGTGAATACGTCGTCAACAACACGATTGGCATTCGCCGTGCGGCTTACACCGTCCCAGCGGCTGCCGTCCACGACTCTTATGCGGATGTCGGCGCCGGAGGTTTTGAAGTCCACAACGATGGTGAAGTGTGGGCGGCAACTTTGTGGGACCTGCGCACGCAGCTCGGCAAGGCTACGACAGACCTGTTAGTGCTCAATGGCATGAAGTTCACGCCAGTCCGTCCGTCATTTCTAAATGCGCGCGACGGCATTCTGCAAGCCGATCAAAACTTGAACGCCGGGGCTAACCGCTGCGGCATCTGGACCGTTTTTGCGCGTCACGGTATGGGCGTCTCCGCTGTAGGCAACGACGGCACGACGCACACTGCAGCTACTAACGTGCCGACGGATTGCGGCGGCACGTGCACGTTCTCGATCAATCCCACGAGCGCCAGCTATGCTGCCGGCGGCGGCACGGGCAGCGTTACGGTTACTGCCGGCGTTGGTTGCAATTGGACGGCCGTCAGCAACGCGACCTTTATCACGATCACTTCCGGCAGCAGCGGTTCGGGCAACGGCACGGTTAATTACTCCGTCGCCGCCAACACCGGCACCGCGTCGCGCAACGGGACGATGACTATCGCCGGTCTCACCTTCACGGTGACTCAGGCGGGCACCGGCGGTGGCGCCGAGCTGATCGTGAATCCTGGATTCGAAAGCGGCACGACGCCGTGGGTTATTACCGGTCAAACCGTTCGAAGCACCGGAGCCTTCCCACACAGCGGCGTGGCCTACATGATTGTCGGTCCCGTCAACAGCAGTACGAGCACGCTCTACCAAACGGTAACGATTCCGGCCGGTGGCGCCAATCTCAACTTCTGGTTGAATATCACCACCAACGAAGCGCCGGGCGCGGCCATCTTTGATCGGTGCTTCATTGAAGTGCGGAACACATCGGGTACGCTACTCGCGACGCTGGCGACGTTCAGCAATCAGAATAGCGGCACGGCGGGCGTGTATGTGTTGCGTGGGCCGTACAACCTCGGCGCTTTCGCTGGACAAACGGTGCGGATTCAGTTCCGCTCCACTGAAGATGTTTCACTGACTACATCGTTCCGCGTGGATGATGTATCGGTGCGATAAACTCCAACAGTAAACTATAACGTCGACCTGGACCTGGGCTCTTTGGTGTGTGCCAATGAGCCCAGGTTTTCACACGCCTGGACCTTCACACTGAAGAACCTACCTGAGCTGAACAGCTCTCGTCAGGGCATTTTGCTTCCTAACATTCGACTTCGGCGTATTATGGTACTATGGTGATATCTAAGTGGTTGGGCGGCTTCACCAATTGGTACTAGAGAAGAAACACTCATGGGCAAAAGCAAATCCAATCACTCAATCCAAATCAAAACCATCCAAGGCAAACTCGAAAAGCTAAACTCAAAGTAAAAAAATAAAGTGGGGGCTGTTGCCTAATGTAATTCTCGCAACAGCCTCCATTTTTGGTTTGCTATAACGATCGGTTCCGATCTTTCAAGCGTGGTGGAGTCATTACTTCCAGAATGAATGGGCAGCCCCACGTGACCCGGTCGCGGCCGCCCCCCGGTGCGGAGTGGGCAAACCACACTGGAATGATTTTTTGGCGCCCGCGGGCCGTGGGGCCCAACCAACCCCCCAAAAAAAAA
>JANMQG010000139.1:0-18613 GCA_031370285.1 Chloracidobacterium sp. | reverse complement strand
TTTCATCTGGCGGCGCATAAGAATGGGATCAAAGCACATATCGGCGCGGAAGTAACAGTCCAAAGTCCAATGTCCAACGTCCAACGTCAAGAACTGGAGGATCGGAAAGCAGACATTGGACATTGGACATTGGACATTGGACAAAAACACTCAGCCACACCGACGGAGACCTTTTCGATTCCGCTCCTCGTTCGAAACCGTACCGGCTATCAAAATCTTTGCCGGCTAATAACATTGATGAAGTTGCGTGTGCCGAAACATGCGAAGCCGGGGGAGTGTGCGGTCACGCCGGATGAGTTGGCTGAATATGCGGAAGGATTGGTTTGTTTGACAGGTGATCGCGACGGGCCTCTGGCGCAAGCACTTCACCACAAAGACACAGAGAACACGGAGGAGGCACAGAGAAGAGCGGGATGGTTAGTTGATGTCTTTGGCAAGGGAAATGTTTATGCCGAGCTGCAACGTCATTTAAACCGTGAAGAGGAAGCGCGCAACCAGGCGGTGCTGGAAATTGCCAGGCGTGTTGATTTACCTCTTCTCGCCACGAATGGCGTTTGTCACGCGAGTCGAGCGCAACGCGAAGTGACGGACGTTTTCACCTGCATTCGCAATCACGTGCGACTGGAAACTGCCGGCCGTTTACTGTCGACAAATTCCGAGCGCTATCTGAAATCCGCTAAGGCCATGTCGCAGCTTTTTGCGGATCTGCCTGAAGCTATTCATAACACAGGGGAGCTTTCCTCGCGTTTGCAGTTTACTTTGACGGATCTTGGTTATGAATTTCCGAAGTATGCCGTACCCGCAGGGGAAACAATGATCTCGTTTCTGCGGCAGCGCACGGAAGAGGGCGCGCGGGTACGTTATACAGGCCAGCTCGGCAAGCCTTCATATGAAAAGGCGCGCCGGCAAATCGAACACGAACTCCGGCTAATCGAAAAACTCAAGCTCGAAGGTTACTTCCTGATTGTTTGGGACATCGTTCGGTTTTGTAAGTATCAGGGAATTCTGATTCAGGGGCGCGGCTCGGCGGCAAACAGCGCCGTCTGCTACAGCTTGGGAATTACGGCAGTCGATCCGGTAGGCATGGAGTTGTTGTTTGAACGCTTTCTTTCTGAAGAACGCGGCGAGTGGCCCGACATCGATCTCGATTTGCCGAGCGGCGACCAGCGCGAACGCGCGATTCAATATGTTTATGAGCGATACGGCAAACTCGGCGCCGCGATGACAGCAAACGTCATCACATATCGTGGCCGTTCGGCGGCGCGCGAAGTTGGCAAAGCGCTCGATTTTGACGATGAGACGCTCGGCCGACTTGCCGGGCTGGTACACACCTGGGAATGGAAGGATCCAAAGGACTCAACCGTGCGGCAGTTTCGCGATGCCGGTTTGGATCTGCACAACCCGCGCATTAAAAAATTCTTTGAACTCTACGGGCGGGTGCAGGACCTGCCGCGGCATCTGGGCCAACATTCCGGCGGCATGGTGATTTGCCAGGGACAACTCAACTCCGTGGTGCCGCTCGAGCCCGCGGCGATGCCCGGTCGCGTCGTCGTGCAGTGGGACAAAGAGGATTGCGCCGATCTGGGACTAATCAAAGTTGATTTGCTGGGACTCGGAATGATGGCCGTGCTGGAGGATTCGATTCAGTTGATTAGCGACGCTTACAAAGAAAAAGTTGATTTGGCACATCTGCCGCAGGATGATGACGCTGTTTACCGGGCTTTACAAAAGGCCGACACGATTGGGATGTTTCAAGTGGAGAGTCGCGCGCAGATGTCGTGTTTGCCGCGACTGCGGCCGCAAACGTTTTACGACATCGTGGTGCAGGTGGCGATCATCCGGCCCGGCCCGATTGTCGGCAACATGGTTCATCCTTATTTGAAACGCCGGCAGGGCCGCGAACAAGTTACCTATGCGCATCCTTTGCTGGAGCCGGTGCTCCGACGCACGCTCGGCGTCCCCTTGTTTCAGGAACAGTTATTGAAGATAGCGATGATCTGCGCAGACTTTTCCGGTGGTGAGGCGGAAGAGCTGCGGCGTGCGTTTGGCTTTAAGCGTTCGGAGGCGCGCATGAAGGAGATAGAAGTGAAACTACGCCGCGGCATGGCGCGCAATGGCCTCACACAAAAGTCGCAGGAGGAGATCGTGCAGGCGATCACCTCGTTTGCGCTTTATGGTTTCCCTGAATCACATGCGGCCAGTTTCGCGTTGATTGCGTACGCCAGCGCCTACTTGAAGTGTCATTATCTGGCCGCGTTCACCGCGGCAATTCTTAACAATCAGCCAATGGGTTTCTATCAACCGTTTACCCTCGTCAAGGATGCGCAGCGACATGGACTGACAGTCAGACCGGTGGATGTAACTTGCTCGAATTGGTTGTGCACGATTGAGGAAGAAGAAAATCCAAAGTCCAAAGTCCAAAATCCAAGGTCGAAACTAGTTCTTCGTCTTGGCCTGCGGTATGTCAAAGGTTTGAGTGAACAATCAGGGAAAGCAACTGTGCGCGAACGTATGAAGCGTGCCTTCGTGAGCATCGATGATTTACACAACCGCGTGCCTGAGTTGCGCAAGGATGAAATGAGGAAGCTGGCGGCGGTGGGGGCGTTGAATTTCATTCAAGCCGGCAAAGGTCTCAAGTCTCATGTCTCAAGTCTCAAGTCTGTTTATTCAAGGAATGTTGGAGATGAGACCTGGGACTTGAGACTTGAGACTTTGGACAAGGCGGTTCATCGTCGCGACGCTTTATGGCAGGTTGAACGAGTCGCACGACCCGCGGGAGAACTTTACGAACAACTTCATGAAGCAGATGGCAATTCGCCGTTGGCTCCCATGACCCGGCCGGAAAGAATGGACGCCGACTTTCGTGGCACCGGGCTAACGATCGGGCGGCATCCGGTCGCTTATCATCGCGCGGAGTTGAATAAGCTTGGCGCCTGTCGCGCTGCAGATATGCAGCAGTTGCGCGATGGCAGCTTGATCAGCGTGGCCGGCTGGGTGATTGTCCGGCAGCGTCCCGGCACCGCCAAAGGATTTGTGTTTCTAACTCTGGAAGACGAGACCGGCGTCGCTAACGTTATCATCACGCCGCAGTTATTCGATAAGTATCGTTTGGTTTTCGTTGACCACCCGTTCCTCTTGATTTCAGGCAAACTGCAAAATCAGGACAAGGTGTTTTCTGTCAAAGCAAAAAGCGTCCGCGCGCTTTCTTTCCAGGTGGCAGCGGTACCGTCCCATGACTTTCATTAGCCGGATCCACAAAACTTTCTTGCAAGCTTCGGAGAATTAAGTAAACTTCGCTGTGAAATGTCGAAGTCGATCATCGGCGATCAATTTTGGGCCGAGATGACCGAGGGCCAGAAGGTTGATGCTGTCTTTGCGGGCCACGCAACACTGAAGCAGATGAGTGAGGGCTTGCTTGACGGTTCGGATCAACTACGCAATGCCTGCCGGGAATACCTGGCAGAGACCAGCCCATCTTTTGAAAACCTTCCGCTGGATCCCGAGGAGCCGGGCCACCTGGAGGAGCGAACGAGCAATTCGCCGCCGAGCGATTCTCCACCGCCGCAAATAACCAAAACGAGGATTCGTCTTACGCACGAGACGTGTAAACAGCGATTTGGCTTGCCCCAAGGATTTGAGCCGCGACTGCAACGGTATGGCCGCAGCGTTTTGCTTGAGCTCAATATCTATCGGCTGCCGAATGGACAGGAATTCATTCCCTGTCGTCCCCGAGGCACGCTGGGGGCCAGTCGCCACCTGTATGCACTCTTAACCAGCGAACAATACTTGAAGGGCAAACGCGGCTCGGTTTATGTTCGCACCGACGGAAAAATTTTCGACTATAGTGTTGACACTAAGATTCCCTTAGGTGAGATTTTCGACACCGGTTATACAATTGCCGACCTTGAACGCACCGGCCGATATGCACCTGAACCGCGCCGGCGAAGGAAGAAGCGTCAACCGGTGAAGGTCAAGCGAGCAGCAGCGGCGGGTTGACAGGACTAGTACGCAAAGTCTGCGGCGCGAGCATTGGGGATCAACAAGAGCTTGGACTAACGTAACGCAAACTGTTAGTTTGCGGAATCAAGGACTGTTGCCGGGAGTTCGTTCAGGATTGCTCAGTGAGATTCGCAGGACAGTCCTACAAACTAACAGGCGCGCGTTACAACGATTTCCTGGAGAACCTGCATGGGTGAAAAAGACGCTGAGAACTCGCCACGTTTCGACCAGAGGCCGTGGGGAACGTTCACCGTTCTTGATGAGGCCGACGGTTTCAAGGTCAAGAGAATTGAAGTGTTACCCGGCAAGAGATTGAGTTATCAGAAGCATGCCCAGCGCGCCGAACACTGGGTGGTAGTGCAGGGGACTGCCAAAGTCACACTCAACGATCGCGACGTAATTGTAGAAGCAGGCGAGGCGGTCGACATCGCGATAGGCGCGGCGCATCGCGTGGAGAATCCCGGGCGTGAGACGCTCGTCTTTATCGAGGTGCAGCGCGGAGGCTATCTCGGTGAGGATGATATCGTTCGTTTGCAGGATGACTTCGGGCGCGTGCCAGAAAAGTGATGAGTAATGAGTGATGAGTAATGAGTGACAAGGGCCATCATTTATCGCCGATCGCAATCTTCTTCTTCGCTCATCACTCATCACTCATTACTCATTACTCATCACTAGTATGAATCTTTCCCACCTGATAATCCGGTCGGCAAATAACGATGATTGCGAACGCGTGGCCAAATTAGTGTTTGCCGTGCTCGCGGTTCTGGCTTGGGTAAGTATGTGCTGGAGCGCGCGATCGCACAGGCAAGAGAATTGGGCTTCAAACAAATTGTGCTCGAGACCTCCGGCAAACTCATGGCTGCCAATCGCCTCTATACGAAGTTTGGTTTCGAGCCGGGGATTTCGGATCATCTGGCGTCGAGGGCTGACCAATTCTATAAGTTAGATTTGTAACCCCGCCGTTTTTATTTTGCCGTTACGGAAAACCTTCCGTAGAGTTTCTGCGTTAGAATCAAACAACGTTGACGATCTGGTACTGTCCTGGTTTTCAGCTTCTCTGTGCATCCTCCGTGCGCTCTCTGTGTCTGTGGTGAATGAAGTCAGGAAAGATTCACCACAGAGGCACAAAGGACACAGAGGAGGCACAGAGATTTTCTCAAGTCAGGACACGGGTGAACACCTCTATTACTTAGGACAGACAATGCCAGACTCTGAAGTCCTGCCAACAACAATGGAGAATGCGACAGGAGTCACCCCTGCCGACTCGGAAGGCTTTTGGAGCGCAATCCGTGAATCCCTGCGCGGCAGTCATCGCGATTACACCTCCGGTCCAATCGGGCGATCAATAATCTTACTCGCCATACCCATGGTGCTCGAGATGTGCATGGAGAGCATCTTCGCCGTTGTCGACATCAAGTGGGTTTCTTATCTTGGTCCGGACGCAATGGCCACAGTCGGGCTAACCGAGTCACTGATGACTTTGGTTTACGCGCTGGCGATTGGCCTGAGTATTGGTGCGACGGCCACCGTCGCCCGGCGAATTGGCGAAAAGAATCCCGACGGTGCGGCGCGTGCAGCGGTACAAGCGATCGCGCTGGCGTTGATAATTTCGGGCATCATCGCGCTTATCGGCGCACCCCTTGCTCCAAAGCTGCTTTCGTTGATGGGCGCATCACCTTCTGTCATCGCTAAAGGTTCCGGATTTACCAGGGTCATGCTCGCCTGCAATGCCTCAGTCGTTTTACTCTTCATGCTCAACGCGATCTTTCGCGGAGCGGGCGATGCGGCAATTGCGATGCGCGTGCTGTGGTTCGCAAATGCGATCAACATCCTGCTCGGCCCGTGCCTCATCTTTGGTTTGGGCCCGTTTCCGAAACTGGGGATCGTGGGCGCGGCGGTCGCCACGAGCATCGGACGCGGTACGGGAGCGCTTTATGCTTTTACTCGGCTGGTTCGTTCTGGAGGACGGTTTGACATCAAGCGTCATCATTTTCGACTTGAGCCGGCGATCATGGGACGCCTGGTGCGGTTGTCAGCCACCGCGACCTTCCAGGTGTTTATTGGCATGGCAAGCTGGGTTGGCCTGGTACGGACGATCTCGAGTTTCGGCACGGATGCCGTCGCCGGTTACATCATAGGCATTCGCGTGATCCTGTTTGCGTTGCTACCGTCGTGGGGCATGTCCAACGCCGCGGCAACGATGGTGGGTCAGGCGCTGGGCGCAAAGAAACCGGAGCGCGCCGAACGCGCGGTGTGGAAAGCCGGGTTCTACAACCTCATTTTCCTGGGTTCAGTAGGGGTGATTTTTGTACTCTTGGCGAGACAGATCATCGGATTGTTTACTACCGATCCAAACGTGGTGCCTTACGGAGTGGATTGTCTTCGCATCGTCGCTTACGGTTTTCTTTTTTACGCCTATGGCATGGTGTTGACGCAGTCGTTCAATGGCGCCGGCGATACCTGGACGCCGACGATCATCAACCTATTCGTGTTCTGGTTGTGGGAACTGCCGCTGGCTTACGTGCTTGCAAAAGTTTTCGGCCTGGGACCTCGCGGCGTGTTTCTGGCCATCATGATTGCGTTTTCAACTCTGGCAATCGTTAGTGCGCTGGTTTTTCGCAGGGGAAAATGGAAGGGCCATATGGTGTGATTGTCACGTCTAGCTGCATTTGTGAATCGATAAACTAACCGCCAAGGCCCCAAGAGCGCCAAACAGAATTACGAAAGAATGAAAACGAGACGTATCATGGTGAAAACTGCTACCGTCTTTTTGTCTAACTTACGCATTGGCGTCTTGGCGTTCTCTTAAATGGGCAGTCGTTTAGCTTCTTATGCACACCACGATCATGAAATTTGGCGGCACGTCCGTTGAAGGTGCTACCGCTTTTAAGAATGCCGCGCGCATTGTTTTCGACCGTCAGGCGCTACGCCCGGTGGTAGTGGTCTCAGCCATGGCCGGCTTTACGGACGCGCTGATCGGCAGTGTGCAACAGGCATTGACCGCTGGCGGCGATGCGGACGCGGCAGAAATCATAAGAGGGTTGGAGAAGCATTTCGATCGTCACCTGCGGGTAATTGACGCGCTGTTGCTCAGTGAAGCCGCACGGATGCGCCAGTTGATTGACCAAAGCCGCGTTGAGATTAGGGAACTGCTGGATGAAGCGGCTGCCGAAGCGGGAGGAGATCGCGACCGCCGCAAGTTTTTTGCGGATGCAATAGTTTCTTATGGTGAACGGCTATCGGCCGCGTTGCTGGCCGCGGTGCTAATGGAGAACCAAGTCGTGAGCAGGGACGTTGACGCGCGTCGCTGCGTTATCACTGACGACGACTACGGCTGCGCGACGCCGCTGATGGCTGAAACTTTTTGCAACACGCAAAAGGAATTAGAGCCTTTGATTGAATCGTCGTGTGTTCCCGTGCTTGGTGGTTTTATCGGATCGACGCTGACCGGAGAGACGACAACTCTGGGCCGTGGCGGCTCGGATTACACCGCCGCGCTCATTGGCGCTGCCCTAAAGGCAAAAGAAATTCAAATCTGGACAGACGTACCAGGGGTGCTAACAGCGGATCCGCGACTGGTCGCAAGCGCTCGCACAGTTCCTCATCTGTCTTTCGAGGAGGCGGCCGAGCTGGCATACTTTGGCGCCAAGGTACTCCATCCGAAAACCCTCCATCCCGCGATTGAGCGCGACATTCCGGTGCGCATCTGCAACTCCCGCGCTCAGGAAGGTGGGAGCACGCTGGTGGTGGGTGAGTCGAAGAAATCGCCACAAACAGTCAAAGCCATCGCCCATAAAACGGGAGTCACGACAGTTCAGGTTACCTCGACACGGATGCTTGGCGCCTACGGATTTCTCCGCGCTCTGTTCGAAGTCTTCGAGGAACACAAAACGGCAGTAGATGTTGTGACCACGTCTGAAGTCAGCGTCTCGTTATCGCTTGACGACACGACATGGCTCGGGGAGATCGTGGCGAAGTTGGAAAAGCTTGGCTCCGTAACTATTGAAGAAAAGCGCGCGATTCTTTGCGTGGTGGGTGAAGGCTTGCGCACTACGCCCGGGATTGCCGCGCGCATTTTCTCGACGATTAGCGACATAAATGTTTCGCTGATCTCGCAAGGCGCTTCGCGAATTAACCTCACCTTTGCAGTCGAGGAGGAGCGTGTTCGCGAAACGGTGGCTCGGCTCCATAAAGAATTCTTTGAGGGTTCAGAAAGTGAAGACGCATTGCGGGAACGCAATGACCTTGGCGTCGAGGTTTCCGCGTAAGTTTTGTAACGTGCGCCTGCTAGTTTGCGCGGTATCGCGAGTGTTAGATCGCAAACTAACAGGCGTGCGTTAGAGTGAATGTCTATGAACGTTGACCAGCTAACTCGCAAACTGATCGATATTCCGTCTGTTACCGGCGCCGAGAAGCTGGTCGGGATGTTTCTGAAATCCCACCTCGTGAGTTTGGGTTATACCGTCCAGCTGCAGGAGGTCGCCGCTGATCGCTTCAATGTATTTGCAGCAACCAAAGTGCCGCCGCGAGTCGTGCTTTCGACGCACATGGACACGGTGCCGCCGTTCATTCAATCAAGTGAAGATGGCGAAAAGATCTATGGCCGCGGCGCCTGCGATGCTAAAGGAATTATTGCCGCTCAGATTAACGCGGCTGAGCGTCTGCGTGGCGAAGGTATACAGGAGATTGGCTTGCTGTTTACGGTTGATGAGGAGCAGGGAAGTTTAGGCGCGCGGGTTGCGAATTTGGACAAGCCCGCTCTGCAACCTGAGTATTTGATCAATGGTGAGCCGACCGATAACAAGTTGGCGAGCGCGACTAAGGGTTCACTGAGACTGAAGCTGCTTGCCAGAGGGCGCGCCGCGCACTCTGCTTATCCGGAGCGAGGGGAGTCGGCGATTGAAAAGCTGCTGGACGTTCTCGAAATGATTCGCAAGTGCGAATGGCCGGTTGACGACCGGTTGGGCAGGACCACTTGCAACATCGGCGTCATTGGCGGCGGCACGCGAGCCAATGTTGTTCCCGACGAGGCTTTTGCCGACTTGCAACTTCGTCTGGTGAGCAAGGCGGAGCCGGTGAGGAAGACTCTTGAAGCCGCGATTGCGGGACGCGCCGAGATCGAATACTTTTCTGAGCATGAACCCATACGCCTGGAAACAATCGCTGGGCTCGAGCAGTGCGTTGTTCGCTTCACCACTGATATTCCTTACCTCTCAAATTGGGGCAGGCCGCTGTTGCTTGGACCCGGATCGATTTTGAACGCGCACACTGAGCAAGAGTTCGTTGAGAAGCGGGAACTCAGGGAGGCCGTAGACATCTATGCGCGATTAGTGCGCGCGTTGCTGGCGCGGAAGTCTGAGGCGCGCGAGGCGCGCGAGGTGATCGGGGGAGCGTCGCGATGAAGCTGGCCTTGATTGGTTACGGCGCCATGGGCAAGCTGGTAGAGAATCTGGCTGGCGCGGCCGGCGATGAGATTGGGCTGACTGTAACCTCGCGCGATACATCATTGGAGACCGCTCAACTTGCAGTTGTGCTGCGAGGCCATGATGCCGCGATAGACTTCTCGGTGGGTTCCGCGGTTCTAGGGAACATTGAGTCGTGCGCGCGCGCGGGCGTGCCCCTGGTTGAAGGGACCACTGGTTGGCAGGAAAATGAAGCGGAAGCGCGGCGGCTGGTTGAAGATCTCAAGGGCGCGCTCGTCTACGGCGCTAACTTTTCAATCGGCGTGAATATCTTTTATAGAATCGTGTCGCAGGCTGCCAGGCTGATGGCTGGCCTCGATCAGTATCAGGTGTTTATGGAAGAGGAACATCACGCGCGCAAGCGTGATGCTCCGTCGGGGACGGCTTTAAAGCTGCGAGACTTGATGGCCGAACACATCAGAACTGAGATTCCGATTGCCTCCGTGCGGGCTGGTCATATTCCCGGCACGCATCGCGTCGGCTTCGACTCCGCTGCAGACCAGATCACGTTGACGCACATGGCACGTTCACGCGAAGGGTTTGCTGCTGGAGCACTACTGGCGGCGCGGTGGATCGTTGGCCGGAAAGGTGTTTATGAGTTTAGCGACGTGATCGATGAAGTACTAGGGACAGTGAAGAGTGAAGAGTGAAAAGTGAAGAGATGTTTTCGCTTAGTGGCCTAACTTTTCACCCTTCACCTTTCACTTTTCACTCATTCCGGAGGTGGAACTATGACGATGAAACTCGACTGGCTGCGCGGTTGTGCGACGGCGCTGGTGACTCCTTTCAAAGCCGACGGCGCGATTGACGAAGAGCGTTTGCGCGCGCTCGTCGACCGGCAGATCACCGGTGGTGTGCGCTTGCTGGTGCCATGCGGCACTACGGGCGAGAGCGCCACGATGACTGAAGCCGAAGACCAACGCGTCATTGGGATCACTGTCGAGGTTGCGCGCGGTCGCGCCCGGGTGATCGCCGGCACTGGCAGCAACGCGACTGCGTCGGCGATTGAATATTCTGAGCGCGCGCGCGATCTGGGCGCCGACGCCATGCTGCAAGTCGCTCCCTGGTACAACAAGCCGACGCAGGAAGGTTTGTACGCACACTTTCGCGCCATCGCCGAGGCGATACCAGACACGCCCGTCATGCTTTACAACGTGCCCGGTCGGACCTCGTCAAACATTGCTGCGCAAACAGTCCTGCGTCTGGCGAAGGATTGCGAGAACATTGTGGCGATCAAAGAAGCGTCAGGAAATCTGACGCAGATTATGGAGATCTTGCGCGAGCGTCCAGAGAACTTCCGCGTGCTGTCAGGTGATGATGCAGTCACTCTGCCGCTGATCGCTCTGGGCGCGGAAGGAATTGTTTCCGTGGTGTCCAACGAGATTCCTGATTTGATGTCGCGCCTGACGGAACTGGCGCTCGACGAAAAGTGGACAGAGGCGCGCGCACTGCACTACCGCCTGCTGCCGCTGATGGAAGTTAACTTCATCGATTCAAGTCCCGGACCAGTGAAGGCAGCCATGGCAATGCTGGGACTGTTGGAAGAAAACTTCCGTTTGCCGCTGGTGCCGATTCAGGAACAGAGTCGTGCGCGCATTCGGGAAGTGATCGCCGAACTTGGACTGCTGGAGAGTGTGCATGCCACTGCGTGAAGAGATCGACCAGCTAATCGACCAGCTAGCGGCGCGCGAGGCCGGCGAATACTCCGACGAAGAGTTCGCGTTGTTCGCTGAATTCAAAGCGTCGCTCAATCGCGGTGAGATTCGCGCCGCCGAACGCAACGCCGATGGCGAGTGGCAAACGAATGCGTGGGTCAAGCGCGGCATCCTTTTGGGCTTTCGCATGGGCATGATTGTCGACATGTCACCGGCGGATGGCAGTCTGCAATTCCTCGACAAGAGCACTTATCCAATCAGAAAGTTTTCCACCGACGATCGCGTGCGTATCGTGCCGGGCGGATCGAGCATTCGTGACGGCGCTTACATCGCACCCGGCGTGGTTTGCATGCCGCCGATGTTCGTCAATGCCGGAGCTTACGTTGACGAAGGAACGATGATTGACAGCCACGCGCTGGTCGGCTCCTGCGCGCAAATCGGGAAGCGTGTCCACCTGTCGGCCGCAGCGCAAATTGGCGGCGTGCTCGAACCCGTGGGCGCGGTGCCCGTAGTTATCGAAGACGACGTGCTGGTAGGTGGCGGCTGCGGAGTTTACGAAGGAACGATCGTGCGCGAACGAGCAGTGTTGGCAGCGGGCACGATCCTGACCGGCTCAACGCCTGTTTATGATCTGGCGCGCGAAAAAATTTACCAGAGAACAGCCGATGCGCCGTTGGAAATTCCGGCTGGTGCGGTTGTTGTGCCGGGTTCGCGCAACGTGCGCGGTGATGTGGGAAAAGCCTGGGGACTTTCGCTCTACGCTCCGGTGATTGTGAAGTATCGCGACGAGAAAACTGAGCGCGCGGTGCAACTGGAAGACTATCTGCGGTGACGTTGGTCGCCCTTGACCCGTCTCACGATAGCTCCTAACATCTCTAACAGATCACATCAGAGGAGGAGGTTTATGGTTATCGAAGCAAAATATGAAGACGGTGTATTCAGGCCACTTCGCAAAGTAAAACTCAAGGAAGGGACTGTGGTGGAGATTCACGTCAATCGTGAAGACACTCCAAGAAGGACGCAGTCTATTAGGGAGCTTGGTTTTGCAGGAATGTGGGCGAACCGTGTGGATATCAAAGATGGCGTGAGTTATGTCAACACGCTCAGGCGTAGCGCGGATCTACCACACTGAGATTTCGATTAGAGAGTTTCCATGATCTACATTCAAATCCCAGAGAAGTACGATGCGAAGGCCTTCCTTCTTTTAGCCAAGAGTGGCTTCCCGGTCGTGTGCCTACCTGAGAGCACCTACGGCGTGCGCGAAGAACATCTCACACTTCTAAGGCGTAAGAGAGTTGCCTTTAAGAGATTGGGATGAGCAAGACAACGCTTGAAAAAACGGATTTCACAGTGCACACTCCCAACATGAGCAACAAACAGATTGTTGAAGACTTGCTGCAACGCATTCCAGAGGGCGCTTCGCTGCACGATATCGCCCGGGAGATCGAGTTTATCGCTGCAGTGCGACAGGGATTGACCGAGCTTGATCGTGGCGAGCATATCCCGATCGAGGAAGTCGAGCGAGAGCTTCCCTCATGGATTATCAGGTAGTCCTTTCGCTCTCCGCGCGCGCTGACCTGCGCGACATCGTCCGTTACATCTCTTTCGACGCGCCGGATCGCGCTCTCCAATTCGGCTGGTTTCTTATTTCGAGAACCAGGTTGCTAGCGCGTTCTCCTGAGCTTGGGCGGATTGTGCCGGAGTTTGGAGAGGAATTCATTCGCGAGATCATTGTTAGCTCGTATCGCGTCGTTTATCGCCTTAACCATCCGCAGCAATTGGTCGAGGTTAGCCAACGTGATCCAAAGACTTTCCGGTTCACGGTTCTAGAACGCGTCTCACCGGACATGCCCGCTGCTGACGTCATCCAACTTGAGAATTCTTGGAAGAGAAGACTCCATACGTACGCGCGCTACGGTGGTCTCAACGACAACTAGCTAACACGTTGAAAGGTTAAAGGTTTGAAACAATTTCAGCCACCGGCATTTCTGCGCGGCATCGAACGGAGTCCGATTCGTCAGATCACGGATCGTGCCGTACCAGGCGACATCAGTTTCGGCCTGGGCGAGCCGGATCTGCCAACCCCCGATGTGATCCGCAGAGAAGCAATGCGTGTCATTCAGGAAGAGCAGAACGGTTACACACTGCAAGCGGGACTGCCGGCGCTGCGTGAACTCGTCGCTCAGGACTTTCCACGCCTGAATCTCTCGACCGACCAGGTGATCATCACAGCCGGCTCGCAGGAAGCAATGTATCTTGCGTTGATGACGCTGGTCGAAGCGGGCGATGAGGTGTTGATACCCAATCCCGGCTTTGTCGCTTATCCGACGATTGCCCGCATGGCGGGAGGACGGCCAATATTCTACGGACTCCCAGCCAGCAAAGATTTCAGTTTTGATTTGGATGATTTCAAACTTCGTCTCAGCTCGAAGACAAAAGTCGTCGTCTGCACCAGCCCCTCAAATCCAACAGGTCGCACGTTGACGAACGAGGAGTTGAGCGGGATGGCACAAGCCGTCGAGGAAAGCGGCTCCAATGCATTTATCATCAGTGACGAAATCTATCGTGACCTTTACTACACCGGAGAACGCCCCGGTTCAATCTCGGAGTTTTATCCGCGCACGGTTGTGATCAGCGGCCTTTCGAAGTCAATGAGCATGACTGGCTGGCGTCTTGGGTGGATACTCGGCGACGCAGCGGTGATTGGTGCCGCTCATCTGCTGCATGGCTACGTAACAACCTGCGCTTCGACAATCTCGCAGAAGGCGGCGCTGGCCGCGTGGAGTAAGGAAGCGGCCGAAGCGCGCGAGCATCATCGCAGCACGTTCGAGAGACGACGCGATCATCTGCTGGCGTTGATTCGGGACGAATGCGGCTTGCGCTCGGTTACACCTGACGGCGCTTTCTATACGATGGTTGATATTGGTCGTTATGGCTCGTCCATGGAAGTTGCAGAGGCGATGCTGGAAGCTGGAGTGGTCACGGTGCCGGGTAACGCATTTGGCAGCGAAGGCGAAGGCTTCCTGCGATGTTCTTTCTGCGCGGAGTTGCCGGTGCTCACGGAGGGCGTGGCGCGGATGGGCGCGGCCCTGAAGAATTTACGATGACTAAGAAATTTCGCGTAGGGATACTTGGCGCTACCGGCATGGTCGGGCAGCGCTTTATTCAGCTGCTGGAAAAGCATCCGCAGTTTGAAATTACAGCGCTGGCGGCGTCGGATCGTTCACAGGGAAAAACTTTTCGGGAAGCCTGCACCTGGCGATTGCCCGGCGAGCTGCCGGCATTTGTGAAAGCGATGAGGGTCGCTGCGCCCGAGCCGCCGCTGGACTGCGAATTAATCTTTTCGAGTTTACCGGGTGACATCGCGCGCGCGAGTGAAGGTGCGTTTGCGCGCGCGGGTTTTCCAGTAATTAGTAATTCTTCAGCTTTTCGGATGGACCTCGATGTGCCGCTGCTGATTCCGGAAGTAAATCACGAGCACCTTGCCTTAATCGCGGTGCAACAAAAGCAACGCGGGCAACAGGGATACATAGTTACGAATCCAAATTGCTCGACGATCATGCTGGCGTTGGCGCTGGCCCCGCTCCATCAAAAATTCGGTGTGGAGAGCGTTGTCGCTACGACGATGCAAGCGCTGTCAGGCGCGGGCTATCCCGGCGTTCCTTCACTCGCGATTAGCGACAACGTGCTGCCTTTCATCGAAGGGGAAGAAGAGAAGATTGAGCAGGAGACGCTAAAAATTCTTGGCAAGTTTAGAGATGCAGGAATTGAAGACGCGCCGATGGCGGTAAGTGCGCAGTGTCACCGCGTGAATGTGAGCGATGGACACCTCGGAGCCGTGCGCGTGAAATTGGCGCGAGCGGCCGGGCTCGAAGAATTGAAGGAAGCGCTCGTTTCGTTCACTGCGCTGCCACAGGAGCTTGGCCTGCACTCGGCGCCGGAACATCCGATCATTGTGCGCGAAGAACCAGACCGTCCGCAGCCGCGCCTTGATCGCGACGCTGGAAATGGCATGAGTGTAACCATAGGCCGCGTTCAGCCCGACAACGTGCTTGATTATCGTTTTGTTGCGCTCAGTCACAACACCATAAGAGGCGCTGCGGGTGCCGCAATTCTCAATGCCGAATTACTGATAGCCACAGGGGAGCTGCGATGAAAAAGTTCATTTGCCTAATGTTGTTGCTCGGGGTTGTGCCGTTTGGATTTGCACAGCGAGTGCAAAAGAAATCAGCATTGCAAGCGATGGTGGATACCGAGCGGGCCTTCGCCAAAATGTCTGAAGACCAGGGTACACGTCCCGCGTTTATGGCCTTCATTGCGGACGATGGAATTCTTTTTCGGCCAACGGCGGTCAAGGGAAAACAGTGGATGTCGGAACATCCGCTGCCGCCATCGGATAAGCGTCCCTTGCTTGGTTGGTACCCGGTGGTTGCCGGCATAGCGCGCGCCGGAGATATGGGATACACAACCGGGCCCTGGGAATATAAGAGCGGCATTGACGACGCCAAACCAGTTGCCTGGGGACATTTCTTGACGGTGTGGAAAAAACAAGCGGACGGCCAATGGAAGTTTGCTGTTGACCTTGGCATCTCGAATCCGCAGCCGGCGCAAGCTGCGAGGCTCTGGGAACTACCGAGGAACTACAAATCCCCGAAGCGCATGAGAGGCTTCTGGACGTTTAGCACCACGGCCCTGCTCGCACGCGACCGCAAGTTTTCGCAAGCTTCAGCGAAGCGCGGCGCGCGGGCAGCTTTCGCCGATTATGCAACGGCGCAGGTTCGTGTGTATCGAGATGAGAAGTTGCCGTTTGTTGGGCACGAGGTGGCGGCCACGGCTCTTCCTGCAAGTTCAAGCGTCTGGACCTGGGAGCCGGCTGCCGGCGACGTGTCAGTCTCAGACGACCTCGGCTATACCTACGGCACTTACAAGATCACCGGCAGTGGGCCGACGCCGAAGCCCCTCGAAACTGGAAACTACCTCAGAATTTGGAAGAAAGATGGTGGCGCCTGGAAGGTTCTTTTCGATCTCACTAATCCAATCCCGCCAGAAGCGAACAAGAACTAGCGATTCCATCACAACCCACAACTATGGCTTCAGTTGCTCTTATCTGCACCGCGAACAGATGTCGCAGCGTGATGGCCCACGCGATCTTTGTGGCGGAGGCAAAGCAGCGCCAACTATCAGTTGATGTCTATTCTGCTGGAGTCTTTGACTTCAGGGGCGCGCCTCCGATACCGGAAACCACGGCCACCTGCGAACTTAATAACACACCGGCGCCCGAAGAAGTTGCGACTTGGGTGGGCGACTTGCCCCTCCGGTCAATAAGTCGGTTTCTTGTTATGGAGCAACTCCATGCGGACATCCTTATCGACGAATATGGTGTTTCGCCTAAACGCGTTCGTCTGCTCGGCAAGTTTGATCCGCACAATCGCGGACGCGAAATCGACGATCCCTTTGGCCACAGCAACGCTGTCTACCAGGAATCCTATGATCTGATTCGCGACTGCATCGTCAACTATCTCGACAGCCCAGATCAGCCGGCGATTGGGAGCGGTCAATCTGCTCCCCGCTTGCAGGAATAGCTAGCCATGTTTCCATCCTCATGAACGCTTCACTAGACTTCGCGTTACAAAAGATGAAAATCTTGCGGGCTCTACCGGGCGCTGCTTAGTAAGATCAGGCGCGGCGATGGCTTGAGGCAGCCGGCTAGTAACGACCTAATAATCTCTCCCGGCACCGCGAAACTCAGTTCATCGTTACCCTCGATGTGAAGCGCAGCGACGGCCACTACTTCCCCGTGGTCATTGATGACCGGTGAGCCACTGTTGCCGTGACGAACCTCCGCCGTGATGCGGAGGTATTCGCCCGCGCCCTGGATGTACCAGAGGTCACTGGTGACCCCGCTGGAAACCTTCCATGAAGTATCATCCAAAGCGCTTACCAAGGTTACTGCCTCGCCTTCCGACCGGACGTTTGCGGCAAGCGACAGAGGATAAATATTCTCCGGCGCGGCGGTTTGTAGCAGTGCGAGGTCATTGTCTTCGTTGAGAGCCACAATACCCTCGACTGAATAGCTTTGGCCGTCAAAGGTCCGGATGGTGGCGCGGCTCGCGCCTTTGAGAACATGGATGCTGGTGACGAGACGGTTGGTTTGAACAAAGAAACCGCCGCCTAACAAGAGCGGCTTACCATCAGCGTCAAACGTCGCGATGCTGACAACGCCGCGTTTGACCTGGTCGATGGTTTTCGCAGAAGGGTTGGCCAGCACGGTCGCTGTCGCGGCTACTGATAGGAAGAACCCGGCAGCAAACCGGCGGTAGGACTTTTTGGGGCACGATTTCATACACACTGATCCCTAAGACGCCCAGGACAGCTGGTGCCTTCACCGTCGGAAATTTATTTAGCTTGAGATGTTAAGCAGACGCCGAATCGGGTGCTGCTTCCAGAACCAGGAAGCAGGGGCAGACGGCAGGAAGCAGGAGCAGCCTGAAGGGCTGCAAGATAGCAGCCGGTGGTCGCAGCGGAGCGCGGACCACCGGAAGGGAAATGAAGAATGATTTGCACCTCGGAGAGGTGCCAGACCGGAACTCGGAAGTTGCACCCCTCCGGGGTGTCGCCGATCACGCACCCGGTTCCGGTGGTCTACGCTGCGCTGCGACCACCGGCTACTTTCTGCATAACCCTTCGGGTTAAAGCGAAGCGCAGACCACCGGCTACTTTCTGAAGAACCCTGCGGATTAAATACGCGTCCTGCCTCCTGCTCCTGTTCCTACCGCGGGAAGCGGTCGCGGAATTCACCGGCGACGATGAACGCCTTAACCATGTCTGCCTGTTCAAAGTTACCGTTGAACTCGTTCAGTTTGTTTAGCCAGAAGGCGTAGCCACCAGCATCCGGGTTGCGCCTGAGGTAGCCGAAGTATTCCATCATCACAAACGCTTCATTGAACTTCGCGCTCACGAAACGGCTGTTCTCCGCAATACTCCTGAGCACGTCGGCACGCGTCATTGTTCCCGTTCCCAGGCCACTCACCAGCGCATCGCGTTCACCCGAGGTTAACGTTACGCTCGTGTGGCTGATCAATGTGTCGACGAACTGACCGTTGTCCATGTTTCCATAGACTGCTACGAATGTTGGTCGATTGACGAAGCTGTTTACAAACGCTTCCTTGTTTGCTTGCAGTGTCGCCTCCCAGCCGGGATTACCGACTACGACGCCCCGTCCCACTGTGCGCGTGTCGGGCATGAACGCGGCGAATTGCGGACGAGCCCCGTAGCTCACGCGGTAGAGTCCATCAACCAGGCCGCCGGTTTGCTGGAACTCGATCGAGAGGAAATACGCGGCTGACACATTTTCTCTGCGCCGCGCGCTGCAGGTGTTGTCCGTGCCACACTCGAGTATCTGATCGCTCCAGAAGTTGAAGCCGGCTTCATCTGGCTCGCGACCAAGGAAATCGAGATAGTGCTGGCGCACAAAGTATTCGGGTGTATCGAGCGGGT
>JANMQG010000131.1:0-8199 GCA_031370285.1 Chloracidobacterium sp. | reverse complement strand
AAAGGTAGTTCGGCTCGGCATAGAGAACATCAGGCTGCGCCTTCAGCGACTCAATTGCGGCCATGGTATCTTCGGCAGCAACGTGGGCGAGACGCAAACCAGGCACGATGTCCGATCCCTCAAAGCGTTCGAGTTGAATAGAGAGCTGACGACCGTCTGCACTGACGAGTGTCTGGAGAGTTTTTAGGTTGGCCGCCCGCTCGCTGCGGTAGCGAACCAGCGCTTGACCCGGCACGAACTCCGGGCGCAAACGTTTTTGGCTGCGCTCAGACTGCGCCTTCTCCTGGGTAGCGCTCGAGGTTGGCGGCAGGGCGGCGGCCAGAAAAAGCGTAAGAACGAAAAGAATTGAAAACAGGAGGGCTAAACGGCTGCTCCTCGACTTCATAACCAGGAATGAACCCTGCATAAGGGCAAATCTCCTACAAACTAAAACTTTACGCTATGAAAATCGGCTGTTTATCTGAGTCGGGAATCTGGGGAGCAAATTCTCGGGCATGATTTCCAGAAGCGACCGCACCAACAACGATCGCGGAAAAATGTTTGACGCCGCGCCAAATATATACCAGTTCTCTTCCGGTTTACAGTCTCCAGGAGTCAGTGGTCAGTGGTCAGTGGTCAGTTTGCACTCAATGGGTCTCAAGTGGTTTCAACTCAGTATGTTCAAAAACGACTGACCACTGGCCACTAACCACTAACCACTTTTTTAGCTTTAGCGGAAACGTTGGCCGATCTGTTCAGTGCCGAAGGTGCCGATGCCATTGAGCCGGAAGCTAAACAACATGCCCTTTTCCTGTCGCACACCTACGTTGTAAGTGTTGTACTGTGCCGTCACCGCGCAGCAGTCCCAACTGTAGCCGGCGGTCACTGTGGAACTAATGAGAGAACTATTTCCCTTCCCGGGTCGCGCCTGATAATCAAAGAAGAAAGACGCGCCGCCGAATAAGCCGCGTTCGCGATCGCCCAGAAAGATCGAAGGACTCCACTGCGAGCCGCGCAGCGTGCCTGGTTCCTTGCCGCGCGCGTCAGCGTATTGGGCGAGACTCGGAACCAGCTCGACTGCGCGCGTGTAGTAGAAAGTTTGGAACGCCTGAAGGAGCGGTTTGTTGACTCCGAACGTGGCGGAAAACGCTCGCAGGCCGCCGCCACGCGTGTCGAGATCGCTGCGTACATCGACGAAAACATCTGCGCGCGGGCGATAGCGGGCCTCAATGTTCAGTGGCGAAAAGCGTCGCGGAACTCCGCCGTAGCTAAAACCAGAGAGCGTGTTGATGGGATAAAACTGGTTTCTACGGCCGGGCACCAAAGCGCCGCCAAAAGTAGGATCAAAGAAAAATTTTCCCCGCACCGTGATCGTCAAGGCCTCGTATGGCTGCGTCGAAGTAGGAACACGCTTACCAGTTTTCGTAGCCTTCGCCGCGGCACTGCTGACGTTTTCTGTTGAGCGCTGGGTGAAGAAGCGGTTGGAAATACCAAACTCAATTTCGTTCGTGTCCGCGACCGCGTCCACATAGTCGAACCTGATAATCCGATCGAAGTTATTGACGCCAACAATGCGGCGGTAGGTGATGTAGGGCTCGATCAAGTGGCGGAAGAAAAGGCTGCCATTGCGGCGATGGAAATCCTTGAATAGAGCCGGCGGCCGGAAGTCCAGTTCAAACTCGCCATAGCCTCTCGTGATATTCTGGCCTAGTACCTGACGATTTACCGGATCGATTGAATTCGAATAAAAAGTTATGCGACCGCCGGCTGACGCCGTCAGCGACATACCATAAAAATAGAGTGGCACCTGGAGCTTGGGATGGTAGTCAAGCCGTTGCACGATCGAAGGCGAAACTATCGGGTCGCCGCCCACGTCGCGCCTGAAGGCGAGCAGATCGTCGACTGTTTCTTTCCGGCTGGCGCCGTCGGCAGAAGCTTCGAAGGAGTAATAGACAGGAAGCTTTTTCAGAAAATCGAGCACCGTCGCGCGCTTCTCAATGTCCACGCTGGGGAGATTGCGAATGCGAATCCTTGTGTTTGCCGCTGAGTTCGGGAGCGAAGTAACCTGCGAGCGCGCCAGGAAGTTGAAACTGTATTCGTTGAGATCCTTGTTTACGAAAACCTGGGAACGCTCTTCTGGCGAAATCGCCTGCTGGATGCTGTCGGAAAACACCTGGCGATAGGCTAGATTGGAAGTCACGTTGACGTCAGCGGCCGCGATGAAACCGTTGGGAAAATAGTGAACGCCTTCAACGTACAGACTCGAGCCGCCCTGATCCGGATGATCCGCATCTGCCTTAGGTCCTAAGATTCGATCTTTAACGAAATAAAAGCCGGCGTTAAAAAATGAGCGGGAGTTAGCGCGCGTGCGCAAGTCGGCGCCAACGCCGATGCCGCGCGAGGAGTAGACATCAGAGCGCACAGTAACATCGGCCGATCGTCCCAGCGTCTGGTAGTAAGCGTTGGAGAGTCGAAACCCTTTTTGGCCGGAACCACCGAAGGTCGGCGTTAGAAACCCCGAAGCGCGGTCGCGCTGCTTGATCGACACCGAAGCGTAGGGAAGATAAAAAACCGGCAGGCCCTTCACGCGCAGATTTGGCGAATACATGCGCACGCGATCGCCGGTCTTGATCTTGATGCGCTTGGAGTGAAAGCTCCATTTGGGAACATCTTCATCGCAGGCGGTAACTTGCACGTTGGTGGCGATGATCGTATCCAGGCTAACCTTGTCCACCCGGTCGGCGGTGAAATACATTCTGGTGCCGTCCTGGGTTTGATTGGTGAAGCCGGTGGAGTTTATGAAGTATCCGGTCTTCGTTCGATAGTTCCACTCCGCGCTCGAGCCGGTGATGCGTTGCTGGTCACCCTGATCAAATACAACGTTACCTTCGGCGAGTACTTTGTTGGTTGCCTCGTAAACAGTCACCTTGTCGGCTTGCAGGCGATAGGTGCCGATGCGCGCGTCAACGTTTCCTTCATAAACAAATACGCGCGCTTCTTTCGGTCCGGAAACTGTCTGCGTGCCGGCATCCACTTTGAGTAAGTCAGACGCCTCGCGGGCGCCCTGCTGCCCGGGCTGCGTTTTCTGTTTGACTGGTTGGTCTTGAGTTAACGGATTGACGTTGGGCGTGTCGGTCATCGGGTTGGTGACTTTACGATCGACCGGATTAGTCTGTTGCGCGACTGCGGTGTGTGAAGCGACAGCTACGAATGCGAGCAAGATCGCAAAGCGCACGAGCGTGGACATACCGCTTGAGCAGAAAGCAACGCGCAAAGAAAGGGAAGACCTCCGGGAACGTAGAGGGCGAGCACTCCACAGTCGGGGAAAAGCGCGCGCCGATTTTTCCAGAACGAGAGCGATGCTAACACGAATCAGTGAGCAGTGGGCAGTGGGCTAGTAAGCAAACAGCAGTAGGCAGAAAGCAAAAGGGAGTAAGCAGAAAGCAAGTGGCGCGTTGGGCAACGTTCGTTTCTGCCTTCTGCCTTCTGGTTTCGCATTCTGCCCACTGCCCACCGCCCACTGCCCACTGCTATCATGCGCCCCGATGGAAACGCATCGACTAATGATCGTCGCCGGCGAGGCTTCGGGCGACGCCCACGCGGCTTCACTCGTCCACGCCCTGCGCGCCGCTGAACCCGAGGCGAACCTGGAGATCTTCGGCGCGACCGGTCCCTTGTTGCGGGCCGCCGGCGTCGAGTCAATTGTACGTTCAGACGATCTAAGTATTATGGGACTGGTTGAAATCGGTGGCGCCCTGCCGAAGTTTTGGAAGGCCTACAAACTTCTCAAACAAGCGGCGATAAAGACCGAACCCGCTGCTGTGATCCTGGTTGACTGGCCCGACTTCAACTTGAAACTGGCGCGCGCGCTTCATCGTCATGGATTGAAAGTGATCTACTACATCAGTCCGCAACTCTGGGCCTGGCGCTCGTATCGCGCGCGCAGCATCGAACGCAACGTCGATCTGCTGCTTTCAATTCTACCGTTTGAACAGGAGTGGTACGCCGAGCGCGGCATCGATCAGGTCGAGTTTGTCGGTCATCCGCTCGCCGGCGAAGTTCACGCCCGTTCCGACCGCGTGGAGTTTTGCCGGCAAGCGAAACTCGACCCCAAGTTGCCGATCATTTCCCTTCTGCCCGGCAGCCGTCGCCAGGAACTGGAGCGCATTCTGCCACCGATGCTCGAAGCCGCCGCGCTCATTTCCGTTCGCCGTCCGGATATTCAATTCGTGGTGGTAGTCGCCCCCAGCCGTAGGTCGGACGAGGTAAGGAATATTGTTCGCGCGCAGCGGGCAACACCCGAGCCCTTGCCCTCGTGCCTGCATATCGTGTCCGGCCAATCGCGCGAAGCGCTCGCGGCTTCCGATGCAGCGGCTATCGCGAGTGGCACCGCGACGCTCGAAGCCGCTCTACTGGGAACGCCGATGGTGGTGGTTTATAAAGAGTCGTGGGTCAACTGGAACACGCTGGGACGTTTGATAACAGTCGATCACTACGGCCTCGTTAATCTGGTAGCAGGCGAACGCGTGGCTACTGAACTGATGCAGGATGATCTAAACGGCGAGCGGTTAGCCGACGAGTTGCTTCTGTTACTCGACGAGAAACGAAATGAGGATGCGCGTCAACGCTTGCGCGAAGTGGCGAATCAACTAGGCGAGGGTGGCGCTTCGCAAAGAGCTGCGGAGTCTGTTCTCCAGGCTTTGCGCGAATGGTCGTAGGGGCGGACCTGTGTGTCCGCCTTTTCAGCGGGTGTTGATCAGTTCAAGTTGGATTAGATCTCATTAGCCGCTGCGGCTCTGCCGCTCAGGTGCGCGGCAAGTCTCTGACTTGCCGGAAGCTCAACTAACCATTCAAGGTCTATGACCGAAGACTGCGGGTCGGAGACCCCAGGAAACAGGCGGAGGCCAGCCGGCAAGTCAGAGACTTGCCGCGCACCGGACGGCCAAGCCGGTAGGCGCTATTGGGTAGTTCCGCCCCTACATCTGCTTTTTGGTTTTTAGCCAAAGTGGAGAATCTAATCAGTCTGGCTCTTCTTAAGTTCGTCTAACTGCCTTTTCAGTTCTTTTATCTCTTCCCGCATTTCCGGCACACGCGCCAGGTGCGCATTAAGTTTCTTGTATTCATCGAGCGGCTGAATCGGAATTCCCCACCACACGCCGGGGCGAACAATCTTGCCGGGCAGCACGCCCGCTTTTGAACCGATCACCGCGCCACTCATCACGCGTATGTGATCGCCGAAGCCTACCTGCCCGCCAATCACCACGTCGTCTTCAATCGTCACGCTGCCACTGATGCCGGTTTGTGCGGCGATGATCACGCGCTCGCCAATGTCGCAGTTGTGACCGACGTGAACGAGATTGTCGAGCTTCGTGCCGCGTCCTATTCGTGTTTGTCCCAACGCAGCGCGATCGACGCAAGTGTGTGCTCCCAACTCAACGTCGTCTTCTATTACCACCGTGCCTCGCTGCGGAAACTTGTGATAGCCCATGTCATTGCGCACGTAGCCAAAGCCGTCGGCGCCGATCACGACGCCCGCATGCAACACTACGCGATCGCCAATCGTCACGTCGTCGTAAAGTGTGACGCCAGGATGAAAGACGCAATCACGACCGACGCGCACGTGATCGCCTATCACCACGCTCGCTTCCAGGCGCGTGCCTGATCCGACAACAGCGCTTTCCCCTATCGCAACATGTGGACCGATGAAAACTGTGAGACCGATGTCCGCCGTTTCCGCAATCGCTGCGGACGGATGGACGAAAGGCTCACGACGTTTTTGTGGGTGCAGCGATCCGGCAATTAGGGCGAAGGCGAGTTTGGGTTTTGCCACTTCAATCAACGCTGGCCCAAACTCGTGTCCTACTATTAGGTCGTTTATGGATGCGACAAATTCCGGCGGAGCGATCAGGCAAGCTGCCTGGGTTGCCTTCCCGGCCTCGAAAAACTTCTTATCCTCGACGTAGGCAATCTCACCTGCGCCCGCCGCTGAGATGTCCGCCACTCGCTCGATGTGGATACTCCCATCGCCGATCAAACGACCGCCCACTTGTGTGGCGAGTTCAGCGATGGTCAACAATTTCGGTTCAGGCATTGGATTAGCCGCCGATATTACACTCTTTCGCCGCGAGATAGCATTCAAGCAGTTCAGAGTTCAAACTTTAGTTTGTGGCTCCGAAAATCGGACAAACTGAAGTTTGAACTCTAAACTTCTTGTCGTTTGGCTCAGAAACGCCTTCCGCGAACGTGGAAATGAGCCCTTCTACTCCTCCGGTAAGCCCTTCAGGGACCGATGCGGCGCAAGCCTTTTTGCCTTGCCATGCCCTAACAGACCAACTATCATGACGCGGTTGAAAATTGCCGGTATTGTGTGGTCTTCAACCCGCCGTTATTTAGGAACATCCTATTTTTATTGGTGATTTGGGCGCGCTTTGGAAATCAGGCGCCCGCGAGGAGAAGGTTTCATTGTTTAGCGATCAATTCCGCCGAGGCGAATCAGACAAGGGTAAGCTCACCGGGGTCAAGGGCTCGAAGCTTCTTTCCAATATTTCGGATGTTGCCTGGAAGGCTTTCCAGTCGGTCAATAGCCGTCTGCCTGAAGGTGAGGCTATCAGTCCCAAATGGGCGCCCGGCAAGTTGCTGAAATCCTACGAACGCTCTTCTCCGCCGCTTGGCTTCCCGCGCGAAACCGACAGCCTCTGTCCGCGTTGCGTTAAAGAAGTTCGCGACGCTGTGATCAGCGGCGAAACCACCCTTGAATCATTGATGAATGAACATCCGGGCGAAATCAAAGCCCAGATCGTGGAAGAGAACGGACAAGTTGTCATGCGTAAGACTTGCCCGAAGCACGGCGAGTTTGTTGACGTGATGGCAACTGACCCGGCGTTTCTCGAGCGCATAGAATCGCTCTTCTTTGGACGCGACTTCAAAGCTGCCGAAGATTCGCACGTACATCATCATGGCACGTCGAATATCAAGTTTGGTCGTGGCGCCGTTTTGACTGTCGACCTTACCAACCGCTGCAACATGATGTGCAATCCCTGCTTCATGGATGCAAACCAGGTTGGTTATGTTCACGAGCCGACGTTTGAAGATACGAAGACCATCCTCGATAACGCGGTTTCGTTTAAGCCAAAGCGCCAGATCATTATTCTCTTCTCCGGTGGCGAGCCGACGCTTTCGCCTTACTACCTTGAAGCCGTCGCCTACGCGAAGAAGGTTGGCTTCTACAGAATTCTTGCCGCCACTAACGGCATACGCTTCGCTGAAGACATTGAGTTTTGCAAAGCAGCCAAAGCTGCCGGACAACACGGTGTCTACCTTCAGTTTGACGGCGTTAGCGAAGAGAAGAACCAGCACCGCGGCGTCGGCAACTTGTTTGACGTGAAGCAGCAGGCGATTGAAAACCTCGCGAGCGTCGGCATCAAGGTCACGCTGGTTACAACCATCGTCAACACTATCAACAACGACGGCATCGGTGCGATTGTCGACTTTGCCGCGAAGAACATCGACAAAGTCCAGACCATAGCGTTCCAACCAGTTTCGTTCACCGGCCGTGACGAAGACATCTCAGATGAGTTGCGCATCAAGCAGCGTTACACGCTCTCCGGCATGACGCACGATCTCAAGGATCAACTGCGCGGCCAACTACAACCCTTGCGTGATTGGTATCCGCTGTCGTCCTACTCGGCGTTCACGAGTGTGATGGATATGCTGCAAGGCGCCGACGCGCCCTGGGGTTGGTCGTCCTGCAATTGCCATCCGAATTGCGGCATCTTCACGCTGATGGTCGTCAACCGCCACACCGGCGAGTTTAAGTCGCTGTTTGAATTCTTCGACTACGAACAGTTTATGAAAGACATCGCCACGATTACCGACACCGCGCGCGGCAAGAAGCTTTCCTACGCGCAGCTCGGCATGGCGATCCTGCGAAACTTCAACGCCGAACAAGCGCCTGAAGGATTTCCGATTTCGCAGATTTTGAATCTCTTCAAACCGTCGTCCACTAACTCCAGCTCAGACCGCAATGATCGGATGAAGACCGCTGTCCAGGATGATCCTAACGACATCTGGCGCGTACTCTGCGTCGAGGGCATGTGGTTTCAGGATCTCTTCAACTACGATTTCCGTCGCACCGAGATGTGCGTGATTCCCTACGGCACCCAGGAAGGCGAGATTTCCTTCTGCGCTTACAACACGGGCGTTGGTTGGCGGCAAATCATC
>JANMQG010000121.1:0-9457 GCA_031370285.1 Chloracidobacterium sp. | reverse complement strand
GCTTTATGCTGCCGCCAGCTACCGCAGGCTCGTTGACTGTTCTACTGTTTATGGAATCAGTCCTGAGGTCTAAGCAGCGTCTCGCCATCCGATGCATGGTCTTCTGAAATCAACTTTTCGTCCTCATTCGTGCCCCTCATCTGACGCAGCAGAAACTCCTGTTTGGGATAAGGAATCTCGATACCAGCCTCGCGGAATAACCGCTCGATGCGGTAGTTGATGTCGCTCTTGATTTGCGGGTGGCGGCTGGGTTGGCGGGTCCAGACCAGCAAGCGAAAGTCGAGCGAGTAGTCGCCAAACTTCAGGAACTGAACTTTGGGCGGTGGATCGGTCAGCACATTATCAACCTCTTCAGCGGCCCTCAGCAGAGTTTGCGTGACCAGATTTACGTCTGAAGTTGTGGCTACGCTAATCGGGATTGCGATGCGGGCGCGCGGATCTCCATAAGACCAGTTGATGACGCGCTGGCTGACTAACTTGGAATTCGGCACGATGATCGCAATGCGATCGTTGGTGTAAATAATCGTCGTGCGCAGTTTAATACTCTGCACGTCGCCTTCGTCATCTCCGATGGTAATGCGATCGCCGATCCGAATTGGTCGCTCGGAAAGCAAAATGAAGCCTGACGCGATATCTGTGGCGGTGTTAGTAATCGTAGTGCCGCCGGGTGTGTACGGCGTTTGCGCCATTGATACAGCCGCGGCGGCCGCGATAATTACCAGCGCTCCAAGAAAGGAGTGCCAGCGGCTGAGAGAAGTCCTGGGATTTTTTGTCATTAGCGTCCTGTTGAGAGTTGAGATTTGGTCGATGATTTGATCAGAGCGGGCCATCGTGGCGTGGACTTGCCCAAAAATTTAGCGAGTACTACTTAACGCGTACCTGGTATGAGGCGATGGAGTGGCTGTCTGCGAGCACGGGGCTGGTCCATTCAAAACGTACGTGCGTGTACATCGACACGGGCGCCGCAACTTTCTTAACGGTGCCGTCCGGCTGCTTCTGATCGATCATCGGTTTCGACGAATAAGCCTTGCCTCCGTCGATGCTATAAACGGCGCTGGCGCCTTCAGCCTTTGCACTTCCGTCGACATAAATGGTCTTCGCGGGAATTGGGCCGATTGCTTTGTAATCAAGTGCGGGTCCGGAGCCTTCGTTTTTCGAGGCGATTGTGTAGCTGATGACTTCGCCGGGACTGACCGGACCGGCTTTCTCGACAGCAACGTTGCCACCTGAGCGAGCAATCGTTGCGGAAAGATTGATCTTCATCACCGGTGATCCACTTTGAACAGGAACGTCTTTCCGCAGTGAAAATTCCATCACTCCGCTGCCCACTAACAAAGGGATGAATAGGGCCGGGAGGAACTGACTCTTGAATCTAAATTGCCTCATGATTAGCCTTCCTCCTGATTTTTGTTTGCGTCTAACTGAGTGTGGTGATGAGTCGCATAACTAGTCTTCAACAACCCCGAAATATCATTTGTTAGTGCGATTGATCCAATGCGCCAATCACTATTGATTTGCATTCAATTCGCAACATTTGTGCCTGGACAGCCAAAAGGACTCGGCCAGGCCTTTTGACTCGGATTTCGGTTGTTTCAATTTGAAGAGCCGATTGCATTCGCGCAAATTTGTGGGGCAGATGTGGAAGACTGCGGCTAATCGGGCAGTCATAGCACCCCGCTAATTCACGATAGATCGGTGTAGTTACCGCGAGTATTCCGTCTAACCATCTTGCAGATTTGAAAGGACAAACTTCCACGTGGCAGTTCCGCGCAGTGGCAAGTCTTACCGTTAGGATCGGTGCTGTTGGAAGGAAACCAGAATAACTTTCAATACAAGCGAACTAGCGGATGGTGAGAACCGGGAGGACACCTGGCCATTGGTGCGATTCAATGTTTGGCGACGACTAAGGGCCGTTCTTCTGATTCGCGTCGGTAAAAGACCCGCGGCGTTTGGGTAACGCGCCGCTCAACGCCTGGGGCGTCTGGAACGCGTTTGTCCCCTTCGAGGAAGGAAAGACTGATCCCCAGATTACGCGCCGCCTTCAGCTTCTCGATTTGCATGTTGGGCACGCGCGCGGTTGCGTAGTCGAACCATTCACGTACCCACACTTCACCGTCTTTGGGATCACTATCTGCCGCACTCTGCTTCAGTCCCTCTTCGACGAGCGCGTAAGTCAGCAGACCGTGCCCAAGTTGTGATACCTCCTGAGCCGCCTGATAACTTTGTGCTGCGGTCAGAATATACATCCCCTTCTCGTAGGCAAGTTGGGCCAAACCTTTTGAGTTCATCGGACCACGACGCTGCTCCTCGGCTTCGAGTGCCTGCCCGGAATTGCAAGCATCGATAACCATCAACAATTTGTCCGCATCGATTCCTTCAACTGCCCGCTCCAACTCCTCATCCGAGATGCTGTGTTCGAGAATAATTTGCAAACCCGCAGCGTCAAGCGCAGTACGCTCCCCCGCGTAACCCAGGTCGTGGGGCAATAGATAAAAGCGCTGCCCCTGAGCGGTTCCATGTCCTGCAAAGTAGATGAAAACTGCGTCTTCCGGCTGCGTTGCTTTCAGTTTTTGGAGTGCCGCAGGCAAGTCCGCCGCAGGCGAGGATTCCTCGACTCCGGCGAGCCGTCGCAATGCCCTCAAGATGTTTGCTTTCGTGGCCTGCCCGTCCAGCAGCGATACAACTTCGATGTGCTCGTAGCTTGCGATCTGCTGTTGTTGGCGTTGTACCTCTTCGCCAAACGCCGTGGCGTCTGCAACGCCGTACCTGAGGTTGTATTGGGGATTGGAATAAGAGTTGACACCAATGGTTAGAACATAGGCGGTACCCGATCGCTTGAGGCTGCTAGCGCCTGTCAAGCTAAGCATAGCATCCTTGCTCTTAACGTTATCGCGATTAAAGGCGTAAGCCGCCAGACGGTTTTCTCCGGCAACGATTGCTATGTTGGCTTCCAGGGTTGTCGCGGTCTCGCCTTTCAGCACATCGCCGCGCCAAACTTTTACGAGCGCACCATTGCGGAATAGCCTCACATCGCGCGCCCCGCTCCCTGCATTATGATCTTTGTCGACCGGCTTTTCAGCTACTTCGATCTTCACCGTCAGGTTGCGTTCCGACGTACTTCCGGCGCCGGCTTGTCCGTTCTTAGCCATCAACGATAGTTCGGGTTGGCGGCGGTCAAGCTGCGAAATGTTTTTCGGCGCGCGAGGTTTTTTCCCGGCCATCACCTCGGCCAGCAGACCGGGATAGTAAAACTCGTTGAAGAAAGTTTCCGCCGGCGTGACATCAAATGTGTTGCCGCCAAACTGCCAAAGAATTTGTTTCCAGGCAGCGGGTGAGCCGTCGAATAAGCCGTCGGGTGTAACAACCAACCAATCGTTGCCACGGCTGCTAAGCGCTCCCCCGAGATTTACCAGCGTGGCAAGCTTTTCGCCGGATGAAGCATCCCAGATGTACTTATCGTTGTTTTCCCCGAGGGCTACGAGAAAACGCCCGTCAGGACTGAAGGAGAGAGAGGCTACCCGGCCCGCGTGTGGCAACGTGCGCAGCGTTCTGCCGGAGGCTACTTCAAATATGTCGATCTTAGTGGCATACCCTGCGGCCAACAGCCGCGCGTCGGCGCTTAAGCAAAGGGTTGTCACCACTCCGCTCTTTTCGTCGTCATTGATCGGAAAGCTGTTTAGCTTACGCCCGGTTTCCGTTTCATAAACAAGTGCTGAACGCTCCTTCTTATCAAAACCCGTGATCGCGATAAGTTTGCCATCGAAGCTAAAACCGGCCGCCGGAACTAAACCCATGTTGGGTGCCTTGCCGCCGTCCAACTCCCGCAGCAGTTTGTCGGATCTCCCGTCGTAAAGGTCTACTCTCTGTTTGTAGACGTTTTCCCAACCATTGCCGAAAGGATTTAGAAGTTGTCCGGCTGAAGGGTCGTAGTGTCCTTTCATCGGGAAGAAAGGAGCAGCTCTGAAGCGCCCGTCTGGACTAAAGAAAGGCTTGGCCCGATCCCGTAACGCGGCGTCGTCGGAGGCCCGTACGAGGGTCCCCGTTTGCGAATCCCAAACCTCCGTCAGCAGATTTTTCAAGAGCATTTGACGCGAGATAAGGAAGCGACCGTCGGGGCTAAGACTTACGGCGCGGCCAGCCTGAAGTTTTTCGCTGGAAATAGTTGCCATCGCTTCGACGGCCTCAATGATTTGTTCGGGCGTCGTGATATCCCGTTTCTGAAGGATGGCCATCGTCTTAGGATCGATGGCCTTGATGAAGGCGGCTTGCTCGGCGCGCGTCCCTTCGTCGGTCGTTCCGGTTTGCAAAGTGCGGAATTCGTTACCCGTCGCGACCTCGATGATTCTGATCGCTTTGGCTCCCGTCGCGACCGTTGCAATCAGGCTGCCGTCGCGACTGAAGCTAATCACTCGGGGGCCCGTTAGAGCATCTGCACCTGTATTCAACTCGCGTATCGATTGACCTGTGAGTGCATCCCACAACTTCAACGCGGCACTTTTATCTGTCGCCGTAACGAGGAATCTTCCGTCGGTGCTGAATTGCACACGCTCTGGCGATTTGCTGAATCCCGTGTTGACACTGAAAAGCTCGCGGCCCGTGGCCGCCTCTTGAACGTTAACGGTCTCGCTCGATTTAGCGAAGGCGACGAGGCGCGCATCCGCGCTGAAGGCGAGACTCGAGTTTTCGGCTGCGGGGATCGCCTTGAATGTTAATTCGCGCACCTCGCGCCCGCTGGGCGCGTCATAAATCTTTATTGCTTTGTCAGGTTGCCCGACCGCGGCGAATTGCCCGTTTGAACTAACGGCTATTTTCGACGCCGACAGTTTGAAATTTTTTAAGCGTTGCGCCTCTTGTTTCTGTTGCTTGTCGCCGCCACCGAAAAGCGAAAACGAGGGCATCGAGTTGAGCTTCTCCATACCACCCTTCTCATATTTTGTTTTCTGCGAGTGCAACTCGGTGCCCGCCGCCACGTCCCACACTTTGACTGAATCCCCGCTCGCGCTTGTTAGAGACTTGCCGTCGTTACTGAAAGCGACGGCGCCGACGGGCAGTTCGTGCCCGCGTAGAACCTGCAACTCTCGCCCCGTATCGACGTTCCAGATCCTTACTGTGTTATCTTCCCCGCCGACCACACCTCCCTGGGTAAAGGCCCCTAAATCCCGCTCATCGTTAATATCGCCACTTCCCGACGCTAATAATTTTCCGTCGGGACTGACCGCGAGGGCGTTAACGTTGCTCGCATGACCGTAGAGCGTTCGTAATACGTTTCCCGTCGCCAGGTCCCAAATCTTAATGACGTTGTCTTTGCCGCCAGAAGCCAGCCAGCGATTGTCGGGGCTGAAGACTACTGCGTTAACAGATCTTGTGTGTCCCGTTTGCAGAATCAACTCTGGTTTACCGTTCGCTGCAGCGGGTATTGCAGGGGCAGAGGTTTGCGCCGGTCCGGAAGGGAGACCCAGCCCTCGCTTCTCCGGCTCTTTCGATTGCGCGATGCCGCGGACGGGCGCGCAGATCACCGATAGCAAAAGTATTACCGCTGATATTTGTCGCCGCAGAGACATTGATAGGAGTGCACCAGAAAAGACTACATGCCTATCACCAGCGACGTTGCTCGTTGACGGACTAGGGCGAACCATTGGTTTCTCCTAGGGCGAACTTGGTTACAGTAAATGCCGCACCAATTTTAGGTCAGAACAGGATTGTAGAAGAGAACAGCGCAGTTTACACAGACAGGAGAAGTTGTTTGCGAATCAAGCCTGTTGAGGATGGAAACCTACTGTAACCAAAGCCCTAAGTCAACGACGCAATGTCGCTTAATCTACACTCAACATTCCCCGGCCAGGTCGTGGCTACTGGGCGATTAAGGCAGCGGGTAAACAGGTTCCGAGGCAACCTCCGCTTCCGGAATTGCTGCTTTGAGGTAAAGCGCGTGAAAACTGAGCACGAACATGATCGTGGCAAGTGTCATTGATACCCCAGTTTCCTACAAGAGAGATTTTCTTATTTAAGAAAAGTGGGATTTTAAGAAACTGGTGAATCGCAACTATAGACTGACAACATTTCATGTCAATTCTTGCTGCGGTGTGTCTTGCGAGCAAGAGGCCACTGTTGCTTCGATGGCAGACACCTCGTCGTCCTTCAGTTCGGAAAACATTGCGCGTTTTGCCGACGATAGCCGGCCATTATTTTGCAGGATCAGCCGCACCAGCAGTGAGGCCCGACGATCAGGCATGTCCACGACATTCATGGTGGCCCTAATCGCGGCATCGAAAACTTTTAGGAATTCGATCTCCTCCTTGAGATCGGTGCGAATGGTTTCAGCAACGCAGCCATACAAGTATTCCGCGAACGCAGTCGCGTCCCAGAATCTATATAAGTGCGCAGTTTGGTTATTCACGACCAGCGATCCGTCTTGATGCATCTCATAGTCGATGTAGGGTGCCACGGATTGAGAGAACCCTCCCAACACATCATCGTAATGCTTTCGATCGCGCATCATGACGGCAGAGACTGGAAAGAGCATTTGATAAGGCGTGAATCCAGAACTGGCTAACTCCTGATGTACAAGAAAGCGATGGATTCGCCCGTTGCCATCCTCGAATGGATGTATGAACACAAAGCCGAACGAGGCCGCTGCCGCTGCACAAACCGGATCTACCTTGGGGTCGCGCAGGTTCTCCATCATTCGCATCCATCCGTTCATTAAGTCCGCGAGGTCTTCGGGCTTGGGACAAACAAAATGGACGTGTTCTCGGAAGTCGCTCATTGTCTCACCAATGAAGCTCTGCACTGTGCGCCATCCGGTCGCCGCATAGCGGGGATCAACGATCGCATTCTGAAGTTGGATGAATGCCTGGCTGTCGGAAGTGTCAAATTTCGCTGCACCTGTTAGCGCAGCCACGAAGCGTTCAGTTCGCTTTGCGCTGGGCACTTCACCCTCAATCGCAAAGGAAGACTTGGTCTCCTTGGTATATAGATAATTCACAGCCCTGGCTAGAATCGTTGGTTCGCAGCTTTCCACCAGCGACCTGGCCTCCAAGTCCAGTCCTGCCACCATCGCGCGGGTGAGTGCATCGGTTCTACGGATTACTGGACAGTAGGTATGGTCGCCCAGCAAATTGTTGTTGACTCGTTGTCGACGTACCCTTCTGACAGGGCCCGTCACATGCAGTTTTGGATCTAATATGTTGACGTAACCAGTAGGTGGTACATCGGGCGCGTCGAGAGTCTTACCGGTCAGGATCTCATATAGAAACCAAGCTCGGCGAACATACGCGCCTGTTGGTTCCTTGCTTATCCACTCATCCAACAACTTGCTGTCGAGGACCTTGAAGAGCGCGTCATAGACACTCAGGTCGATAGGTTCATAACGCAAAGCAAACTTGAGGTTTCCGATGATTCCCTCAGGTGCGTAGACCGGTGGGTAGTATTCTTCTATGGCCTCACTGGTAATGATCGTCTTTCTGGCACCCGATCTGCTCCACGACCGAACTGTCGGTGAACGTACTGGTAGGTCCAGCTCCTCAATCAAAGCCATCAGGCCTATATGTTGGCCAGTCCGATCCGATGTAAAACTCTGATCAGACATGGAAATCTCTTATCTGAGGCCACAATTTATGCAAAATCACGATCGGCATTTTACCAGAAACGGTGAAAGAATGTGATCAGAGGTGCAAATATCTATCATTTTTCCTCAAAGCTGTGAAATTCTTTATCGGGCCGCTTGTGCGGGTTGGAGTGAGCGGTCTTATTTTAGAAATTTGGGCAAAACTAAAATAACGCGGGGGACTTTCGAGTCTTATTAAAGGTCGCTTCACAAAGGGTCCAATTCGCGCCAAGGTACTTCGCCTCTGGAGTCTGTAAGAAATAGTAGTCAGTTTTTCTTACAAAATTCGGGAGTGACAAGAGAGCGCAAACCATTGATAGCAAAGGAGCAGGCTACCAGTTCGGCCCATCGTTGGGTTCGTTAGTCAGTTCCCCAAAAACAAGTGTTCACGATGCGAAGCCGTTCACAATTTGTGAACGTAGGTATGAGACCAACCGTCAAATGGGGTCGTACACAGTGCCGGTTGATTTGCCGGTCCAATTTCCGGTTCTGGATCAGCAAAGTATGGCCGCTTGATTTGTCCTTTGGCTTCCGCTCGATTGAGCGCAGTGAGATGCTGGCAGGCGAGGAAGTCAGCAATTGCGGTTGGTGAGAACATGTGGGCCGTGGGTCGATCTTAGTTGGCAATCCTTATTCGTGATCAGATTCGCTTGCGAATCCAATTGGCTAGTTCCTCCTCAGTCAGCGACCCGGCGGCCAGTCGTAGGAAGGTGAGGAACTTTTCATCTTGGCCAGCTTCAAGATTGACGCCATTCAACAAGAGGAAAGTGCGGGCCGCTACCAGCGCCGTGCGCTTGTTGCCATCCAGGAACGGATGGTCGCGAGCAATTCCAAAAGCGTAGGCGGCAGCTAAAGCTGCCAGATCAGACTGAGGCTCAGCATAGGCCAGAAGACTCTGTGGGCGTGCTAACGCGGACGCAAGCAACCCCTCATTTCGCTGGCCCGCTCGGCCGCCATGCTCGGCTATCTGGCGGTGATGGATTGCTATGACGGTCTCTTCAAGAAGCCAAATAATCTCGGGCATGATGACTATTCGGCCAGCTTCTTCAACGCATCGCGGTCTTCACGCATTACCCGCTCGGCAACCTCAACCTGGCTGGCAAACTCGGGATTGTACGATGTCAGCTCGATCCCGTTCTTCGTCTCAATGACGTAGAGGCTGTCTCCTCTTGTCACGCGCAACCGCTCCAGGATCTCCTTTGGCAAAATCACGCCGACGGAATTCCCAACAGTTGTGACCTTCAAGACTCCCATTCTATTACCTCCAACTCCCGCTCATGACTGCTGAGGGATTATAACGCATGTTATAACGAGAACCGGCATTAACCGCGGGTTCGCGGCCACCTACTGTCTTGTGCCTAAGTGCCCCTCCTGGCCGTATTCTCACGCCCTCAGAAACCTATGCTCAATGCAAAAACCCTTGTATCCTGTGCGCGCTTAAAGGAATCCGCGTTGAAACTCTACGTTGGCATTACCGACTACGACTGGTTCAAACTCCACTCGTCAAAACCGATAGTGGAGGAGGTGAACTTCTGGAAGCCGTCGTCTCAGCTTGGCTTTAAAGTCCTTCAATGGGGTGAACCATTTCTCTTCAAACTTCACGCTCCCAGAAACTTCATTGTCGGCGGCGGCTTCTTCACCAAGTTTCTCCGGCTCCCCGTTAGCCTTGCCTGGCAAACATTCGGTGAAGCGAATGGAGCGCAGTCACTTGATGAGGTACGCATGACTTGTATTTTCTTCGCAGGAGAGCCCTCCATAACTGTCGGGCTACTGCCCCGGCGCAGGTTGAACACACAGTCGCGAGTCTCGCAACTCCATCAGTGGTTAGTCCTGGTATCCGGGGAGTCTTGG
>JANMQG010000120.1:0-40826 GCA_031370285.1 Chloracidobacterium sp. | reverse complement strand
GCTTTATGCTGCCGCCTGCTGCCGCAGGCTGGTTGACCGTTTCAATCCACATCGGTTGATAACAACGCGATCACAAGCAAAGTTTAGTCACTTAGTTGCGCCCAAATCCAACTGCTACTGTGCTTCTCGGGGGCCGGCTTTGCGTTCAGGAAGTCTGCTATGGCTTCTCGGGTTTCTCCGGCGGAAAATCCTTTTCGTCGATTTCTTCGATTATCTTCAACTCGGCACCAAACTTTTGGTAACCGCGGAAGCGAATTTCGTTGCGGCTTTGTATCGACTGGCTGCGGTTCGTGGTGGTCAGCAGAATCTGAGAATGAGCGGGCAGCAGATATTTGTTTTCGTTGATAGTTACCCAGTCGTAGTCGATGACGGTGCTGGCAGCAGTGATCGGAAAGTCACCAGGTATCTCCGTGGCAATCTGTTCAAAGCGCAACACGCGATTGGTTTCGCGATCGATCCAAACGCGTCCACGCGAGCCAACGTTGGCAGTCGCGGTTTCGCCGGCTCGCAAGGTGAGTTGCGAAAAAGGCTTTTCGATCTGGTACTCGAATACCAACGTGCGGCGGCCCTGAATCAGATCGGTATCGGCCAACTTGAAGTCTGTTTTCGACTCGGACTTGAAAACATCCGCGACCGCTGAGATGTACTCTACCCCGCTGGAGGTCGCTCCAGGCTCAACGTCTTTGCTGTAGTCGCGCTTTTGCTTTGCTTCCTGGCCCAGCGGCATGCCGTTTATGGCGAGCACTTTGTATTCCTCGCCGGCATTCGCCCGGTAGCCGACCGCGATGGTGAGATTGTCCTGCGGGATCCAATTGTTGGTCGTGCCGTAAGCGCGCGAGCGTTTGATTAATTGTTTGACGATGAAGTCGGGCATCGCCGCCGCCGCGCCGAGCGTCGCGGTGCGCGTGCGATCCAGCAGTGCCTCAGCTTCCGCATCGGGCGGCCGCGCCGAGGCAGTTGGGTTGACTCTGCGTCGTTCGGCCTCTTCGAGGGTGCGGCGGAGCAGGGCGTCGCTGCCGCTCTTGGTTGCCACGAGCGAGCGCATGCCATCGGTTAGCGGAAAGCCGATGCCGCGTTTGCGGATCTCCTCGACAACGTCATCGCGCAGTTCCGGATGCTTTGGCAACTGGTAAACGAGCGTCACCACCTCGTGGCTGGTAAGCGGTGTGGTCTGGGATGATTGCGCCGTAGCGCTAAATCTCAAAACTACAACGAACGCGAAGATGGCGATAACGGACAGGATCTTCATATTAATACGGTTCATATATAAGAAAGGGATCATTCAGCTCAAACTTGCGAACAGTTCCGATGGAACTAAGCACCTCCCAGTTGCCTTGGGATTTAAACCTGATCTTAACCTGCCGAGCGGGGAAAGCATAAATGCGAGGGATCCGCCCGGGCGTCAAACGATCGCGTAGCGCTGGCATATTCCACTAGCTACCCAGGTCATTTACAAACACAGCGCCTGCACCAACTTTCTCAGTATCTCAACGCACCGCTCGAGTTCCTCAACCGGGACAAACTCGCCGGTGCGATGCGCAACGCGAATGTTGCCCGGACCAAGCACGACAGCTTCCGCGCCAAGTTGAGTCATCTGGGCTGCTTCAGTGCCGAAGGCGACAGTGCCGGCTTCGTTCCCAGTTAATGCTTCCAACAGGGTGACGAGTGTTGAGCTGGGCGATGTTTCGAAACCGTCATCAGCTCGCGCCGCGTCCACTTCGCAGATGAATTCCGGATCGCGTCTTTTCTCTTCGTCAATTGCTTCGTCCAGCAAGCTGAGCAAACGCTTCGGATCCTGGCCCGGGATGGGACGCCATTCCAGCGTGAAGCGACATAGCCCGGGAATAACATTCTTCGCCGTGCCGCCGCGAACGAGTCCAACATTCAGCGTCGTGTAGGGAGGATCAAACGCCGCGTGTTGCTCGGCCTCGAGTCTTCCGGCAATCGTTTCAATGGCTGCGATAAGACGCGCGGCGCCAAACACGGCCGACGATCCCAGACTCGGATAAGCGCTGTGCGCTTCACGGCCCTTGATTGTTACTTGCGCGAGGCAATAACCCTTGCCGGCGCGTATCGGTTGCAGCGACGTAGGCTCGCCAACGATCGCATAACGCGAATGGATGGCACGTGTCTCCGCCAGACGCTTTGCGCCTATCAATCCGATCTCCTCGTCGGCGGTGAAGATGAGAGCTAAAGGCAGGCGCAGGTTTTTGAGTTCAATGGCTTCAATCGCGGTGAGGCTGGCGGCGATGAATGCTTTCGTGTCACACGCACCGCGTCCGAAAAGTTTTCCTTCGAGTTCGGTAAGCTGAAGTGCGTCGTGCCAGTTTGGATCGTAGGGAACAGTGTCGGTGTGACCAACGAGCGCCAGTTCAACCGCGGTCTCGTCAGAGAACTCGGCGCCGGATAGAGCAATCAGGTTTAACTTTTCGACGCCGCTCGCATCCCTATTAGGAAGTTTGTAAGGAAGTCGCTTGACCGTCAGGCCAATCGCCTCGCAGCGCCGCGCCAGGTAGTTAACAATCTCGGCGTTTGAGCGCGACGAAACGGAATCGATGGCGACTAGCTTGGCGAGTGTTTTCTGGACGGTCATTTCTTCAGCAATAAAAAGGCGGTCCACAGATTACGCAGATTCCACAGATTACGACAGGTAGCGGGATAAATGTTTCCCTCTCAATCCGTGAATCGGTGTAATCTGTGGACTACTCTCTTAAGACCACAGCTTCTTCTGAAGTGCCTTGAATCTCTCAACAATATCTTCCTGCTGCGCGTGTCTCCCATCCTCAACAATCCGCTTCCCACCAACCACCACATCCCTGATCGCAGTTCTTGATAGAGAGAAAACGATCGCTGAGAGCAGATCGTCTGACGAAGCGCCGGCGATTGATGGGTCGTTGAGGTCTACGGTGAAGAAGTCTGCCGGACGTCCCTCGTCAAGAGTGCCGCCCGGCGCGTTGATGCTCGCGGCGCCGTTAACTGTCGCGCAGTCAAAGAGGCGAGCAGCGAGTGCCGACTGTCCTTCATCATCCGCAGAAACCAGCACGGCACGCTCCAGCTTTTGTAGCCTCAGGTGGTATTCCAGTTCGCGTGCGTCTTCGAGCAGATCGATCTCCGTGTGGCTGTCCGTACCCAAGCTCACGCGCACGCCCTGATTGAAAAAGCTATCGACTGGAACGATGCCATCGCCAAGATTCCGCTCTGTCGTGGGACAGGCGCAAACCATTGCGCGCGCGTCCGCGAGCATGCGCACCGCTTTCGGAGTCACGTGAATCGCGTGAACTCCGGTGAAGCGTTCGCTCAGCAAGCCCTCGGTTGCGAGCAGTGCGACTGGCGACCGGCCATACTCTTCAATACATGCCGAAACCTCGGCGGGCTGCTCGGCAACATGCATGTGAACGGGAAGCTGGTGGTCGTTGGCAGCGCGAATTACTTCTTTCAAATAGTTGAGCGGCACCGCGCGTACGCTATGTGGCGCAACACCGGTCCACGCCATGTCCCGGTCCACCTGGCCAAGATCTTTGCCGAGTTGTTCAAGGTTTCTTAAATACGCTTCCGGATCATTGTCAATGAAGCGAAGCTGCTGCGGATTTGTTTCCGTCTCGTAACCGGAGCGAGCATAAGCAACTCGCAATAGTGCGATACGCAGGCCGACATCGTTAGCCGCGCGCACTACTTCCTTCGCCATTAGATTCGGATCGTCATAGGCGCCTCCGTCTGGCGCGTGGTGCAGGTAATGAAACTCGCCCACTGCCGTGATGCCGCTGAGGGCCATTTCCAGAAACGCCAGGCGCGACGCGTCGTAAACATCTTCGGGGGAGAGGCGCGCGGCAGCGCTGTACATCATCTCGCGCCACGTCCAAAAGCTGTCTTTGTGGTTGGCTGTGCGGTATTCGGTGCGACCGCGAATCACACGTTGGAAAGCGTGGGAGTGTGCGTTGATTAGGCCGGGCAGCAGCGCACGATTATCAAGACGGGAGCTAACCACAACTTCATGCGGTTGAGTAGTCGCCGGAATCCTGCCAGCCTCATCGCAAAGTAAAGCAGAGTTGCGCCGGAAGCGGCCATCCGTATAGATCAGATCTGGTAACCAAAGTTGTTTGGGCATCAAACTAATTGCCTGCGTTCCGCTCCAGATAAGCCTCCAGCGATCCTTACTAATCCAAACCCTTCGTCGCCAGCACTTCTCTTGCTGCCGAGCGATCACCGGTGCAACTGATTCGCCTGGGTGCATCCAGATAACCAATTTCAAATCCCAGTTTCTTATACAGCTTAACAATCCGCGGCGTAGCCTGATTCGAAAGTACTACCGGTCCGGGGTGCGCTGCCAGCCACTCCGCGGTGCGCACCTGATCGTCCCAGCTAAACCCTCCCGCGCTGTAGGTTGTGAACTCGACGTCATAGGGAGGATCAGCGTAGATGAAATCCTGCGGACCAACCGGCAGCGATTCAATATCGCTATTGGCAAAAGTCCAGTTTTCAAAAACCGGCTTGAACTGAGAAAAGTCGTTGGCGTAAGCGATCGACTTGTGACTCCCAAATGGCACATTGAATTCGCCGCTTTGATTGAAGCGGCAGAGTCCGTTGAAGCAAGTCCGGTTGAGATAGTAGAAGAGTTGCGCCGCCTCGGCGCTTTGCAATTCGCCGTCTCTGATCAGCTTATTGAACCGACTTCGGTGCCTGTAGAAACTCTTCTCTTCGTTTCTCATCTTGATCGTTATCTCAAGACCGCGCTGCAAATGCGTGTAAAAGTTTATCAGGTGGGGATTGACGTCATTCAAGATGGCGCGCTTTGGTCTCAAACCGAGTGGGCCTGCGAGTCCGCCGCAGAAGGGCTCAATGTAGCGCCTGGATGAGTGTGGTTGCCAAAGGTCCGCGAGGAGCGGGACCAACCAGCGCTTGCCGCCTGCCCACTTCAGAGGAGGTCTCGATGACGGGTTCGAGCTTTGCTCTGCATGAAACGCAGCAGGCGCAGTGACCGACTGAGCCCTTTGGTGACCGCTGGCGACCGAGTGTTTTGTTGGCAAAAGGATTTCTGTCCTCACGTTTGCAGCAATAGAAAATAACAGGTGGCATTCACGGGGGTCAAAGATCAGCAGACCTTTGAGGGTAAAGAAGAAGTGTGATGTGGTGATCTGAAACCAAAAATGTATTTGACAATGTTCGCGTTGACGATTATCTTTCCCTCGCGTAGAAATCTGCCCAGAGTTCGACGCGATCCAACCTGGTTACTAAAAGCAAAGTGGATTCTATCTTTAAGGAGCCCAGCCATGAAGAAGATCTGTCCGCTTGCCCGGGAGAACTCTGTCATTGTTAAGGAGCTTCCGGACGAGACCTTGATTTATGATTTGGAAACTGAGAAAGCCCACTGCCTGAACAGCACAGCCGCGCTCGTGTGGAAAAATTGCGATGGCAAGAGAACGGTCGCCCAACTGCGTGAGTTAATGAAGAAAAATGCCGGCTCGCCAGTGCCCGAGGAAATGGTCTGGCTGGCTTTGGATCAGTTGGAAAAGTTCAGACTGCTCGATGTGGCTCCGCTCAAGCCGGCGCGGTTTGCCGGTATGACCAGGCGCGACCTGGTCAGGCGGGTCGGCCTCGCGGCGATTACTTTGCCGATCATCCTGTCGATTGTAGCGCCGCCGGCTCAGGCGCAGGCATCTCTTCTGCCACCGGGGTCCTGTTGTAACAGCCCCGGGCAATGTGCTTCGGGAAACTGTGTTCAGGGTGGCCCGTGCACTGTGACACCGAGCTCCAAGTCGTGTACCTGATCGATTCAAACCGCTGAAGAAAAAGCCAGAGGCCCTCGGATTTGTTAGGGGCGACTATGGTCGCCCCCTTTGGCGAAGGTCACAGGTTGGGCTAATCGGCTAATAATGATTTGAACAAGGTGGAATGTTTGAGGGCTCCGATAAGCGCAGGGATCCTCGTTATGAGCTCGGCGGCATTATCAGGTGGGTACTGCGCCATTGCTCGCTGATTGATTTCCTCCCCACTCAGTCCCTGAAGTAAGCACTCAAGCACGAAAACATACGAGTCATCAAACTCCGGCATTCCCAACGCGTTCGTTTCTTTTGATCCTAACACTCTCGTACGTCCCAGTTCTTCCACCCAATCAAGAATAGTTTCCACCGGATTCTGATCGGGATAGCGCTGCTTGACTAAGTCCAGTATCTTCTCGCGGCTGGGTATGTTTAGCAGCAGTGCCAGGAAGAAGCGATGCGCATCCTTGGTGATCGTGCCCCGGCGTTGAATGATGCTCATTTGGCGCTCCTGCTCTTCCAAAACAGGGAGAACCAGATCGGTTAGCCCGCCGTGGACACTCTTGCATCGTTCGAGGATCGCCTTGAAGCGATCCTTGCCGGTCGATAGACCAAAGAGCGCGTCCATCTCATTGCTCTGGAGTTGTTGGTAAGTCTCCGCCAACGCGGAGTAAGCCGTATGAAAGTCTGACGAGCAGACGAGATCACCAATCATTGTGTCGGCGTCTTTGTGTTTCATCCCCAGAAGCAAGCCAATAGTTTGCAGCTTCTTGATCATTACCGGATTTCTGAAGAAGGGGTCCATTGCAAAATGAGGCTTGCGGTAGTCATACTGCAAAGCAGCCGACGGCGTATGTTCGGTTCTGATAGTGATAGTCGCCGAGGGCCGGTCCAGGTGGAATAGGGAGTGGATAAAATCTCTACCCGGCCGGATCATTCGCACATCCTTCAGCTCGAGTAACTGAACTTCCTCGAGTGCCAGCTCGCCGACAGAAAAGTGTTCGTTGATAATCTTGTCTTCGCGAAACGAATAGCGGCTGTGAATACTTGACCCAAGCAAGACCTGAAAAGCGCCGGTGAATGCATGCTGATGAATGGTGGTGGCGCCGTCGAGCCAGTAGTAAATGTCGATAAAAAACCTAGGGCCAGAGAACAGGGTTATCGGCGGATTTCCAAAACGTCCATCAACATCGAATTGTTGAGGCAGTGAATCGGCGGTTTGTACCCAGCGGATGATCTCCCAGGGGTCAACGCGCGCCCGCAAGTCAGACTCAACGAGCGCCTGCGCGGCAATTTCGGGGAAAAGTAGTTCGCTGTAATTCCCGGCTTTCCAGCGGCGTTCAACCAGCGCGCCGAGTTTTTGAAATTCCTCCATGTGTCCTCTTTCCAATCCTTTTGATTTGGCTAGCGAGGATAGGAGTCAACTTCGAATTTCGCAAGAGAGCACGTGACATCTTTTTTGCGTACGACACAAACAATTTGGCGCGCTGCCTCAGAGACTCATGCTTGCAGTGCGAGCACCCCTCAGGAGGTAGCGCTTCTTTTTCAGTACGCGGTTGCGATTCTCGAAGCGTTGGACTTATTATCTTTCCCCTCGATATCTGCTGCCGGAGTGGCGAAATTGGTATACGCACCAGACTCAAAATCTGGCGAGGTCAAACTCATGTCGGTTCGAGTCCGACCTCCGGCACCATACGCTGCAGAGCAATAAAGTAGAGTCCCCCAACTCGCCAAGCTAGCTCATAGTAAATTGCCCCGGCTCGACAAAGAACATTCCGAGCAATAGAATCAGTTTACAGCCCCCCAAGGAAATATCTCTCCTGCAGCGAGTACTCGTCGAAAGGAAGAAATAATGAGAAAAGTGCTTTCAATGCTGATTGTATTAACGTTCATGGCGCTTCTGTCTGTCCCGGCTTCAGCCAGGACTTGTGGAAACCTAAGGCACCGGCACGGTAACTACTGGCACACGCACCACGCCTGCGTCGGGGATGGCCATAGGCACGGGAGAAGTTTTTGGCAGAAGCACCGTGATAAGGTGACCACCGCCGGTGGCGCCGGCGCCGGCGCACTGATTGGCGCCATAGCAGGTGGGAAAAAGGGCGCCGCTATCGGGGCGCTGGCCGGTGGTGGCGGTGCGGCCGTTTACACTTATGGAATTCGCAAGCGCCGCAGGGGAGCCCGATACTGAGGGCTCACTCATAATCAACAGAGTGCGCGTTCGTGGGTAGCCAGGGGCGCGCACTCATACGTTACCGCGCCCTGCCTCAGCTCTCCGAAACAGCCTAGTTGCCTTATAAGTCAAGCAGTTACGGCTACGTAAAAACCTGTTTGCCACAGCCGGGCAAAATCTGTAGAATCTAGGGCATTCCCTGAGGGTGGGAATACACTTCGAGTCAACCAGCCTCAAAACCCTCATCAAGCCCCAGCGAGTTTCCAGGCAGTTGCCCTCTGGCGAAGTTGTCTCGAATGCCCCCCGGAATTAGGAGTCAGAAAAATGTCAGGTAACGTGCGATCAAGGATTCTTATCGTTGATGATGAGCCAGAGATAACGGCGATCCTCTCTGATCTCTTTTACGGCAAATATGACTGCACGACAGCGGGCTCTGCTGAAGAGGCGCTCGGGCGGTTGGCCGGCACGAACTATGAACTCGTTGTCAGCGATATCACTATGCCGGGCATGAGCGGTCTTGACATGATTCCGCATGTTAAGGGCAATTCGCCAAACACCGTGGTAGTGATGATCAGCGGCATGCAAACCGTAGAGAGCGCAATCGAAGCACTACGGCTGGGAGCCTTCGATTACGTAATGAAGCCATTTGATTTGCGGCAGGTAGAAGCGGTGGTAACGCGTGCTTTGGAACATCAGGATTTGATCGTTGCAAAGCAGCGCTACGAAGACCATCTCGAAGAGTTGGTTGAACAACGCACAGCCGAGCTTGACCAGGCTTTGAACTCACTGGAAGACGCATATCGATCGACACTAAAAGCGCTCACCGCAGCGCTGGAGACCAGAGACCTGGAGACGCACGGGCATTCCGAGCGGGTGGTCAGCTACAGTATGCGTCTTGGCCGCGCGTATGAGTTGGATAGCCAGCGCACCAAGTCGCTCGAGTTTGGATCGCTGCTCCATGATATTGGAAAGATTGGCGTGCCCGACTTGATTTTACGCAAGCCCGCTAAGTTAACCCCGGAAGAATGGGTTCTTATGCGCGAGCACCCGGTGCACGGTCAGCAGATTTTACGCGATATCAAGTTTCTTGAGGGCGCGGCCCGGGTCGTCGCGCAGCATCACGAGAAGTGGGATGGTTCCGGTTATCCGCTCGGTTTGCGCGGCGAAGAGATTGACATTTGCGCGCGCATATTTTCGGTGGCCGACGCCTTCGACGCGATTACCAGTGATCGCGTGTATCGCAAAGGCAAACCTTATGAGGCGGCGTCGCAGGAACTCGATGAGTGGGCGGGGAAACAGTTTGACCCGGAGGTTGTCGAGGCTTTTCACCGCGTACCACCAGAAGATTGGCAGGAGCTTCACGACCAGTCCTTGATGAAGAAAGAACAAGCACTCGAGGTGCGCCGCATGGTTGAAATGGTGCTCGAGTCGCAGCTCGCTGTCGTTAGCTAGTCCCCCCGTTTGAATACCAGTCAATGACCAATTCCCCAAAGTAAGGCCTCTCCCGTTTAAGGCTGCGTAGGCACCACATAACCCCGCCGCGAACGCAAACTCAAACCAACTCGTCGCGACGCTACTGCGATTCGCCGATACTGTCCCTTCTCAGCGGATGAAAGCGGCCGTTTGGGTCGATAAGTCACCACGTATTCTGCACCAACCTCTCGCGCGGCCTCTCGCGCTTGGGCAATCATCTCGTCGCTCGTTTTCGGCAGGAAGATTTGTCCTCCCGTTTCTTCGGCCATGTCCGTGAGAACCTGTTGGCTCTTCATGAGGTCGACTTCATAAGCTTTACGCTGACGACGCATGGCAGGATCGAAGGTGATGCTGCCGAGGACATACGCAGGACTGCGGGTCGAGCCGGGCGGTTGAGTCGGATCATTGCTGGTGATCGGATCGTGAGAGGTGGGAACCTGCCGTATAGCATCAGACCCGGCCTTTTTCGGCTTTTCCTGTCTGACAAATTCCGTGTAACTGATGATGTGAACCGTAGCCCTGGCCGCCGCCAGTTGTTTGATTGCCTGCTCGCGATCTATTTTTCCACCGGGGCTGTCGACTCCATCAGTGATGAAAACCACATGCCGGCTACCTTCAGGCCGATCCTTCAACTGCTGCGCAGCGGCGGCGACTGCATCCGCAAAACGTGCTCGCTTACCTGATGAAAGTTTCGTCTTCAACACTTTGAGAGTGGCGGGACGGTCGCGCGTCCAGGTCTGAAGTACGTTAACCGAGTTATTAAACTGCATGACTTCCACCCAGATGTCTTCTCGCAGCCGGCTCAAGAGTTCGATGGCCACGTCGCGCGTCAGACTCGTTCGCTTGGAGACTCCTCCAAGCCCGCTCAGTTCGCCACCCGTATCGAGAACCAAAATCACATTGGCCGGTATGCGGCGAACGCTTTTGATCTGCTGAGCGACACCGTCCTCAAGCACGAGAATATCGTCGGGTACCACAGTCGGATCGTAGTGACCAAACTGATTTACCGCGACAACCGGCAGACGCACCTCTTCCGTAAACACTTTGACGCGATCGTCTTCCTCGTTAGGAGTGGGGGAGGGAAGTGGTTGTGGCTGTTTTTGCTGAATCTGCCCGAAGCCGGCAATCGCCAGCATCAGACTAAACAGGGAAAGACACAGATAACGTCTAAACAAAATGATTGGCCTGCCTCTTGGGAATGGAATTTCGTCGAAGTTGGATGCCAACCGAGCCCGCTTCGAGTTGCCTGATTTACTTTAGTTTTCAGCCCGAGGCTTGTCGCGCCTGCGATTGCACCGCCGTGATGGCAACCGCGTCGACGATATCTTCAACTTTGCAGCCGCGGGAGAGATCATTGGCAGGTTTGTCGAGGCCCTGAAGAATCGGTCCAATCGCGGTTGCGCCCGCCAATCGTTCGGTGAGCTTGTAGGCGATGTTGCCCGACTGCAGGTCGGGGAAAATCAAAACGTTTGCCTGGCCCGCCACAGTTGATCCTGGAGCTTTTGACTGCGCAATCGCGGGCACCAGTGCCGCATCCGCCTGCAGTTCGCCATCAATCTCGAGTTGCGGGTCTCTCGCTTTCACGGTTCTGGTAGCTTCGACCACCTTGTCCACGAGTTTGTGTTTTGCGCTTCCTTTGGTCGAGAACGAAAGCATCGCTACGCGAGGGGTTGCACCCAGCAGCGCGCGACACGAATCTGCCGAAGCGATCGCAATCTCCGCCAACTCCGCTGCCGATGGTTCGATAACTACGCCGCAATCCGCGAAGATCAGGGCGCCGTCATGACCGAAATCAGGGTTGGGGAGCGCCATCAGAAAGAAGCTCGACACGAGTTTGAATCCAGAGCGCACGCCGATGCAGTGGAGCGCCGCGCGCACCGTATGCGAAGTTGTGTTGGTTGCACCGGCCACCGAGCCATCAGCTTTTCCCAGTCGCACCATCAGGTTGCCGTAGTAAAGCGGATCGGTCATCAGAGTGCGCGCTTCGTCGGCCATCAGTCCCTTGGCGCGACGCAGCTCGTGAAAAAGCGAGGCCATCTTTTCGAAATCAGGTGCGCGCCGGTGGTCTATGACTTCAACGCCGCTGAGGTCAGCGCCTTCCCGTTCGGCGGTTTCGCGAATTGTCGCTTCATCTCCCAGTAACGTAATACGCGCCATCCGATTTCGCGCGCAAATGGCGGCGGCAATCACCGTGCGCGGATCGTTTCCTTCAGGCAAGACAATATGTTGGGGCTTGGCGGCGGCGCGCTGGCGAATTCGTTCCAGGATGTCCATAGAAAAAGGATCTCTCAGCAGGATGTACGAGAACGGTGAGTCTAGCGAACCCTGACTAGGAGAACAAGCTCCTGTTGGCAAGTGGCGTGGGAATTCAGTCTCTCTCTGTGTAACCTTCGTGTCCGCTGCACCTCTGCGGTGAGTGCGTTTTGAGCGTTGCTTACCACGGAGTCACAGCGCGGCTAGGGCCGCTACCAAATGGACTGCTGAAAGAAAGCATCCAACCAGCCTGCAAAGCTGGCGGACAGAGTAGTAGCCCCGGGCGATGGTGCAGCCGAGCCTGGGGTCATAGCTGCAAAATCTAACTGAGCCTGCGAAGCTGGCGACAGATGGCTAGTCCTGGAGCCAGATGAAGCTCATCATGATCAATCCAAGTTTGTTTTTTTGCATGTTTCCTCTGTCGCCCACTTCGTGGGCTCGGTTCCTGCTTGGTTGCGGTTCCCCAGGCTCGGCTGCGCCATCGCCTGGGGCTACTAGTCTGTCCGCCAGCTTCGCAGGCTGGTTGAATGCTTCCACTCACCTTAGTTCCAACACCGCCAAAACCTTGCCAGAAAAACAAGAAGTTGACGGTTTGTTTCACTGAGGTCACAGAGACTGCACAGACAAGGAAATGAAACCAAGGCTACCTGTCGAATCAAAGTCGTGATAACTTAGCAACCAACACGAATAATCTCTCAGCAATCTAGCTCAGGAGAATCTGATGTCTGCACTATTAGCCAAACGGCGACTAAAGAACCTACTGCTGTTCATTCCGAATATGCTCTTGTTGTGTGTGCGTCTGCTGGCGGACCCGCGCGTGCCGACAGTGGACCGGGCGCTGGTTGCTGGAGCGATTGTATATGCAATTATTCCTTTCGATTTGATACCGGACATGATCCCTTTTGTCGGGCAGATCGACGATGCTTATTTGATTGCGCTTTCGCTACTCCGGCTGATGGAGCGAACCGATCCGGAAGTTGTTCGCGAACATTGGAGTGGTGGTGGCGATGTTGTCGAACTGGTCGGCGCCGCGGCCTTGGTCGCCGGCAAATTCCTGCCGCTGCGAATTCGTCGCGTGCTCACCTCTCGTGTCGAAGTTGCGCCCGGCAAACTCGAGGATCTCAAGAGCATTCCCAAGCCGCTGCTGGTGGCGCGGCCCGAACTTGAAGTAGTAGAGAGTAGAGAACAGAAGGCAGAAGGCAGTAAGCAGTAGGCAGAAGGCAGTAAGCAGTAGGCAGAAGGCAGTAAGCAGTAGGCAGAAGGCAGTAAGCAGAAGGCAGAAGGCAGAAGGCAGAAGGCAGAAGGCAGTAGGCAGAAAGCACGAGGCCGTGTCGGCTTCATGTTTTCTGCTTACTGCCTTCTGCCTTCTGCCTACTGCTTTCTCAGCGCGTCCAGCAGCTTCTGGTGGATTCCGCCGAAACCGCCGTTGGACATTATTGCGACCACATCGCCTTGGCGCAGTTGCGGTAGTAGGTGGGCAATGATCGCTTCGGCGTCAGGCAGGGCAACGGCGGGCTTGCCGTCCTGGGAAATGTCCTCAATCAATTTGCCGGTGTCGAGCGACCTTCCTTTTTCCAAAACTCTCTGGCTATCGAAAACGCTCGCAATCACCACATAGTCCGCCGCCGCAAAGGCGTTGGCATAGTCATCCTGAAACACTGACAGACGCGACGACCACGAACGCGGTTCAAACACTGCGATCAAGCGACGCTCCCGATATCGATTGCGTAGCCCGCGCAGTGTTTCCCGCACCGCAGTTGGATGGTGCGCAAAATCATCAATAACAATCACGCCGCGTTCCTCGCCGCGAATTTCGGCGCGCCGGCGCACGTTCTTGAAAGAGCGCAACGCGCCGGCGATAACGTCGCGGCTAATTCCCCATGCATCAGCGGCGATGATCACAGCCAGACAGTTCAGCAGATTGAAGTCGCCAATCAGCGGCGTTTCAAACTTGCCCCACGGCTTGCCGTCGCAGGTGACGCTGAACTTGCTCAGCTCTCCGGAAAAATCCACTTCACTCAGTCGCCACTTCGCCTCTTCGTTCGTGCCAAAGGTTTCGAGTTGAGTAAAAAGCTTCCGGCCCATTGAGGCCACCACGTCGCGCACGTGCGGGCTGTCCCAACCAACAATTAGTTTGCCATTGCCGGGAACAAGGTTCATGAATCTGCGAAAGGCAAGTTTTACCGCCGCCAGATCGTTGTAAATATCGGCATGGTCAAACTCGATGTTGTTTACGATTGCGATCTCCGGCAGGTAGTGCATAAACTTCGGACCCTTGTCGAAATATGCCGTGTCATATTCGTCGCCTTCGATGATGAGGTAATCGCTGTTAGTAACTCGAAAACTCACGCCGAAGTTTTGCGCGATGCCGCCAATCAGGAAGGTTGGATCGAGTCCGCCCTGATCCATCACCCATGCGGCAATGCTCGTGGTCGTGGTTTTGCCATGCGTGCCGGCAACGACCAGCGAGCGGCGGCCGCGAATGAATTCTTCTTTGACGACTTCCGCCTGTGACCGGTAGAGCAATTTGCGATCGAGGGCTGCTTCGACTTCCGCGTTTCCCCGGGGAATAGCGTTGCCAACGATCACGCAATCCGGCGCCGGCTCGAGATGTTCCGCCTGGTAACCCTGCATCACGTGAATTCCCAGCGACGCCAGCATGGTAGACATCGGTGGGTAAACATTCTCGTCCGAGCCGGTGACGTGATGGCCGCGCGCTTGCAGCATTCCAGCTAAAGCGGCCATTGCCGTTCCGCAGATTCCAATCAGGTGATAGTGCATAACGGAGCCTCGAACGTACGAAAGCAATCTCAGCGAGAGACAAGCTAAAGCCTGGACTCTGAAGTAGGGGCGCCACGCAGCAGTTGGCGAACACATCCCCAAAAGTTTCTGCCGGCAATGCTCTCAGGATGAACACGCAGCGCCTGCAGCAGGTTTTTGGCAGCGGTCAGGCGTTCACCTTCGCGGCTGGCCGCAAACGACTGTCTCAGCAGACGAGTGGCCGCGCACCAACGCTTATCACTGCCGCCTAGTTTGGGTTCATAAATGTCGGCTATCTGGTCAAACTCGCGATCAAAGAGGTCGCCCTCCGCCACGGTTTTGCTACTGGAGTGCAGGCGGTAAGCCGCGAGCGTTTGCGGCAGGTGATCACATTTGTGCCCGGCGAGTAATAGACGAACGTACAATTCATGGTCGAAGCAGTAGCGCCAGCGTTCGTCAAATCCCCCACTGAGCAAATTGCGCTGCCAAAACATTCCCGGCTGCGGCGCCTTGTAGGCCCACGCGAGAGCGTGCGCCGCAGACTTGGGCACCTGGGCACAGATGAGTTCGGTTTCGTGTTGCTCGCCAAACATACGCGTGTCGCCACACAGCCATTCGCATTCGGGATGTTGCTGAAAATAGGAAACTACGGCGGCAAAAGCACCAGGCAGATAAAGGTCGTCGCTATTGAGATAAGCTACGATATCCCCGCTGGCCTGAGCCAACCCCTTATTGAGAGCATGGGCCTGACCGCGATCCTTTTCACTTACCCAGTAGGAAAGCCTGCTCTCGTACTTGCGAATAACCGCCAGGCTTTCATCGTTGCTCCCGCCATCAATAACGATGAACTGCAGCCGCTCGTAGTTCTGATCAAGAACCGAAAGAATGGTCTCTTCTAAGTATTGCGCCTGGTTGTAGGAAGGGGTGATAACGGAAATTTTGGGTAGAGCCACGCGACTAAGCCTCTTGGGACTGCCGGATGGCAAGCTCGGGCTCACCAGCCACTTGCTCTTCGTACCAGTCTATCGTCCGGCGTAAACCTTGTTCGAAGGGCACTTGCGCCCGAAAGCCAAATTTGTCGAACGCCCGCGAAACTTCGAGGCGCCGGCGGGGCTGACCATCAGGTTTATCATGCTGCCAGCGAACCTCGCCTTCAAAGCGCGTAAGCCGCACGATTGTTTGCATCAGTTCCGAGATCTTGATTTCGCTGCCAGTCCCAATATTCACTGGCTCGCTTTCGTTGTACTGGGCGGCGGCACGCAAGACGGCGTCAGCGCAATCCTCGACGTAAAGAAACTCACGTGAAGCGTTTCCAGTGCCCCAGGCTTCGACGAAAGCCGCACCGCTCTTTCGTGCGGTAACGCACTTCCGGATGAGCGCGGGAATGACGTGTGAACTCTCGGGGTCGAAGTTGTCACCGGGGCCATAGAGGTTGGCCGGTAAGAGAAAGATCGAGTTGTACCCATACTGCTGTCGATAGCTTTGCGATTGCACCAGCATCATCTTCTTTGCGAGTCCATAAGGAGCGTTCGTTTCTTCCGGGTAACCGTTCCAAACATCATCTTCGCGAAAGGGAGTAGGAGTGAATTTCGGGTATGCACAAACTGTCCCCAGCGCCACAAATTTCTTGACACCCTGTAGACGTGCCTGTTCCATAAGCTGCACACCCATCATCAGATTCTCGTAGAAAAACCTGCCAGGGTTCTTTTGGTTAGCGCCAATTCCGCCTACCACCGCCGCCAGATGTATGACTAAATCAGGATGGGTTTCGTCGAGCAGTCGTTTGATATCCGCCGCCTCGACCAGGTTGTAGTCGGAGTGGCGCGGAACGAAGACCGCAACATCTTTATTGGCCTGCAAACGGTCAACGATGAAGCGTCCAAGAAAACCTGCGCCCCCAGTGACCACGACGCGTTGATAAGGAAAGCTCTCAGTCAATTCTTCTAACTCGTTCTACGATTCTGTCTTCATTGAGGCCCCTGCTTGACGGCAGCTATGTTGAGCGCCCGGCCTGTTCGCTGCCTCGCTTTACTTACAAGCGAGCGGAAGAGGCGTTGTCGCTTGCATCCGTATCGCCAAAGACTTCATGTTCCTTCTGACTTACTATCGAAACGTCGGCGTCTACCATCAGGCGGACGAGTTCCTTAAACGTAACCTTCGGTTCCCAGCCGAGGTCGTGCTTAGCTTTTGCGGCATCGCCAATCAAGAGATCAACTTCCGCCGGCCGCAGATATTTTGGATCAAGCTCGACGTATTCGTGCCAGTCGAGGTCAACGTGTGAAAACGCTTCTGTCAAAAACTCTTCCACTGAGTGTGTTTGACCGGTAGCGATTACGTAATCGTCCGGCTTCTCCTGTTGCAGCATCAGCCACATGGCTTCTACGTATTCCTTCGCGTAGCCCCAGTCGCGTTTGGCATCCAGGTTTCCCAGGTAAAGTTTCTTCTGCAGCCCGGCCTTGATGCGCGCCACGGCGCGCGTGATCTTTCGCGTAACGAAAGTCTCGCCACGTCGCGGGCTTTCGTGATTGAAGAGAATGCCGCAGCAGGCAAAGAGATCGTACGACTCGCGGTAATTAACCGCCGCCCAATGTGCATAAACTTTCGCGACTCCATAGGGCGAGCGCGGATGAAACGGGGTCGTTTCTCGCTGTGGGATCTCATGCGCCTTGCCAAACATCTCCGAGCTGCTTGCCTGATAAAACTTCGATTTGACTCCGGTCTCGCGAATCGCTTCGAGGATGCGAATTGTACTCAAGCCCGTGACGTCTCCGGTGTATTCCGGAATATCAAAACTGACGCGGACGTGGCTCTGTGCTGCCAGATGGTAAACCTCGTCCGGCCGAATTCGATAAAGCAGCTTTATGAGATTGGTTGAGTCGGCGATATCACCATAGTGCAGAAAGAGCTTCACCCCATTGATGTGCGGATCTTTGTACAGATGATCGATACGGCCGGTATTAAACGTGGAAGCGCGTCGGATGATGCCGTGAACTTCGTAGCCTTTGGTCAGCAGCAGCTCCGCAAGATAGGAGCCATCCTGGCCGGTTATTCCTGTTATTAGTGCTTTCTTCATTGAAACGGTTCTGTTCTCCTACTCGCGAACTAACTACTGATAAACAACCTCATTTCGCAAGCTTTCTGTAAACGTTGAGCGTCTGCTCCGTTGTCTTGTCCCAACTAAAATGCTTAACTCGATCGTATCCGCGCGCAATTAACGACTGGCGCAAAGCCGGCTGGTTCGCAAGCGTCACCAGCGCGTCCGTCAGCTCATCCGCTCGCGCCGGATCAACTAAGATTCCTGCGTCTCCGACAACTTCGGGAATGCTGGAACGGTCTGAGGCGACGACCGGCGTGCCGCATTGCATCGCTTCGAGCGGCGGTATTCCGAAGCCTTCATAGAGCGAAGGATAAACAAGTGCGATGCTGCGCCGGTAGAGTGCTGCCAACTCGCGGTCTGAAACCTGACCGTAATTTTCAGTCCGCCCGGTCAATTGCAATTGGGCGATTCTTTCTTGTTCGACGCGGCTAAAAGGCGCACCTACCGCGCACAAAGCGATTTCAGGCGCAAGCGTCACGGCGGCGGCAAACGCGGATAATAAACCATCGAAATTCTTATAGCCAGCGCGTGCGCCGACATAAAGAAAGTAAGGCTGCGAAGGCGTTCGTTCATCTCCCTGGAGCAGCGCCGGGTTGAGATCGGCCGCCAGATGCGTCACTAACACTTTGTCCTCGGCAACCTTATAACGCGCGATTAGGTCCTGCCTGGTGTTGTCTGATATGCAGAGGACGGCATCGGCGGCCTCGATTGCCGCACGCTTGCGAGCTACAAGGCTGCCGGTCGGATCCAGTTCCGGAAACAATTCATGAATCATGTCCCAGACGGTAATCACTACCGGACACCGGTATTCACTGACCTCTCGTTGAGACAGGAGCGTGTAATACGTAGGGTGTGCGATAGCAAACGCCCAGGCGTCTTCGACGCGACGAAAGAAGCGTTCTTCCAACCGCAGCGACACGCGTTGGGGCCGGAAGCGCCGGAACCGATGAATCCGCAGGCGTGGATGTGATGGTTCTGTTTCGTCCTCGGCCCGGCAAGTTGTGTAGTGAGGCTCAAAATCGGCCGGCAGGCGCGCAATCAAGTTGGTGAAGTAGCGCTTAACGCCACCCACGCCTCGTTCCTGAGACGCCCCGCCGTCATAAAGGATTTGCATGTTTGGTTGGGACAGAAGTTAGCATGAACCTTTCTGGGCCCCAGGCAATGGTTCGTCAGCGCGCGTCGGCAACTGCCTCGGATAGACCCTTCGTTTGACCCAGCGTGATCTTGAGATCGTTCTGCACCATCTCGTGGACCAGTTCAGGAAAAGTATACGTTGGTTTCCAGCCGAGAATCTTACGCGCCCTGGTCGCGTCGCCGACCAGTGACTCGACTTCGGCGGGACGATAGAAACGTTCATCTACCCGCACGTAGTCGCGGTAATCAAGTCCGGCTTCCGCGAACGCCAGCTCGCAAAACTCGCGAACTGTGTGCGACTCGCCACTAGCCACGACAAAATCGTCCGGCTGATCCTGTTGCAGCATCAGATGCATAGCGCGAACATAGTCTTTGGAGTGGCCCCAGTCGCGTCGCGCATCAAGGTTGCCCAGCGCCAGTTCCTTTGTCTGTCCTGCCTTTATTCGCGCCACTGTCGAAGTTATCTTGCGGGTAACGAACTCAAACCCGCGGCGTGGACCTTCGTGGTTGAAAAGAATGCCGCTGGCGGCAAACATTCCATAGGCTTCGCGATAGTTACGCGTCAATTCGAAGCCCGCGACCTTGCTGATGCCGTATGGCGAGCGCGGGTGGAAAGGCGTCGCCTCTGTTTGTGGCGTCTCCCGCACTTTGCCAAACATCTCCGACGATCCGGCGAAATAAAAGCGGCACTTAGGCTGCAACTCACGCAGCGCCGCGAGCATGTAGTGGGTGCCGTTGATGTTGGTGTTCATCGTCGAGAAGCCGTCGGCAAACGATTCGGCGACGAAACTTTGCGCGGCCAGGTGATAACACTCGTCGAACTCCTGCTTGCTGAGCACGCTAAAAATCGAGGGATAACTTTCGAGGCTCGCCGCATGCAGCGTGATCTGGTTCAGCAAATGCTCAAGGCGCGTGAACCGCCTGGTCGGATCTTCGAGAGCGACACGCCGGACGAGACCATGCACCTCGTATCCCAGCGCGAGCAGGTGCTCGGCCAGGTAACTCCCGTCCTGCCCGGTGATGCCAGTGATTAATGCCTTCTTGCTCATGAAATAACTCTAGTCTTCGAAATCGGGATACTCGCAATCTCTCGCGATCATGATACGCGACTCAGTTTGCGGCCACGTTATGTTGAAGGCCGGGTCATCCCAGCGAACACCCCGCTCGCAAGCAGGCTGGTAATACGACGACGTGTGATAGGAGACCTCTGTGTTGTTAAGTAGCGTTTGAAAACCGTGTGCGAAGTTTGCCGGCACATACAACGCTTTCGTGTCGTCGCCAGTTAGTTCAACGCTCAGCCATTGTTTGAAGGTTCCGGACTCTGGTCGCAAATCAACAATGACGTCATACAGAGCCCCATGGAGGCATCGGACCAGCTTCGCCTGCTCGTATGGAGCGATCTGGTAGTGCATTCCTCTTAACGTGCCCTGGCGGCGATTGAAACTGCGGTTGCATTCTACCATTCCGGCGTCGAGACCCGCCTCCGCAAACTCTTGCGCCGACCAGTCTTGCACAAAGAAACCGCGGTCATCGTCGAACCGTTTGCTTTCAATCACGAATACGCCCTTAAGTATTGTCTCTTTAAAATCCATGGCCGCTATTCACCCACCTCAATCCCGTGTCTTCGCCGCTTGCGAATCCTGGCGACGATGCTTGCCGGCAAGATACTGGTGAGGATAATGGAAGCTATTTCACGAGCTACCTGTTTGAACGTAAGTCCACCCTTTCTGACAACGATACCAAAAACTCTGCAGGCGAGTGATAGGCGGCTGGCGAATCCACACTGAGAGTAGGCGGGGGAATTCCAGGCGATGTCCCTAAACGCCGCGGACGCAATACTGAGATGTGGATGATTCGCCGCAAAGCTGGAAAGACCCAGGGTCGCAGCAATTTTTTCGTAGCTAACAGTCGCGCCTCCGAGTCTTCTATTCGCGTAAACATCCGGCAGCGTCTTAACCTTGCCCATGAAGGCAGTGGCCGCGATTAATAGCCAATCTCCACCCAGCGTGTTTCGCAGCGGCACCTCCAGGATCTGAGTCCGGCGCATCACGCCGCAAAAGGTTCCGTTGTCGGCAACCTGTTCGTAATAAGTCAATACCCTGTCGCTTCCGTCGTCCTGAAGTAGATCAATTGCGACACCCTCATGAAGAAACGTGCCTTCGTCAAAATACCTGGCCTGGCCGCACACGAGCGAGTAGTCGGGATGTTCCAGTAAAAACTGCACGCAGCTTCCGACATAAGCTTGATCCAACCAATCATCGTCGGCCAGCCACATGAAAAACTCACCGCTTGAGTGTCTGAGCACCTCACGAAAGTTCGCGATTGCGCCCAGGTTAGTTTGCTGGCGCACATACTTGATCCGGCTATCCTGCTGGGATGCGCAGCGACAAATCTCTTCAGTCTCATCCGTGGATGCATTGTCGGAGATCAGCAATTCGACGTTTTGGTAATCCTGTTTGATGGCAGATTCGATGGCGCGTTCCAGGGTCGCAGCGCGATTGTAAGTCGGCAGCCCAATGCTGACTAAAGGCTTATTAGACATAAGAAGTGTCCCGACTGGTCTCGCGTCTTCATTTGCGGCGCAGCCAGGCGCCCGGCCAATGCGTGATGTTCTCAGTTAGGCCGCTTTCGTTAAAGGGCCAGGCGGGCTGTTCCAAAACGAAATCCGGATGGCTGGCAACAAACTCAGCAGCGGCGGCGGCGGGATGATCCCATTCCCACTCGGCCTGGCCTTTCGGCGAATCGTACAAGTCTTTCATCAACCCGTCAGTAGCCACGACATAGGAATCTGTCGTGACGAGATCGCAATAAGCCTCGAGTTCATCGGCGACATGCTGTTTGCTATGATTCGAATCGAGAATGACAAGCACTACTTCACCTGGTTTCACCAGTGAATGCACCTGTTGCACAACCTCCGGAGAGGTCGAGCTGCCTTCGATCAGCGTAATCAGAGGGTTCATTTCATGGCTTTCAATGGCCAGACGGTTGTGAGGCCGGATTTCAATATCAACTCCAATCACGCGCCCACGCCCCATCACCTTGCACAAGCTGGCGTAATAGATCAATGAACCGCCATGCGCGACGCCGGTTTCGATAATCACATCCGGACGCACGCGGTAGATGACTTCCTGCGTCCGAACCATATCTTCGGGCAATTGAACGATGGGACGCCCCAGCCAGCTGAAGGTGTACGGATATTTTTGGTTCCAGCCAACCTTCAACCACTGTTGCGAAATCAATTCGAAGGCTTCTTTGGAATACAGTTCCAAGACCCGGGTTCCTCCGCCGGTCTCGCTGGTGAGCTTTCTTTCTTTGGTGTCAATAATCAGTTTCATAACTGGTCGATCAGCCGGACGTCAGACTGGGCCGCTCGCAACAAGGCGAGATTCTCCTCGCGGTAATTTGGATTCATCAGAATGGCAGTGGAAACGCCGCGCGCCTTCAACACTTCATAATTCACAATTGGATGGCCCGTGCCGGGCACGTAATGACCTTGCTTCAATGGATTAAGATCGACGACACAGTCTATCAATTCACGCGACTGGTCGATCAGATTTGCGAAGGTTACACCCTTGGCGCCGGCGCCCCAGAGCGCGACTTTCTCTTGCGACGCGAGCGCGCGAAGCTTTTGGGTCCAGCCTTCCTTCAGTTTCGTTTCTAACCGCGCAAACCTCTCGGCCTGAGCTACGACAGCGCCGGGCCGCCGCTCGATGCGCGGAGTGGTTTCAGGCAGCGTTGCTTCCAACCACAAATACTGTCCCTCAAATACGTGCTCGACATTCTGGACTTCAAAACCCGCAGTCTGAAACGCTGTTAAGAGCGACGCTGCGGAAAAGTAAGAGCAATGCTCGTAAAAGAAATCCCATATGACCAGATTTGCGAGTATCCACTCAACACACGGCGTCTCAAAAAAGATCCGGGCCCTGGGGGCGCGGCCCAGCGCTTTCTTAATGTCTTCGAGCATCTGGAGCGGGCGCGGGACGTGTTCAATGACGTGGCGGCAGACAACAACGTCGGCGGGCACATCGGCGCACTCCGAGTCATAGTATCGCGCGGAAAACTCTAAGCGGTCGTCCAGTTCGCTTGCGGCGCCGCGGTAACTCGGGTCGAACCCATGGCCACGATTGCCCGCGCCAGCGTAGGTGACCAGCTTACGCAGGAACAATCCATTGCCGCAGCCTACTTCAACTACCTGACAATCGCGAACGTTTTGTTCCACGACCATATGCCTAACCAAACCGTTCAGATGTTCATTGAAAGACGGCGAGCAAGCCTGTGTGTTTTCGTAGTCTTCTCCATACATTATCTTTCGCGGATCAAAAGCGCGGTTGAAGATGAACCCGCAATCGTGACACGCGACCAGAGACAAGTCCCCGCGCGGGATATCCATCGCCGCAGCCTGGTCGCGCATCAGCAAATTTTGGTGCACAGGCACGCGCGCGCGTGACAGAAAGTCGCTAAGCGAATTCGAGCTGCATACGGGACAGATCATTTGCCGGCCCCTTGTTCATGTTGCCGAAGCCTCCACCAATTGATCGTCTCCGCGAGGCCACTGGTAAGATCATATCGCGGCGACCAGCCGACTTCATCACGCAGACGAGCAACATCTGCCAGCAGCAAGGGCGGCTCGTTCTCCGCGGCCGGCAGCGCGCCCAGTTGAACCAGGTTCGGGCGGTTCATCTGATCTGCGATCTCCCGGATTACCTCGGCTACCGCGACAGGTTTGCCTGAGGCAACGTTGACTGGACCCTCTATGTTCGAATCCAGTAACGCGACCAGCGCGTCTGCCGCATCCAGCACGTAGAGAAAGTCTCTGATTTGTCGACCGTGCGTACAAAGCGCCGGTTGCTCCTGCAAGATAGACTGGATAACCGAAGGGACGAGCCGGGCCGCCGGTTCGCCCGGTCCATAAAGGAAAAACAGCCGTCCCCATGCTGCGCTTAGTTTCGCTTGTCGGCTAAAGGCGGCAAGCAATATTTGCAACGCATGCTTGCACTCGCCGTAGGTGGTGCCTGACTTCAGCGGAGTTGTCAACTCAGAACAATGACCGTCGCTCCAGTCATACTCTGCGCAGGAGCCGACACCGACCAGTCGCTGACCGTCCTGGGCGGCAAAGGCTTTGAGCAAATGCTGGCTCGCCTCGACCCAACGAAAGTTTTCGGTTGCCGTCCAGTACTTTCCCGGCACAGCGTACCAGGCGCAATGCAGCAGGTGCGTTGGCCTGACTTCAGCTAGCAAGGCCGAGGTTTCCACCTCATCCAGAAGATTGGCTCTATGCCAGAGCACTCCAGGCGGCCCTGCCGGCGGGGCATTTTTTGGCGAAGCCACCGCATGTACCTGGTAGCTCTGCGCCAGAAGCGCAGACAAACAATGCCGGCCTACGAACCCACTCGCCCCTGTAAGTAAGACTCGCTTCATCCCGTAAAGTCAGGATACATTTGATCTCTGGCAATAATGATTCGCTCAGCCGGAGGCCAATCGATGCCAAATGCCGGATCATTCCACCGCACCCCGCGCGCGCTTTCCGCGACATAGGGCACTGCCATCTGGTAAAGGACCTCCGTATTGTCGACCAGGGTTTGAAAACCGTGGGCGAGGCCTTCAGGAATGTAGAGTTGGCTATGATTTCCGGCGCTGAGCTCGACCGCGGTCCACTGCTTGAACGTGACCGACTTCGGCCGCAAATCTATGATCACGTCGTAGATGGCGCCGGCAGTGCAGCGCACCAGCTTCGCCTGCGCGTGCGGCGCGATCTGAAAGTGCATTCCCCTGAGCGTGCCCTCTTTGCGATTGAAAGAAATGTTGGTTTCAACCAATCGCGGGTTGAGACCTCGATCCGCAAACTCCACCTCCGACCAGCAGCGCCCGAAGAAGCCACGTTCATCCTCGAATTGATCAAGGTCGATAACAAACGCGCCCGGCAGTTTAGTTTCCGTAAAGTTCATTAACTGTGACTCACTCACCCGCAGGCGCTTCCAGACTCACCACATTCGACTCGACTACTCGGACGTTGGGAATCGGAATAATAAATCGGCCGCCTCGTCGCCGGTACTCATTCTGCTGCCGCAGAATCTCATCGGCAAAGTTCCAGGTGAGTAGCAGCACATAATCCGGCATCGTTTCCAGCAAATGTTCCGGCGCGTAAATAGGGAGGTGCGTTCCCGGTGTGTAGTAACCCTGTTTCGCGGTGCTCCGGTCTGCCACGTAGTCGAGCGTCTCCCGGCCAATGCCAAAGTAGTTAAGCAGCGTGCTGCCTTTGGCCGAAGCTCCATAGACCGCAATTCGTTTTCCCTGCGACTTTAAATTCCGCAGCAGCGCGACCAGGTCGTGGCGCAAGTGTTCGACGTTTTCACCAAAACTGCGGTAGAACTCAAATTCGCCGACGCCCCAAACCTTTTCTTTTTCGAGCAGCCGCGGCACAGACTCCGACCACGGAGATCGCTCAGCAGCCGTGTTCTCTTTAACGGCATAAAGTCGCAACGTGCCGCCATGGATTGGCAGGCGCTCGACATCCTGAATCGCAAGACCATAGCGGCGGAAGAGCTGCTCCAGCGCCGTCAGCGAGAAGTAACAGAGATGCTCGTGATAGATAGTGTCAAACTCCGTGCGGTCAATCATGTCTTTGACGTATGGCACTTCGATTACGGCGACGCCATCATCTCTAAGTAATATTTGCAGGCCGCTAACAAAGCCGTTGAGATCGGCGACGTGTGCCAGCACGTTATTGGCATGAATGACATCGGCTCGCTTACCGTCACGGCCCAATTGCGCTGCCAGCGCTGGTCCAAAGAATTCACTGAGTGTGGGAATGCCGCGCTCTTCCTGAGCGACACGCGCGATGTTGGTTGCCGGTTCGATACCCAGCACGGGAATGCCTGCTCGTTTGTAATATTGCAGGAGATAACCATCGTTGCTGGCAATCTCGATGACCAGGCTGTGGCTGTCAAGGCGGCGTGAGCTTCTAAGTTGTCCAGCAATCTTTTCGGCATGGCGGAGCAGCGTGTCCGAGAAAGAAGAAAGGTAAAAGTATTCGCGGAACAACTGCTCGGGCGGCACCGTCTCGGTGATCTGAACGAGCGCACAGGCAGGACAGAAAACGAGTTCGAGTGGGTAGACAGCCTCAGGTTCCGTGAGCTGCTCGGCGGTAAGCAGGGCGTTGGCGAGGGGAGTTCGGCCAAGGTCCAGGACGGGGCGCAGTTTGGTCGCGCCGCACGATCGGCACTTGAACGGCTGGGTGCTGCTCATGCCTGAGTTCCGAGGAAGGCTTTGTACCAATCAATTGTGCGGCTCAGTCCTTCCTCCAACGTAAATATTGGTTGCCAGCCAAGCCGTTCGCGAGCTTTGGCAGCGCTGAGATACTGATGGCGGATTTCGTTCGTGGCTTCGTTGCGGATCTCAGGCTCGAGTTTTGAATCCATTAAGGCCAGCAGTCGTTGCACCAACTCCAGCACCGTTACCTGGATCTCATTCGAGAAGTTGAAAGCCTGACCGCGCAAATCGGAGTTTGCCGCCAGCGCTTCGGCAAGCAACAGGTTGGCAGCGGCGCCGTCTTCGGCGTAGAAATAGTCGCGCACGTACTGGCCATCCGAACGGACAATCGGCCGTTGTCCCCTTAACACCGAACGAATCGTGCCCGGTACGATCCGGTTCCAGTTTAGATCTCCGCCGCCGTAGAAATTGCCGCAGCGCGTGATAGCTACAGGCAGGTCGTAGGTCGCGGCATACGACTGCGCAATGAGGTCAGCGCACGACTTGCTCACGTCATACGGATGCCGCCCCTCGAGCGGCGCATCTTCGCTGTAAGGCAAGACGTCGTGATCTCCGTAAGCTTTGTCTGACGAAGCGATCACGATCTGTTTCACAGCAGGACTGCGGCGGCAAGCTTCCAGCAATGCCCAGGTGCCGGCGATATTTGATTCGAACGTGGAAACCGGATTGCGATTGGCGATGCCGACAATAGTTTGCGCGCCGAGGTGTATGACGGTGTCAACTTCATACTCGCCGAGCGTGCGCTCCAGCAACGCTTGATCGGCTAGGTCACCACGTACGACCTTCACCTGGTCAAGCAGGTGTGCGCGTACCAACTCGCTTTGCGGCACCCAGTCGCGCACCAGACACACAACGTCAGCGCTTCGATCCAGCAGGCGCTTGACCAACCAGCCTCCCAGCAGGCCGGTCCCGCCGGTCACGAGGGTCGGGCGATCGAGCCAAAAGGACGAATTGATATTTGCTTGCGAGGTCATCGACAGATCTAAAACCGCCTTTGATAAGATCATTAGTGCGTGACGCCGTGCTGCCTGGGATTTAACTGCGAATCTTCCAGGAAAGCCTATTCGCCGACAACCACATAGGAAATTCTGGGCTCGAATGGAAAACGCCTGACGCGCAGGTCTCCCAATTTCAGGCTCTCCATCACTGCAATCGTCTCGCCAGGAAAAGCCTCTTCATTAAGCTCGTCAAAAACGATAATCCCACCTTTGGGTATCCGCGGAAAGAAGCGTTCAATTGCCAGCAGCGTCGGCGCATATATATCGAAATCAAGATATAGACAACTAATTACAAGGTGGGGGTGCTCATCGAGATACTTGGCACTCGTCTCTCCAAATTCACCCTTTATCAAATCTACTTTTGGAAAGTGGTTCAAAAACCGATTCATATCAAACACATCGATTGCGCGCAGAATATCCTCATAGGCACTCGGCGCAGCGAAACCACCAACCTTAAGGTGGGCCGATTTCCGTTCCGCGCTGCCGCGCAAATCTTCGGGAGCGACATCCGGAAAACCGGAAAAAGTATCAAATCCAATAATTCTTCTTTGAAAATTGTAGGGTTCCAGGATCACACTGAGATTCGCAAAGCTCATCAGACCGCCACCGAACAACACGCCACATTCCACGATGGAACCCTGAACGTCGAGGATCCGCTGGAAAATTTCGTAGCGAGCGAGAAATCTGGCCACGTTCTGCCGGGGGACGTACTTCGAAAAGTTCTCCATCTTTTCGATCATCGTTCCCGGGCTCTCGCTAATATAGTTTTCCAGAGCCTCGCGGTAGGCATAATCTCCCGATGCCTGGGTGCGCGGATCGTGCATTGTCGGGGAAGGGTCTCGTTCCATACTCACCTGTTTACCGTCGATGGGCTTTGTAAGAAAGCTGAGGGCAACGGAGAGAAATCTCGGGCGCTGATAAAGTCGGCCAGGGTGGTGCCGATTGAAGCGCTGTCGATATTGTGGGCGCCATTGCCGGAATGCAGGTCATCAAGGTTAATAGTTCTGAAGTCGAGACTGAAACGAGTCGTGCCCGAGGAGTTCGGCGCGGTTGCGTGAAGCTGGCCTGATGAGAAACAAATGATCGCGCCCGCTTCACATACCAGCCGCAATTCCGATTCGGTTGAAATCTCTTCCTGCGCCAGTGGGTGCTTGCGCGTGTCTACTTTGACCTGACTGGCCGCTAACGTCCGTCCTACACGACACCATTCATCATAATCAAATTCGCTGGATGAATTGCGCACCGGGCGGCTCCAGTAACCCGGATAGAAGACCAGAGCTTGTTCCGCCTCAAGCTGATAAATCGGAATCCACCAATTTATTTGACACGAAGGACTTGCATACCAGACGTCCCTATGGGCGCGATAAGCGTAACCAACTCCGGCAGTAAGGTAACCGCCGTGGGTTACAATCCGCAGTCTCGGAACGTCAAAATAAGTGTTATCAAGGTCACAGCCAAATTCCGACAGAACGTCTCGAACAAGCGCCTTCGTTGTCACGTGATTCGTAAATGCTGATTTTAGCGGAGCAATGATCCTGATGTAATCTTCAACCGCTAAATCAAACTGTGCCAGACGCGGATCAGGCTGTGAAAACGCGTCGGCAATCATTCTGCGCGCAAATGTACACAACGACGCGACGCCTGGTTGCGGCGAGGTCAGTACAATATTGCCACCAAAGATTAGTTGGCGCCTTATTTCATCGTCCGACTTCATAAAGTCGAAATAGACGTTGGGCATTCCGTTCCTCACTTAATGAATTGCTACTGAAGGAATCATTTAATATTAGCTTCAATCAAGACTACCTTATCCACCTGAGCCCGCCTCTTCACTAACTTACCTGCCGTCGAACCTCCATGGTGCCCGGCCTTCATGCCATAGGCTTTCCAATAATCGCTTGTCCCGCAGGGTGTCCATACACTGCCAAAAGTCATCATGACGATAGGCGGCTAGCTGGTGGTCGGCGGCCAGCCGTTCCAGCACGTCCGCTTCCAGGCTGGTTTCATCGCCTTCAAGGTAATCAAAGACACCCGGCTCCAACACCATGTAGCCACCATTGATCCACCCCTCGCCAATCTGCGGTTTTTCGGTGAACTCAGCGATCATATCGCCATCGAACAGGAGTCCGCCAAATCTTGCCGGAGGACGAACAGCCGTAACAGTTGCTAGTTTGCCGTGAGACGTGTGGAATCCAAGCAGCTCTTTCAAGTTGACGTTCGATACGCCGTCACCATAAGTCAGCATGAATGTCTGGCTTTTAAGATGCTGTTGAAGCCGCAGTATTCGACCACCCGTATTTGTTTCAAGACCTGTGTTCTTTAGGTGAACAGTCCAATCTTCACTGCCGGTTTCCTGCGTAACGATCCGGCCATCGAGAAGATTTACGGTGAGGTTTCCGTTCAAAGTGCAGTAATCCAGAAAATAGCGTTTGATGATTTCGCCGCGGTACCCCAGCGCTATGAAGAATTCTTTGAAGCCGAAGTGTGCATAATGCTTCATGATGTGCCAGAGGATCGGCTGGCCGCCGATCTCGACCATCGGCTTGGGCTTAATCTCTGTCTCTTCAGACAGGCGAGTACCCAGGCCCCCGGCAAGGATCACAACTTTCATCGCCCACCTTCCCCGGCTTGAGCCGTCACCGGTTGATCACTCTCTGAAATCACGCGCGTACTCCATTCGAGCAGCGGACGCACCACACCCGGCATTGGGCCGGCAAACTCTCCACGCGCCGAGTCACCATCCATACTATCAATTATTTGAAACGCCACGGCGTCGCGCTCATAAAAATGTACGACCACCGGAGCCATCGTGCTTATCGCCGCCCCGACAAAGAGCGTGCCTTCGGATAGGAGATTACCGGGAATCCAGGCGGTGCTCGCGTAGCGCCCGATGGGGCGCGCCCGTCCGGCCCACGCCGGGTCAGTTTCGCGCACCACGAAAGAATAGACGCCCTCTTCGTTGTAGAAATGGTAGTTGGGCACCAATACGTAACCTGACTGCAAAACTTCATATTCCATTTCAATGCCGACTGGTTTGCGAATGTCCAGAGCATCGCGTGATAAGCCATCGTCACCACAGACCCGCACTGCGCGCAGCCTGACGATGTCGTTACCGGGTGCCGCGCTCAAATCAGGCCAGGCCCGCGCGGCGGTGGTTCCCAATCCCGAACTCAAGTATGCGCCTACAACCTGACTCGACGGCCCATCGCTGATGACCCGTCCCGCGTCGAGCAAAATCGTCCGTGGGCACAGTCGGGTAATCGCGGGCATATTGTGGGAGACGAATAACACCGTACGTCCTTGTCGCCCTACGTCCTGCATTTTATCCAAACACTTGCGCTGGAAGCGGCCATCACCGACAGCCAGCACTTCATCAACGAGCAGTATCTCCGGTTCCAAATGGGCCGCCACTGCGAAGGCCAGTCGCATGTACATACCACTGGAGAAATGCTTCACCGGTGTATCGATGAACTTCTCCACTTCGGCAAAGGCGACAATCTCGTCAAACTTGCGAGTGATCTCCGTGCGCGCCATCCCGAGGATCGCACCATTTAGATAAATGTTTTCCCGTCCGGTCAATTCCGGATGAAAGCCAGTACCCACCTCCAGCAACGAGCCGATGCGACCGTAGAGTTCTATCTTCCCTTCGGTAGGCTCAGTAATGCGGGATAGTAGTTTGAGCAGAGTGGATTTGCCGGCGCCGTTACGCCCGATAATGCCAACGATTTCTCCCGGTCTGATTTCGAAGGAGACGTGCTTGAGTGCCCAAAGAAACGGGCGCGACTTGCCGTCACGCCAATTTCGAAAAGGTGCGCGAACAGCGTTAGCCAGCGTATCGCGTAGGCTTCCATACGGTAATTGCGCTGCCCCCAGGCGATAGCGCTTGCCCAAGTCTTCCACTGTGATTATCGCTTGCATCAGTAATCTAGATCACGTCGGCGAAACTCTTCTCCATGCGTTTGAAGGCAAAGGCCGAGTAGACCAAAACGGCCAGCGTAATTAATGAAGACGTTCCCAGGGCCGGCCAGTCAAAACCCGTTCCCGAAATCGCGGAGCGAAATCCCTCGATGATCCCCGTCATCGGATTCAGCACCAGGAGCCAGTGCCAGCGGGCCGGTATGGGATAGATTATCGGCGAGGCAAACATCCAGACTTGCATCAGAAAGGGCAGGGCGTAGCGAACATCGCGATACCGCACGTTTAGCGCTGACATCCACATGCCCAGGCCGATGGCCAGGAGCGTCGTTAACAGGCAAAGCACCGGCAGCAACAGCATGCTCAGGTGAAGCGCCAGTCCGTAATAAAACATCAGCGCGAAAAATAACGCCAGGGCGATGCTCAGATCTACAAGACCCGCCGCCACACTGGCAGCAGGAATCAACAGCCGCGGGAAATAGACTTTCGTAATTAGGTTTGTGCTGCCGACCAGACTGTTCCCGCTATTGATGACCGCGTTTGCAAAGAAAGTCCAGGGCAATAAACCCGCATAGGAAAAGATCGGGTAGGGAAGTGTGTCCGACTTAATACCACCCAAGCGGTTGAAGAAAAACGTAAACAGAAGCATCAACAAGAGCGGCTGAATAATCGCCCACATTACGCCGAAGGCCGTTTGCTTGTAGCGCACTTTCACGTCGCGCCAGGTAAGGAAATAGAGCAACTCACGGTAGGCCCACAACTCGCGTAGATTCAGAGCGACGTTGGATTTGCTCGCCTGAATCGTCACCAGCGGTCTGGCGGGCAATTTTGGCAAGTCTGTTTGAGTTTGGTGTGAAAGCCAGTCTCTTGGCGGTAATGCGGTTGGAGTAAAAGGGACAGCGTCAGAAGATTCTGTGGTAGAAACCTGATGGGCGCTAGCCGCCGGTAACGAAGTCGCATCGTCTCTGCCAGTCAAACCCATACAATTGCTAGTAGGAATTCGTAGAATCGCGGTAAAGGAGTTAGCGCCTTTCGATTCTTCGCCTGTAGGTGAACCTTCTGTTGATATTGAAGTGTAGCTGTGGCTTCAAGAAGGGTCAAGCAGGGCCTTGCCGGCTTTGGTCACCTGGGACGGCGCTGGCAGAGCGCTGCACCATAAACAAAGCCGCCCACGCCGCGAGATCAAACGGCGTGGGCGGGTTCAGGTTATGGGGGTAACTGCCTAACTGCGTCTGAGCCTACTGGACGCAGGCGCTTGATAGGGCGCCGCCGCTAAAGGCCGTAGTGTTACCGTCGATGAAGTTGTTACAGCCGGTGCGCATCGCACCGCCTGCGAAACTGATTCCCGTCGCATTCTGGACAATGGCGGAGCCAGTCATGCGCGAAGTGCTGCCACCAACCGCGACACCAGTCGTGGCGTGGGCGATGGTGGTGTTAATCAGGTTGACACCTGAATTCGCACCGCCGGTGATATTGACTCCGACACCGACTGGGAACGAAATTACGCTATCGCGAACGTCGGCGAAGCCGCCGGCCTGAAGTTGCATGCCGTCCGCGTTCACCCTATCGATGGTGACGTTATCGAAAGTTGTTACAACTACGCCGCTCGTCGTCGTGATCCTGACGCCGGTGGTGCAGTTGTGAATGTTCGTGTCCCTGACGTGAACTTCCTTCAAGCTTGTGGTCAGCGACACGTCAATTCCGAACCCCGTCCCGGCAAGAAATCCGAAGATTTGGCAACTATCAACATTCAACGACTTGCCCGCAAGAAACCGGACACCGTTCTGACCGGTCGTCGCGCCGTTAATTGATAGATTGCGAAGCGTCACGACCGCAACGTTGGTGGCGTCGTTAATAATTACACCATTCGTGCCGGCCGCGAGGATCGAGCCAAAGGTCCCACCGCCATCGATGGTGATCGACTTGGTGATGGTCACGGCGCCGAAACCACCTGGATCGATGCAGTCAATCTCGCCGTTTGTGGCGGTCTTTGAGATCGCACCGGCGAATGTTTTGCAAGGCGCAGTGCGGCTGCAGGGGTTAACGTCGTCGCCAACGCCTGATACCCAGGTGCGCGTTGCCTGCGCCTGAGCGCTTGAAGATATCATTAGCGTGAAGGCCATAATTGCTAAGGCCATCAAAGTGAACCGAAACTTGTTCATTTGGAGTCTCCTTTTTCTGTTGAAAGTTGGGGATGGCCGCCAGCAGAACACGGATCAGTTCCGGCCACTGTTGCGCCGAGTCTTCCCATTGTTGAAGAGAAATGCATGCCTACTTTATCTGTTCCTTTGCGACCATGTTTACCACTCGAGAAAGCCCGGTAGCAAGAATTTTCGAACCGTAATGAAATGGGCCACAGCCGTTTGACCGTCGATTGCGAACCCCGATCACTCACGGACCAAGAATCAAAGTCCATAAGTTGGGCCAAATAGTCTTCAGCTTGGTGTCATAGTGGATCATTCCGCTATTGGAAACCGTGATCGTTTTACCCGCGACGGTGCCGAACAGTGGGGCCGATCCCGTAATACTCACGTTCGTGTTCGGAGCATAGACCACCAGTTGAAGGCTGGAGCTGTTGCCAAGGGTCACGCCATTGCTTCCGCTGTAACTCGACAGTATCTGCAGATTGCTCGGAATTAAGGTCGTGTTGGGTAAGCTGGTTGCGCCGCTGGTGTTCAAGGTGCCCGTTAGCTTGATCACGACGGGACCATTGACCTTGAGTTGCCCACTATTGGTCAAAGTCACGTTATGGAAGCAGTAGTTGCCATTCGCCAGCGTGGCACTGTTGATGCCACTCAGGGTTAGGTCACCAGTGCTTGCGTTATAGGAATAGGTGCCTGTGATTCCGCTGTTAGAACTGTACGGAGGTCCGCAGACCGGCACCGGAGGCAGCGTCATAACCGGGGCTAACGCATTATTGGTTATCGTCCCACCTATAATCGCGCTGGCGCCCTTGGAGACGGTGGTCCCGGCAGTGGCATTGCCCGTCACCTGGCTTGTACCCGACACGACTACACCTGCGCGTGTCGAGCGAACATTCCCGAACACCTTCGAGCTTCCGGCGACGGTGATCGTCCCATTGCTCAGGACATTAGCCAAGGAGCCCTTCGATGCCGGATATCCGACGGTAGAGTCGTAGCTATCGACGAGAGCGTTTCCGGTGATCGAAACACTATCCACGCCAACGATTGATGTCAGGGCCACGGTAACCTTAAACGAGCACTGTGCCGTGTTACCAGCAGCATCAGTGACCTTAAAGGTGTTGGTGGTTGTGCCCAGTGGGAGAGTGGCCCCGCTAGCCAATCCTGCTATCTGACTAGTGGTTTGTCCTGGACAGTTATCTGAGCCGACTGGCGCAGTGTAAGTGACTGTCGCCCCACCAACTCCAGCATCAAAATCGGCAATGATGTTGGCTTGGCAACTGATAGTCGGTGGCGTGTTATCAACAACCGTCACCGTCTGTGTCGCTGATCCGGTATTGCCGTTGGCATCGGTCGCTGAATACGTCAGCGTCGTGTTCCCGACGGGGAAGACATTCCCGGAGGGCACTCCGCTGCGCGTTACAGCTCCGACACCCGGACAATTGTCGGTGGCCGACCCAGTTCCAAACGTACCGTTAAGATCACTGACAGTAACGCCGCAGGAAGTCGCGCCTGGTCCGGTATAGAGCGTGACAGGTCCCGGAGGCGTAACCACGGGCTTTGTGTTGTCAACCACCGTCACAACTTGATTGTCGCTGGCCATATTGCCGCTCTTGTCGGTAGCTGTGTAAGTGATCGTAGTCGGACCGAGCGGGAAGACATTACCCGCCGGAACGTTGCTACGTGCAACGGTGACGCCGGGACAATTGTCATTGGCTGTCGCCGTTCCAAGCGTCGCGTCGAGGTTGCTAACGGTGACGCTGCAGGAGGTCGCGTTTAGACCCGTGTAGAGCGTAACGTCCGCCGGGGCGTCAATTGTCGGCGGCACTGCCGGATCTTCCGTTACGGTTACCAACTGATACCCGATCGTCGTGTTGCCGGCTGCATCCATCGCCGTATAGGTGATAGTTGTCGTGCCCGTTGGGAACACAAAGCTTTCGCAGGTCCGACCAGGATCGCCTGGAATTGGACAAGGCACCCTTGGAACACCAGTGCGGGTGATATTCACGGAGGCTGTGCAGTTATCCGTTGCGGTTGCCACACCGAGCTCATCGTCAAGAAGGACTGAGCAGGAGCTTGTGGTCGTGTTGATGTTTGCCGGCACAACCAGCGTAGGAGCCTGGGTGTCGGTGGCGTTCACCGTTATGGTTTGCGTACAAGACGCGCTGCCAACGCTGTTAGTCGCAGTCCAGGTGATAAATGTCTGGCCCGCCGGATATGGATCCGTCAGTGCCTGATTATCACTACGCTCCTTGGTGACCGTCACGCCGGGACCGGTGGTCGTCGGCGTGCCGATTTGAGCAGCCGTAGCCGTGAAAGTGCATTCACCCGAAGCCGCGGTAAACGTCTTGTCCGATGGGCAGCTGATTGTCGGCGCATCCTGAGATGTGACGATGATCTTCTGAATGCACGAGGCGCTTCGACCAAACTGATCGGTCGCGGTCCACGTAATCAGTGTAGTGCCCACAGGATATGGATCAGTCAGGCCGGGGAAGTCTGACGGCGGATCGTCGATATGCTGACTATCACTCCGCAGGCCCTTTACCGTTACGCCGCTCCCCGTTACCGTCGGTGAACCAACGCTAACGGTGGCTTCCGTTTGTCCGGAAGCAGCTGCGACAGTCTGGTCAGGCGGGCATGAAATCGTTGGATTTGGTGCGTCAATCACCGTCACCGCGAAGCTGCAAGTGCCTCCTCCCGTTGCCGAAGTAGCAGTAACTATCGTTGTTCCAATTGCAAAGAACGAGCCTGAAGCGTGATTCGTTGTTACTGCGCCGCAGTCGCCGAATTGATCGGGACTTCCGAAGGTGACGTTGGCGCCCCCGGCGGTGTTAGTAGCAACAGTTATGTCGGCTGGACAGTCGAGAGTACAGGTAGGCGGAGGTGCGCCGCCGCCGCCGACAGTAACGCGAGCTATTGCCGTGTTATCCGCCGCGTTTAGCTCGGTGGTATCGCTGGTAACGCTTGCCACATTAATGATCTCTGAATTGGCGGCTCCAGCGGTGTAGGTCAGTTCGAATGATGCGGTAGCCCTGGCTGCAAGAGTCTTCTGCGCATTATCGGGCTCACAGACAACCGGATTGGAACCGGTGCAGGTAAAGGTTGGTCCCGAAGTCTGCGTGATCGAGACAAACGTCGCGTTCGCCGGCAGCGGATCCGAGATCGATACATTCGATGCCGTATTTGGACCGAAATTCGTTAGCGTCAGGCCGAAACTAACTGGCTGGGCTGCGTCAGGCGCCGACCCATTTAATGACTTGCCGAGCGAAAGATCGGCAGCCGCGCTAGTGCCCTGTACCGTGAACGGAACACTCGCGAGTTGCCTGCCGTCGCCGGAAAGCACGTTTACTTTCCACGTACCGCGATTATCAACCACGAAAATGTCCACTACGCTCGTTTCAGTCGAAGGCAACATGAAGGTATCGGTTTGCGGATCGGAGATGATTGGCGTGAAAGTCCTAACCAGATTCGCCGGGTCGATCCAGGCGAGACGGTTATTGGATCCGCCGAAGCCTATTGCTCGAACGCATACCATGTCATCCAAGTTGAAAGTTGACTTAGGTGTGACGCAGTCGGGGGCATAAGTGGCAAGTGGCGCGGTCTGTTGCACTACTTCGAATATTGTGGGGTTTATGGAACTGTCCGTGGGGTCTGCAATCGTGGCCTTCCACAAGCCGACAACTGTTGGCGTGTAAAGAAAAGTCTCCGGATCCTGGGTGATGGTTGGACTGCTAAATGCTACGGTGGAACTCGGGGGGGCCAGCCAGTTAACAAAGCGATCCGTTGCCGTAACCCCGGTAGTTTTCGCGCAAACTGTTTCGCCCAGGTAGAACTGAGTCCTGGCGGTGTCGCAATCAGCGGCGAATGTTTCTATGGTCTCGGCGAGCGCCGATGCGCTCGGAATAACAAAGGGGAATCTCGTAAACGCCTTACTAGAACTGAATAGGTGCCGGCTCGCAATTCCGCTCGGATCGGAGTCAAGCGCCTTGGAGCGAACCGGGCTTGGGGATGAAGCGCGGCTCTTCCCGAGTATCTGTTTTATAGACGAAGCAGATGACGTTGAAAACAACGGAATTCCCATAAGCGCGACGAGGGCTATTAAGGCGGCAATGCGCGTCAGGGAATTAAGATTTGTGCGATGAGAGCCGGCTCTGGCCGTAAGCGGGGTTTTCATTAGAAATTCTCCTCAAGACTGGTTCGCTCGTTAGTTTGTGCGGCGGCGCGGTCAATAGAACTGGTGACGTGCGACAGTCAAACCCGCGCAGAAACTATAGAGACTGGTAAACTGCTATTATTCCTGTTAGGTGAGCTCCAAAACTTTCTATTTGCAAAAACTTTGAAGGTTTCAATGGGTTTCTAACGCGCTAGGCTGTACTCGTCTTAAGGGCTCACGCATGGAGTAGGGTTCTGTGCAACCGGCTCGAAGCGCTATCAGAACCAACGCGGTTGGGGTTAAAACGAGGACGGTGTAATAGACGATTTCGATTGATAAGTCAACAAAATTTTGCAAGGGCCCTTGCATGGCTTATGCCGCTTTGAGAACCAGTGTTTTGTCATTACTATGGGGTTTCGTTGAGATTTTTCGCGCGATGGGATCTGCACAATTGATTAAAAAAACACGTGAAATCTTTGTTACGGGTGGCGCTGGGTTCATAGGTTCGGCATTCGTCCGGATGTTGCTGGATGAGACTGACGACTGGAAGATTACAGACTTCGACGCTCTCACTTACGCTGGAAATCTGGACAACCTTGAAGGTATAGACCAAACACGCCATCGTTTCGTTCACGGCAACATCGCAGACTCGGAGGCGGTGCTCGCCGCGCTAAGCGAAGATACCCATGCCGTTGTTAACTTTGCCGCCGAATCGCACGTGGATCGCAGCATTGCAAACGCCGCTGAATTTCTGCGCACGAATATTCTGGGGACGCAGGTCCTGCTCGATGCTGCGCGCGTACGCGGGGTAAAACGCTTCATTCAGATATCCACTGACGAAGTGATGGGCAGCTTGCCGGAGAATGAAGACGCGTTTTTTACTGAAGAGTCTCCTTTCGAGCCGAACAGTCCGTATGCTGCTTCGAAGGCTGCGGCAGAGCACCTCGTGCGGGCGGCACACCATACATTTGGGCTCGACACAGTAGTAACGCGCTGCGGCAATAACTACGGACCAAGACAGTTTCCGGAAAAGTTTCTTCCGCTGGTGCTTTCCAATGCGCTCAACAATGAACCAGTTCCAGTCTACGGTGATGGCCAAAACGTACGAGACTGGATCTACGTCGAGGACCACTGCCGAGCGATACTCCTGGCGCTGGAACAAGGCAGGCCAGGGGCGGTTTACAATGTTGGCGCCCGCAACGAACGGCGCAACCTCGAGGTCGTTGAATCACTATTGGACACAGTTGGCAAGCCTCGTTCGCTCATTCGCTTGGTTAAGGATCGGCCGGGACACGATCGTCGCTATGCCATTGATCCGTCTCTCATTGAATCGGAATTGGGCTGGCAGCCTCAAGAGAGTTGGGAGACTGGCTTACAAAAAACAATTCAGTGGTATCGGGACAACGGTCGTTGGCTCGAACGAACCCGAAGCGGCGCGTATCGAGACTACTACCGGACACAATACGGCACGGAGGTGGGAGCAAGTTGAGAGTCCTCGTGACAGGCGCTGGCGGAATGGTGGGACGAGCGGTCAGCGAATACTGCCGCTCGAGTGGCGATCTCGTTCTCTCCTACGATCACCGGGGCCTCGATATCAGTGATTCCGACCGCGTTAGTTACTCCCTGCAACGCGATCAGCCGGAGGTCATAATTAATTGCGCTGCATGGACTGACGTCGACAGCTGCGAACTCGACAGAGACCGAGCTTTCGCGGTGAATGCTGTGGGACCGGAAAACCTGGCGCGCGCGAGCCGCGAGATAAATGCCGGTCTGGTTACTATTTCCACCGACTACGTTTTCGATGGCAAGAAAGATGGCTTTTATACTCAGCGAGACCAGCCAACTCCGGAAAGCATTTATGGCCTTTCAAAGCTCGAAGGTGAGCGCCGCGCGCAGTTGGCCCATGCCCGAACGATTGTGGTTCGGACTGGATTTGTTTTCGGTCTCGGCGGGACGAATTTCCTGAGCACGATTATTGAACGTGCAAAACGAGGTGAGAAGCTCAAGGCCATCCGAGATGCCTACGGAACGCCTTCATACGCGCCCGATTTAGCCATGCGCCTGCGCGAACTGGCCCAACTGGATCTGCCAGGAACGTTCCATGTGGTGAATGCAGGTGAAGGAGCGAGCTACGAAGAGTTCGCCCGCGCGGCTCTGGACCTGAGTGGTAATGCCTCGACGAATCTGGAGAGCGTAGAGATGGATAGTCTCAACAGACCGGCGCCGCGCCCCCGAAATTCGCGCCTTAAATGCTTACTCTCGGAAGCTATTGGCTTAACTCCGTTGCCATTTTGGCAGGATTCTTTGAAGAGTTTTGCCGCCCTGGATTCGCGGAGTGAAGTAGCAGCCGAAAGCTAGACTGCCCGCCCTCAGCTTGCCTGACGCGAGGTGTCTGCTATTATTCTCCTATCTTATGAATGGTCCTGAATTTGAGGTCTAAATCCAGATGTCGCAAGATAATCGTCTCATGCCCGTGGGTGCGCTCGACCGCAGCATCGATCGACCGCTGGCAGATTTTGCCCAGGCAAAACCGTATGGTACTTCCGGCTTAGAGCCAACCACTTTCCGCGACTATTTATTCGTCGTCCTAAAAAGGAAGTGGTTGATTCTTAGCCTGGTGCTGGTAGTTACTTCACTGGTAACTATCCAGGCGTTTCGCGCGCCTTCGATCTACGCCGGAGAAGCGGTCATCCGCATAGAACAGAAAGCGCCAAACGTACTGCAAACGAAAGAGATCGTAATCGCGGGTCAGGCCGATCCAAACTTTTGGGGCACCCAGCTAAAACTTTTGGAGAACCCCGCGCTCGCGCGTCAAGTCGTACTCACGCTAGACCTACAGCACAATCCGGCATTCTTTGGGGGACAGACGCAAGGTGGCGTCTTCTCGTCGCTTCGTCGAATCTTTTCGAAACCGAAGAAAGTAAATGAGTCACCAGCCGTTTCTTCAGGTCTTACGGTGGTCGGGGAAAGTGAAGTAACCGGAGGCTCGTTGACTCCGGAACAATTGGCGGAGCTGGAGCCTTACGAAGACGCCATCATCGCCGGGGAAATTGTCGAGTCGGTTCCGCAGACTAATCTCGTCAAGATCAGGTTCATACACTCTGATCCCGAGCTGGCGCAGAAGATTGCAAACACGCTCGCGGAAGTATTCGTTAACAATAACCTCGAGCGCTCGACGGCGGGCTCCACCAAGGCTGAAGATCTGCTCGCGAGAGAGATCGCAAACTTGCAGACCACAATCAAGCACGGTCAAGAGGCGCGGTTTAATTACGCGAAAGAGAGGAATCTACCGTTGGTTAACGATACCGCGGGAAACCTCGAGGCTACTCGTCTGGCCACCCTAAGCGGACAGTTGTTAACCGCCGAAAATGAACGGAAGAATCTCCAGGCCCAGTTTGAGGCTGCCAAAAAAGAAAAAAATCCATTTTCCATTCCGGATGTTAATGCCTCAACCCGGGTCGAGAAGCTTAGAGATCGCATCTCAGCGCTGAAAGAGAAGCGCGATGCGCTGCTCATCGTTTACACACCGGAATGGCCTGAAGTTAAAAAAATTGACGCCCAACTGAAAGGCCTGGAAGCGGAACTCGATAAGGCGCCCACTGAAATCGTGACCTCAATACAGAGGCGTTATGAGGCTGCCGTGTCGCAAGAAAGCCTGCTGCGGCGTGCCTATGAGCAGCAGAAGGGAGCCACTACTCAGCAGACGCGCG
>JANMQG010000090.1:0-12570 GCA_031370285.1 Chloracidobacterium sp. | reverse complement strand
TCCATCAGTGGTTAGTCCTGGTATCCGGGGAGTCTTGGCATGCTCCATCGTAACGAGGCTACGTGACACGGGGCAGTAGCCCGACACCGGGGTCCCCGGCCGGGCATCCCGGCTGGGGTGGGGCGGTTATGGAGGGCTCAGGTCGGTCCAGCCACAATCGCGGCGATGGACAGCGCAAGATTCGGCACCCCGCAGCTCGTTACACCACGTTTAGGCCAGGGCTCATTTGGCCTGCTCATCGCTGACTCGTACCAGCGCCGCTGCACCATGACGGGCGAGCGAACGTTGCCGGCTTTGGAAGCAGCGCACATTCATCGCTACTCTCGTGGAGGCGACCACTCGCTCTCAAACGGCCTTTTGCTGCGAAGCGATCTTCACAAACTTTTTGATTTGGGCTACCTATCGATTGAACCCAGCACACTGAAGATCAGAGTGAGTAGCAAGATTCGTGAGGAATTCGAAAACGGCCGTGACTACTATCGACTGGAGGGTCAAGAGCTTCGGCAACCTGAAAACTCGCTCGCCTTTCCGTCGCTGGAGAAATTGAAGTACCACTACGAAAATGAATTCCGCGGATGAGTGGCGATTGTGTGCATACTTCGACAATTTTACTTGAATGAATCCGCGCCTCGCGCACTAGCCCACTCTTGGAGAACTCTGTCCATCTGGCCCAGGCTGATTATTTCGTTAAGCAAGAACTTCGCAAAGGTTTGACTAATCTTGACGTGACTGCCGTGTTGTAGTCGGCCAATACTAATCGGTTCTTTCGGATGCTGATCATTGAATTGCTGATTAAGTGGGAACGTCTTATCAGCAACGTGTCGCCACCATCTTCCATAATTTGGTGTTAGGTTCTTCAGACGCACGCTCCATTTCCAATGTTTACGCCAATCTTCTTCCTCGCTTTCCGCTACCGTTGACTTACGCGGCAACTCGACCACTTCACTAACAAAAATGATTTTAGAAACTTTAATTCGGTGAACGAATAGGATGTCACCGATCCTCATGTCCGGAACATCACGTGTGAGACCCTGATCGTAGAACGTCTCTTTAAAGACTTGCGCATCCTCGTCAGGCGAATGCGTCGGATCTCCCCACAAGACGATCCAGAATTGTCGGTTGTGAGCGTCCGCCAAGACAGAAGTAAGCGTTTGTTCGTCCATTCTTTAGACCAACCCGCGCGACTCGCAGCTTTTGCAAAACTTCATCCCGCGGCCATCGCGCATGACCCACTCCTCAAGTTCATCTCGATCCAGCGAACACACCTTCATGTATTCAGCGGTCGTGTAATTCGGCCACTCTTTATCGTTGATGTGAAAACACAAACTGCCATGCAGCATTGGATAGTTTGGATTTGATCGTCTCTTGTCTGAGTTCAGAACGAACCCGCTTGGATTGGCGTCCAGCCAATGGTGGTATGCGACATCATTATCGAGCTCGAAGATCATTCCTTGTTTAATCGTTCAACTTAAAAGAAAACAAAAACGCGCAGTAGCCCTTCGCTTTCTGGTTATGGCCGCCTTCTTACCAGCTGCGCGCCGCTTTCGTGTTACGACTCCCTTTGCTGCTGCAGCTCTTCGTTTTCTAGTTACTGCCGCTTTCTTGCCAGCCGCGCGTCGCTTACGCGTGATTGCCCCTTTCACAGCGGCGCCAACTCGCTACTGGGACCGATGGAGGTGATTTATGAGTCGCGGTAAGTTGTTGAAAATAATGGCGGAGGGGACAGGACTCGAACCTGCATGACCTTTCGGTCGGCGGTTTTCAAGGCCTCAAAGTGGCCTTGAACCTGACCTGACCTCTTCGGATTTACCAATATAAATGGGCCTCGCAGCCGTCAAAGTGATCTACGTAAGGGTACAGTCTTTTCCATTAGCGCGCCATCTTAGCGCCAACTTTCGAAAAATGCGTTGGACAGCGGTTATTTTAGAGAATGACCGGAGGCCGTAAAAGGCCCTACGTTTTCCTGATGTTTTGCCGTCGCGGTTTTTAATGATCGAGGCTGTTTCTTATCAGTTTCTTATCAACGGCGCGCCATCTGAGCGCCAACTTTCTTGGAATGCTTGGGACAGTCTTGGGAATGCCGCTGTTCATCGGCTGTTCACTTAGGTAAAATACCAATCGCCATGTTCCAGAGAGAAAAAATCGAAGAGCTCCTCAAGTTACCAGCCGACGAACGTCGCCGAGTACTTCGGCTGCTTCAAGAGAGCCTGCCCGGAGAAGCCGAAGCCGAATCCACTAATGGGGATCAGACGTCACCCGCGGCAGAGTGGTTGTTGGCAATGACCGGTCGCTACTCAGGGGGGCCGGGCAACTCCGCCACCCGCGCGGACGAGATCCTGCGTGCTGAGGTCAACAAGCGTCGTGGTCTGACAACGAATTAGCGATGGCGGTCCTCCTCGACTCTGGATTCCTGTTCGCCTCGCTCAATACATCAGAAGCGGAGCACGAGGCAACGATCCGCGTCCTAAAGACTATTCGCGAAGCGATTGTCCTACCAGTTCCGGCGATTACCGAAGTTGCATACCTCCTGGCTCGCGACATCAGTAACGAAGCCGCTGCGGATTTCATCGCGCGCCTTGCCGCGACCAAACTAACTCTCGAAACTCCTCGACAAGAAGACTACTTGCGCTCCGCAGAAATTCTCCGCCAATATTCCGATGCCAACCTCGACTTTGTAGACGCATTAATCGTAGCGATAGCGGAACGACTGAATATCAAACGGTTACTGACACTTGATCGTCGGGACTTCCAATTGGTCCGTCCAAAGCATTGCGCCAGTTTCGAACTTCTGCCCTAACGAAAGGGAGGCACCCAGCCTATTTAAGAGAGTCAACATTCCTTGCAACCTTAGTGTTGAAAATTCTCGGCCCCATGATCACTGGAGGACAAGACAGATGAAACAAACAGTCAAGCTACAAATGATTGAATCGAGAGCAAGAGCTGATGCGGTCGAGGTGTAGTCCAAAGGTCGGGATGGGTTGGCTATGACCCTACCTTCATTAATACCCTTATTTAGAGATGGTACCCTTACTCCGGTGATGGCGCCAACGGGCTCGCGCCCGGACCCTACAATCGACTTGAAGATGACGTTGAACTTCTCCGGCAAGATAGATCTGCCCTGGACTGACATGAGATCGGTCAACAGGCTACTGCAAATCCATTGCAGCCTTGAGCCCATCTTCTACCTGGCTCAGCTCCATTGAATTCAACTTGCCAATTCGCTGGGTGAGCTTAGAGCGATCCAATGTGGTCACTTGATGACAGAGCGCGACGCTTTCTTTACCGAGACCGGCTGTGCCTTGTGAGAGCAACACAGCGGAAGGCCCACGTCCAGCTTGCGCCGTAGAAGTAGACAGCGGGACAACGATAATCGATCGCCAGCCTTGCGTCTGATTAAAAGCGTCGTGCGAGATCACAATAACGGGACGACGGCCCTGCTGCTCGGACCCTGAGCGAGGAGCGAGATCGGCCCAGTAGACTTCGCCCCGTTTCATTGTTCTGAGTCTTGTTGGATCAGGTGATCGGTCGCGGCAGCCTCGAGTTCGGGATCTACGTCGGCATTGGTTCCCGCGTGTTGAATTGCGTAATCGGTGAGTGCCTGATGAAGATTCATTCGATTGTTACTATGTTCACGCCGCGCCAGGGAGTCCACAAAACCCTCAACTTCAGCGAGGCGATCCGGAGGCAGTTTCTTGATTTTGTCGATTAGTTCTTGCTGCTCCATAGTCGAAAGTATAGCACAGTGCGTCTTGCCCAGAGGCTGACTAACCAGCCTTCAAAATAGTCTCCGCGCCGATGCGGTAACAATCAATCTTTGACAACGGTTCCCAATCGAACCGAGCAGGATTCTGAATGAGCGTTACTTGAGGTTGAGACGCGCAATTGAACACGACGTATAACCAGTAGTCTTCGCCCAGGCGCTGCGCCGTTTTGTATTCATTAGCCGTAAGGGCTATTTCACCGACCGCCGCGCGGCCCTTTACCTCGATGAACCGAGTCTCAATTGACCTTCTCGAAATGTCGGGGACCGACTGGCGCGAAATCAGATCAAAGCCACGAGTGTCGCTCTCTACACTTTCAACCCTGAAGCCCCGCGCTTCTTCAAAAGCAATAGCAGCCTTAACCGCGATTCGTTCGATAGTGGCGAACCTCAGATCCGCCTGGGCCTCTTGATCACCAGACGGTCGAGTCACAGTGTAGCCGACAGCCTTGTATGCTTTTAGACGCTTTTCGTACATGCGATTCAGCACCGGTACGCTAGCGTCGATGTAGTCATACACTCGAACCACGTGTTTGCTTTCATGAAGCCGATGAAGCCGCCCTACGTATTGCTGCAAAGTTCCACGCCACGAGATGGGCATAACGAGAAACAGTGTGTCCAGCCTCGCGTCGTCGAAGCCTTCTCCTATGTAACGTCCTGTAGCGAGAATGACTCGTTGCTGGTTTTCCGGAACTGCAGCGATCTCCGCGGCAACCCCATCGCGTTGTTTCTTGCCCATACCTCCCTTCATCACAAAGACGTTCGGCACTCGTCGCGCCAGCTTTTCAAGCAGGAGTTGCAGATGGTCCGTACGCTCCGTAAGCAGAAGCGGAAATCGCCTGTCTTCGATTGCGCTTACCACGTCGGCAACAATAAGGTCTGTCCGCCGCTCATCATGTACGAGCGCCGTGTAGATCTCCTGTATGCCGATGCCATTCCATTCAGCGGGTACTGTGAATTCGGTGAGTCTGGGTATGACCTCGTATTGATAAGCTGATTCTGTGACCTGCTTCTTACTGCTCACATTGAAGCGAATCGGACCGCACTGCATGAGGATGATTGGGTGGTGACCGTCTTTGCGAACTGGAGTCGCCGTCAATCCTACTACGTATTTTGCCTTGACCTTCCTCAGCACTCGCTCGAATGAAAAGGCCGAGACATGATGACATTCGTCAACGATCACCTGGCCGTATTCTGCCACGATGTCCTTCACTTCCCCGTTTCGAATCAGGCTCTGGATAACTGCTACATCGAGTCGTCCCGTTTTCGCGGACTTGCCGCTCCCAATTTGGCCGATTTCCTTGGTGCTGAGCCCGAGGAACAACGCCAATCGCTCCCGCCATTGATCCATTAGATGGCGCCGATGAACCAGCACCAGGGTGTTCACTTTCCGCATAGCAATTAGGTGCGCGGCAACGGCCGTCTTGCCAAACGCTGTCGGCGCACAAAGGATCCCGTCATCCCAAGCGGCTAGGGCCTTCGCTGCCTCAGTCTGAGCCGGACGACGATCGCCATGGAAATCGACCTCGATGGGAACTCCGCCGAACCGATGGTCGGTAACGTCAACCGCGATGCGATTACTGTGGAACAGATCGAGCACCTCTCCCAGCAACCCACGGGGCAGAGCGACGTGATGAAGCAGATCATCAGCACATCCGATGACACGCGGTTTCCCAAAAGTTGAAAGGCGCATCGCTTGAGTCTTGTAAAACTCAGGATTCTGAAAGGCAGCCAACCGAATCAAGCGATCCAGAAACGCGTCAGGCAAGTCTATCTTTTCGACGTAAATCAGATTCCCAAGTTTGATTGATATGTTTGGAGGTAGCGGTTCGGTGATGGGCTTGACAGCCTCCCGGCCAGACGGCGGGAGGATCCAAGGATCACTCGCTCCGTCGTAATCGGATGCGCTGTGCTTAATGTTAATGAGGTCGCCGGCTGGATATACCTTGCGAAGTATTGCTTGAGCTTCGCCAAGAGCCAATCGCCTGATCGAGGAAAGGAACGCCCACTGGTCGTCGTACGGTCGGAGCTGATCGTCCACAAAGACGCTGTTGCCCTCTTCGCGAGGGCCGTGCTGTAAGGGCAACGCTATGAGATTGCCAAATCCGCCCTTGGGCATCGTGTCCTGACTTGGAAACAAGCGGTCATAAGAATCGAGACCCAACGCGTAACGCCGCTCCATTGTGCGAGTCAAGATCGCACTCGCAATCTTCCGCGCTAGCGCTGCCTGTACTGTACTTGCGAAGAATATCCAGACATGACCGCCGTTACCTGATCGTGAACGCTCAAGCGAGGCAGGCACTCCAACCTCGTGACTCATCTCCAGGAATGCGCAAGCATCCGCTTCCCAGCTTTTCTTATCGAAGTCCACTGCCACAAACCAGCAGGTATCATCTTGCAGAAGCGGGTAGACTCCGATGGTTTGCTTTCCGAGCAGATGATCCCTGATAACTTCGTCGCTTAAGGCGAACTGTTTGCTGAGACGAAATGACTTCTTTGGGCCATGACCAGTGGAAGGCGACCGGTCCCACTCGCGGATCCCTGCGGGCGAATAGCCAGTCTTACCGGTCTTTCCTTCCCACCTGACCGCATATACGTCGTCCCTTCCACGAAACAGGCCCTTGAACAATGCAACTTTGACTGCCGGTCGCGAATCAACCGTCACAGCCGCCGATAAACGTGGTTCTTCATCATTGCTCGGCGACGGCCGCTCAGCCAATCGATCGCGGTCCTCTGGAGTTTCGCCCACACGAAGTCGCAGCTGGGTGTTTTCCTCACGCAAACGCTCGCATTCCGCCTCCGCCCTCGCGAGCTTAGTCTTTAGATTCTCATCGCTGTTCACGTATCAAAACTCCAGTTCACTGACTCCAGTTCAAGACTCGGCTGAACGTATTCACTGTTTACGAGCTTCGAGAGTCTAGGCATTCCATCGGCTCGGTCGCCACTTCATTTTGAATGGCTCAGCTGCCGCCGCCGCGATGGTTGGAGGCATCAAAAACTTTCGGAGGTCCGCAACGACTTCACCGAGCGCCCTATCATCAGCATCAAGCCTTCCCTTCCGCAGGAAGGCTTTCCACAGAGCTTGCTTTCCGGCTTCTTCGCTAAACTCCTCTGTTAATGCGACGGGAGCTTCTGTTGGCAAAGGAGTCGAGCGTCTATTGAAGGTTGCTTCTATCGCTCTGGCGAGCGTGGCGCCTTCAAATTCGAGCGTTCGCGATAGCGTCCAGATGTCATAGAAGTCTTTAATCCGAGAGTTCGCAGTGTCCAACGCGACTATCGCCTGGAACTTTTCAGCAATCGCGCTGTGCGGCGTGTACCCGAGCAGTCGCGGCGCGCCCAGACCAAGCAGATCGGGCAACTCAATCCATATCGGTTCCGGCACCACTACATCGCCAAATCCAAAATCAAGTTGCACATTCAACCTGATCTTGCCGAGGAATCCCCGTATCCGAATCCTTACGCCTTGGTACTCACTGTCTTTGACGATCACCTCACTCGTAACGGTCGCCGGATCGAACTCGGTTCCGTCGGGTTCGACTTCTACGTTAGCGCAGTCGCGAACAACGCTCTCGAGATTCTCAGGTGAGTGAGGGACCCGCCCCAGCATGTCGATATCCATTGTCGGACGCGCAAGCGGGGCTTTCCATGCTTGCAGCATCTGCGCCCCTTTCAAGACAAATTGATTGGCATAAGATGACCGGCTGAAACGAAACAGGAAGCGCTCGATCGCGAAGTACTGCAGCACTTCATTGAATGGACGATTTGTCTCGCGTGCGAGATTAAGTAACCGCTGATGCACGGATGCGGGAATGTTCTTGAGTGGACGATCAGCCATGAGCTTGATTCACGACAGCGCCTCCAGGTACGGGCGCATGATTCGCTCGACACGACAAAGACGCGCATAACGGAGAAGCTTGCTCAGTTGGAACCCTTTCCGAGCCCGACATAGTTTCAGGGCTTCAAGCGCAACATCAATGCCAATCTTGTGTCGGAACTTGAAGCAGTCGGCGACCGTCTTCTCGGGGTCGAAGACTCTCACTACGACTCCATCAATCACATGTTTCTCGATTCCGGCAGAGAGAGTCTTATCGGAAAAGCGAAAAACACGAAGTGGAGGATAGGACACCCGTGGCTGTCTTACACCGGGCGAAAGCGCGATATAGACCTCGTGCGGTATTTCTGTTGTTAGCTCATGAAAGGCCAGCGCCGAGATGAGACAGACCACCGACTCGGGAATGCGTGTGGCAACGAGCACAAAATCCGGATTTGTTGTCTCGGGTAGGTCGGCGAGCCGATAGACGCCACGGCTTATCTGAGTAAGCCGATCAGTGTCCCGGAGTTCGTATAGAGTGCGCGGGTGGATGCCAAGCTTGATAGCCTGTGATGTGCGTAGCACCCCGCCATTCTTACGGAATGCCCGCACAGCCTGCTCGCTTGTTGAGGCTCCATTATTCACGAAATCTATTTTACACAGGTTGGATAAAAAGTACTATAGTTGCGTATAAGTATAGACATTTCTATCCGATCCGGTTTTTTAGAGCTATTACCATCTTTATTACCACCACCAGTGAGTTATTGCCACCATGGCAGCCCAACACCCGAGCGACTAGAAACCAAGGTTGGGTAGCTTTATATTTGTTCTCGTGTCCGAAATGCTATCTACAACCGAGGCTAAGGACCTTCTCCGACTGTGCAAGCACGGACGGCTATTCGACGTTCAGAACTGGATCGCTTCGGGGAAGTCGCTCTGTGTACCATCTGATCTGAGAACCACGCCCTTAAAGATTGCACTCGACACTGGCTTCCACAGTCTTGTCGAACTGTTAGTGCGGAATGAGCCTAACCAAGAACTGAAGAATCGGGAACTTCGGCACGCAGTCTCTCAGCACCGCCTCGACTTCGTTGAACTCCTGGTCTCACATGGCGCAGATCCAAGCTCAGTCCTTTTCATCGAGGTGCTTCGGAATTGGGAACCCACCATCATTCGTTTCTTTCTCGATCACTGCTCCGATTTCATCGAAGGCTCTCCGTTTGCCGTCGCCTTTGGCGAAAAAATTCGAACTGCAATTGGTCCGTGGCGAGAGTGCAGAGAGAAACATCCCGAGGTTGCTTCTCAGCTCCAAGAGCAGGCTGATCAAGCACTACGTCACTTCTGCTCCCAAGAAGATTTGAAGTGGGTCAGTTTGTTGATGTGGGCTGGTGCAGATCCTCGTTCGAGTGGACCAGAATTAGATGAGGATGACCTGGACGATTCAACACATACAACGGCACTAGAAGCTGCGGCATACGCAAAGACGCGCAGATCCTGAAGCGGCTGAAGCCAGACCCAAGAAGAGACGATGTAGACAAGCTGCTCACAAATGCCTCTACGTTTGGTCGCGTCGACACGGTGCGGTTCCTGTTCGAACTCGGAGCAACACCGAACGATAAGGCTAACGGCGGTTCCACGGCTCTCGATGAGTGTTTGTCAACGAGCCTTCGCTGCGAGAGTTCTCCTATCAGCTTTTCTTCCTACAATTGGCGCAGCGCTTCCAAGGCGTCGAAATATTCCGTGTCCGAAACGCTGGGCACTGTCGCACTCTTACTTGAACACGGAGCACTGTGGCGACCAGACGATAGCAATGTCGCTTTGGTTCGACGGAGTCTCTACGAGTGCGAAGCAGACGTCACATTCGAATTGGTGGAAGGACTGGTGAAACACACGGCATGTACTCAAGACACTCTTCACAACTTGCTTCGAACAGCAACGATGAAGAAACACCTCGCACCGGTGGCGCGAAAGCTCGGCTTCCTGGGGTTCGATGTAAAGACTACGGAACAAAAGAAAGAAGAGAAACGGCAGAAGGAAGTATCTCGCAAATGGGCTCTTCACACGCTTGCGTCACGATACAACCGAGAAGAAATCTATAAAGAGATCTGGGCAGAACCGATCCAGCACGTCGCGAAAAGGTATGGTCTTTCGGATGTTGGACTCGCTAAAGTTTGCAGGAAGCTCGACATTCCCCGGCCAGGTCGCGGCTACTGGGCGATTAAGGCAGTTGGGAAACCCACTCCAAGACAACCTCCTCTTCCCGAATTGACGCTTTGAAGTAAAGCGCGTGAGAACTGAGCACGAACAAGAGCGTTGCAAATGTCCTTGATGCCTCAGTTTCCTGCAAGAGAGTTTTTCGATGTAGAACCTTGATCAGGCATGGAAATTTCTTATCTGGAGCCACATTTGATGGGAAAACGCGATCGGTATATTGCCAGAAACGGTAGAAAAGGGTGATCAGGCGTGTCTTCCTTTGGATTCGCGCCAAATGCAGTCCGTCTAATTGGCGCGATTATGCTATTCGCGCCAAAACCTCAGGCCAATCGCGCCAAAAAAACGTGTTAGCTCTGATTTCTGTAAGAAATACTGGGCAGTTGTTCTTACAGAATTAGGAAGGACCCGGCGTGCAAACCATTGATAGCAAAGGACCGAGTTGCCACTTGCAGCCATGGAGGGTCGGGTCATTCATTCCTAAAAAAGCACCGTTCATAATGCGTGCTTGTTCACAATTTGTGAACGCGAGTATAATGTGAACGGATAGGTTCCCTATGAGCCAAACATCAACAACCGGTCGCTCTCACGACATACTCGTTCAAGCAGTTCACAGTCTGGCGGATTCCACCGGACTGCAAGCTGCGATAGAAGCGATTGAACCAAAGCAGTCCGTACGGGCCGACGCGATCATAGATCTCAAAGATGACAACAAACGCTGGCGGTTTTATGTTGAACTCAAGACTCAATTAACTAGTCACACGTTGGGATCTGCGCTCGCTGCAGTTTCGGAGATCAAGAAAGAATATGCTTCCGTGGCACTCGTGGCAGCGTACGTTAATCCTTCTCAGGCGGAAAAGTTGCGAGAACTCGGCATCGAGTTTTTCGACGCAGCGGGAAATGTGTTCCTCAAACAAAAAGGCCTTCACGTATTTGTTACCGGCCGAAAAGCGCGTGGCGTTAATGTGCCCGAAGCGCGTCGAGCTCGCGCATTCAACGCAACGGGATCCCGTCTAGTTTTTGCCTTCCTCTGTCATCCTGGGTTGGAGAACAATCCTTACCGACAGCTTGCGAAAGAAGCAGGCGTCTCGCTTGGCGCCGTTCATTGGATCATGAGCGACCTTAAATCGTTGGGCTATTTGGTCGATAACGGTCAGCGCGGGAGACGTCTCGTTAATCGCAAAGAACTTTTGAAGCGATGGGTCGCCGCCTATCCAGAGCAACTACGTCCCAAGTTGCTTATCGATCGCTTTCAAAAGGAAGGTCCTCGGGACTGGTGGCGGAACGCGCAGTTGCCGCCGCAGGCATTTTGGGGCGGTGAAATTGGCGCTGCGCTGATAACCCGTCACCTTAGACCGGAAGCCGTTACCATCTACACTGAAACCAATCTGCCGAAGCTACAGGCTCAATTCGGACTGCGCCGCGACTCGCGAGGGGGGACTGAACTGTTGCGTAGATTCTGGGCGTTCGATCACTGGGACCAACAGGATAAGCATGTGGTTCCGCCCGTGCTGATTTACGCTGATCTCTTAAGAACGGCCGACGATAGGAATCTGGAAACTGCCGAAATCCTCTATGACCAATGTATCGCTCGACTTGTCGAGTAAATTGCCAGCCGGACAAGTTAATATCATCCGTTGTGTAGTAAGTACGGCTACAAATCTGGGCCTCACTCGCTTATTCATTGTCGGCGCGCAAGCGCGTGATTTGATTTTGCAGTACGCGTACGCCTTGCCAGTACGCCGAGCGACGAACGATATTGATTTTGGGATCGTTGTCGAGACGTGGGATGAATTCGCCGGGTTACGCGACGCATTGATCAACGGCGAAGGTTTTCGACCACAACCTAATCAGCAGCAACGGTTATTGCACGAAGAAGGAGCGATCATTGATCTCGTTCCGTTCGGTAACTTGGAGCAGACGACCGGACTCATCGTATGGCCCCCAGACTTTACCGTAGAAATGACCACCATTGGATTTCGCGAGGCTTATGCAAACTCAATTGACGTTCTTCTGGCCGACGATCTGATAGTCAAAGTCGCTTCCCTGGCAGGACTCGCCCTGTTGAAAATCGTTGCCTGGTCCGGCCGCCACTTTGAGCGCGACGCCAAGGACCTTGGGCTGATCATGAAGCACTATCTCGACGCGGGCAATCAGGATCGTCTCTACGGTGTCGGCGGAGACTGCGCCGATCTCCTTCAAGACGACTTCGATTACGACAGGGCTAGCGCCCGCGTGCTTGGACGCGATCTCGGACGATTGTTAACGGACGAGATCCGCCAGGTCGTTGAGCGGGTGTTAGCAGAAGTGACAGACCTAGCAGGCACGGGCGCTTTGGCGTTCTCGATGGTGAGGAACAACGCAAATTACCACGGCGACTCCGATATGGCGCTAGCGATGCTGGCGACATTGAGAGAAGGGATGTCCGAAGTATAAGCTGCCGTAGGTCGGCTACGTTGAACGCGCGTTCGGGCATCAAGCTTGGCACCGCTGGCATTGGCAGTTGATTGACTTCCAAGAGCGAAAGGCATCTTCCTTTGTTAGCGCCGTCCGTTAGGATTTTGAGTTGCGGATCCACGCTTATATCGGCTGCGCCATTTCCAGATACCGACAAAAAGCATTCGCTAATTTCATCTGTCTGGGCGGGTAGTGTCCTAATTTGAAAGTGCCGAGGCGTTTCCGTGGTACGGTAATTATCCGCTGCTGCATTGGGAAGCAGTAATACGCCTATTTTTTGAGTGCTTTCTTAGCGGCTTTCTTGGTTACGGTCTTCGTCACCTTTGGAGGC
>JANMQG010000089.1:0-6393 GCA_031370285.1 Chloracidobacterium sp. | reverse complement strand
ATCAGACGTCATCCCACACAAACTCTGCCTAACTATGAACATCGTAAACTCTGGCACTACGCTTGGCACCGAACCTTCTACTTCCGAACTAGCGCCAGAAGGTTTTGGCTGAAGATCGCGTTTCGACCCGTGTCACCTGTTTCCGCCATGAAGAATAGACGCAGCAGCGCTCGCGCGGCTTTCCAGATCAGCAATCGCGCGCCGCTCTTCAGACCGTGAACAACGGGAGCATCTTCGAAACACTCCACGGAACGAAAGCCTGTTGCGCGCGCTAACTGCTCCACGCTTTCGCGAGTGAATGCCTGCTCGTGGGTGAGGTCTGCATAACGAATCCGGCTTCCCAGAAAACCTTCGGCGTTAGGAGCGTGAATAATCCAGCGGCCACCGGGCGCGAGGGTCCGATAAACTTCGTCGGCCAACCGCAGGAGCTCGGACCTGGTTAGATGCTCGATGATGTCAAACGCGGTGATCGCGTCGTACGATTCAGCGGCCGCGGTTGCGAGGAAAGAAAATACGTCTGCCTGCCTGATTTCCGGGAACCCAAGGAGTCGCGCCTGTTCAATCTGTTCGCTGGAAGTGTCAACGCCGGAAATAAATTTGTAGCCGGCCTCGCGCGCGAAATAGAGAAGCGTGCCGTTGCCGCAACCAAGGTCGAGAATTCTGGCGCTTCTCTCTGAGGGGAGGTGCTTACTGATCAACTTACGGAGGTAGGGCGCGCGCTGCCTTCGTTCATCGTCAGGATCGAGGGGAGCCTGGTTCGACCGATATCTCCCATACAGCCGATCGCGAACAGGCGACGACTCTAAACCAGGGTTGGTACTATCAGTTTCTAAGAGCATTAAAGAATTGCGAAATTCGGATTTCGGATTGCGAATTTAAGAAAACATTTAGGTTTCTTCCGTGCCTCTATCTAGTCTTCGCTCCTTTAGCAGTCGCCTAAGCAGGCGCGGGCTTCGTGCGGTATGGATTACCAGTGAAATCATGACCCAGTTCTCGTGGTATCGGTAATAGAGAGCGTATGGAAACGGATAGAGCAAAATCCTGCGGAAGTCGTTATAAACGGTCCTGTGAGATTCGCCCCATTCTTGAATATGTGGCAGATACGAATAGAACACATTCAAAAACCGATCTCAAAAACCGATCTCCTAAGCCTTCGTATCCTTCCTCGTCGGACCAGCGGGCAGCTTGAGCTGTGTCATCAAAGACCTCCGGGAGAAGGCGGAGTTCGGTCATGCCCTAAACGTCTTCATCCTCTCCTGAAATTCCTCCCGGGTAAGCGCCGAGCCGGGATTTCCCATGAAGTTTGCCCAACGTTCGTCTAACACTTCTCTCTCTTCTGCTGAAACTTCAAGCGAGAGCGTCCATATTTCTCCCTCACGCAGGATACGATCGCGGAATCGACATTCAGACAGCAAAACAACGTCCACAGGCCGACCCAGTCGTTCGGCAAGCAAACTCGTTAGCAGTTCAGTAGTCATCCCAGCGGGCTCGGTCCAAAGCGCAACATCTACATCCGATGTTTCGCTGAATCGTCCCGGTTTTGCCAGGGAACCAAACACAATCACTGTCTGAACTGGCGCCAGTTCAGTCAAGGCCGCATGAAGGCGCTGACGTACTTCTTCCCGCAGAACCTCGCGGCGCCGATATCGTTCAGCATCCATTTGCTGTAATAGAGTCATGATCTGGCCGCGGATGAACACAGATTCACGCGGAGAAAGGAAGTTTCAAGTTTCAAGTTTCAAGTTTCGAGTTTAGAGTTGGCAAGCGAAGAGCAAGGGCTATCGAGAGCTGCGATTTCATGAGACCGGCGACGGACGACCGGGGACCGGAAGAAGGACCGGCGACGGACGACCGATGACCGTCGAGCGAAGCGCGCAAGCGGCGGAACGGAGATGCTGCGGCGTCAGTGATTACGTCGCGCAGAGCTTTGTACGATTCGCGTTCGCCGATGCGATACTGCTTGCTCAGGCCTTCGCAGCGAATGGCAATGTCACTCATCAAGAAGACTGACGACCGGGGACGGACGACCGGGGATTCCTCCCGCTACTATTACTCGTCTCCTGTTTTGTCAGGAGGCGGCACCGACGCGAGAATCAGGGCAATCATTTCGCCCGCCTGTTGGCGCAACAACTCGTAGTCGGAACCTACTTCCGTCAGGTCTCCGCCTGGATAGTGCTGCTCCCAAAACTGCTCCGTAAGGGAATGCGCCAATTCCGCAAAATCTGAAAATTGCGAATCGAATGCCATGGCAGCTTCGACAAGGCGGTTTAGGTCGTGGATTCGTTCCAATGGCCAGCCATTGGCCACCAGGTATCCCTTGAGGTATCGTTCAACGGCTTCATCCAGCAGTTCGACTCCAGAGTACGATGGTCCGAACTGGTTGCAGAGGGCGTCAGCCTTTTCGAGGCGCTCTTTCGCCAACAGGAACCAATCGTGAGGATTTCCTTCGTCGGTTTTCATACAAGCTTGAGACCTTTGCGGACAATCTCGTCATAAAATCCTCCGGCGTTTTCCATCCGCTCGTCGTGTCGCAGGGGCGAAACGAGGATCAGGTCGAAGGGCAAAAGGGGTTCTGGGCGCGGCATTTTCCACCACGCCCTCCGAATGCGCACCTTGTCTTTGAGCACGCTTTCCTCCAAGTCTTTCACCACCAGCAAATCGACGTCGCTGTGTTCGTCCGGTTTGCCGTAGGCGTAGGAGCCAAAGAGAATCACCTGTTGCGGATGAAACTGTTCCACCAACACGCGCAGGTATGGCAGTAGCCGGTCGGCGATCTGGTGCACTGGATAACGTGGATCGCGGAGCACGTCCTCGCGGATGACGGGTGTGGTGGCAATGATCATTGAGTTCACTGACCGGAGACGGACGACCGATGACCAAAGAAGTTTCGAGTTTCAGGTTTCGAGTTTCGAGTTCTGTCCCGCCTCACGCACCAGTTTACCCTTGGTGTAAATGGCAAGGCCGTCTAAGTTCGCGCTTTCGATGATATACAAATACTCTCTGGATGTTTTGCGGGCTGGGTTTGTCGAGCGGGACCTTTTTGTAGATGGCTACCGCATTAAGTATCGACTCCGCCACATCAAGGTCCGTAATCCCGTCGATTTCCATTTCCAGCCTGGCCTTTTCGCTAAAAGCATAGCGCCCCGCCAAGACCACTCGTTTGATCCGAACTAGGATATCGCTCATCGCTCCTCAATAGTACTCATCGGATTGGTGTCACATTCTCCGGCGTCAAGGGCGGAGCTCGGAGCGGCGCCTTCAGCAGCGCGTTATCGCCTCGCGGCATAAGCCGGGCTCTCCGTGGCGGTGTGTTCGACAATCCTCTCTGGGAATTCCTCTAGCGTGAGCGCTGAGTTTTCTTACAGATTCCTAAAGCGCGAGCAGTAATCCTGGACACGCGTCGCCACTCCCAGGAGTTCAGGAGCAAACTCCACACACGCCGCAAAAGTTTCCGGCAATTGCTCTCCGACATAATCGTGCGCAATAGTATTGCGTAAATTCTTCATCTCTCTTAGCAGCTCTGATGAATCTACCAAGCCGCGCGCTTCAGCCCGGTTAAGAACGTCCAGCAATGAACCTGAGGGTTCGAGCTCTACAAGGTCAAGCGCACGTAGAACCTTATTGGCAAGCAGATCGATGGTGCGAGCAAATCGGCTGGTGAACGCCTCGACCGCCTCGCCATGTGGCTGGCTATGAACTTCGCTGGCGTCAATCGAGCGGCAACGGTTGTAAGATTCTTCAAGCCATGCCGCCATCCTGGCCAGGTCGGCAAGATTGCTTATCAGAATAGGCAAAGGATCGGCCGGTTTCACAAGTACACTCCTGTTCCCTCCACAAACTTGGCAAAGGGACTGCTCTCAACATCGCCTACGATCATTAAGTCGATTTTTTGCAGGCCCAGAACATCTTCCAGTTTGCTCTGAAGGCGCAGCTGTTGTCGCAAATTGATGCGCCTGGAGACAATTAACAAGTCAATGTCACCCCCTCGTCGCGAGTCATCGGCGCGCGAGCCGAAGAGCAACACCTGCGCTTCGGGATCGAATCGTTGCACGCATTGACGTATTGATGCCGCTTGATCAGTGTTCAATCGCATAAGTTAGAGAGCTAAGGGCAAAGAGCAGGGAGCAAAGACGTAAAGCGCAAGGACCGCTCTTCGCCCTTTGCCCTGGCGCTTTGCCCTTGGCGCTTTGCCCTTTGCCGTCATCAGCCAGCCGTGGCCGAGTTGGTCGAAGGGAAAGCGCACCAACCGCGCTTCCCGGTCTTAGGCTTCGGCATCGTAGATGTCTTCCCCCGCGTCGTTTCATTCCTCAAAGGCAGTCTCAGAAAGCGGATCGCGGTAGGACTGCCAGTTACCCGACAGCCCCCGCTCAGATCCCGGCGTGCAGTTTTCCCGCACCGGGCTCTTCGTGAATACTCGCTTCCGCATCAAGGCCTAGCCTGAGGCGACCAGACGTGGTTTTGGACGCCCCACAATCCGTGGTCGGGCAAGCGCGAAGTGCTGAAGCAAAGTACGATAGCCAGCCCAGTTATAACTCTGACGCTGGCTGCGCCGATTCAGCCACTTCAGATGCAACCGTTGCACCTGCTGAAAGAACTCGTTCAAGCTGGCATAGTTGCCGCGCACTCCGTAGTAGTTGTAATACCCACGGAGCTTGGCATTCAGCAGTTTGAACTGTTCTCCCACCCGGAGATGGCGATTCTTCTTACACCATTCGGCTGCACGTTTGACTGAGTTGCGAAACTTCTTCCGTGAGGTGCGCCGCTGCAGACGTGCTTGTCCTTTGCGGTCGGTCCCCCAACGAAATTCGAAACCCAGGAAGTCGAAGCTGGTCTCTCCTCGGCGGTAGCGACTAAACGGTAGCACCCGTGTCTTCGCCGCCGCGAGTTCCAGTCCGAACTTCCGCAAACGTTCTTCCAACTCCCTGTAGAAACGCTGCGCCTCTTCCTCTCGTCCGAAGCCGCACACAAAATCGTCTGCGTATCGGTGCAGGAAAGCGGCGCCTTTACAGTTGCGCTGGAACACTTTCTCGAACCACAAATCAAGGGCATAGTGCAGGTACACATTCGCCAGTATCGGAGAGATGATTCCGCCCTGCGGCGTGCCGCCCTCCGGTCTTAGCACTTTACCATCTGTATCCAGCACTCCGGCTTTCAGCCACTTCTTTATCAAGCGCAGTATCGTCTGGTCATCTATCCGCTCCGCCAACATCCGCATTAACCATTCATGCGAGAGGTTGTCGAAGAAGCCTTTGATGTCCGCTTCTACCACGTGGTGATAGCCACCGAACTGCAGCTTCACACTTAGCTGGTTCACTGCTGCCAGTGCTCCCACTCGTGGTCGATACCCATAACTGCACGGCAGAAAGTCCTGCTCGTAGATTGCTTCCAGCAGGCGCTTCACTGCCAATTGCAGCAGCTTGTCTTCGATGGCTGGTATTCCCAGCGGGCGCATCTGTCCCTCGCCCTTCGGGATGTAGTGCCGCCTTACCAATCTGGCCCGGTAACGCTTCCGCTTCAGTTTCTCCACCAGTCGGTGGATGTTCTCTTCGAGGTTTGCTTCGTATTCCTTGGCACTCACCCGGTCCACGCCTAAGGCCGCGTCTTTCCGAATCAGCCGCCAACTATCACGCAGCAGTTCCTCGTTGAGTTCTCTGTAGAGGTTGCGAAACCGGTATCGCTTATCCGACTTGGCCTTCTTCGCTATCCCCAACAGGGAGGTTTGCACTGTTGTCCGTTCCTTCATGCTCGGTCAGTGTTTCCTTTGTTGGCTTCGTATCCACGTCAGCCCCTTCCCCCTGTGGCCGGCTCTCCCGTCCGCTGAGTACTATGAGCTGATCTGACTCCCAGACTGGTCTTCGGCTCACCTTCTTTTGGTCGGCTTCACCTACCCCGACTTGTCGCGGAACCAGCTGGGTCTCCCAAGTTCTCTGGTGTTTCTCTTCACACATGCCACGCTCTTGTCCGACCCCGGCAGACCCTCGGCAACCTCACCCTAGCGGTTGCTCTGTTTCGGCTTCTGGAACACTAAAACCATCGCCATCTGCTTCATTATTATTGACGAGGCTGTATCAAGCTTCAGAGACTGCGGTCTCTCTTACGGCCTGCGTGATTCCCTGTGTACGCTTCAACCGTTTCGTTCGGCTTTTGAATTCTCCCCCTCAACGGCTGCAACACTCGGTACGAGTGGTTGGTTAGTCCTTACTCGATTGGGACTTTCACCCAATCAGAAACACCAAGCTTTGCTTGGCGCACTAGTGTCCTAATTTGAAAGTGCCGAGGCGTTTCCGTGGTACGGTAATTATCCGCTGCTGCATTGGGAAGCAGTAATACGCCTATTTTTTGAGTGCTTTCTTAGCGGCTTTCTTGGTTACGGTCTTCGTCACCTTTGGAGGC
>JANMQG010000209.1:0-11965 GCA_031370285.1 Chloracidobacterium sp. | reverse complement strand
GGCCCTGAGCGCTCAGGGCCTTCTTCATTTGTGTCCGACCAGGAGCGAAACCGCAAACTACTTCGGCAAGAGGTTGCACTGGCTTGGTATGTTGCCGTTAAACTGGAAGTTCGCCCCGACAACGATTGGTTGGTCGGCAGTAACCCGGACGCTGAACGCCACATCAGTGAATGCTGGCCCCGCACCAACATCAGGCATGACCCAATCGACATCCCTGGTGTGCGCCGGCAGGAGAGTTACTGTGTTTGATCCGGCTTCGCCCGGGTAGGTTCTGACCGGATTCGATCCGGGGATGGTATTGCCCGCCAAATTGTTGCCATCTTTGTCGAGAATATTGACGGCGATGTTTGCTGTATTGGTGCTGCCGTTGAAAACATAAACATCATCCCGAGGACCACCGCCAGCTAGCGGAAGATGCGCTGGTGTGCAGACCCAGACGTAGGGTGGCCCACTCGCGCCGGCGGGACCTGAGGGTCCCGGCGGCCCTTGAGGCCCCGGCGTACACGCACCAAGCGCCGTTAGGAGAACGAACGCAAAGCAGGCATTGCCGGCTCGTTGTAGAAGCGCGATGCTCATATTGGTCTTCCTCTCCGGGCTGAAGAGCGCCCAGCAATTTATTAACCGCGGTTCACTTCTACCAAATCTTAACACCAATTTTCTTAAAGCGGCCTTACAATAAAGAAATGAAAAAGCTAAGTTTGCTTATTTTGTTTAGTGTGGTTGTTACGTCCTTCGGGCAAACGGTTAAGTCCCCATTTCCGGTCAGGAGGCAGGAGACTGCGGAGACGTGGCAGCGCGAGGGCTGGAATTCGCTCCAGCGCGCCAAACAGGAAAAGATCCGCAAAGCTAAGGCTAAGAACGTGATCCTTTTTATTGGCGACGGGATGGGAGTGACGACGCTGACGGCCTCACGGATTCTGGAAGGGCAGTTGCGCGGCGAGAGTGGTGAAGAAAACCGCCTAAGCTTTGAAGAGTTTCCGTTTACCGCCCTTTCGAAAACGTACGCTACGGACCAGCAGATATCCGATTCAGCGCCGACCATGACCGCAATCATTGCGGGTGTAAAAACGGACGAAGGGATCTTGTCTGTCAATCAAAACGCCACCCGGCGCGATTACAAGACCGTTAAAGGGAACGAGACAAAAACTCTGTTCGAAATGGCCGAAGAAAAGGGCCTCTCAACGGGCGTCGTCACCACTACACGCCTGACCCACGCGACGCCGGCGGCGTGCTATGCCCACACCCCTGAGCGGGATTGGGAATCCGACAAAGACATATTCGACACCGCTAAAGACGCTTATGAAGCAAAGTTTCCTGACATCGCCCGGCAGTTGATCGAGTTTCCTAATGGCCCCCGTGGCGAAGAAGGCCGCGGGGGCGACGGCCTGGAGGTGGCGTTGGGCGGCGGCCGCAATAAGTTCTTGCCTCAAGAAGCGCGCGACCCCGAATATGACGACCAAGCCGGCCAACGATTGGATAAGCGGGACCTGACGCAGGAGTGGCTCAAGAAAAACAATTCAGCGTACGTTTGGAACAAGCAGCAGTTTGATTCAATTGATGCTAAGAAAACGAAACATCTCCTGGGCCTGTTCGAGCCTTCACACATGCACTTCGAGCACGACCGAGCGAAAGACAAGGCCGGCGAGCCTTCGCTCTCCGCTATGACCGCAAAGGCAATTGATATTCTCTCGCAAAACAAGCGCGGGTATTTCTTGATGGTGGAAGCCGGACGCATTGATCATGGCCATCATGAGAGCAATGCTTTTCGGGCTTTGACGGAAACCGTCGAACTTTCAAATGCAGTTCGCCTGGCGCTCGGAAAAGTCAATCTTGATGAAACTCTGATCGTGGTTACAGCGGACCACAGTCATACCTTGACCATGCAGGGTTACACGCTGCGCGGCAACAACATCCTGGGTCTTGTCAGGCAAGTGGATGACAACGGCCAGCCTGAGCCGGACTACAAAAGAGACCGGCTCGGCTTGCCGATGACCACGCTGAATTATGCGAACGGCCCTGGCTACACCGGCGCTTCGAACGACCAACCTGAGGGCCCGAAGAAATGCTGCGAAGAGCCAAATACGTTCAAGGGCATCACGAACGGGCGTCCCGATCTGTCCCAAGTCGACACCACTGATCCCGACTACCTACAGGAGTCGACCATTCCTCTTAAGAGTGAAACGCACGGCGGCGAGGACGTCCCAATATTTGCGACCGGCGTAAACGCGTATCTGGTTCGTGGCTCGATGGAGCAAAACTGGATCTTTTACGTGATGGCCGACGCGCTGCGATTCAAAAGAAAATGAAGGTGGTTTCAGAGAACACTTCACCCACCAAACAAGCACCGCGACGTTCCGCTGTGAGATCGGAACAAGATAAACTGACTGCGGGATACTAATTCAGGATCGCGACCCGTTTGGAGAACTCCATGAAAACCACAATCGCACTCCTCCTGCTGTGCACCGCTTTCGTCAATTGCCTGGCGCAGGCGCCGCAGTCTGAGCGCCAGCAGTTCATCCGCGTCGAAGCTCCGGTGGTAGCACTGGCCCATGTACGCGTGATCGATGGCACCGGCGCGGCGCCGCGCGAGGATCAGACCATCATCATCGCCGATGGCAAGATCCAATCAATTGCCCCGAGCTTAGGCGCGAACGTTCCGCCAAACGCCCAGGTACTCGATCTCAAAGGCTACAGCGTGCTCCCCGGCCTGGTGGGCATGCACGATCACATGTTCTTTCCCATGGGCGGCTCGCCGCCGATGTATTCGAACATGGCGAGCAGCTTTCCGCGTCTCTATCTTGCACTCGGAGTCACCACCATTCGCACCACCGGCAGCGTGGCGCCGGATACCGACCTGGAGATCAAGAAACTAATCGATAGTGGTCGGATGATCGGGCCCAAGATGCACGTCACCGCGCCGTATCTGGAAGGAGTGGGCTCTTTCACGCCGGTGATGCACACGCTCACCGGGCCTGAAGACGCGCGCCGCCTGGTGAACTTCTGGGCCGATCAAGGCGCGACCTCTTTCAAGGCTTACATGAACATTACCCGCGACGAACTGCGCGCGGTCGTGGAAGAAGCGCACAAGCGCGGGCTCAAAGTTACTGGCCATCTGTGTTCAGTCGGCTATCGCGAGGCGGCGGAGATCGGCATCGATAACCTCGAGCACGGCTTGTTGCCCGACTCTGAATTCGTTCCCAACAAACAGCCGGACAAATGTCCGGGAGCTGCGGTCTCTGCCAGCCTGCGACAACTCGATATCAACAGCGAGAGCGTGAAAGAAACGATCCGCATCCTGGTCTCGAAGCACGTCGCGCTTACCTCGACACTGCCGGTCTTCGAAGCTGGTGCTCCGTTAACTCAAAGCGGAATTGGCGCCGCCAGCGCCGTCCTGAATCCTCGGGTCCTCAATGTAATGAACAACGACGCGCGGGTGCGTTACCTGACAAATCGATCGCGCATCGCGGCTGACTCGCCCACTGCGATCCTGGTGCGCAAGTCGATGGACTTCGAACGCGCCTTCGTCGCCGCCGGCGGTTTACTAATAGCCGGGCTCGATCCGACGGGCAACGGCGGCATCGTTGCCGGCTTTGGCGATCTCCGCGAAGTCGAATTGCTGGTCGAAGCCGGCTTCAGTCCCGTCGAAGCGATCAAGATTGCCAGCTTCAACGGCGCCAAGTTTCTGGGCGAGGACATGCGCATCGGCTCCATCGCCGTCGGCAAACAGGCTGACTTGATGGTGGTGAAAGGAAATCCCGCCGCCAACATCGCCGACGTCGAGAAGGTCGAGATCGTTTTCAAAGACGGCGTCGGCTACGACTCAGAGAAGTTGATCCAATCGGTGCAGGGGTTGGTGGGGATTAGGTGACCGCCTCTGCCCAATGGTGCACAGCAAGTTTCTGACTTGCCGGATGTCTTGCATGGTCTTTGACCTAACGGTGCGCGGCAAGTCTTTGACTTGCCGGCGGAGTCCCCTAAATTACTTAAAGGTCTCTGACCTTTAAGTGATGGCATATAAGATCTCAATAGACACTCCTGCACTATTCATCACCGCAGTCGGCAAGGACCGACTTCCGGTTTTCCAAACAGATAAGATAAAACGGCTCACCTGCGAAGCAATCGACGAGGCTAGAACTTCCTGTGGCTTCTTATTGTTTGCCTAGGTGCTTATGCCCGATCACGTTCATCTGTTGACAGACGCGCCGGTAAAACCTTCCAAGGTTCTTCAATACATCAAGGGAATCGTCGCCCATCGAGTGATCGACCATTTGAAGGAGCACAACTACGAGAGCTCGCTCCGAAAGCTTCGTCACGTTAACTGGAAACGCAATCATCGATTCTCTTTGTGGCAGCATGATTCCGATGTGTTTTCTGTTACCAGCGAATCAAAGTTTATGGAGAAGGTGAATTACATTCACCTGAATCCGGTGCGCGCAGGATTGGTTGAGCGTGCAGAAGACTACCGTTGGTCCAGTGTTCGTTGGTGGAAGAGAGCGCCGGCGGAAGATGAACCGCTTCGGGTTGACCTGGATAAGATTGTCTGGAGACGCTCAGGAAGGTAACTTCTCTTCGGGCTCCGCCCTCCGGTGCGGATTGCCTAGGGCTTCTTCGGGTTATGTCCTCCGGTGCGGATTGCCTAGGTTTCTTCGGGGCTATGCCCTCCGGTGCGCGGCAAGTCTTTGACTTGCCGAAAGCTCAGCTAATAATTCACGGTCTATGACCGGGTCGGAGACCCAAGAAAGAAAAGGGGAGGCTGGCCGGCAAGTCAGAGACTTGCCGCGCACCGGACGGGCCGAGCCCGAAAGCGCCAGGCATTCCTAATTGTCCGCGGCAAACAGGCTGACTTGATGGTAGTGAAGGGAAACCCCGCCACTAACATTGCCGACATCGAAAAGGCCTTTGCGGCTTGGCATTAACGAACGGGATGCCGACAATGTACTCGGAGGTAGCAAATGAAATACCGCGTTTTGATTGAGCAGGACGAGGATGGTGTGTTTGTTGCCGAGGTTCCCTCGCTTCCTGGTTGCATCTCTCAAGGGCAGACCAGAGCCGAAGCTACCGCGAACATTAAAGAAGCAATCGCGCTTTATCTGGAGAGTTTAGCGGCCCACGACGACCCCGTCCCACCGCCAATCACTGAAGAACCCGATCGGTCGCGCGACAATAGCTGTGCTGGATATTAATCATCCCGACTCTCTGGGGGTGCGCGAGGCTTTGCGGGAGGAAGGAATCTTCAGGACATAGGCTCCTCAATTCAGTTAGCGCTACGGGAGCCGCGCCCCCGCGGCGCGTCGAGTGCCGCCATTGACAATCTCGATGGTCGGCCATACCGTTGTCGCGCTTTCCGAAACCCCCGCACGGGAGAATCAGCATGAAGAAACAACTTGTTCTTGCCGGTTGCATTGCGCTACTAACATTCGCAGTGGCTTGCCAGCCGCAGACGCCACAGGCGCCGCCGGACACTCGCGCGGCAGACGAGACCGCCATCAAGGACTTTGACGCGCAATGGTCCAAAGCGGCAAGCGCTAAAGACTTGGACAAGATGCTCTCGTACTACGCCGACGATGCGATTGTGCTCCAGCCGAATGGTCCGATGGTCAACAGCAAAGACGCAGTTCGGAAGATCTGGAAAGAAGTGCTGACGGCGCCGGGCTTTTCGGGAGGCTGGAAGGCTACCAAAGTGGAAGTCGCGCGGTCGGGTGAACTGGCTGTCGTGAGCGGCACCTGGGAATTTACGATGAACGACGCGAGCGGCAAGCCCGCTACCGACCGCGGCAAGTTCGTCGAAATCGTGAAGAAGCAGGCTGACGGCTCGTGGAAGTGCGTGACGGACATTTGGAATTCCGATCTTCCGTTGCCAGCCGAGAAGAAGTAGCCCAGTGCCTTCCAGAGAGAACGATCCGCGAAACGACACGAACTGACACGAAATATTGTTGGAGTCGTTTCGTGTGATTGCTCTCAGAAATCTGCGGCTAGATCCCTACTTGCCAAAACAGTACAGCGCGCTTCGAGTCCTGATGTAGAGCCGCCCATCTGCAATTGCGGGTGTCGCGAAGCACTCGTCATCCAACTCGTTCAGCGCGAGAACCTGCCAGTCGCCGGCTGCCTTCACCACAGACACCTGACCGCCTTGCCCGATCAGGAACACCTTGTCGTCGGCGGCAACCGGGGAGGAGAAATATTTGTCGATTGCACCGTGTAGGCGTCCTTGCTTGATCACCTTTCCGGTCGCCGGATCAAACGAGATGAGAATTCCGCTATCGTTGATCATATAGAGCACGCCTTTGTAGAGCAGCGTGGACGGCACTTGCGGCACCGGTTTTTGATAGCGCCAACGGATTGCTGTCGCGGTTTGATCGCCTTGTCCTCCTAATTTGATTGCTAGCAGTCCGTTCTCTGAAGCCATCATCCCGCGAAAGACTTCCCAATCCTTATCGTTCAACTTCTCATTTCGATCCATATCAAAGGCCTCAAATGCCGCCTTCAACATCTTGTCCATGTCCTCTGTCGCATCGGTAGCCGAGACCTCGGCCTGGGCGATTTGGTGATCACCATTCTTGTCGTACCTGGCCAGCCCCTCGCTAAAGGGAACCGTCTTGACCTGCTCACCCGGTTGATTTTGCGGGAAGCCCCACCCGTTGATGTACAGATATTCTCCATCGTTACTGGCGATCGATTTCATCTCGCAGGCAAGCCCGCTAACCCACCAAACCCTCTTGCCATCTGCCACCGAGTAAGCTGAAAGCTGAAACGATTCGGGAATGACGATCTGCTTCGGACCCTGCTTCGGTTGATAAATAATCGGTGTCGAGTAGCCTGAGATGACTGCCGGCCGGTCAGCCTTCCAGCGCACACGTCCGCTGTTCTTATCGACTGCAATCAGGTATGAGCTCGGGTGGTCTTGATCAATGGGCAGGACTAATTTGTCGTCAACGAGGATTGGGGACGCCCCGAAGCCATAGAACATGTTGAAGGGTCCGAGCGGAAGTTTCCAACGCTCCTTGCCGGCGGTGTCGTAGGAAACAATTCCAAACTCCTGGAAAAAGGCGTAGACATTCGAGCCGTCGGTGACAGGGCTGGGCGATGCGGGCCCGTTGACGTTTTGTAAGCGGCCCGATCGCGAGCGCGGCACTTCGCGTTGCCAAAGGATCCTTCCTGTTTGGCGGTCGAGACAGATGACCAGTAGTTTGTGATTCTCTTTATCTTTGGTGTGCGCGGTGACGAAGATGCGATTCTTTGTCAGCACCGGCGAAGAGTGGCCGGGTGGCAGCTCGGTCTTCCAAAGTACGTTCTTCTTGGGCCCAAACTCGACCGGAAGACCGGTAGTCGCGGAAACACCGCTCCCGTTTGGGCCACGAAACTGCAGCCAGTCTTCAGCGGCAGATCTTGTCAACGGTCCGAATGCGATTAAGGCCGCGACCAACGACGTGGCCCCTAGGGCGAAGATCGATTTCTTTACCTGCGATATTTTCGCGCGAGCGGTCAACAGCGTCACGCCAGATTGGAGACTTGTTTTGAACATGACACCAGTCCCGAAAGAAGAGTTAGGAAAGTGGCCGTCGATTCTAATTGATCGACGGCGGAAATGGAACGCCGCACTTGCCGGATGTCTTGCATGGTCTCTGACCTCACGGTGCGCGGCAAGTCTTTGACTTGCCGAAACCTCACCATTCACGGTCTATGACCGTCGAAGCAGGGTCAGAGACCCGAAGAAAAAAAGTGGAGACTGGCCGGCAAGTCAGAGACTTGCCGCGCACCGGGCCGGCAGGCGCCGTCGCGCGGTCGGGTGAGATTGGTTATGTGAGCGGCACCTGGCAATTTACCGTGAATGACCCCGCTCGTAAGCCGGCCACCGACCGCGGCAAGTTCGTCGAAGTCTTGAAGAAGCAGGCTGACGGCACGTGGAAGTGTACGACCGACATTTGGAATTCCGATCTTCCGTTGCCAGCCGAGAAGAAGCAGCCCAGTCTCTGAATGAGATCAGCCCCTGAAAGAGTCCGCGGAGTGATTTCACGGCGTAGCCGTGACAGATAGTAGCCGGGGGTAAGTGCGAAGCACGCCACCCCCGGATCGCGTATGGAATGATTCTCAGCCCGCGCGGGCGGCAGAATACTAGCCTATTTGCTTAAGCGCCGCTGTCGCCCACTCACCGAGCGCGGCGATCGCGTCCGCTTCACTCATAAACTTTGCTTGTTTCAACACCGCCGCCGGAACCCAGCGCGGGAAGGGAACTTCCTGGTTCACATGGCGACCACTGGCCGTGTGTTCCTGATGCACCTTTGCAATCTGGTCAGGTGGGAATCGATCGGCGAGTCGGACTAACGCCGGCCACAGACGACGATGCACCAGCGTGATCTTTCCTTTGACCAAACGACAAACAAGTACGTCCTCCGATTCGGTTACGGCTTCGAGTATCCCGAATATTTGCTGGCCCTTTGGGTGACCCCACCAGCTTCCTTTGATGGGTTCGCCGGCAATCACCTCGGTCAACCGCGGCACCGGACCTTTGGCTGATACCAGCACCACGCCGCTTGCTGCGACAAACGCCAATGCTTCTGCAGCCGTCATGCGATTCGTCGCCTCTCTCTTTAAGTCTGGGTAGCGGTCTTATCTGGTGATCGTAATTCTACCCTGTGTGCTCTCCGGTCTTCACCAGGGAGACAGAGGACACGGAGCCCGCACAGAGAGAAGTTCACAAATTAAGGCACCGCGCCTTAGCTGGCAGTGGCCTAATTGCGTTTGCCAGCCATTGGCTTGCAATCGGGGCAGTGTAGCCTATCAACAAGACACGAAGCGACAAGGTTGGGTAAACTGCGTATCACATCATGAAACTTATTTCCTTAAACGTCGGACTACCGCGCATAGTTGAGTCAAACGGTGAGCCGGTCACCACTGGCATCTTCAAAGAGCCGGTTGAAGGTCCCGTCATGCTGCGCACGCTCAACCTTGACGGTGACCGGCAGGCTGACTTGACCGTGCATGGCGGCGTCAGCAAAGCAGTCTATGCCTATCCGGCCGAGCACTACGAGTTTTGGAAAAGGGAACTTCCGGAGATGGAGCTGTCTTATGGGATGTTTGGCGAAAACTTTACGACGGAAGGACTGCTGGAAGACGCGCTCAACGTTGGCGACCGCTGGCGCGTCGGTGAGGCTGAGTTGATGTTGACGGAGCCGCGTATGCCTTGCTACAAACTCGGCATCAAGTTTGGACGTACCGACATCATTAGGAAGTTTCTGCAGAGTCGACGCACGGGATTTTACTTTGCGGTCGTAAAGGAGGGAGAGGTCAAAGCGGGCGACCTAATGGAGTTGCAAACCCGCGACGCAAACAACATCACTATTGCCGACATCACCCGGTTGTACGCGTTTGAGAAAAACGACTTGGAGACGCTGCGCCGCGCGGTGAAGCTGGAAGCTTTATCCGAAAGCTGGCGCGAACACTTTCAGAAGCAGATTCAAAAGCTGGCGCATTGATGTTGCTTAGTGCAAAAGCTGCGATTTCATCGTCAGATTCAACCCGAAAGCAAAAACTAAAGTGGTGAGGAAGTGAAACTATATTAGTGATTGGCCGGCCCTGAACACAAATCCTGTTACGAAGAAAGGAGACAATATGCGTCAACCAAAAGAGGGAGCCACCCTGGCCGTGCGCGCAATCAGCGGGCTGCACGTTGTAACGCTAGCGTGGGATTTCGTGGAAGGTCAGGATGCAAAACGAGAGGGGTTGCTTGGCTTTGCTATTGAACGCTCGGAAATCGATCAAGGCGAAGTGATTGAGCGCTATTTTCTACGCGGAATCAAGCGATTCAAGTTCAAGGATGAAGGCTTGGCGCCGGGGACGCCTATGCCAACGTCCGAGCACCCCATCCAGTCCTTCCAATGGGGCGACTATACGGCAAAGCCTGCCACGACCTATCGCTACAAAGTCATGCCGGTTTATGGCAAGCCGAAGCTGATCGAGCTGGATGAGGCTTCTGCTACAACCGTCGAGATCGCGACTGAGGCAGAGATGGGCCAGGCCGGCGAAGATGGGCAGGCAAGCCACGACATCTTCTTCAACCGGGGCGCCGCTGGTTCCCAAGCCTATGCGCGCAAGTTTGGAAAGACCAAGCCTGACGAAACCAAGCCGGATTCCGATCAGATGAAATGGCTGTCACGGGGATTGTTCGAAGCGCTAACGGGATTCATCCGTTTGGCTGCGGGCCCTGATGCGAGCGACTACAAGCTGCGTGCGATGCTCTACGAGTTTCGCTATCTGCCGATCGGCAAGGCATTCAAGGCTGCGCGTAAAGCTGGCGCGGACGTGGCGATCCGGTACGAAGCCCAATCGTACAAAGACGAAAACGAGGCGATGATCGAGAAGGCAGCCATCAAGGGTGTTTGTAAGCCACAGAAATCACGAGCTGGAATCCGGCACAATAAGTTCATCGTGCTGATCCACAAGGGTACGCCGGTAGCCGTGTGGACAGGTTCAACCAACATCTCTGCGGGCGGCATTTTCGGCCACTCAAACGTCGGTCATGTCATCTGGGACGAGGGCCTGGCCCAGCTCTTCCTGGATTACTGGGATCGACTCGCAGGTCCCGACGTAACGCGAAAACCACTGGTGGACGCAAATCTCGCGGTGGAAGCGACGCCCGCACCTAACTCCTTGCCCCCCGAGGATCGCATGCTCAGACTGTTCAGCCCACGTGACGACAAGGATACGGTCGAGACATTGCATTGGTATGCTGATTTGATGGGCCTGGCGCAGCGAATTATGTGCATGACCTTCGCTTTCAATCTCGACGACTTCTTTCTCAAGGTGCTCCTGAAAAAGGATGACACGCTCCGATATGCGGTCTTCGACGACAACCTCAAAACTGACGTAGAAGAGCAAATTGATCAGGTGAGGAACACCGTGATTGCCGCCGGAGCCAAACTCTCAGACGGCGATATGGAGAATTTTGTTGGGGAGAGACTGACCGGCTTCAACAAGAACCAATACATCCACGACAAGTTCTTGCTCGTCGATCCATTGGGAGACGACCCTATCGTCGCCACCGGCACGGCAAACTTCAGCCGGCCCTCACAGTATGCGAATGATGAGAACATGGTGGTAATTCGCGGCAATACGCGCGTTGCAGACATCTACTTCGGAGAGTTCATGCGCATTTTCGATCATCTCTATTCACGTTACATCGTCGGCAAGATGAAAAAGTTGGGGACCAGCGACTCCGATGCCGGATTTCTTAAGGAGGACGCGAAAGATTGGGTGCCACCTCATTTCAAGAATGGACGTAAGCAGCTGCGACGGCGATACTTCATGGGCGCGTGACCTGGGTAGGACGCTCCCCAACGGTGCTGCTCATGAGCGAGGAGGTAGTTCGTGACGATCTGGATCACTCACCAGGGAGTATTTTCAAAGCAAGTCGGAAGCGCGTCTTTAAAGCACTCACCGAAACCAAACAATTAGGTAAGGTCGCACAGCATAGTGGGGGCTGCAGTTCCCAGGGCGCGTTTAATTTTTAGCGGAGGTTGATAAGCCATGGACGTTAAACGCCTGACTCCTATTCTCAACGTCTCCAACATCGCGGAGAGTTTCGCCTGGTTTGAGAGACTTGGCTGGCAGAAAGGTTGGGACTTGGGCGATCCGCCGGGCTTCGGCGGCGTATGCAGCGGCGAATGCGAGATCTTCCTCTGCCAGGACGGCCAGGGATCGCGCGGCGGCCCAATGCCGCGGCACGTGGGCGACGATGACACGGGTGGGGTTTGGATGAGTTGGTGGGTGTCGTCGCCGGCTGAAGTTGATGCGGCGCATGCGCTCGCCCTCGAGCGTGGCCTGACAGTGACCTGGCCGCCCACGGATGAACCGTGGGGCGTGCGCGAGTGTCGCATCCGACATCCCGACGGCCATACGTTTCGCGTGAGCTCGGGAATAGAAGAAGAATGAGATGTTCTTCCTTCCTTAATGCAGCATTCGCAGCGCG
>JANMQG010000205.1:0-28934 GCA_031370285.1 Chloracidobacterium sp. | reverse complement strand
GTAGCCGGTGGTCGAAGCGGAGCGCAGACCACCGGAACCCGCGCGCGGGATCGAGGGCACCCAGAAGGGGTGCAACATCACCTTCGGTCTGGCACCTCTTCAAGGTGCGACATTCTTCATTTCGTTTCCGGTGGTCTGCGCTTCGCTTCGACCACCGGCTACTATCTTGCAGCCCTTCGGGCTGGCGTGTGGTTATTCGTCTGAGTTTTCCCTGTCTCATTCCTCTAAATCCCTTTTGAGAACTTTACGCGGTTATTGAGATCGCGCAGCGCGGCCAGGTTCTTATCTCGCAAACTAAATCTGCTCCGGCCGACTTGTAGTTCCACGATTTCCGCGAGGGCTATCTTTTTGAAAGTCCGGTAAGGAAACGTTATTTGGAGAGTCTCGGTCATGAGTACGTCGGTGTGCAGACCAGCAAGTTCCATTCGACCCAGGCGAAACGTCTCACCGTCAGCTACGACTGATAAATCGCGTTGGTCGAGTGGATGCCGCTGATCCCAGTCCTTCGTTTCAAAAACAACCTGCAAAGTTACCTGGCGAACGTAGTCAAGCTGAACACCCGGACAGTGCAGAGTCGCCAATATGCTGACGCATGCCTGTTTGAAATTCTCGTGCAGTTTTGCGCAGGTGACTTTCATTTTCTTCAGCGTCACTACTGTTTCATGATTGAAGCCGTCATACTTCGAAACAATCTCGCCACCATGATCTTCCGATCCGGCCGCAAAAGCCGCGGTTGCTCCGAAGAATTGATTCCCTTCGCACGGTTGGATGACGACCGCTGACAGCGCAAAAATTGAGATCAACAAGAGATAGTTCCTCATCGTTAGACACTCCCGCAAACGCGAAAAATACGATTGTTATGGTGAGTTAAAACGGGCGGGCAAGAAGCGAAGGCTACAACTCACGCAGTTGCAGTTCGCAAATAACAAAATAGCTAAATCCAACTCAGCGTGTCAATGCACTGTTTCGTCAATCGAGCAAGTCATCGAGAACCGACCCGAGACTCAGTTCAACTGGCGCGGCGCCTCAGCACAGTATGGACAGACAAAACAGAAAAGGCGTCCAAACTGCGACGCCTTAACTTATTGATAGTAAGTGGTGCACCCGGCATGATTCGAACATGCGACCCCCTGATTCGTAGTCAGGTACTCTATCCAGCTGAGCTACGGGTGCGTGACTGGTAAATAGTAAATGGTAAATCGTGAATAGTGAAGTGGCGACGAAAACGTTTTGAGTTCCGAGTTCCCAGTTTCGAGTTTCTAAAACTCCAAAACTCGCAACCCGGACCCGCCGCTCGAAACTTGAAACTTGGAACTTGAAACTTGAAACTCATTTATCGTGCAAAATATCCCGGCCGGGTGCGAACAATAAGCGCGGGGTGGCCAACCTCAATCTTTATTTCATGCCACTTACCATTGCGCGGGCGCTCACCGGGCGGCTGATAAGCAACCGTGTAGAGCGTCCGCAATTCCGCCGCCACCTCTGCATACAAGCGCGCCATCTGATCAAGTCGCCGGATGTCATTGAGCCGGCCGCCGGTGCGATCGGCGAGAATCTGTAAACGCGTGCGCGCGGCGCTGTAAATTCCGGTTATCACGGGATCGGGCAAAGGCAGTCGCTTCGGATCGCCTGACGGCAACGCCAGCGGGTAGATTGAGACGCCTTGCCTGTCAGCCGCAGTAAGCACGGCGTTGAGCGCGCTGCTCGTTTTGGCATCAATCGCCGCTATCGCTTCGGCATCTGTTTGCGCTCTGGCAATAACGGTGCGATCGGAATTGCGCAGTTGCGTATCGAGTCCATCCGTTAAGACAACAATCCCTTTGCGCCGCTGCTTGCCTTCTTTGTCCAATTCATTCAACGCATACTTCAGCGCTTCATAAAAATGGGTTTCGCCCGCGCCCTCAGCCCGCTCGATCGCATAAGCCGTCTTCCCCCGATCTTTTGAGAAGCCAGCCAGCGTTTTAACCTTGGCATTAAATTGCACCACCGCCACTCGATCCTCAGGCCCCAGCGCGTCGAGAAAGCGAATCGCCGCCTGCTTAAACTGTTGACGAAAATTCACGGTCGATCCGGAGACGTCCAGTAACAGCACCAGGCTGAAGGGTGCGTCGGCGGGATCAAAATGAAGTACTTGCTGCTTGACGCCATCCTCGTAAACAGTGAAGTCATTCCGTGAAAGCGAAGTAATGGCGCGTCCTTGGCTGTCGACAACTCCCACATTCAACTGCACCAGGTTTGTTTCTGTGCGCACTACGTCATCCGGCTCTTGGGCGCGGCTGAGCGGAATAGCGACGCAAAGCAATAGGAGTGGGAAAAGAAGACTTGCAAAAAGATAGCGAGACAACACCGTCTGACGAAAATATGAAAGCTTCATCGGTAAAATGATTTCTGTCCCTTTGTACTTAAACCTCTGAACATTGGCGGGCCACTTCTGAATACTGAGTATCCCGGCAAGCAAGACTTTTTGCAATCGAGCGAGATCGAGGAGTCGCCGCGACATCTTCGGGAAGCTCGCCGCTATCCCTACAATCTAATGGCCGACTACGCCAACTTCGGACGCGCCAACTACGGTTTGAGTTGCTTATGGAAGCGACCGAACCCTGGGAAAGGGCGGGAGCGCTGGTTCTTGCGCGCGCACCCTCGCTATGTACAAACCAAATTTTTGCTCAGAATGCGGTGCGAAGACGCTTCGCTTGCAATGGCATCCTTGGACAAGCCGGCGATTTTGCAACGACTGCGCGCGTCGTTTGCGAAAAGCGCGTCTCGTCCCGGCTCTGTTGGCTACGCTTGGGTTGTTTGCAGCCGGCTACGTTGCCGGTCGCGTCCGGCGTCCGGCCCTGCCGCCACTGATCATCGAAAGAAGCTTTGATTCGCCCCTCAACGATGGAGAAGCACCTGTAGGGTCCCTCCAGCCGACGTCATCCGAAGCTGGAATGAATCCCACTGCAGCCGCGAGCACTTCACCAGCTTTTGTCGAGGAAGTTGTTTATCTTTGTGGCGCTCGCACGAAGAAGGGCACACCCTGCTCGCGGCGCGTTCATGGGCCGGTGCGTTGCTGGCAACACAAAGGCATGCCGGCAATGTTGCCGCAGGACAAACTGCTTGTCCGATAAACTTTAGTTTGTGGTTGAGCTACTCCACGACTCTCGAGGGGAGCATGAAAGAACATTCGGCGTTCGAATGAAACTCGCTGGTTTGGCGTTGGCTGGGCTTTAGCCAAGTCGACGACAAGCTAATAGAGCTTGAACCCTAAACGACTTGTATGGCGACCCAATTTGCGCGGCGCTGCACTTCAAGCGAGGGGCCAACTACGCCACTGTGATTTCTTCGCTGAGATAGACATCCTGAATTGCGTTCAACAACTCGATGCCTTCACTCATCGGCCGTTGAAATGCCTTGCGACCGGAGATGAGCCCGGTGCCGCCACCACGCTTGTTGATAACAGCTGTGCGCACCGCTTCTGCCAGATCACTCGCGCCTTTCGACTCGCCGCCGGAATTGATTAACCCGCAGCGGCCCATGTAGCAATTGGCCACCTGATAGCGAACCAGATCGATGGGATTGTCGCTGGTCAGTTTTTCGTAGACGAGTTTGTTCGTCTTACCGTACGACTTCCCGAGCGCCTTTTCCACCGCCGTGTAGCCGCCATTTCTTTCCGGGAGTTTCTGCTTGATGATGTCAGCTTGAATCGTCACGCCAAGATGATTCGCCTGTCCCGTAAGGTCTGCCGAAGCGTGCATATCACCTTCCGGCGTTTTGAATCCGGAATTGCGAATGTAACACCAAAGAACCGTGCCCATGCCGAGTTCGTGCGCCTGGGCGAAGGCCGCGCTGATTTCGGTAATCTGCCGCGTTGATTCATCCGAGCCAAAATAGATGGTGGCGCCTACGGCCACCGCGCCCAGGTTCTGAGCTTCCTTCACTGTGCCAAACAAAACCTGGTCAAACTTGTTCGGCAGCGTCAGCAACTCGTTGTGATTGATCTTCACGATGAAAGGAATCTTGTGCGCAAACATGCGCGCGACGGTGCCCAACACGCCAAACGTAGAGGCGACCGCATTGCAGCCGCCTTCGATGGCCAGCCTCACGATGTTTTCCGGATCGAAGTACTGAGGATTGGGAGCAAACGACGCTCCGGCCGAGTGCTCGATGCCCTGATCGACCGGCAGGATTGAAAGATATCCGGTACCCGCGAGGCGACCATTGTCGAAAAGCGACTGCAAGGATCGCAAGACGGCGGGCGAACGATCCGAATAGGTCCAAACTCGATCGATAAAATCCGGACCGGGCAGACTAATTTGACCCTTGTCGATTGTTTCCGACTTATGATCGAGCAGCGTCCTCGCGCTGTCGCCCAGGAGCTCTTCGATCCGGTCAATGGTGGTAGTTGCTCGTTTCAGTTCGGTAGCCACTATTTATGTCCTCCTGGTCTTGACTGGCTTGCAGTCTTAAGTGTGGGAATGTTCAACGAATCGTTGCAAATTGTAGCATATTAGCTTCGCGCTCGCTGTGTGGCCAGGGCTGAGATCGCCTTCGCGTAGCGGGTCGCTTCGAGCAGTGTGATGCAAACGTTCTTGTAAGTATAGACTCGCGGCAAGGACATATTGCATCGCTTCTCCTTCTGGTTTAGAATCCCGCCCGGTTGGTCCCAAAGGTAGTTTCCGCAACCGGCTGACGCGCACCTCGCAAGTCCGTCGTGAGTTCCTGGCCCAGAGTTCACCGCAACAAAGCTTTCAGGAGTTTAGTCATGAAATCTATGCCTCGCCTCATTCTCCCTTTGTTCTTAGTCTGTCTTGGGCTGATTTTGCCCGCCCCTGTTTTCGCCGGCGACGATTGGGAACCGCTCAATCCGGCTGACCTGTCTTCCCAGACGGCCGTGGTTGATAAAGACGCCGATGCCGAAGCTATTTTCTGGAAAGTTCGCGTCGCGGACGAAGTCGAAAGTGGCGATCCGCGCACCGTGCTGAACCACTATGTGCGCGTCAAGATCTTCACCGATCGAGGCCGGGAGGCGTACAGCAAGATTGATATTCCTTACCTGACTAAGACGGACGTCAAAGACATCGCTGCGCGCACGATCAAGCCTGACGGCAGCATCGTTGAGTTGAAGAAGACAGACGTCTTTGACAAGACGATCGTTAAGGTCAACGGTCTCAAGCTCAAGGCCAAGTCGTTTGCGATGCCAGGCGTTGAAACGGGCGCTATTGTGGAATACCGCTGGCGCGAAGTTCGGAACAATTCTATTACTTTCTACGATCGATTCGAACTACAACGAGACATTCCCGTTCGCCTCGTCGAGTATCACTTAAAGCCTGCTCGCTTCGATAGCTTTACCAGCATTGGCATGAATGCCAGAACCTATCACGGGAGTACTACCCCCTTCGTGAAAGGAAAGGACGGCTTCTACGTCACGACCATGACGAATGTTCCGGCCTTCCACGAAGAGCCGCGCATGCCTCCGGAAGATGAAGTGCGGGCCTGGATGCTCGTCTACTACACGATCGAAGAAAACTTGCCCGCCGAGAAACTCTGGCCGAAAGTAGGCAAAGAGGTTTATGAAGCTTACAAGCCTGTGCTCAAGCCTTCGGATGAGGTTCGCAAAGCCGCGGCGGAAGCGGTTGGTGATGCCACCACGCCGCAGGAGAAATTAGTCCGTTTGTTCAGATATAGCCGCGACAAAATAAAGAACATTAATGACGACGCGGCGGGAATCTCAAAGGACGATCGAGCCAAGATAAAAGAAAACAAGAATCCAACCGATACTCTTAAACGGGGTACCGGCACAGGTGAAGACATCGATATCTTGTTTGCCGCCATGGCAAATGCTGCAGGATTCGACGCACGAATTACCAGAACGTCGGATCGGGGCGCAATCTTCTTCAATAACGCTTCGACTGATCGCTACCTGCTCAACGGATATAACGTCGCCGTCTTCCTGGACGGTCAGTGGCGCTTTTTTGATCCGGCGAGCAAATACATTCCCTTTGGGATGTTGCGTTGGCAGGAAGAGGGTGAAAAGACGCTTGTTCCCGATCCAAACCAGGCTGTTTGGGTGATGACTCCGATATCAGATCCACAGAAGTCGATGATGAAGCGAACGGCAAAAGTGAAGCTCTCAGAGGATGGAACACTGGAAGGCGACGTGGATATCCAGTACACCGGCCAGTTTGCCAAAGAGAAGAAAGACGACTATGACTCGAGCTCAGAAGCTAAGCGCGAGGAGTCTCTGACGGACGAAGTGAAAGCACAGTTGAGCGGGGCGGAGCTTACCAATATACGAATCGAGAATGTCACCGATCCGGAGAAGCCTTTGGCCGTTGCTTATCATATTCGCGTGCCAGGCTATGCGCAGCGCACCGGAAAGAGATTGTTTCTGCAACCCGCATTCTTTCAACGTGGGGCCAAGCCGGTATTTTCTGCGAGTGCGCGTAAGTATGCGATCTATTTTCACTATCCCTGGCTGGAAGAGGACCAGGTGGACTTTGAGTTGCCCGTGGGATTCACCCTCGATAATGCCGACGCGCCTGCGCCTTTCAGTGGCGGGGCAGTTGGCGAATACAAGGTAGTGTTGGGGATAACTAAAGATGGCCGCACACTCGCCTTCAAGAGGCGCTTCTTCTTCGGCGGCGGGGGGAATATTTTGTTTCCTGTCGAAGCCTACCCACAGTTGAAGAATTTCTTCGACGCCCTCAATACTCAAGACAGCCACACTATTACTTTGAAACAACCCGCCACCGCAGTTTCTCAATGAGGTTTTATTATGAAAATGCGAACCACGAACATCCGGGGGTTTTTGTTATTGGTGTTGAGCCTCGGCGCCGGTTCCAGCGTCTTCGCTGACGATGCTCCCGCGTGGCTGCGCCAAGCGGCGGGGGTGCAAGTGCCAACCTTCGACAAAAAAATTAATGCCGTAGTCCTCGTTGACGATTCCACAATTACGGTTGGCGCAGACGGTCAAATAGTCACGGTTTCAACCTACGCCGTTCGCATTCTCAATCGCGAGGGACGTGGCGAGGCGGTCGCCGCAGTCGGATACGAGACCGATATCGGCAAAATAAGAGATTTGCACGCGTGGCTTATCAAACCTTCCGGACAAACCAAGAGTTACGGCAAGGATCAAGTCATCGAACAAGCAGATCTCAACGACGTCTACGACGAGTCAAGGGTGAGAAGAATTGTGGCGGCTGACGACGCCGAACCGGGAGCCGTTTTCGGTTATCAAGCCACGACGGAAACGCGCCCGTTTTTTTATCAGTCTAACTGGTATTTTCAGAACAACAATCCCGTCGTTTCGTCTCGGCTGAGCCTCGTGCTGCCATCTGGCTGGAAAGCCGGCAGCGTTACCTTCAATCATGCGAATGTGCAGCCGGCGGTGGGTGGCAATACTTACACCTGGGAGTTGCGCGATCTGCCGCCGTTGGAAAGCGAGCCGGCCAGCCCGACGCTAACTAATCTCGTGCCCCGCGTTTCCGTCAAATACTTTCCTACTGAAGGAACGAAGAACCCGGGTGTAAGGGTGTTTGAAGATTGGAGCGATGTGTCGCGTTGGTATAGCGAGCTGAGCGATTCCCAGGCGAAGCCCGACGATAAGATTGCGGCCAAGGCCCGCGAGCTTACCGCTAACGCAAAAACAGAACTCGAAAAGATTCGCCTGATTGGCTCCTACGTTCAGAACATGCAGTACATTTCGATTCAGATCGGGGTAGGACGATGGCGGCCACATGCTGCTACGGACGTCTTGGCCAAGTCGTACGGCGACTGCAAAGACAAAGCCAACCTAATGCGGGCAATGCTGGCGTCACTGAATATCCAATCCTATCCGGTGCTCATCTTCTCCGGCGATTCAACTTATGTGCGAGAGGCCTGGGTTTCGCCGGGCCAGTTCAACCACTGCATCATAGCCGTCAAAGTTAGTGACGATACAAAAGCGGCCACGGTCATCACGCACCCGGCACTGGGACGTTTGCTGATTTTCGACGCAACCGACGACGACACGCCGGTCGGTGACTTGCCGGAGGAAGAGCAGGGAAGTTTTGCTTTGATTGCGGCGGGGAATTCCGGCTCGCTGGTGAGAATGCCCGAAACGCCTGCAGACGCGAATAGTGTCGATCGCCAAATTGAAGCAACTCTGTCGGCCGACGGCGCTGTAAGCGCAACGATTCGCGAGCGGGCCATCGGCCAGCGAGCGGTGGATTTGAGACGAAGCTTTCATCGCTTGTCCCGTCCAGAGTATGTCGGGATGATTGAGCGTTGGGTCGCCAATGGTGCCAGCACGGCGAAGATCTCAAAGATAGATCCGGTGGACAGAAACGTTGAAGGAAGGTTTGACCTGGACGTCGACTTCACCGCGATTGCTTATGCTCAGCTAATGCAGAACCGTTTGCTGGTCTTTAGACCCACGATGGTTTCCCGACGCGACTTTCTTGTTTTGACTGATGCGGTTCGCCGGCATCCTGTCGTGCTTGATTCGCATATTTTCACAGAGACGGTTCGCGTCAAACTTCCCGCGGGTTTCGAAGTTGACGAACTCCCGGACGCCGTAAAGTTAGAAGCCGCTTTTGGCTCTTATCAAACCACGTACGAAGTTAAAGGGGATCAATTGATTTATACGAGGACGCTGACCCAGCACGCTGCGACGATCCCTGCGGATCAATACCAATCGGTTCGCAGCTTCTTCGAGCGCATTCGCGGGTCGGAACAAAGTCCGGTCGTGTTGGCCCGGAAATGATCAACTGCTGCTTTCAGCTGTGACCAATTTCATGATCGCGAGCGACTCCCGAGCAAATCTTTTTTGCAACTTGCGGGCTATGGGAAATCCTAACCTCACGAGCGGATGTTGTGGACGCGAGAAGGCGTAGATGTCATACCAAACAGAGTCGTCTTCATGCCATTCGATCGTAAACCTTTCTTCGCCACACTCCACGTGATTCGGTAGCGTTCCATACGCAAAGCCAAATCGCTTTACTGGTTCCTTTTCATCAATCAGGTAAACAATTCGGCACGCGTTTAGTGACCAGAAGCCAAAGGTGTGCGCCCGAACCGCAACAGTGCGTCCAACTTCAACGGGCGTGTTAGGAGGAAGGATCGTCACCCAGCCCAAGGCAAACTGTTGCCAACTTCGCAAAGCCGAAACCGCACGCTGATACGTGTTCTCTCCATCGCCCAGCCGTATGCGGTTGTGGTCAACATTGTAATTCGCGGGAGGCGTTTCGCTACCGGTAGCGCCGACCTCGCGATAAGAAAATGGGAGGTCGTTCTGGGATGAGACGAACTGGCGGATCGTTTTGTCAGCAGGCTTGCGGAGCAGAAACATTCTTGTTGATTCAATCGCTTTTCGGTTTGTAGCTGTTTGCGGTGGCGTGCGCGCGCGGGTGATGATTATCGTAAGCCGCGCGTAGGTGGCGATCGGTTATGTGTGTATAGATTTGTGTGGTCGAAATATCGCTATGGCCAAGCAGTGCCTGTACCGAGCGCGAGTCGGCGCCATGTTGCAGCAGGTGAGTGGCAAAGCTATGACGCAAAGTGTGCGGCGAAACGTGCTGCAGGCCGATCCTTTCTGCGTAAGTCTTTATCATTGTCCAGGCGAGCTGGCGCGTCAGCGGTTTGCCGCGGTGCAGAAAAAGATTGGGATAAGGTGACTTCCCATAACCCGCTTTGACTGACGCGTATTGCTGTAACCAGTGGATCGCGCTCTCGCCAACCGGTACGCGACGCTCTTTGCTGCCTTTGCCATGACAGTTGACCACGCCGCTATGCACGTCTACTTCCGCCTGCTTCAGAGTTACTAGTTCGGAAACTCGTAGTCCGGCTGCATACATCAGCTCCAGCATGGCGCGGTCTCGTATTCCTGTTTCTGTCGAAATATCCGGCGTTGCAAACAAACGATCGATTTCCTCTTCGGTGAGAAACGTTGGCAGGTAAGAAAACTTTTGCGGTGTATCGAGATCTTCTGCTGGGTGATACTTGATATGGCCGTCGAGCATCAGGAACTTAAAGAAACCACGCGCTGCGCTGACTGCTCGAGCTACTGACGAAGGCGCCAGTCCTTCGCGAGAAAGATTCGCGATCCATTTGCGCAGATCGGGTCTCGTCAGTTCCGCCACCGGCTTGCCGGCTTTGCTCGCCCAGCGATCAAGCCGCGCCAGATCTCTCCGGTAACTGTCGAGCGTGTGACGCGCGAGTCCCTTCTCCACCTGAAGGTAGGTGAGATGGTCTTTGACTAAGTCTCGCGGGGCGTTCTTCGTTGGCATCCTCGTAAATTGGGATATGGAAACAGATCTTTCGCAAAATCCCTCGACCGCACGGGATTATAGTCGAGGTTTGATTGCGCGAGGGCTTTATTCGTAGCGCAGACACTCGATGGGATCGAGACGAGAGGCTTTGCGAGCGGGCCAGACACCGAACAGTAGTCCGACGCCGACAGAGACGGTGAGTCCGGAGACGACGGCCCAGGTTGGAATCGAAGCCGGCAGGGAAGGAACGGCCAGCATGATGATCTTACTTATACCAACCGCAAGCACGACGCCGAGAATACCGCCCAGGAAGGTAAGCGTCATCGCTTCAAACAGAAATTGCCGCACAATGTCTCTCCGGCGCGCACCGAGAGCTTTCCGTACGCCGATCTCTTTCGTTCGTTCGGTAACGCTCACCAACATGATATTCATCACGCCGATACCCCCCACCAGGAGACCCAGGCTCGAGATAGCAATGGCAATCAGCCCCACCATCGCCGTGATGCTGTCAAACTGTTCGATAAACTTGTCGGCAGGTTTGATGTCGAAGTTATTGGGATCGCCAAACTTAACATTGCGCCGCCGCCGCAGGATGTCTTCTGACTGCTGCAACGCTTCAGTGGTCTGGCCAGAACGGGCCTTGATTATCAGCAGCAGATAGCCCTTCGCGGGCGCAACTTTCTGTGCGGTGCGAAAAGGTATGTATACCGCATTGTCCTCTTCGTTCTCCCCGAAGAAGCCGGCTTTTCGCTTCTCGAGCACGCCGACGATCTCGAAGTTTATTCCGCCCATGCGCACCTGCGTGCCGGCTATCTGCTGATTCTGACCGGGGAATAATGCATCAGCGGCGTTGACGCCGATGACCACTACATTCGCGCGCTGCTGATCGTCGTTTTCGGTTATGAAGCGTCCTTCCCTGATCGCGATGTTGGTGATGCCGGCGTAATTGGGCGAAACGCCTTGCGTGTCACCCCAGCGGTAGTTGTGACCGTTGTAGGAAATATTATCGTCGAAGGGCCCGCCGCTATAACCGATGTTTGGTGCTCTGAGGCCTACTTCCTCGACCGCGCCTGCCTGGGCTTGGATCGCCTCCGCGTCAGCCGCCGTCAACGGCTTTCTGGACCGTTCTGAACGGTCCTCGCTCGTTCGCGGACCAGTAGAAAGATGAAAGGCGTAGATGTTGTTCGTGCCGTATTCTTCGATCATAGAGACGATGTTTTGACGCAGACCGGTAAGAATCGAAGCGATACTGATCGCAGTCATGACCCCGATTACGATGCCCAGGACGGTAAGGAAACTCCTGAACTTGTGAGAGCGCACGCTATCCAGCGCCATGCGGAGCGTCTCACGCAATACACTTGTTGGTAGTTTGAATTTCATTCGTAGACTTGCCACGGGGCTTCACGTTGCTTGAGTTAATGCCAGGATCGGATCGAGCCGCGCTGCCTTAAACGCTGGATAGATTCCGGCAACCATTCCGATCAGCGTCGAAACGATCAGCGCCAGCAGGATGTAACCGATGGTTATCGTCATCGTGATAGATGCCAGGGCGGTAATCAAGACGGTTACTCCCCACGACAGCAGTAGCCCAAGCACGCCTCCCAGCGCGCAGAGAATCCCCGACTCGATTAGAAACTGCAGCAGGATCTGCCTTCTGGTGGCGCCTACGGCTTTTCGTAGTCCAACCTCAAATGTCCTCTCGGTAACACTGACCAGCATGATGTTCATCACTACGATGCCGCCTACAATGAGTGTGATGAGAGTGATGGGAACTACCACTGCCGCTATGCTGCCGGTAAATTGATCGATTTGATTGTTGAGCTCTTCAACGTTGACCAACCCGAAGTCGTCTTCTTCATTCCCATTCAGCCGGTGCTTGTTTCTCATCGCCACCCGCGCGTCTTCGATCGTTGCCTGGAATGTTTCGCGATTGCGTCCTTTGCCGTGAATCTGTAGTCCGTTGCGTCCGAAGATTTGCAGATGCGTGGTGACGGGGATATAGACATGGCGATCAAACGAGTCGCCAAAAAACGATCCGCGCTTTTCCTCGACACCAACGACGCGCATCGGCAGCCCGCGAACCTTCAGTATCTTCCCAATGGCATCGGTGTTTGGGAAAAACTTGTCCTTGATATCGCCGCCCAGCACCACGACAAATGCGGATCGCTGTACTTCATCGCTAGAGATGAAGCGCCCTTCCTCGATCGTCTTGTCTTCGATGTCGACCATGTTGGCTGTGGCGCCGAAGACCAGCGCGCTGGGAAACTCAACCCCCTCCTGTTTCAAGTCGGCCTGACCCTGTACCTCGGCGCCAACTTCAGTGCATGAGGCGCAATGGTCGCGCACCCATTCATAGTCGTCCCAGTTGATTCTCTTGTTGCGCCGGTTCATGCGTTCAAATTCTTCGTCCGACAAGCGGCCGCTGGCCGCAATACGCGCCATCATGAAGTGGTTGCTGCCCAGAACTTTGGTTACCTTCTCGACCACATAGGTGTTCAGGCCGCTGATGGAAGCCCCCACCGTTACCACTGAAGCTACCCCGATGATGATTCCGATCAGAGTGAGAAAAGCTCGCAACTTGTGGGCAAAAATCGACTGCACGGCAATCCGCAGGGCGTCGGCGTAAAAAGAGAAAAAGGCTTTCATTGTTCAGATTAAAGCGCGGGCACTTCCATCGGCTTCTTAGCGCACCAGCCTGTACGAGAAAACGAAGGCCAAAGTTTAGAAGGATTTGGACTGCCAGACCGTTACGAAATTTTGGATGGTCGCGCAGCCCATTTCTAACTTGTGACTTCCAGGGCAGTGCCCCAGGGACGCCTACTTAACATATTGACGTTCCACGGGGCTGACTTATTAACAGGTTAGACCAGTTCTGCTGCTGGTTGTTCCGCAGGTTTCAGAGAGAATTTGTCTGTCCAGCGTATCCGCCCCGTGACCTGCATCGCCACGAAGAGAGTAACCACCGAACCGATGGTGATCGCGAGGCCAGTGAACCCCTTGAGGAAGAACGCATAGGAAAACATAACCAGGTAGACTAGCTGCGCCAGTGCGGCTTCGCGACTTGCAAAGTGTATACCCACCACAAGCCGCAGGTAGCTGACCACGAGGAAAACAGACACCACCGCGGATATGCCAAAGGCAACGTGGATTGAGACGTGATCCACCAGGTAAGCAAGCAGCAGATGGAAAGAGAAAAACGCGGCGGCGAGAAAGAAATAGTTCATGGGATGAAGATCGATGCCGCGCAAGGTCGTGATGATCAGCATCAAGAAGAAGAAAAAGAAGAGCGAGACCGGCGCAAAGAAACTAATTCTGCCGGCCAGCGGCCCTGGCTGTAGCTTTTCAGGCATCACCATGGCTATCTGATATCCCGATAGTAGATTCTTGTAAGACCATGTCAGGTCCCAGCCCGATCCTGCTTCGTGTTTTTCTGAAGGTGAGAGTGTGTTTTCCGGGAAGTCGATATCTTTGAAGTTTGTCTTCATATTCAGCTTGAAGTCACGCACTTGCGTTACGTCCTTGCTGCCAAAACTGTAGCGCCACTCGTTCAGGCCCTGAGAGCGATAGCCGGTTGTTAGTTTTGCGGTCTTTCCGGCCGGTATCTTCACGCTACCTGTCGCGGCGTTGGCTTCATTCACAATGGGAACAGACACGCCATCCACCAGAAACGTTAGATCGTCGTAGATGGCCTGAGCGGTTGGAAACGGAAGTGTGAAATCGACCAATTGTTCTTTGTTGCTGGTATTTCGAAACTCATAGAGACCAGTGAAGGCAACTTTGTAAGTACTGTACCAAAGCAGGCCCTTTTGGCGATGTTCCAGATCGATAGCTACGTCGATGGCGCTGCTTTCCAACGGCAGACCGGTTGTCACTTCCTCCTGAGTGGTCTTAATAATCTTCTTTCCGTTTTCAGTGCTTTCTTCCTTCTTTGGTACCAGTTCGGTATAGGAAGCGCTCGGCAACGCCTGATTCTGCGGTGCGCCCCAGGTGGAAGCCACGCGATCGTTAGACGTCGCCGCGGAATCGTAGGTGCGCGCGAAAATAGTGCCGCCAAGAATTGCCCAGGCAACGGAGGCGCAAATAAAAATGAAAGCGATGGCAATAATTCGTTTGGTCATTTCAAAACTCCTTTAGCTTGACTGAGCAGCATTGGTCCTCACGCGTATATTGTGGGGTTCCATTTTGATTACATCTTGCCGGCGGGCAATGTGGCAGGCCACAGGAAGCTCGTGTGAATAGCAACATCGGTGGTGTCCGTTGCTGAGCTGCACGCGAGCGGCCCGAGAAAGTTTGCGAATGCTGGAGAGATGCACCACTCTGAAGAATTCTTCACAGCAAGGCTCCCCTCGTTTCATATACGGTGCGGTGAGCGAATTGGACGTCTACATCCGGAAAGGATCCACGGCCGAAAAACACATGCCAGGCAAATGAGTTGAGAATCGGCAGACGCAGACTGGCGCAAACAAGTTCCAGCAGGGCCGGTTGCCGAACGCTTGAGACCAGGCGGCGCATCCAGAGACGGGAGGCAAATCGCGCGCGAAACAATTCACCGGAGTAGGCCGCGAGCGTCTCGGCGTTTCCAGTTTCCAGGTATTCTGCAATCACCTTCGCGGCCAGAGTTGAAAGACGCATGCAGGGATCGAGCCCGCCAGCTGTCAGCGGCGAGACCGCGCCTGCCGCGTCGCCAATAAGCAGTCCCTGTGGGCTGGCAATGTTGCGCAGCACACCCCCAACCGGAATGCGCCCACCGCGCCGCTCGACCTGTTTCGCGTTTCTCAAATCGACGATGTTCTTCAAGCTGGTCTCAAACTTCTCCAGCGCTTGCACCGGCTCAAACATCGCTGTGTAACCGCCGACCCCAACATGAGTATCCTCGCCGTCGTGTGCGATCCAGGCGAGATAGCCCGGCGCTATTGCCGGGTCAAGAAAACAGTGAAGGCGAGGAGGTCCATCAAGAGGCACGTCTGTGAACACGTCCTCAACCCCCACGATCCATTCACAATTGAGTTCGAGCCCGAGGTATCGAGCCACGCGAGAGTTTGCGCCGTCAGCGCCGACCAGGAAGCGAGTGGTCACCCAACGCGAAGCAAGGCTGTTCCCGTTACTGTCGAGCCGTACGACCAGCGACTTTTTCACGCGGTTGTGTTCCGCATAGCGCGTGCCCGGCATCCAGGTGACCCCGGCACGCAAGCAACGATCGAGATAGCGCGTGTAGAGCCGGCCCATTTTGCCAACACGGAATTCGTCATGAGGACTAACGAGTTCCAGCTGTCGGCGTGCGGGGGAATACAAAGTCACGTGTCTGACAGCCGGCCCTAAACAGTCTTCCGGGATATCGAAGTCTTCCAGAGTGCGACGAACAAAAATGCCCGTGGTATGAATCGAAGCGTCGAGAGATTCTTTGCGATCGACGAGGAGCACGCGCAGGCGGCGTTTACCGAGTAGTCGGGCGCAGTGCAGCCCCGCAAGGCCGGCGCCAATAATGATTACGTCATAGTGTTCCATTGGTGTGAGCTTAATTGACTGGAGTGCCCGGTAACATTCGCAGAAACTAGATCTGGAATCGAGTTTTCTTGTGGAGAAAGCTGTTTTCATGCCCAATTACGAAGTGCGTTACCGATTCGCCTTCGCGAATCAGCAACGTTGGACCCTTGATATCGACGGGCAAGTCGAAGACAACAGTGGTCGAATAAGTCTCACTGGGGCGAAGCGGAATTGTCATGGCAGTACCGGCCGGCTGAGACTTTTCAAGCACGCCCTGAGCTTCCGTTGAAGGAAAGTATTGTTTGCCATTCTCATCGCTGACGGTGACGACGCGCAAATTTGGATAAAGCAGGCTATCGCCTCTATTAGGGCCGATTGTGGTTTCGTCAAAGCGAGTCTTGATAGTTACGACGCGAAACATTCCCGCCGCAACCACCTGATTAGGAGCATCACTCATGGTCTTTGTCTCTTGGACGTCTGTGATGGAATAGGCCAGGTGGCAGTCGATTTCGCAAAAGTGTTTTTCCCCACCCCGCGCCAACACCTTTTCACTGCTGGCAAAGGAAAAGATCAGAAGAACGGCTAGATAGAGACCAGCGACCAGCGCGATAGTCATGAGGGCAAACTTAGTCAGCCCAAATTTTTTCCTTGCGACGGAATAGATAAGCGCGAGGCCGACAACAAAAAGCAGGAAAGCTGTTCCCAAAAACGCCAAGACCCCAACCGGCGCCGCGAGATTTACGTTTGTATACACTTGAATGTCTCCTCTAATTTCTGGCGAGTGAGTCAAAGCTCTTTGTCGCGCAAAGCACGTAAGTAAAAAAAGAGAAGCTGAGCAAAGATCTGCCTAACTGTTTCGCATCTGGTGAATAAGAGTCTCCATGTGGCTCAAGTAGTTTTCGAGCGCCCGCCGTCCGGCGACAGTTAATTTGTATTCAGTTTTTGGCAGTCGTCCTTCAAATGACTTGGTGCACGCGATGTAACCACCTTCTTCAAGTTTGCGCGCATGCACGCTGAGGTTGCCGTCCGTTGTATTCATCAGGCTTTTCAGATCATTGAAAGTCAAAGACTCGCTAGCGCCAAGCGCGCTGACAATGCCAAGTCGCATCCGTTCATGAATCAAACGATCGAGACTCGGTGCGAGATGTCTTGCTTTGGCGCTGGCGACGTCTCGCAAATCCGTTGCCGCCTTTTTCTGAGTAGAATGTTTTAGTGCCGATTGTCTAGCCACCGTATCTCCTTGCGATAATCACTCCGAAAACAATATGCAAACCGCCGAAGCCGGCGGCCATCAGCCAGTTGGCAAATTCAGCAGGCGCAAAAAAAGCTGTCGCTCCCAGCGCCATAAAACAAAGACCCATGATTGGAACTACGCTCACAGAAAACATTCCGCCGGTAACCACGCCCGTCCCGTAAAGCAACAACCAAAGTCCAGGAATCGCACTGGTTAATCCGGCGCGATATAGCACTACGGTTACTATTGCTCCGGCAAAAATCGGCGGCGACAGACTGAACGCGACCTTTCGCCCTGGACCCGAAAGCAGCGGCATTTTCGCGGCCCGCGCCTTCCGATCCATCGACCAGCCGGCGATGAGCAAAGCAATCAGGGCCTCAGCAACCCAAACTGCCAGCCAAGCTTTGAACGTTTTCTGTTGAGCCGAGATGAAAGATGAGGCGAGTGCGGTAATCCCAATGGCCACCTGCCCCCAACCCGAAATGCCGGTAAACGCGGTGGCGCGCTCCATCGTTTCGCGAATGTACTTAAGATTATCCATCGCCCGCTCGTGCAGCGCCGGCGGCTCTTTTTTTTGCGGGATAACCAGGTGGATCGAACCCATGGGCGGGATGATACCTTCGCGCCCGCAGTGCTGTCAAGTACTTTACGAAGCAAAGTCCGAAGGTGATTTAGGTTGGGACTCGTTGGGGGCAGAGGGACGACCCGTCGAAGTTTGTGCTTACCGGGATCCGGCAGGTACTCGACGTAGATTCACGCGGCATTGGGGGCAATCGTGCCTTGGGCCTTGGTTGTCTTCAAAGCCCTTCGCCAGCGCATGATCAGCAACACGAGCGCTCCAGTACCGACAATGATACTGATGAGTTGTGAAGTTGATAGAGCGGTGAGAGTTGTCAGTCCAAATAGATCGCCGCGCGGATCGTCGCGCAAAAACTCGATAGCAAAGCGAATGATCGAATAGAGCAGCGCGTATAAGAGGATCACTTGCCCGCTGAAGCGCCTATGTTTGTGAAGCCAGAGCAAGAAGAAGAAGACTGCAAGCATGGCGAAGGATTCGTACAGTTGCGTGGGATGGAGGCGAACGTCGATCGGCACGCCGGTAATTTCGTGACCCAGTTCGGTAAACTTCACGCCCCAGGGAAGCGTAGTGGGTTTGCCCCAGCAACAGCCGGCGGCGAAACATCCTTGTCTGCCAAAAAAATTGCCAATCGCGATTCCTGGCGCGCAGGCGTCAGCCGTTTTCCACCAGGGCAATTTGTAGCGGCGCATCAAAAAGTAGCCAGCCAGAATTGCGCCGATCAGCCCACCGTAAAAAACGCCACCGGAACGGAGAAAGTCGAGCGAGATCAACTGCCAGGGATGATCGCGATATTCCGGTTCCGTGAAGAACATTAGAATTTTTGAGCCGATGAGCGAAGACAGCAGCATCCAGAGGCACAGGTCATAGATTTTTTCGCGCGGTAGCCCGTCGCGAGCCGCCAGCTTGACGGTGATCAGGATCGCACAGAGGAAAGCCAGCGCCAGAAACACCCCGTAGGTGTTAATCGGGAAACTACCAATGCGAAAAATTTCGGGATACATAAAAACAGTAGACAGTAGACAGCAAACAGTAATTAGTGGTCGGTAAGATCTTTTGATCCCGCCTCGCTTGCAACCAACAACTGACCGCTGACAACGGGCTTCTTTCTTCCCTCAAAGATTAGATCGTAAGCGAGCAGCAGGGCGCCGACGGAGATGCTTGCGTCCGCGACATTGAAAGTTGGCCAATGCCAGGTGCCGGCGTGGACAACAATGAAATCAATTACGTAACCAAGCCGGGCGCGATCAGTCAGATTGCCGGCGATTCCCGCGAGCAAGAGCGCGCAAGCTCCAAGGACACGGTCGTCGTTTCGCGGCGTGCGCAGAAAATAGTAAAACACGGCCACTGCCGCCGCGATTGCAAGCACTACGAAGAACCACCGTCCGAAGCTCCCGCTCTCCTGCAACTGACCGAACGCAATTCCGCGATTCTCCGTGCAAACAAGATCGAGGAAGCCGCGAATGATCGTTCGATCAGACCCGAACCGCAGCGCGCGCACCGCCCACGCCTTGCTGGACTGGTCGACCATGTAGATGCCGAAGCTGGCGAGCAGGTAACCCGTGCGCCAACCGAAGCGTGATGTCTGAGTTTCTTTCACTTGGATTTCGTTTATCGCTTGCCGGACGGCTAGTCTTCCAGCTCAGCAGTCTCTTGCTCAATTTCTGCGAGCGCACAAACACACCGCTCGCAAACATCCGTGTAACGAGTTGATTCGCCGATGTGCGTCGAATAGTTCCAACAGCGCTCACACTTCTTACCTGCCGCGGGAAGCACTTTAACGACAACTCCCGAAGCGCCCTCGTCTGAACGCACCACATCCACTTCAGAAACTATGAAGATGTAGCGCAGTTCGTCGCGATAACGAACCAGGAGATCGTAACTATCGCCAGCAGCTGAGATCTCCAGCTGGGCCTCGAGTGAACTCCCGATCTGTTTGGCGACCCTGGCTTCTTCCAAAGACTGCAAAACGTCGTCGCGAATTTCAAACAGCCTGTCCCAATTAGCAAGCAGGGCAGCTTCGCCCTGGCCACTCGCTTCTGGTAACAAAGCGATGTGAACGGATGGGGGCCGCGCCTTATCCGGCGGCAAGTTTTCCCATATCTCATCAGCGGTGAAAACAAGCAGCGTGGCGAGCAGGCGTGCAAGAGCGTCGGCGATTCGGTAAAGTACCGTCTGTGCAGAGCGCCGCGCGAAGCTGCGTGGCGAGTAGGTGTAGAGGCGATCTTTCAGGATGTCGAAATAGCGCGCGGACAGCGTGACGGTACAGAAGTCATAAAGCGTGTGATAGACGGTGTGAAACTCATAGGCTTCATAAGCTTGGCGAACCGTCCGAATTACTTCGTCAAGCTTCGCGAGCGCCCAGCGGTCAGTTTCCAGCAGCTCCTCGAAGCCCACACTATCCCGAGCCGGATCAAAACCGTGCAAGTTGCTAAGCGCATAGCGGGCGGTGTTACGCAGTTTCCGGTAGCCGTCGGTGACACGCTGCAGAATCTCCCTGGACGAACGCATATCATCGAAGTAGTTCGAAGACGCACACCACAGGCGTAGGATGTCGGCGCCCGATTCCTTTATAACTTCGTCCGGGGGCACCGCGTTGCCGCCCGACTTGTGCATCTCTTTACCCTGAGCGTCGACGGTCCAGCCGTGGGTGATGACCGTTTTGTAAGGCGCACGATCGTGGGCCGCGATTCCGACCATCAATGAGGAATTAAACCAACCGCGAAATTGATCGCCACCTTCAAGATAGACGTCGGCGGGCCAGCGTAACCCTTCGCGGTGTTCCAATACCGCTATAGAAGACGCCCCGCTGTCAAACCAAACGTCCAGAATGTCAGTCTCTTTTGTAAATTCGTTCGCACCACATTTCTTGCAGGTATGACCTTCCGGCAACAGCTCCCGCGCTTCGCGTATGTACCAGGCGTCCGATGATTCTTTTTCAAAGACGTCAGCAACGTGACGGATGATCGCCGGTTCAGCCACCGCTTCGTTACATTTCGCGCAGTAAAAAACCGGAATTGAGACTCCCCAAACTCGCTGGCGCGAAACACACCAGTCGGGCCGGCCCTTGAGCATGTTCGCCATTCGCACCTTGCCCCAGGCAGGAATCCACTGCACGCGCTCAATCTCGCGTAGTGCGGCTTTGCGCAACGATGATTCAGATTCAGAAAAATTTTCCGTGAAGTTGCTGCGGTCGCGGCCGTCTTCATCCTTTTCAACGGTGGCGGCGACCTCGCGATCCATGGAGATGAACCACTGCGGCGTGGCGCGGAAGATTACCGGGTTCTTGCAGCGCCAACAGTGGGGATAGCGATGGTCGTAATTTTCTGTGAACAGCAGCACACCGTGCTCGTGCATGAACTCGACTATCTTCGGGTTCGCCTCAAAAACACTCAGGCCGGCGAAGTGTTCTACGTCTGATACGAAGTGTCCGGAGTTATCGACCGGGCAATAGATTTCCAGCCCATAGCGCTTGCCGATTACGAAGTCGTCGTGGCCATGACCCGGAGCTGTGTGCACCGCACCAGTCCCCGCTTTACTCGTTGCTTTCTTGTCGCGCGCTTCGCTGACGTCCAATTCGGTTTCCGCATCTGCCTCGCCGCCCAACGTGACGTGTTCGCCTACCATCAAAAGTGACGGACGATCGATCCAGGGATGGCGACACTCAAGGCGATCTAATTTCGCGCCAGCGAAGCGGGCAAGCACTTTAGGCTTGATTCGGTTCCCGGCCTCATCACGTTCGCCGAGATCGCACTTCTCGGCGACGGCGTCGAGCAGTTCAGACGCGACAATGTAGACCTCGTCTTTGTTTTCAAATGCCGAGTATTCGTAATCCGGATGCACTGTGACCCCGAGGTTTGCCGGCAGGGTCCAGGGCGTGGTCGTCCAAATCAACACGAAGACTTTGCGTCCTGTCAGCGCTTCATCGATCAGCGCCGGATCACTCGCCAGAGGAAACTTCACATAAACTGAAGGGCTCGTGTGCTGTTGATATTCAACCTCGGCCTCCGCCAGTGCAGTCTGATCCTGTATGCACCAGTAGACGGGCCGCGCGCCCTTGTAAACATAGCCGCGCTCAACGAAGCGGCCAAACAGTCGTGCTGTTTCAGCTTCGTAATGATTCGACATTGTCAGATAGGGATTGTCCCACTCACCCAAAATCCCCAGCCGCTGGAAGTCGCGCGTCTGTCGCTTCAGAGCTTGCGACGCGTGTTCACGACAGGCGCGCCGGATAGCTACCGCCGGCATGTTTGCTTTCTTAGCGCCGAGCTTGCGGTCGACGTATAGTTCAATCGGCAAACCGTGACAGTCATAACCGGGAACATAAGGCGCGTCGTAGCCCAGCATGTTGCGCGACTTGACGACGAAGTCTTTGATGATCTTGTTCATCGCCGTGCCGAGATGGATGTCGGCATTGGCGTAGGGCGGACCGTCGTGCAGGACAAACTTTTCCGCACCGGCACGCGCTTCCCGAATCAAGTCGTAAAGGCGCATCTCCGTCCATTTCTTAAGACGCGCGGGCTCACTCTGGGCCAGGTTCGCCTTTTGCGAAAACCCGGTCTTCGGCAGGTTGATGGTCTTTTTTAGCTCAAGTGGGGTGGTCTCAGTAGACATAGTTTCTTGTCGCGCTCGAAGTTAACAATACTAACAGTAGAAGCATTTAGTAGCCAAAATAGTACGAAACCGTTGAGCTCTCATTCCCTGACCTTCTCTGTGGCTGCCTTTGTGCTCTCGGTGCCTCAGTGGTTAATGAATCGTTGAGAACCAATGACCACAGAGACGCAGAGGACACAGAGGTTGCACAGAGACGAACCAGGGGTAACTAAAAACTCGAACCAGATCCGCGGAGGATACGATGGTTCGAGTTTCTTCAAGCCGTTAATGGCTCCAGCGGTCAACCGATAAACATCTCATCCTCCCCGTAAGTCTGGTTAATGGGCTTCGGTATTGGCGCTACGAGAACTTCGAGTCCGCGCCGGAAGCCCGCCATAATCGCGGCCATCTCCCGCGCCGGCTCGACCACTTTCCGCTGAATGAAATCGGTGGTGGTAACAACCTGATCGTGCGTGCGGTCGATCGTGCGGCTAACGAGTTCAACTTTGTCGCGCGCTTCGTGCGCCGTCTCACTCACCATGTCTTTCAATTCGCCAACTTCATCTTTGATGATCGCCAGCGACTCAGACAGGTTCATGGTTGCAGCCGAGAGGTGGCCGGACACCGCACTAAACTGTTCGGCGATCAGTTTACCCTGGACTGCAATCTGTTGCCCCTGGTCGCTCATGACCGTTACCTTTGCGATTAACGGTTCGAGTTTCTGTTCCAGACGATTTACCGATTTCACCGCGCGGTTAACGAACACAGCAATGGCAATCATAGCCATCGCGATGATGATGAAAGACAGCGCGATGACTACCATCACCCAAAACAGCGGATCGTTAGGGTTCATCTGTAGAGCCAGGAGAGACATGAATCATTGGCGATTGCCGATTACCAATTGCCGATTGTTAACACCCGCGGTCTTCAATCGGCAATTGGCAGTGGCAATGGTCTAGTTTGACTTTTCGGTGTACTGCGGAGCTGCCTCGATGCGACCAGATAATTCTGTCTTGCGCTTCTCTTCCTGATAGGCCTTTTTACCGGCGTCGATCGCCGCTGCTACGGTGCTGGTTTGGCGAACCGCAGTCGCGCGCGCCGTCTGCGCCACTTCACCGACCTTTTCAGAGGCCTGCGTATAAACTTCGGAGGCCTTGGTCGCTGCCTGCGTGTAGAGTTCGCCGGCACGCTCACGAGTTGATTCGTAATACTCGCCAGCGCGTTCGCCAAGTTGCTGAGCAGCCTCGCGCGACTTGTCGATGCCCTTGCGCGTGGCATCGGCCAGGTCGCCGCGGAGCTCCTGACCCGATTTTGGAGCAAAAAGCAGGGCAATAACGGCCCCGATGCCGCCACCTATTAAAAGGTAAGCAAGGCGCGTTGAGATGTTGTCATTATCGTTTCCCATAAAGAATTCCTTTCCTGACGCAAAGCGCTCAGGCTTTGCAGGTTAGTGCTAAGTGTTCGTTTCGGACATTGACTATAACAAAACCACGCGAGGGGGTGCAAGAAGTGGGCCAGCGGCCATGGAGTTAGTGTCCTTTTTTGGCCTTTCTCCGAGTAATCTGCGGGAGACTCTGCGTCTCGGCGGTCAACGGAGTCTAAGGGGAGGCTACTTTTCGCTCGGTTCGCCGCCCGACCCTTTACCGTTGTATTGGTCAAGTTTGCGGTAGAGGGTCTTGCGGCCGATGCCGAGCGCGCGGGCGGCGTGAGTCTTGTCGCCTCCCGTATAATCGAGCGTGGCTTCAATCGCCTGGCGTTCTATTTCATCCATCGACGACGGCACCGTAACTTCAAACGTCGTCGTCCGTCCTTCGCTGGCGGCGCGGGCCCGCTCCACCTTGATGCGATCCTGTTCCTGTAGCGCTATCCGGCTGATAGCCTCCGGCAAATCCTCAAGCTCAATCTGCCGGCCCGAGGCAATGATCACGGCGCGCTCGATCGCGTTTTCAAGCTCACGAACATTCCCGAGCCACTCGTAAGTAATCAAAGCCTGCAACGCATCTTTCGAAATGCCGGAGATAAACCTGCCGGTCTTCTGTTTGTAATGTTCGATGAAGTGGATGACCAGCGGATGAATATCCTGAGGACGTTCGCGCAGCGGCGGCAGGACGATGGGAAACACTGAGAGACGATAATAAAGATCACGGCGAAACGTGCCCGCCTCGGTGGCTTGTTCCAGATCTACGTTTGACGCCGCGATCACACGCACGTCAGCTTTCAAAACTTCGTTGCCGCCGACGCGCGTAAACTCGCCGTCCTGCAGGATGCGCAAGAGACGCACCTGGGCCGACAAGCTCATCTCGCCAACTTCGTCAAGAAACAACGTCCCGCCGTTGGCCTCTTCGAATCTACCCAGCCGGCGCGCCCGCGCATCTGTAAACGCGCCCTTCTCGTGGCCAAACAATTCCGACTCGAGCAGGGATTCAGGAATTGCGCCGCAGTTTAGCTTTATGTAAGGCTGATCCTCGCGACCGGAGTTGTAGTGGATCAGGTTGGCCAGCAGTTCCTTGCCGGTGCCCGACTCTCCCTGAATCAGAACGGTAGTTTGCGTATCAGCCACGTTCAGCGCTAGTTCAATTGCCCGCCGGATGGCGCCGGTCTGTCCGATAATGCGGTCCTCGCCGTAACGCTCGTGCAGCGCGCTGCGCAGATGCATTACTTCCGCCGAGAGTTGATCGCGTTCGAGCGCCGTGCCGCATTGATCGGCAATGCCCTCAACCAGCGCTACTTCGTGATCCTGAAAACCCTGGCGAGCTTCACTCCACACCAGACCTAACAATCCGAACGTTTGTCCGCCCACGCGCACCGGCGCGACCAATGCGGCCCGTCCGCCGAGTATCGAGTTGAACATCAAACGGAAGGGAAACGGCAAGTCAGTATCCAACAAACGAAGCGTCTTGCCTTCGGCCAGGACTTCCATCGCCGCGGGAAATTCTGTGACGTCGAGCGACTGCCCGTGCTCATCAATCAAGCCCTGCACGCCGTCGGTGGTTGCGTGCGGCGCGGCCCGAAAGGCGACCAGACCAATGCGCCCGCCTTTCGGATCGAGCACTCCCAGCGCCGAATAGTCAGCGCCAACCAGAGCGATCGCCCGCTCGAGAACAAGCGAGGAAACTTCGCGAAAATCAGAGCGCGCGTTGAGCGCGTTGGCAATCTCCAATAGCGCGCGCTTGGTTTCAGCCTCGCGCTCCTTGTCGAGATACAGACGCGTGTATTGATAACCGACGGCAATTTGCCGCGCGATCGATTCCAGAAACGAAACTTCATCATCAAGCCATGAACGCAGCGTGGACGTCATGTGCAATCCCACCAATCCCAGCACGTCTGCGCCGAGTGTTACCGGAACTACTAACAGCGAGCGTGTGCGCAAACTCTTCGCGAGAAACCGCACCTTATGATCGAGCCCCGGCGCCGAGGTGTCATTGAGACGGATTGGCTTGGTGATATCCACGTGTTCCGAAAGTTGGCTCAGGTTGAGCGGAATCGCCGTGCCCAGACTGGACGGGACATCTTCGCTGGCACGCCATTCGTGGCTGATGCGCAATTCGCTCGGCGAGGTCAGTTGAATCACGTCGCAGCGATCGACATTCATCATCCGGCCCAATTCGGAAACGATTACGTTGAGGAAGCGATCCAGGTTGATGGTGGTCGGCAGGGTCAGCGCGAGGCGGTTGATGATGCCTTCGCGCGCCTCCTGCATCTTGATCTTGCGTTCGAGCGAGAGAGATTTTGCGGTGTCTGACATGGGGTGTAGTTCGAACGGGATCATAACGAACCACACCTGAAGTTGCAAAGTAGAGCAACCGGTCATAGGGATTGCTGGGACCGCGGACGTCCCGCCCGCAATGCGCTGTAGGCGCGCAGGCTTTTCAAACCATTTTCGCGCTTCGCGCTCATTGCGGGCGAGACGCCCGCGGTCCCAGCAATCACTTGACCGTATTGTCGGCAGATGTCAACCCACCGACTATGCTCGCGGGAAGCCCTCGTTGCGCGGCTGAAGGGTGGCCCGTATACTTTCCGGCAAGTTCTTGTCAGCGGGAACGGGAGTCACCGGTTATGCCGATCTATGAATTTGAATGTCGCAAGTGCAAGGCGAAGCTGGAAGTCTTGCAAAAGATGAACGACAAGCCTCCGGTGAAGTGCCGCAAGTGTGGCGGGCGTTTGGAAAAGCAGGTATCGGCATCAGCGATCCAATTCAAAGGCTCCGGCTGGTATGTAACCGATTACGCCGGCAACGGCCGGAAAGCAGCGGAGAAAGCTGAGAAAGATACAGCCACCGCCGCCGCCTCGGACGACAAGAAGTCTGATAAGGCTGACAAGAAAACTAAAGAGAGCTCCCCGGCTAAGAAAACTTCTGAGAAAGCTTCCGCATCCAAAGTCCCCAAGGGTGATTGAAGCCCGTGTTCCTCAATGTAAGCAGGATGCACAAACGACGATTTGATCGAGCGCGATCTCTTCTGCAGCGTTTACGCCCGCGTTTGAATTACGCGACCGGGCTCGCGCTACTTCTAACCATGTGCGGGCTGGCAATGGCTCAGGCGGGCCGTCGTCCGGCTACGACCAACGAAGGTGGCGTGATGGTGAACATTGTCGCCACCCGCACTGAAAAGCGCGGCGCACAGATTACGGCCAGGCAGCTTGCTGTTTATGACAACGGTGTCGAACAGACGATACGAAACTTCACTCCTGATCCTTCGCCGGCGCGCATTGTTTTGTTAGTTGACAACTCCCTCACTATCCGCGCTGATATTGAAAAACTGGAGCGGGCGGCGCGTGAATTTGCGTACGAGATATTTAAAGGCGACAAGCTGCTGATCGTCGGCTATGACGAGGAAGCGGAGATCGTTTCTGACTGGACTGACGATGCCAAGTCAATCGAGTCTTCGCTAAAGCTTTTCCGGAAAAAGGGTCAACCGCATCTATTTGACGCAACCAGCGCGGTCATGGAGCAGGCGTTGCGCACCGTCCCCGGGCAAAAAAATGTGATTGTGGTGATCAGCGATGGGTTGGATCGTGGCAGCAAGACGACCTTTGAAAAAACTCTTTCCGAATTGCAGCGGCTCGACATAACAGTCTATGCCGTTCAGGCGCAGGACCGTACGCGAGGCGCAATTCGCCGCGATGTGCCAAAACCGAGGCAGGTGATCGATAGGCTGGTGGAAGGAACCGGCGGTGCAATCTTCTCAATCGATGAACCCAACGTGGCGGCAAAGAGCATTTGCGACGAACTCAGGAAAAACCGCTACGTTGTTTCCTATACTCCCTCCAGCGTGCCGTTTGGGGAAGCACGCAGCCTGCTGGTTCTGGGCGATGAGGGAATAACTGTGAGGGCGAAGACCGCGCAACAGCCTAACTAAGAAGTGATGAGTACTGAGTGATGAGTGATGAGCAGCCCGGAAAATCATTGCTTCTTCCGAGAATACAGATAAAACAGCAGCGCGATAACTCCCAGCACCAGGCTTTCCATGAAGAAGAAGAAGCGCGGAACGAAAGTTCCATCCTCATCATGAGCGTCTGAGAAAGCGACAAACGTTCCCAGCGCCAGCCCCGCCGCCAGCCAGATGAATTGTCGTTTAGCGTCCCACATTGAAACAGTGAAAAGTGAAGAGTGAATAGTGAAAAGCAAACAGTAAACGGAACGGTGAACAGTAATCAGCAAACGCTGGCTGATTGCTGTCTACTTTTCACTCTTCACTCTTCACTGCCTTTTCCTATTTCAACAACCCCGAAAGCCAGTGCATGATGTTGAGCGCCAGTTGGCGGTTGTCGATGTCCGGAAAATTCATGCCGAAGGGTTTGTTGTCGCTGCCGGTCAACTGCGCCGAGAGCATTCCCGCTTCACCCATGACTACCACTCGTCCTTTTCCCAGCCGGAAAGCGACGCCCTGAGCGCGGCCTGCCGCCGAAACATTCTTGCCGGGCGGAGGAATGTGATCGACGGCGGTATCGGCTAGTTTCAAAAACGCTTCACTGCCGTCGGGCCCCTTCAGCGACTGTCCGGTAAAAGCGATAACCTGGTTTACCCGTTCCGTATCGTTCCGCCCGTTCGTAATCGGATGGTTGGCGAGCAGATGGTCCTCGCGCGTGTAAACAATGAAGCCGGGATTGTTTGGTCCTTTAGCGGAGTGGGCCTCGTCCAGCGTAAACCCTTTGCTCATATCCACGCCGAGCCGCTTCGCCAGGATCTCAGCCGCCTCGCCGAAGGGAGCATGGTCGGCAATAAAAAGCAACGCGCCCCCGCCGCGCAGCCAATCGTAAACGGCGTCGCATTCCTCCGGGGAAAAAGCGGGACTGCCCGCGCCATCATCGTCCATGTCTTCGGCGCCGAGCGCGTTACTGATTACGAGAATCTTAAAAGTTTGCAGCGACTCTTTCGAAAATGCCCTGCGATTTGCAACCATGTGATAGCCGTCATTGAAAATCAGATCGGCGAATGGCTTGTAACGCCCGGTGCTGGTGTGGAAGTTGTTGTGTGCCTCATCAAAGAGTACGCGCGGGAAGTTTTTCGTGAAGGCGGGCTTGTCGACCCTGGCGTCGAAATGTGGATCGGCAATCTGCTGGGCGCTGGCAAAAGAGAAGAGAAGAAAGCAGATCAAGAAGATCGTTAACGGTAAGATACGAATGCTCATTATGTTCGGTTTAATTGGCAGATCAGCTTTAGAAGTTGGTTAGTGTCCCGGAGATCGCGGTAGGACTGCCAGTTACCCGACAGCCCCCGCACAGACCCCGGCGTGCGGTTTTCCCGCACCGGGTTCTTCGTGAATACTCGCTTCCGCATGAAGGCTCAACGGCGCGAAGCTACCAAACAGGATGT
>JANMQG010000202.1:0-6024 GCA_031370285.1 Chloracidobacterium sp. | reverse complement strand
GAAGGTGTCGAACGGCAATTGGCAGAACTGTGGCAAGAGACCGCCCGTGATCCTCAGGCCGACGCGGAGACGGCCGTGTTGCGCGCTCGCGTCGCGAATCTGCTGGTGTTTGTCTCGAATGACGCGGCGTTGGCTGACGTGCACCAGATGTTGGGCGAGCTGACCGCGATTCATCCCAGCCGCGTGCTGATGATGCTCGGCGATCGAGAGGCAGCGGACCGAGACATCGAGATGTTGTTGGAATCTATTTGTCAGACCGATAAGCGCACTGGCGCCAAGCGACTCAGTTGCGAGGAAATCACCTTAAAAGCGCAAGGCAAGTTTGTCGCGGAACTTCCGAGTGCGGCGTTGCCGCTGCTGGCGCCGGACCTGTCTACGTTTCTTTGGTGGCGAGATGCTCCGCAAGTTTCTGACAAAGTGTTAGACAAACTTTTGCGCGCAACTGATCGTTTGGTTATTGACTCCGCCGAGTTTGCGAACCCTCAGCCTGATCTCATCGAGACAAATAAGCTGTTCGCTGAAAAAGACTACGATCATATCGGCGTTAGCGATCTCAACTGGGCGCGGCTCACCTTCTGGCGCGAGTTGCTGGCAGACTTTTACGACGTCGCAGCATATCGAACGTGGCTCGACAGTGTTGATTCAGTTCAAGTCGATTATGTTGCGCCCGAACTCGATGAGGCGGCTGTAGCGCCGCAGGCATTGCTGATCGCCGGCTGGCTCGCGAGCCGGCTGGGATGGAGTCTCGCAGAGGAGCTGCCGGTTCCGCAGCGCGACAAACCGGTGTCGTTCAAGTTCCTGAACGAGGCCCGCGGCCCAAGCGCTGGGGAAGTTCAAGTGGAACTAAATCGCGTCGAGCGAGGCGAACGAAAGCCAGGCAGACTGGTGCAAGTGGAACTGCGATCAAGTCTCGAAGGAGGAAGTTCTTTCCGGGTAGCCCGCAGCGAGGACAACCTTTCTGTCCTGGCCGAAGCGAAGTTGGGATCACAGACTCAACGCGGTCGTGTGTTGCCGGTTAGAAACCGCAGCGCCGCTCAGTTGCTCAGTCGCGAGATGGAAATCCTCTGCAACGATCAGATCTACCAGGAAGCGTTAGCCGTCGCCGCGAAGATGCTGGACCTTGCTCTTATGGCCGCGCGTCGTGGTCCAGGCGGAAAGTTGTGACAGTAATCGATGGACAGGTAAAGCGCGGGCAGAAGTTTGCGGCAGATCGCCGGTGGCGCCGAAAATAACCACGGCACATGGGGGCGCCGTCGGTTCGAGACGCATCCCGGCGCGCAACGGAGTCTCACTGGCCTCAACTGTTCGGGCCGGCAATTCTTTTTTGTTGTTGGTAACGATGTGGGAAGGATAACACGATGAGGCGGTGGGCCCGGAGAGCGGGAGGAACCCATCACCCGCAAACCATCTTCAGCTCGCAAACCGCGTCAAAATCCTATTCGGCATCCTTATCGGCGGCCAACAGAGCGAAATACACTCTTCTCGGCAGTTACCCCTTGCTTGCCGGTGTTTGGGCGGTTTGAAGCGCCGTGGCGTTATTCTCCTCTCAGCAATCTAGTCCTTAGGACTCCAGGATTTGGCCGGTGGTTCATGAAGCACCGACGAGAGGCGTCAAGGTCAGTCTCTTATAGAGAGTATCCTTGCGAGATTGCCACCGATAGTTCTTTCCAGTTCCACGGTTTGACCTTTACGTATTCGTTGATAATCAGAGTCTGACACCTCGACTTCGGCGTGATCCACAGTGAGAAATTGTCGGGCATATCCGATTTGATTTCCTACGTCAACAGTCTCAAGGCGCTTCTGCTTTACTCTTCCCTTTAAGGGCAACCAGTAGAAAACGGAGAACCCGGCAATGCCCGGCTCATCCCCAGCGGCGGTACGCTGTAACCTCACTAGGTTTGCATGAGTGAACTCTTCTGTTGTCCTAAGCCATCCTGCAGGCCCGACAAGGCCTATAGGATCCTGCCGCTCAAGAATGCCAAACGGTTCCAACTGTTTGACTATCTCGATAAACCTCCTATAAGCCAATTCGGACATGCAGCAATGGTTCTCTTTTGCACTGGCCGCACATTCTGGCGACCCATTCCGAGTCAAGGCTTCTCCGAAGTCAAAAGTCATTCCAACCTGGGCCGCACTAAGTCTCTTTTGACTACAAGAGAGTGTTAGGATGACACCGCGTTCAAGCTCAAACTTTGTGCCAGATGAATCAATCTGTTTTGCACCAAGTCGGCGGAGAGTCTCTAGTGTCTCGCTTGAACAAGCCGAAGTCTCTCGCGACGAGAGTCTCTTCGCGCTCATTGGCGGTGCGATGGAAACCAAGGCTATCGATAGACAGCCAAGCTGGATCATTCGTCGCATGTGTGTGCGCTTCATCTGGCGTTACCTCCTCAATTCTCGGATACAATGAATCAATCTAGGAAAGAAATACGTAAGAAAACTATTGTGTCTGAGATGCCTTTGGTTTTTTGTCCTTCTTTTTCTTCGGTTTCTTTCCGGTAGCTTCATTATATTGCTGCTCCGTAATAGTCCCGGCCTGGGAGTTAACGATTTTTCCGTTCTTAACCTCAACCTTCACTGCCCAGTACGTAACGATATCCGTTTGCTTGCCTGCTGAGCCTTTCTTAGGTTTTGCCGTGGACGAGAACACCGCAATATACGTTCCGTTGATACTTGCTGGCGGAACTCGATTCTCTGGATTAGGCCCCAAACCCGGATTGTCATACCAAACGAGAGTGTTACCGGTTCTGAGAATGTTCTGTTTTTCGGGGTTGTCAGAGTTCTCGGTGCCCGATTCGCCCGGACGATGCACGTCCGAGTTCTGACCTTGGGGAGAGATCACGAAGTAGTGTTGTACGGGATCGTAGTTGTCGGGACTGTCGTCCGGCGTGACCGTTACAACTATGTTCACAGCATAGTCGAAATAGGAACCGTTAGCTGCCGGCCCAAGCTGTTCAACCCTGCCGAGTTCCGGCGATTTCCATTTTGGATTGTTCTGAGCGAGTTGATTAGGCCCCGGTTGAATGACCAACTGAATGGACACGACATCTGCTCCGTTGGGATCAACGTAAGCCAACGGATTATTTCGTGCATAGCCGTACAGGTTGAGCCGTTGAGGGTCGACGAGCCTTATGAACGTGATTTGGATTGGATCAACGGATGTAAACCGCCCGTGCACGCTTGCGTAGTATCTTGCGCCGAAGTAGTCGAGCCCTGTTTCATTGTCGCGTTCTTTTGAGGTTAAGAACGTGTAGTTAGTCCACGCGCCCGCATCCGCGCGAGAGCAAGTTGTCAAAGATCAGCAGCAGCTAAAGAGAAAAAGCAGCCAAGCGAAGCAGCAGTATAGCCCCGAGTGAGATGGCTTTGCTACTCGATTCTGTTGGCTGAGGCAGCGCTATCAATGGCCTGTTGCAGGTCTGAGAGTTCGACGTGCGTGTAGATTTCCGTGGTGTTCAAGTCGCGGTGGCCGAGGAGTTGTTGCACGTGGCGGATGCTGGCACCGCCACGCAAGAGATGCGTCGCGCAGCAGTGGCGGAAGGTGTGCACGCTGGCTTTGACTTCGGCTTGTAGGGCGTAGTCGCGGATGCGATCGGCAATGCAGCCGTAACAGAGACGACGGCCGCTGACGGCGAGCCAGAGCGCCGGCGTAGACGCCAGCGCCCAGGTTGGACCAGGCGATGAGTGCGCACCAGGTGATGATTGCCCGCGCTTGCCTTTCATTCGTCGTCGGCCTTTGCCCCACCACTGGCCTGCGGCCAGTTCCGGACGTGCGGCCGTGACGTAACGTGAGAGCCAATGAGCGGCGGTTTCCGTCAGTGGCACGAGGCGATCGCGCTGGCCTTTGCCCAGACGCACAGTAAGACGGCGTGCGGCGGTGTCGATGTCGTAGAGATCGAGACGGTGAGCTTCAGCGTGGCGGATGCCGGTGGCGTAGAGAGTTTCCATCAGCGCGCGGTCACGGATGCCGAGCGCGGTCCCTGTGTCCGGAGTTTCGATGAGACGAGCAATGTCTGATTCGTCGAGGACGTGGGGCAATGGCTGTTCTTTGCGCGGGAGGGCCAGGCGTTCAGCCGGGTTATGGAGCAGGCGGCCGTTGCGATTCATCCAGACGAAGAACGAACGAATGATGGCCAGCCACTGACGCAGCGTGGCTGCGGAGATGAGTTTGCCCTTAGGTGTGCGATGGCGGGTAGCAGCATAGACGGCGAAGTCGCGCAGATGAGTTTCATTGACAGCGCGCCAGTCAGTGAGGCTGTGCGCTTCGCGCAGGTAGAGCAGCAGGCGTTCGAGTGTGCGCGCTGAATGATAGCGTCGCGAATGAGAGAAGCGGCGCGCTTCCAACTCAGCCAGGTAAACATCGATGGCGCGATTCATTTTCGCTTTTCACGGGGATGGCAGCGGGCGATGACTTCGGCCAGGTCGGAGAGCTCCACGCGCGTGTAGACTTCGGTTGATGACAAGCGCCGATGGCCCATGAGCTTTTGGATCTGACGAATGTCAGCGCGGCCTTTCAGTAAGTGAGTCGCACAAGTGTGGCGCAGCGTGTGCGGCGTGACGTGTTTCTTGATGCCGGCGCGGGTTGCTGCTTTCCTAACGATGCGCACGATATCGTCATCATCAAGTGGGCCCCCAGAGCGGCTAGAGACAAACAAACGCACCTGGCCGGCTTCATGCGCGAACAAGCCGCGCGATTCCTCGAGATAAAGTTTCAAGGCAGCGATCGCGCTCTGCGTCAGCGGCACAATGCGGGTCGTGTTGCCTTTGCCGTGCTCGATCCGCAGCGTTGCCGTTTGCAAGTCAGCGTCGTAGATCGTTAGCCCGAGCAACTCAGCGCGACGAATGCCGGTGGCGTAAAGCACTTCCAGGATCGTGCGATCGCGAACATCCCGCGGCTTCACAACTGGAGTGGCTTCGATCAATCGCCGTGCTTCAGATTTCGTCAGTACGCCGCGCGGCAAGCGATGCGGTTGCTTTGGCAGCTGCAAAGTCGAAGCCGGATTGTAGGCAATCTGTTGTTCGCCCAGGAGCCAGGAAAAGAACTTGCGCACCGCCGCCAGGCGGTTGGCCTGTGTGCCAACGCTGAGCCGCCGCGGCTCGATTGCGGATTTCGGATTGCTGATTCCGGATTTCAATCCGCAGTCCGCAATCGGCACTCCGCAATCAGGTGGGTGGCGCTCAAAGTTGTAGAGCGCGATCTGGTATTGCTGCAGGTGCGCCGGCGTGATGTCGGCGATGGAGTTGATGGAAGTGTTCTCACTGAGCCAGGCGAGAAAGACCCTCACGTCGCGGGTGTAGTTGATTCTAGTTTTGGGCGAGTAGTTGATGGCTTCGAGCCACTCACTGAAGCGCTCGGCCATTATCTTTAGCCGCTGTTGTTGAGACTCATTCATCGCGGGCCAGCACGGACAGCTCGAGATAGAGATCTCGAGTAAGAAGTGTTGTTAATGGTCGCGGCGTAGCCTCTCCCAGAATGAAAAGGGAAAGCATTCCCGGAAAGGCACAGCCTTTCCGCACTGGATGGCGGCCCAGCCGCTTACGATTTACCGGCCCGCAAAAAAGTGCTCGACCTAGTATTTTCCAAAACACCACAAGGTAGGGGTTAAAGCGTTGACTGGCTTTGCGTAAGACCTTGTGGTCACCCCACCGCAACCCCACCACAACCCCCTCGTTTTCACCACAAGGTCCACAAGGTTCAGTCAAAGTGATGAGTGATGAGTGCCGAGTGATGAGTCAACATCACTGCCTACTGCCCACTGATCTCCCACGTCCGCTGCGGCAAAGGCGCGCGCCGCAAAAGAGAGTGTTGCGCCGCGCGCCTTTGCCTCCGCTCTCTTTAGCGTGAGTTGTCGCGCTCCGCGTTCTCCATCGACGGGCCGCGGCCCCGGACGGGCGGGGTCATCCGATAACGCGGCATTATGTCCTGGTCAGACATGCCGCCCGCCGGCGCTGATAAAGCGTCGCGCCGTCATGCGTCATGCACCGGCACATAAAGCGGTCGTTATCCGACGCCCCCGCCCGCCCGTGCCC
>JANMQG010000195.1:0-33923 GCA_031370285.1 Chloracidobacterium sp. | reverse complement strand
CAGCAAGGATCAGCACCCCGGAGGGGTGCCAGAACCAAATGACAGAAGAGTACGACGAAAAATATGCCTGTGAGGCGACCGGTCTCTTGCACCCCGGCGGGGTGCCGATCTTCTTCTCGCATCATCCGGTGGTCTGCGCTTCGCTGCGACCACCGGCTACTATCTGCGAGCCCTCCGGGCTCAACCCCGTTCCTGATTGCGACTTGCCCTTCGGCAGGCGAAATGACAACAGAGCCGTGTTGCACTTCAAACTTGAATTCGCGAATGACAAATGGCAAATCTTCCTACTGAATCAACTCAGCCAAACAACAACAGATTCAATCGAATTCTACTAATCGTCCTCGATGGCGCGGGCATAGGCGCAATGCCGGACGCGCAGGAGTGGGGCGATGCGGGCTCCGACACGCTCGGCCACATTCTCGAGTCGCGCGATCTGCATTTGCCAAACCTGCAGCGCTACGGTCTCGGCAATGTCAGGACTTTGCAGAACGTGCCGCCGCAGGCCCAGCCCGATGGCTCATATGGTCGTTGTGCGTTGAAGTCGAACGGTAAAGACACAACCACCGGCCACTGGGAGATGGCGGGCATCATTCTGGAGCAGGCCTTCCCGACTTATCCAAACGGATTCCCGGAGGCGATTCTGGATCGCTTCATCAGCGAGGCGAAATTACCCGGAGTTCTGGGTAACTTTGCCGCCTCCGGTACCGAGATCATCAAGGACCTGGGCGCGGAACACGTCGCTACCGGCAAGCCGATTGTTTACACGTCGGCCGATTCAGTCTTTCAAATTGCCGCTCACGAAGAGATTATTCCGCTCGCACGGCTCTACGAAATTTGCGAGACGGCGCGGCGCATACTCGATGGCGAACACAAAGTTGGACGCGTGATCGCAAGACCGTTCCTTGGTGAAGCGGGGCATTTCTATCGCACCGAGAACCGTCACGACTACGCTGTTCCGCCTCCGCGGGCGAATCTGTTGCCGGCGCTAAAGGACGAAGACCTCGACGTTGTATGCATCGGGAAGATCGCATCGATCTACGATTCCATGGGCGTGACCGAGGATTTGACGGCGAAGAACAATCAGCAGTCGATCGATCAGACGATTAAGGCGCTGGGGCAGGACACGCACGGTCTGATTTTTTCCAACCTCGTGGATTTCGACATGCTTTACGGCCACCGCCGCGACACCGAAGGTTACGCGAAGGCTCTCGAACACTTCGATTCCAGCCTGCCCCACATTGAAGCGGCGATGCGCGAAGGCGACTTGATGATCATTACGGCCGACCACGGCAACGACCCAACATTCCCCGGAACGGATCACACGCGCGAGTACGCGCCGCTACTGGTCTACGGAAAAAGCGCGCGCCCGGGGGTTAACCTCGGTACGCGCGGCTCGCTTGCAGACATCGGGCAAACAGTAGCAGAGAATTTTGGTTTGAAGTTGACGGCGGGCGAGAGCTTCCTGTCAGACGTCACACGCTGAAGCCCTTTATTTCTTCGCCGACAGGCTGTTGTAGACGAGCTCAAGCCAGCGATTGGTGTTGATGAAGCCCGTTCCCCACGATTTCCATTCTTCCGGAAGTCCCTCGGCTTTGATCTGATCCAAAGTCTTGTCGGCAGCGATGCGCTTTCTCACGATGTCTGTCGTCTCAACCAGCATGTGGTGAAACGCCTTCAAGCCTTCAACATCTGAAAGTGGTCCGTGGCCGGGAATGATCTTCACGCCCGCGGGCAGCCTGCTGAGAATGTCGCCGATGTTCTTAGTCATCCCTTCCACGTCGCCGCCCGCTTCCAAATCGACAACCGGGAACCTGCCGTTGAAGAAGTCGTCGCCCATGTGCACGACGTTGGAGCCGTGGAAGAAAATGACACTGTCGCCGTCAGTGTGACCGTGAGGGAAGTGTATTACCTTGATCTCTTCGCCGTTGAAAAATACGGAGACTGCGTTGTCGAAAATTATTACCGGCAAGGCTTCCTTCGGCGAAGCCGGTGTGGTGCGATTGAAGAACTTCGACTTCTGTTCTTCCGAAAGGCGTTTGCGTACGTTGGTCTGCGCAATGATGGGAGCGTCCGGGCCGAAGACGACATTACCACCGGTGTGATCGCCATGATAGTGGGTGTTTAAAACAAATTTCAGTTTGCCTTCGCCGAGCGTTTTCAATGCCGCCTTGATCTTGTCTGCCAGGGGCGCAAACTGATCGTCAACGATCAGGATTCCGTCGGGGCCGACGGAGACTCCGATGTTTCCACCGGAACCCTCCAGCATGTAGACGTTGCCGGAGACCTTGATGACCTTGATTTCAACTTTCGACCAGTCCGTTTGGGCGTTAGCAGTTGCCGTAGCCAGACAAAAGACCAACGTCGCAAAGATAACAGTAGGCTTCCTCATTAGAACTCCTCGAACTTATCAGCGTTGATTCTCTGTGCCACCTCTGTGTTCTCTGTGCCTTTGTGGTTGAAAACGTGAAAACGATTCACCACGGAGACACAAAGTACACGGAGGGTGCACGGAGGAAGGAGAATTCGTTCATCCTTGTTCCGGGTTTTTCAGTACAGCAATGAACGGCAAGTTGCGATAGCGCTCGGCAAAGTCAAGGCCATAGCCGACGACGAAATGATCGGGAATCTGGAAGCCCATATAATCGATCTTAACGTCCTTCTCGCGCCGCTCGAATTTGTCGAGCAGCGCGGCCAGTTTCACGCTGGCTGCGCCGCGCGACTTTAGGTTTGCCAGCAAGTAGGAAAGAGTCAGGCCTGTGTCGACGATGTCTTCCACCACGAGTATGTGACGACCCTCGATCGGCACATCCAGATCCTTCATGATGCGAACCTCGCCTGACGTGCGCGTCGACGAGCCATAACTGGAAATCGCCATGAACTCGATGCCCAGGCGGGTATCGATAGCCCGCAGGAGATCGCTCAGAAAGAAGCACGCCCCTTTCAGCACTCCAATGAGCAGCGGGTTGAGGCCCGCATACTCGCGCGTGATTTCGGCGCCGAGTTCCTTGATGCGCGTTTGCAGTTGTTCCTCGGAAAGGAGCACCTCAAGGTTTGGATTGCTGAACTCCGAAGGTATGTGTGCGGAAGAAGTAGCCAAGTTGCTGTCTCCTCGAATGGTCAAATATGATTGAGACCTTAGGGCCGGCAAACGCTGTTGCGAATCTGCCTCATGGTGCGACATACTAGTGAAGCTCTCCGCGCAGGTCAATCGCGTCTAGAAAATGGACTGTTATATTTTCGCTTCTCCAAGAGGAATCCAGAGCCGTGTCAAGAGCTAAACTCGCGCTGCTTCGTTGGGCGCTGTTGCTTTGCGTGATCGCGGGCGGGGCGCAATCAGCTCTCGGCCAAGCGTCCGCACGGCCAGCTCCCGTCGCTACTCCTGCCTCCACTCCGGCCGACATCCACGCCAACGTCAGCGAAACCGCCGTCGACTCCAGCATGCCTGACGATGCCGCGGTCGACAAGATGCTCACAGCTTACAGTCCAAGGGTACGCGCTTTGGATCAAGCCATCGGCAAACTAAAAGGCGACCTGAAAAAAGGCGGCGTGGGCGCTGGTTCACTTGGCAATTTCGTTACCGACGGAATTCGCACGCAGGCAAGCGGGAAGCTCGGCAAACCGATTCTGCTGGCAGTCACCAACGGCGGCGGACTGCGCAAGAACATCATTGCTGAAGGCAATCTTACGTTGCGAGATGTTTTTGAACTGCTGCCGTTTGAAAACGCGCTGGTCGCCTTCGATCTGACAGGGGATCAAGTGCTGGATCTATTGCGCGTAGTAGTGTCGCATCGTGATGCGCAGTCTGGGGCGCGAATAGAATATCGAGTCAACAGTGACAAGCAACTTGAGCTGGAAAGCGCAAAGTTCTTAATTGACGGTACCGAGAAAGAGATCGAGCCCGCGGTAGTCTACACAGTGATCAGCATCGACTATCTGCTGAATGTTACCGGTGGCGACTACGCGGCGGTGTTGAAGAAAGCTACCAACACCAGACCACTCGGGCTCACCACCCGCGATGCCATCACTGATTACATAAAGGCGGAAACTGCGGCCGGGCGGGAGATGAAGTCGATCTTGGACGGCCGTTTCGTTTTCGATAAAGCGGCATCCGGAGCAGCGGAGGAGCCGAAACCATGATTACCAGGCGAGGGTTTCTAAAAGCTTCACTGGCTGGCGGCGCAGTTGCGATGTCTCCGCTATCGGCTTTGCATTTACTTACAAGATCGAGAGGGGCGATGTGGTCGGCGATCAGCGCGCCGCTTTTGGACGTGGCGCCCGGCGAGCAGCTGATCACAATTTTGCACACCAACGACACCCATTCACAGATCGACCCTTTGCCGGCAAACGACCGGCAGTATCCGGACAAAGGCGGTGTCGCGCGGCGAGCAACTTTGGTCAAGCGCGTACGCAAGGAAAACCCAAACACGTTGCTGATCGATGCGGGCGATGTTTTTCAGGGCACCCCCTACTTTAATTTTTATAAAGGCGAAGTGGAATACAAGTCGATGTCGCTAATCGGCTACGACGTTGTCACTCTCGGCAATCATGATTTTGACAACGGCGTGGACGCGCTGGCGGCGGCGATGAAGTTTGCAAATTTCGAATTTGTGTCCAGCAACTACGATGTGCGCGGCACTCCGCTCGAGAGCCGGGTAAAGCCTTATGTCGTGCGTGTGATTGGCGGCGTTCGCGTCGGGCTCATTGGATTAGGAATAAGCCCCGACAATTTGATCACGCCGGAGAATTTCAAGGGCGTGAAATATCTGGATCCGGTGAAGGCAGCGAGCGGCATGGTGAAAATCCTGCGCGAGCGCGAGCGTTGCACGCTGGTGGTTGGTATGTCGCACCTTGGCTATTACGCGAATCCCAGAGGAGCCGAGATTGGCGACACACAGGTCGCCGCGCAGGTGGACGGTATCGACTTCATCGCCAGCGGCCACACGCACACGTTCATGAAGCAGCCGGTGCTAACGAAAACGCCGTCAGGCGGCAACACCATAATTTTTCAAGTTGGCCGGAGCGGCATCTATGTTGGCCGGGTTGATATGAAAATACGCGACGGCAAAGTCCTCGCCTCCGCAGCCAGGTTGCTGGATTTGCGCGATGAGACGCTAGGGTAACGAGTAGACAGTAGACAGTAAACAGTAGACAGCAGCGACTGGGCAAACCTGGCTGTAACTACTCAGGTCCGAAATTGATTACTCCTACTGTTTGCTGTCTACTGTCTCCTGTCTACTTCTTCTTATGCCCGATAATTCCACACGTGATCGGATACGAGCGCTGGTTCGCGAGGTGCTCGACAAATCAATGCCCGCGGACGCGCCACGTTCTCCTGATGTTCACGCAACCTCGAGTCGTTTTGTCGATACGCTTCCTAAAACTCCAGTCACCTCTTCCGAGACGGCCGCGATCCGCGACGAGTCGTCAAAGACCGTCATCACCGAGGATGACGTCCGCGACCTCGCCAATGGAGCAACGCTGCGTATTGCTGAAGGCGCACGCCTGACGCCGCTGGCAGCCGACATCGTAAGCGAGAAAGGGATCGAGATTGTTCGCCGTGTGCCAAGGCGCGGTTCAAGAACTTCCCGGTTGATTGCTGTGGGCGCCGACCATGGTGGTTTCAGAATGAAAGAAGAGCTCAAGACTCTGCTTACCGGACTGGGTCATCAGGTCCATGACTTCGGCACGAATTCGGAAGAACCGGTTGATTATCCTGACCTGGCATACGCCGTAGCGCGAAGCGTTGCGCAGGGAACGTCGGATCTGGGGATAGTGATCGATGGTGCTGGTGTTGGCAGCGCGATGACGGCGAACAAGGTACCGGGCGTGCGCGCCGCTGCTTGCTATTCAGTAGAGGTCGCCCGCAACTCGCGCGAGCATAACGGCGCAAACGTTCTTAGTCTGGGAAGCAAAACGATCACGAGCGCAGAGATGCGTGAGATCGTGCAAGCCTGGTTGGCAACTGAACTGACTGAAGAGAGACACCGCAAGCGTGTTGGTAAGATTGAAGCGATAGAGCGACAGTATCAGCGTTAGCAGACGATCGGCATCCTGACCGCCGTCAATTCTCTATCACTGTTCTTAATCGGCCATCGTGTTAGAATAGCCCTCGTGAAGAGAACCCTACTACTTTCAATATTCATCTCCTTAAGTTTCATTACAGTTCTGGCCCAGCAGCCGGCCGCCGTTCGTGTCGAGTCGGGCACCTGGGTTAATGTCGCGCCTGCTAATTCGGGATTTGTCATACTAATGCCGGCTAAGCCATCCGAGACATCGGCGCCGGTGGAAGGACATCCCGGCATGGAAAACCACCTCTTAACGCTGGAGACCGAGATCGGCGGTTACGTAGTGTCTTACTTGCAGTTTCCTGAGGACATAACAGATCCCGACAGGATCAAATTGATGCTGGATCGAGGTCGCGAAGGAGGAATTGCTAAAAGTGGAGGCGAACTAGTAATCGAGACTGAAATCAAACTGAATGGATACTTCGGAAGAGAATGGAATATGAAGCTTTCTGGAGATCTCACGGCCACCGCGCGCGCTTATTGGGTCAAGCGACGACTTTACCAAACTGTTTTTGTAATGAGTCCGAAGGCGAACGACTCTCAAGAAGTTACAAAGCTGCGGCGGCAAGCAGCAACCAAGTTTCTCGATTCGTTCAGCTTGAGCGACGACCTCAGCAAATAAGAGCGGATCGCATTACTGCATTAAGCGATGCCTTACAATAATTCAACTAACGGCGATTTCGAGCGACTGGTCGAACAAATCACAGACGTGATCTATTCACGGCTGAATGGCGATGGCGATCAAGCGGCAATGTGCGGCTGCACCTCGGAATGCTTTAATCGCTGTCCCGAACGCATGCACCGCATCATCGACGCCGGCGCTGCGCGCATTGGTTTGGTGTTGGGTGAAACGTCGTCCGCGAAAGATTGGGCCAGCTTGATCGACCACACGTTGCTGAAACCCGAAGCTACCGACGAAGACATCAAGAGGTTGTGTGAAGAAGCGGTGCGCTATCGATTTGCATCCGTGTGTGTGAACCCAACTTGGGTGCGTGCTGCCGCCTGTAACCTTCAAGGGTCGGGTATTCCTGTTTGCACCGTGATCGGGTTTCCGCTGGGGGCGACCCTGTCAGATGTGAAGGCTTACGAAGCGCGCCGCTCGATCCTTGACGGCGCGCGCGAAGTCGACATGGTGATCAATGTGGGTGCACTCAGGAGCGGCGACGATTGTCTGGTCGAACACGACATTCATGTAGTTGCAGAGGTCGCACACGAATACAACGCGCTCTGTAAAGTGATTATCGAAACTGCGTTGTTAACCGACGATGAAAAAGTGCGTGCCTGCGTGGCTGCTAAGAAAGCCGGCGCCGACTTCGTAAAGACCTCCACAGGTTTTTCGAAGGGCGGCGCGACTGTGGCTGACATCGCTTTGATGCGACGGACTGTCGGCTCGGAGCTTGGCGTCAAAGCATCCGGCGGCGTGAAAGGTCTCGACGATGCGCGTGCGTTAGTTGAAGCGGGAGCGACGCGCATCGGCGCCAGCGTCGGTGTGAAGATCGCGCAGGAAGCTGCGGGCCAGAGAAGTATCGCCGGTACTCCAGCCGCATATTGATCAAATGTCTTCATAGCGATCCAGCCTTGAAACCCCACCTGCTTTCCGTCTATCCTCGGCTCAGCTCCCAAAATCAAAGTTGGTTCAAAAACAAATGCCTGCAAAGCACAATTTACTGGCCGTAATTCTTGGTGGTGGTGCGGGGACGCGCCTGTTTCCGCTTACGCAGCAACGATCGAAGCCAGCGGTGCCGCTCGGTGGAAAGTACCGGCTGGTCGATATCGCGATCTCAAACTGCATCAACTCCGATGTCTTCAAGATGTTTGTGCTCACGCAATACAACTCGGCATCGCTGAATCGTCACCTGGCGCAGACCTACCGCTTTTCGGCGTTTTCCAATGGTTTCGTTGAGGTAATGGCTGCCGAACAGACACCCGAGAGCCCGCAGTGGTTTCAGGGGACTGCCGATGCGGTGCGTCAGGTGCTCCCTCACATTCGCGATTGGGGCATCGATACGCTGCTCATACTTTCCGGCGACCATCTTTATCGCATGGACTATCGCCTGTTCCTCAATCGGCATTACGAAAGCAATGCGGACGTGACTGTTTCTGTTACTCCCTGCGACGAAGCGGCGGCAAGCGATTTTGGTTTGCTGAAAACAGACGAGAGTGGTCGCATCATTGAGTTCAAAGAAAAACCGCAAGGCGAAGAATTGCAATCGATGCGCGTTGATACAAGCAAGCTGGGCCTTAGCGAAGCCGAAGCCGGCGCGCGTCCGTTTCTGGCGTCCATGGGTATTTATATTTTCAAGTATGAACGCCTGGAACAACTACTCGGCGACGATCCGACTGCCGTTGACTTTGGAAAGGAAATTATTCCCAGCGCAATAAAGACCGGTAACGTGCAGGGATACCTGTTTGATGGTTACTGGGAAGATATCGGAACGATCAGCGCTTTCTACCGCGCCAATCTGGATCTTACATCAGCGATTCCAAAATTCAATTTGTTTGATGCGGAAGCGCCGGTCTTTACCAGAGCCCGTTACCTCCCGCCTTCAAAGATTGAGGAGTCGCAGATCGTTGAGTCGATCCTGAGTGATGGTTGCATTGTCCTTGGCGCGGCAATCACAAACTCCGTCGTCGGGTTGAGAAGCAGAATTTCGAAAGGTGTGCGGATTGACTCTTCGTTTCTGATGGGAGCCGATTCCTACCAGACCATTGAAGAGATGCGCGACGATCTGATTGCTAACAAGCCGCGCGTGGGGATAGGGGAGGGAACTGTCATCAATCGCGCCATCATCGACAAGAACGCTCGCATTGGCAGTAACGTTAGGCTTCTCAATGAAGCCGGAGTGGTTAATGCTGATGCGGATGACGGTTCTTATTACATTCGCGATGGAATTATTATTGTGCCTAAGAATGCTTTGGTGAAGGACGGCACGGTAGTCTAACTTCCCAGTAGATCTAGTTTGACATTGCGCGCACCCGTTGATGGCGAGTCGAAATGTTTCGGAGAAGTTATGGCGATTGGCTGGGGCAAGTCTTATGAAGAGCAGATGGAAGAAGCGAGCCAGCGCGCTTCCGTCGAACGTGCGCCGCGTGTGCCCCTGGAGGATCGCGTTCGACTGCAGCGGCTGGAGTCGCTGAAAGTATCTCGGTCGCGGGTTGAAGAACAGTTGAGTAAAGCGGTTCGTCCGGCGCACCGCCAGATGCTCATGAAAGCCTTGCAAGCAATTGAGGAAGAAGCTGACCAAATCTCGCAAAACCCCTCGGCATCAAGCGGCGAAGCCTAGAGCAGTGGTTCCCCCGCGAATAATCACCTTCCCCTAATGTATAACCTTAACTGCGAAGACTTAACCGGCTTGTCAGTGTGATCACAAAACGTTAACTCCCAATGCCTGATAAGCCAGCAACGCGAGACTATCATCCAGCCCGAGTAGAGCGCTCTGGACCTCCGCGGCGCCGCACTAGAAAAGCATCGGCCAAGCGATTGGTGCTCCCCAAGGATGAGCTGAACCTTGAGGTAGAACTTGAAGGTAAGGTCGTCAAGCTCACGAATCTGACGAAGCCGTTCTGGCCTAAGTTAGGCATAACCAAGCGCGACCTGATTCAGTATTACGCCGACGTCGCGCCGTTCCTGCTTCCTCATCTGACAGACCGGGCGATGGTGATGAAGCGCTATCCCAACGGCGCGGCGGGCGATTTCTTCTTCATGAAGCGCGCCCCCTCGCCGCGGCCGGAATGGATTGAGCTTTGCCACATCGAACATTCCTCCGGAAACGTAATCGACTTCCCGATGATTCAGGATCTCGCTTCGCTTCTCTGGGTAGTGAATCTTGGTTGCATCGATCTTAACCAATGGTACGCACGTTGTGACGATGTGGACCGCCCGGATTATCTGCACTTTGATCTCGACCCTGTTGCCGGTGCTTCCTTCGAGAAGGTGATTGAAACTGCGCTATTGTTGCGACAAGGGCTCGAGTCGTTGAAGATGCGGTGTTACGCGAAGACCACGGGTTCGAAGGGTATTCATGTCTACGTTCCAATCGAGCGAGGGCCGACGCAGAAACAGGTGTGGGGCTTCGCTAAAGAGTTTTCCCATGCCCTGGCCGCACAAGCGCCAAAGCTGATAACAGCGGTCTACACGGTTTCGAAAAGGCCCAGGGGCACGGTATTGGTCGACTACAACCAGAACGCCTGGGGACGCACGCTCGCGTCAATCTACTCCGTGCGGCCGCGCCCGAAGGCAACGGTCTCAACCCCGGTGAAATGGGCTGAGGTTGAGCGCGGCCTTAGCATCGACGATTTCAGAATGGACAACGTACCTGTGCGACTGCGGCGACTGGGAGACCTGTGGAAGCCGCTACTCGCAAAGCAAGGCCGCTTCAAGCTTGAAGCATTTTTTTAAGGTCAGGCCTTAACTGTAGGCGTCGACCGAAGCGTTGCTCGCAGATCATTTGACGTAAAACCTGAAAGGTCGGCAAGCAGACAGTTAAGAGGAAACGTTAAGCCGAGCGCAGATCGGGAGACTCTTATCGAGGCGGTGAGAAGCCTCATGTGAATGCTGAGGAGAGACCTCGATGGAAGTTGAACTCGAGAAGCAAGCCAGCCGGGTCTGGACAATAGGGCACTCAACTCGGCCGGCTGACGAATTCAATGAGATTCTTCTAGCACATCGGATCACGGCTCTGGTCGACGTCAGGAGTTTCCCCGGCTCGCGCAGGTATCCCCACTTTAATAAACCGGAGCTTTCCCGCAACCTCGAAGCTAGAGGAATCTTTTACGCACACAATCCCAAGCTAGGCGGGCGCCGTCGCCCTACTTCCAATTCAAAGAATATGGCGTGGAAGAATGCTTCGTTCCGAGCCTATGCGGACCACCTGGAAAGCGAAGAGTTCAAGGAAGGTATCGAGGGCTTGCTTGAAGTTGCGACCACAAAACGAACGGCAGTGATGTGTGCCGAGGCACTGTGGTGGCGCTGTCACCGGAGCCTAATCGCGGATTTCCTGAAAGCGAACGGCGTAGACGTTGTTCACATCCTCGATGCCAGGAAGACTGAAGCTCATCCTTACACCTCGGCGGCACGGATAGTTGATGGTCGGTTGTCCTACGCTGGATTGCTAGATGGGTAGATGGCTCTGGGTCGCTTAGCAAAGCAGGCGCTTACGCAGCCGGGTTGCTGATCTGAAGGTTGAACTCTTCTTGTGCGTCGGGCAAGTTCAAGCAAAACATTAGCTACCCTTGCTGTGCCAGACCTTCTTCTTGCTACCTTGCTTGCGGCGCTTGACGCCGGTGCGGCGAGGAACCTTCTTAGGATCTCCAGTAGCGGCCTTCTTGATGTCGCCACCTTCGTCTTCAGCAATCTCCGCAAGCGTTCGACGAGTAAGAATGGAGGCTGGCGCTATCTCAGTGACATCCTCTTCGGTCGTGTAGTAATCGCGATGTTTTATTAGAAGCCATTGGCGATCTCGTGTGCGAACCAAAACCCACGAGCCTTTTAGTTTCTCACCGTTAAGGGAAAACTTTAACTCCCCCTTACTTATCGCTGTGCTCACATCGTCGGTCGCCTCGGGTTCATAGGTCCCGTAGTCCCAGACCATCACTGTGCCGCCGCCGTATTCTCCTTCCGGAATGACGCCTTCGAAATCGGCGTAGTCCACCGGGTGATCCTCGACCTGCATCGCCAATCGCCTGACAGTCGGATCCAGCGAAGGACCTTTAGGAACCGCCCATGACTTTAAGACTCCGTCTGCCTCGAGTCGGAAATCGTAGTGAAGAGCGCTGGCGCGGTGTTTCTGAATAACAAAAATACGGCCGCTCTTCGTCCGCTTTTTTTCTGGCGCGGGCTCTGGCGTCTTATTGAAGCGGCGTTTCTTCTTGTATTCGGTTAGGGAAGCCATCGAGTCTTTATGCAAGCTTGATGTGATTTCTTGAGTGTCGCGAAAGAATTGCGTTTTATTGGGCGTGCGCGATCGCCACTTCAGTGCCGATTTCCTCGGATTGATCTGCAAACAGCTCAGTCTGTGCTGGGTCCAGGCCTAACACTTCTCGAACTCTGCCGAAGCTCCGCCGGTGAATCGGGACCGCTCCCAGTTCCTTGAGGGCGCGACAATGTTCGGGAGTCGGATAACCTTTGTGCGACGCAAAGCCGTAACCTTGGTACAGAGTGTCCATCTCGAGCATGTGAGCGTCGCGTGTAGTCTTGGCGATTATTGAAGCGGCGGCGATGCTGGCGGAAAGGGCATCTCCGCGGATGATGCCACGCTGGGGCGCCGGGCACTGGGGTATTTTTCGGGCGTCGACCAGGACAAAGTCAGGCACGCAACCGAGTCCATGCACCGCGCGCTGCATAGCCAGCAAGCCGGCGTGATAGATGTTTATCTTGTCTATCTCTTCAACTTCAGCGAAGCCGAATGACCAGCACACGGCATCTTGTTTGATCTGCGCGGCAAGCTCTTCGCGCGTCTCATGGTCAAGAATCTTCTTCGAATCGTCGAGACCGCGGAGCTTGTAATTCTGAGGCAGAATCACCGCTCCCGCTACCACCGGACCAGCGAGCGGCGCCATCCCCGCTTCGTCGACGCCAGCGACGAGCGAGAACCCCTGTGCCCAGAGGGCAATCTCAAACCGCAGCAAAGTGTGTAGGCGCTGCCCTTCGGAACGATTGCTGCGATAACGCTCGCGGATTCGCTTTGCGAGTTGTTGAGCCCCCGCGCGAGTGTCTACCTCCAGCGCTTCAAGCAAACCTTTAGGTACGGGCCGGCTGCGTTCAAGAAACAGTTGCCGCAATTCGGGAATAGATCTATTTGCTAAGTCTTCGACTGAAGGCATGTTGCTGCGAACCTTTGGTTTAAGTAAGTTTGAATCCGCGCGGTCGTAACGGAAGTGTTATTCTAGAACGAAAGGTCCCGGTTCGGCGAGTAGAGAAAACATCAACGTAGCTTCAAACAAGAAGTTGGCCGCTCAAAAACTAACACAAACGCAGTTTCGCCTTCTCGGAATTCTTCCGCTGGCATTTTTCAGTGCGCAGGCAGTTCACTACTGGCAGATCAATCAACTTGGACACACGCTTTGGATGTGTAACATCGGAAACTTATTACTCGCGCTGGGACTCTTTTTCGAACAGGCGATACTGATCCGGGTTGCCGTTATCTGGATGGTTCCCGGTGTCGCAGTTTGGTTCGCGTATGTGGTGCCGACCTGGGGAATGCCTCTCACTGGGAGGTTTAGCTACCCTGAGCTTTTAGCAGTAGTGTCTTCTACGCTCGCACACATCGGAGGGTTTTGTGTCGGGATAGGCGTGATCCGAAGGGTGAGAATGGAGAGACGGGCCTGGTTTTATGCGTTCGTCTGGTACTTCGTCGTGCAATTACTGTCGCGACTCGTGACACCGGCCGCCATGAATGTAAACCTCGCCCACAGCATTCAAGCAGGATGGGAACAAACCTTTAGCAGTTACTGGAAGTTCTGGTTCGTCCTGACCACACTAGTCGGCATTTGCTTATGGATTCTTAGCCTGCCACTCGGAATGCTGTGGCCTGCGACTCCCGCCTCGATTGAAGGTGTTCGTACCCCTGGCCCTTAAAGTAGCTCTCTCAGTCCTTTTGCAACCAGGTGTCGTTGCCGGATTGGTTTGTTTGCGCCAGCTTCTTCTGGAAGACAGGTGCTGAGCGAGCGGCAGTATTGTCGGTTATCGGGCCGGAAGGATTGAAGACGTAACTGTCTCGGGTGCGGACCGCGAGATTTGGCTGATTCACCCGCACCTTTATTTGCCGGCGTTTGCCCGCTTGTGCTGGAGTCTTCGGGTAATAGCCAAGGGTATATTGTCGGCGCAACTCCTCGGCGATATTAGCGAAGGCTGCGGAAAGATTCTGCGTGGAATCGGCCATATAATTTCTGGCGCCGGTTCTCTCAGCCAGTTCGTGCAGATAACGATTCCCGACTTCGTATTCACGTCTGCTGGTTCCAACTCCACCGCCAGCTCCTCCGCCAGAACGACCACTACCTTTGCGGAATATCCCACCGAGGATCTGACCCAGAATGTCACCGTTTGAATTCGGCAGACGGCCGGAACCTGGCCAGCCCGAAACACCGCCACCCTGATCCGTGTAGGTGTCGTATTGCACCGGATAGATCAATGCATCCAACTCTTCCGCATCGCGAACGTTGCTGGCATAGGAAGCATGTTTGCTCGTGGTATCGACCCCATCGGTGAAAAGAACGATAGCTTTGCGGCCATCTACACTATTCAGACGCTGGTTCATTACAAGATCTACGGCGTCGTAAAGTTTGGTGCCATTGCCGGGTTGAGTGCGCCGAATTGCATCACGGAGGCGAGAGCGGTCGCTGGTAAACTCACTAAGTATTCTCACTTGATCATCAAACGATACGACCATGACGCGATCATCCTGGCGCAGTTGATTAACGAAAGTGATCGCAGCATCCTGAATATCAGCGAGCCGAAAACGAGTAGACCCGCTCGTATCGAGCATTAGTACCACTGAAAAAGGTTTGTCGACTGAAGAGAAAACGGCGACGTTTTGTTCGATGCCGTCTTCCCAGAGGCGGAAATCTTCTTTTCGCAGGTTTGGAATATAACGGCCGTCACGATCCGTAACGCTGACCGGTAACGTGACCAGTGTAGTGTTGACGCGAATTACGTCGCCGGCCTCGACTTCCTCGGGCCCACCAGCTGCAACATCTGAAGATTGTCCCTCGGACTGAGTGCCGGCCGGTCGCGTTGCCCCGCCTAAGACGGGTGCCCTGGACGGACTTGAAGAATCAGGCGCCGGCAACGGTGGGTTTTGTAAAACTCGGCGTTGGCGTGTCTGCGCATTCAAGACGACAGCGAAAAGCGCTACAAGGGAGAGGAGCACTAGGCAAGCTGAAATTCTCTTCATGGCAAAGCTCCTTGGCATCAGTCAAACGTGGTTAATGCGCACGCAAGTTGGATGCGGAGATACTGATTTAGATGCTTAGAAGCCTGACGACAGGCTGAGGAGAGAATCTAGCTACGGAAGATAACGCGCCGGAGCGAATCTGGCAAGGCAACAGACGGCTCGGGCTCCACTAAGGAAATGGAGGATTGAGAGTTTCGCTGGCGCCGTCGCCCTTGCTCCCGAATTGTGCGATTATCTCTCGCTGCCCATTGCATTTCCTATGCGGATTTTCCGACGCTTACACTACTGGTGGTCTCTTTTTGTCGCCGCTGCGTTACTCCTCATCTGCGGTCCACCGGTGCTGCTGTTCGCCTGGCTAACAGGTAAACACGACGTCGTTTACCCCTGGGCGCTCTTTGGCGCGCGAAACTGGTTGCGTTTGTGCGGCGTGAGAGTACATGTGAGTGGCGGCGACCACCTTGAGCCTGGCCAAACGTATGTGTTTATTTCCAATCACAGATCGTATCTGGACACGGCAACGCTCTTCGTCTATACGGGCCGCCGGCTGGGCCTGCTCGCGAAGAAGGAGTTGCTGAATGTTCCCATCCTCGGCGTTGGGATGGGCTTCGTGAACATCATGGCGATCGATCGCTCCAACAGCGAGAGAGCCCGTGCCACCGTAGAAGCCGCCACCGCTCGCATTCGGTCGGGCAGATCTTTTGGCGTATTTGCCGAAGGCACGCGAGCCAGGCCAGGCGAGTTTCTTCCGTTCAAAAAGGGAGCCTTTTACATGGCGGCACAGGCGGGCGTGCCAATCGTGCCGGTGGCCATCAAGAACACGGACCAGTTGATGGGAAAGGGGACAGGCGAAGCCAGGGCCGGGACAATCGAGATGGTAATGCTTTCGCCGATTCCAACGACAGGCTGTTCAACGGATGAAGCCGTAAAGAGATTAGTAGATCGCGTACAAGCGATTATCGGTCAAGAACTCGACGCTGCGCCAATCGGCCCTTGGGACAGTGACCGCAATTAGGGTTTGCGCGGAACCTTCCCCGGTGGTTTCATTTCCTTTTTCGGAGCGTCCGGATCGTCGATTTCTATTATCTTCACCTTAGCGCGTGCAAGTTCAAAGTCGGAGTAACGGACCTTCATGCGAATATGCAATACCTCGCCGTTGTCGAAAATCAATTCCTCATCTGCATATGAATAAGTGGGAAACCAATAACGACCATCGATCTGTTCACGGTAAGTCTCGACGGTGGGGAACTTATTCTTCTTGGTTTCAGGAACGCCCTTGCCCTTGGTCTTGACGATTTGCAGATCCTGATCGTCAACCCAGATGCGACCCGAGAAGAAACGTTCCTTACTCTTCTTTGGGTCCGGTATTGTCTTTGGTGAAACATCAAAAACGTAGAGACTCAGTTCGTCGATCTTGTCCTTACCGACATATTTGAAATCGTACTGAGGGATCTTTGAGGGCTCCAGGGCGAACGGTTGAATTCCGCCCAGGTCGTCCAGGTCCTCCTGGGTAACTCCTTGAAATGAAGGCATCGGAAAATAATTGATCTTCTCGTAGCGGGTGCCCTGATCGTCGAAAGTGAAAAGGGACACGCGATGATACTCGCCGGTAATCTGGCCGCCCATCCCCAGGCTTTGAAGAACTGCGTCACGCTTAAAGGAGTACTCGTTTAGCGCGCGGCGAAACTGAGCTTCCTTGGTGGTGAAGGTCTTGACAATCCGCTCGACCTCATCTGGGGGAAGCGCTCCAGCGTTAGCCCCGGAAGCCTGCGCCCAAACAAAGGGGGCCGTTGCGGAATAAAGAATAAAGAATGCAGCTAGAAATAAAAGCTCTCTTAACAAGCGCTTTGTGCACATTTTTCAAGTCCTTACGACGAGAGTCCTGAATCCCGAAGGATATTTGTACAAGTGACCGGCCGTCAGATGCCCGAAAAGAACGTGATGTTGCCATATGGAACGGGGCGACAGAGATGGGGCGCCTTTATGGTCGCGAGTAAGCCATTTTCTAGTTGCAAAATTCCCTGCACCTGATGTAAGGTGCTCCGCACAGAAACAATTACCTCAGATCTTTGTCGCGAGACGAATGCATGATGCCCACGCGGTGGTCGAGGTATCGAAAGTGGCTCCGTAGGGTGCATCGAGGGTAACAAAAGGATTATTCAGGTCCTCACGTCGGTAACCGGCAACGTCCGATATTTTCCGTGGATCTCAAAGCGCGAAAGCGCCATGGCAACGCTGAGCGGCAGCGTTGCTACACGGGAAAGACGTAGGTCAAGCTTTGGGAGGAGCCTGATCAGGAGCTTGTAACCGATGATGTTGCGCGGCGGCGCTGCTCCATCTGGGCGGAGTAGCATTTACGCCGCCGCGCGCACCCCAGCGTTGTTCCAAGCCCTTTGCGAACTGCGACAAATCCCTATATATCAAGACCGCAGATTGTAACACCAGGTCAAAACCAGTTGTGGGAGTATTTTGTTGCGTTTCGTCATATGGCGAATTCTACGGCGGGACGGTTGGGTATGATTCCGCGCTCGAACCCCTCTGTAAGCATGCGCTGAACAGCCTCGCGACCACGATCAGTGTAATCAAGAGTTAAGTCATTAACCCACATCGCTACGAATCGATCGGCCAGGGCAGTATCCATATCTCGCGCGAACTGCATAGCATACGCGAGCGCATCCTCACGATTGGCGAGTGAGTAGCGAATGCTTTCTCTGAGACAGTGCGAAACCTGGCGAATGATTTCGGGACCCAGATCGCGGCGAATGGCGTTTCCACCCATCGGTAGTGGCAAACCTGTCCGCTCGTGCCACCATTCGCCCAGATCGAGAATTTTGTGCAAGCCAATCGATTCGTAGAACAGTTGCCCTTCGTGAATCAGCAATCCCGCATCGCACTGCCCGGTCTGTACCACCGCAATTATCTTGTCGAAGGGTACGACCTCGTATTGAAAGTCAGGGTTGAGAATTCGCAAGGCCAGAAAGGCGCTGGTTAACGTTCCGGGTACGGCGATTTTGAGCTTGGATATGTCTGCCGCCGCAGCAGGCTCACGCGAAACCAAGACCGGACCGTAGTTATCTCCGATCGAAGCACCGTGAGGCAGCAGCAGGTATTTGTCAGCAATGTATGCGTACGCGTGGAAGCTGACGGCTGTGACGTCGTAAGTCCCCCGGAAGGCTTCTTCATTTAGCGTTTGGATATCCTTGAGAACGTGCGTGAAGCTAAGACTACCGGTATCGAGCTTGTTCGTAGCCAGCCCGTAGAACATAAAAGCGTCGTCCGAGTCTGGGGAATGAGCCACAGTGATTGTGCGCGTTTCAGTTAATGTTGGCATAAGAAATACTTCAGTAGAGTACGTACCAGAAATAATTCGGCAAACTAGACCAGGCTTACATTGGTCCGTTCTATTGGGTTGTAGACTGTGTCTCGCTCGACAGCTTCAAAACCGGCGTCTTCAATCAGAACGACCAACTCACTGCGAGACATCTTGACTTCGTTGTTGGATTCAATCGAATAACTTTCCGAGAGTTCGCCACCGTCAGTAATGGTTCCGTCAATGTCATTGGCGCCGTAATGCAGCGCAACCTGCGCCAGACGTTTTCCCAGCATTACCCAATAAGCCTTCAGGTGATCAAAATTGTCGAGCAGCAAACGCGACACCGCCATCGTCTTCAATGAATCCACTCCGGAGGGTCCTGGCAGATGGGCGAGTTGCGTATTCTCCGGATAAAACGCCAGCGGAATGAGGCATTGAAAGCCGTGGGACTCATCCTGCTGGGCTCGCAACCGCAACAGGTGATCGACGCGATCTTTAACCGATTCAATGTGCCCGTAGAGCATGGTGGCGTTCGTTTTGAGTCCGGCCGCGTGTACTTTCCCAGATAACTCAAGCCAACGATTACCATCGCATTTGTGTGCGCAGATCATTGAGCGCGTCGGTTCACGAAAAATTTCCGCGCCCCCGCCGGGGCAGGAATCCAATCCCGCTTCGATCAATTGCCCGATTACGGCTTCGTCACTCAGCTTGTAGAAATGCGCAAAGTGGTCGAGCTCAACCATCGTAAAAGCCTTCAGATGAAGCTGGGGATAATTCTGTTTAAGTCCGGACAATAGATCGGTGAAATAACTGAACGGGAGCTTGGTGTTTAGTCCACCGGTAATGTGAAGCTCAGTGGCGCCTTCCTTCACCGCCGCCCCGGCAACCCGCAGGCTGTCTTCGATGTTATGCGTGTAAGCGTCCGGCTGTCGCGGCGTGCGATAGAAGCCGCAAAACTTGCAATCAACGTAGCAAACGTTGGTGGGGTTAAGGTGCCGGTTCACATTGAAGAACGTCGTGCGGCCATGTTTCCGGCGGCGAACGCTATCTGCCAACTTGCCAAGCGCGGGCAAGTCGTCAGTTCCAAACAGTGCCAGACCATCCTCAAAAGAAAGTCGTTCGCCACTTTCGACCTTCCCGGCTACGGCAGTCAGTATTCGGTCGTGTGAAAAATTCATGAAAGAGTCCTTAGTAGAGCTGGCCCTCCAAACGTTACAAACAAAATCACGCTCACAAAGGCGTTGGTAGTAAAGAACGCCGCATTAAGTTTACTCAAATCGTCCGCCCTTACCAGCCGGTGCTGGTAAAAAAGCAACGCGGCAGTTGCCACCACACCTATCAAGGCGAAAATGCCCAGGTGCGTGATCCAGTATAAAGCAACGAGGGCGGCAAAGGCGCCGATGTGGAGCAAGCGCGCAATCAAGAGGGCCCGCGCGATTCCAAACTGTCTGGGAATCGAATGGAGTCCCGCCTCCAAGTCAAAGTCGTAGTCCTGACAGGCATACAGCACGTCAAAGCCGGCGGTCCATAACATTACGACCAGCGAGAGCAGAAGTGGCACTGGACTATCCAAAGCGCCGCGAACCGCTATCCAGGCTCCGGTCGGAGCAATCGCAAGACACCAACCCAGCAGCAGGTGCGACAACAGCGTCCAGCGTTTGGAAAACGAATAGAGCAACACGCTGGCGAGGGCAACGGGAGCCAGGACCAGCGTCAGGCGATTCAGCATAGCCGCCGCGAGAAAGAAAAGAGACGCCGAGGCAACTGTAAACGACCACACAAAGCCGACTGATAAAAGACCTGCGGGGAGGGCACGACCGGCAGTCCGCGGATTGCGAGCGTCGTAATGGCGATCCGCAATTCGATTGAAAGCCATCGCCGTCGAACGCGCGCCCACCATAGCCGCGGTGATCCAAACCAGCTGCTTGATTGAAGGCAATCCGTTCGCAGCGAGCACGGCGCCAAGAAACGCAAACGGCAGGGCAAAAAGCGTGTGCTCAATCTTGATCATTTCGAGCGTGGTGCGAACATTGTGGAGGATAGCTGGCATTGCGGATTAGTCTTCTTTGGCGATCATTAGTTCGCCAGTTTGCTCCTTCATACCTCTCCATTGCGTGGCTTGGGAATGCGGGACGCCCAAGTGGTCAAGGATGCGAAAAACCAGGTGATCAACGAGAGCTTCAATCGTTTGCGGCCGATGATAAAAGCCAGGGCTCGCGGGAATAATGTGTGCACCAGCGCGCGACAGCCGCAACATGTTTTCCAGGTGAATAGCGTTGTAAGGGGTTTCGCGAGGCACCAGCACAAGCCTGCGGCTTTCCTTCAACGTCACGTCGGCCGCCCGATGGATCAGGTTTGTGCCTGCGCCAGACGCTATTGCCCCGAGCGTGCCCATCGAACACGGGACGATGACCATCCCTTCCTGCGGATGAGAACCCGAAGAAGGCCGTGCGGCCACGTTGTCGAGACGATGCAAATGAACCAGCCGAGAATCTGTGGGCAGGCCCAGCCAATGATTAACTGTGCCGCAATCCGCGCGGGCGAGATCAACTCCGAGTTCCACCTTCGCAACGATCGTTGCCGCCCCAGACATGATCAAATTGATGCGCTCAACCACGCCGCTGGCAGCCAGGTGCATAAGCGTGCGCTGCGCATAAATCGAACCTGAAGCGCCGGTGATTGCTACTGTAAATTCCATCGTGGGCCGTGATTGAATCTTACTTGGCCGCTAGTTTCAGCGCAAGCGAGCGCATTTCGAGTGCTGATAACGGAATGCTAGAATGCCCGCCCGACACTGAGTTGGTGATAAACCAATGGATTTATCTGAACTAGACAAGCTCTTGTCTGCGTATCAGGCCGGTGAACTGGACAAGGCAGAAGCCGCGAAACGCATCAAGGATCTTCATTACGAAGACATCGGTTACGCGCGCGTGGATCATTCCCGTTCGTCTCGCCAGGGCTTTCCCGAAGTGGTATTCGGCGCCGGGAAGACGCGCGCACAGGTCATCGGAATCACCGAGCGGCTAATACGCCACTCGCCAAATGTTCTCATCACGCATACCGACGAAGGAACGTTTGGCGAAGTGCGAAACATCGTTACTGAAGCCGAGTGGCATGAGTCGGCGCGTTTGATAAGAATTCAAAGAGACAACACGGAACTCGGCGTGGGCGAAATTGTAGTGGTAACCGCGGGTACGAGCGACATACCCGTCGCCGAAGAAGCGGCCTTGACGGCTGAAGCGATGGGCAACCGAGTGAAGCGGGTCTGGGATGTTGGCGTCGCCGGCATTCATCGCGTGCTGGCGGAGCGTTCGCTGTTGCAAAGCGCGCGCGTGGCTATCGTTGCAGCGGGGATGGAGGGTGCGCTTCCTTCAGTGGTGGGAGGTTTGGTAAGTGTGCCGGTGATCGCCGTGCCGACGAGTATTGGCTATGGTGCTTCCTTTGGCGGCGTCGCAGCGCTGCTGGGGATGCTTAACTCATGCGCGTCGAATGTAACGGTGGTGAATATCGATAACGGCTTCGGCGCGGGCTTCGTGGCGAGCTTGATCAATCGCGCGTGGAAACCCAGTGAGGTTCCGCTGAATGACAAATGAAAAATTATGAAAAATGCAAAATGACAAATGGAAAATTGATCCCCCGTTCTCCTGCCGTCTGCCCTGCTTCCTGCCCCTTTCGGTCTACGGATTGATCAAGTTATTCAGTCGCTCCGCCCAGTCCTGATCGAGGTTCTGCAAAATGTTGTACTGCTCCAACGCGCCGTCGCGATTGCCCATCGCCAGCTGTGATTTGCCGAGGTTGTAGTACGCCCTGCCGAAATCCGGCTTCAGGCGAATCGCTTGCCTGAAGGCTTCAACGGCCTCTGGCAACTTTCCTGACTCCAGATACGCTTCGCCCATGCTGTTTGGCGCATTTGCGTCACCCGGTTTCAAAACTGCAAGCTGCTTGAAGATTTCGATGGCTTCCGGATATTTCTTCGACTTCAAGTATCTCGAGCCGAGTCGTTCGTAGGCGCTGGTATAATCCTGGCGCAAGCGAATGGCCTGCTTGTAGGCCTGGATCTCATCGTCGGGTCGTCCCCAATCACGATAAACCAACCCGAGTGCATAGTAAGCGTCTGCAGCGTTATAGGGATCGATCCGGATGGACTGGCGATAGCTTTCAGCTGCTTCGCGATATTGTTTCAAGTAATAATTCGCCAGCCCGATGTTGAAATAGGACTCGGCCGAAGGCCGGAGGTTGACCGCCTTCTTCGAAGCATCAATCGCTTCGGCATGACGGCCGAGCTTCTCTCTACAAAAGCCGGCTTGCGCCCAGGCCTCAGCATAGTTGTTGTCTGACTCAACAGCCTTTTCAAAATACGGCAACGCCTTTTCGCAGTCGTCCTTGGAAAGAAAACTGAGGCCATCGCGGAAAGACTGCACAGCCTTGGCGCGTTTATTTCTGCCGGCAGTAGCGACCAGGTCAGACAACGACAACAGTGCTCCGCTTTGGAGTTGCGAAATTCTCTCTGAAGGTATGGCGAAGTTGACGCTTTGGCCGCCCGTTATCTGCAAGGTCGCCACGCCGATTACTTGTCCCTGCATGTTGACCACGGGGCTGCCGCTCGAGCCCGGCGAAATTGGTGCGGTGATCTGAATAATCCGTCCGAACGTCGGGATGTCGCGCACTGCCGAGACGATGCCGTTAGTGACGCTGCCTTCAAGTCCAAAAGGATTGCCAATGACAACTACGCTTTCGCCTTCCTGCGGCGAAGTCTTATCCAGCAAGAGCGGACGAACCTGATTGGGCGGCACATCAACTCGCAGCAGCGCCAGATCCCCTTCGGCGTCAACGGCGATCACACCTTTAACCTGATAGACGCTGCCGTTGTAAGAATGAACTTCGGCGCGGTAGGCGTTGTCGATGACGTGGCGGTTGGTTACGACGCGATCGGCAGCAATGAAGAAGCCACTGCCGCGCGAGAGCTTCTCGCCGCGTGCATCAAAGGTTTCGATGGCCACGGCGGACGGCTTGATGCGGCGAACGAGTTCCGGAAGCAGGTCCTGGGCTGACGTGCGCGGAGCGACGCCGATGAGAAGTAATAGTGAAAGCCAAAACAATTTCATCTAGTGCGCACTTATTTCAACGATTGTCTCGTCAAGAGGAATGAACAGTTTATGCGGCTTTGCCGCGTTCCGTGCGGAAAGGCTCTGCCTTTCCGTGAGTTTGCATCCTTCTCCGAGGCTTCGCCTCGGCGGAGGCGGAGCCTCCAAACATTTCGAGGAACAGACGGAAAGGCAAAGCCTTTCCGCATGGATGGCGGCAAAGCCGCCGCTCTCTACAATCCTGCGAGCGCCCGGCTCTGGACGCGCGAGACTATCTCGCTCAGTTTGACGTCCTCACTCGTCTTCGTTTGTCTCTCGAAGAGTTCCACCACACCATCCACCACTTTCTTGCCCAGCGTGATGCGATAGGGAATCCCGATTAGATCGGCATCCTTAAACTTCACCCCCGCGCGCTCGTCGCGATCGTCAAGTAACGTCTCAAGCCCGGCACGTTGCAAGTCCTGGTAGAGTTTGTCGGCCGTCTCGCGCAGCCGCTCATCCTTCGTGTTCGTCACAGTGACCACCACATCAAACGGCGCGATACTCTTTGGCCAGATGATGCCGTCGGCATCGTGGTGTTGCTCGATCGCCGCGGTGATGATGCGCTCGACGCCGATGCCGTAGCTGCCCATGACGATTGGTACGGGTTTTCCTTCTACCGTAAGTACTGTCGCTCCCATCGACTCGGAATACTTCGTGCCGAGTTTGAAGATGTGACCAATCTCCATCGCCTTGAAAACTTCCAGCACTCCTGAATCGCAACGAGGACAACCCTCGCCGGAAGCAACACCGCGCAAGTCAGCCCAACGGTCTGGCTTTATGTCCCGCTCAATGTCGACGCCCCGCAGGTGGTGGTCGTCTTTGTTGGCCCCGGTTGTCATGTTGCTCCGGGCTTTGAGTGCGAGGTCCGCCACGATCAAGAGTTCAAACTTAGCTCCTTTCGCGCGAGCCTTTGCTCCCACCCCACCAAGGCTCCCGGCGCTGGCGCCGAGTAGTTCGCGAATCTCTTCCGGATGGGCTGTGCGCACTGCCGTTGCCGCTAAAGTGTCGGCCAGTTTTGTCTCGTGGAGTTGGTGGTCACCGCGAACCAAAGCCAGTACCGGCTGCGCTTCGTTGTCAATAGTGGCGACGTAGACAAGCGATTTGATCTGCGTGTCAGCTTTCGCGCCGCCGGGAAACTTCTCCAAGTCTTCGTTCGTGCGCACGCCCGGCGTTGCGAACTCTTCAGGCGCATCCGGGCCAATTAGATCTTTGATGGGTGTCAGCCTGGACGTTGCTTTCTCGAGATTTGCTGCGTAGCCGCAACTTGGGCAGCTCGCAATCAAGTCTTCGCCTGCGTCAGTCTTCGCGACAAACTCGTTCGACTCCGAACCGCCCATCGAACCAGAAGACGCTTCCACAATCGAAAACTGAATGCCACAACGATTGAAGATCCGTTTGTAGGCCTCACGCTGATCGACAAAAGACTTGTCGAGTCCGGCTTTGTCCACGTCAAAAGAGTAAGCATCCTTCATGATGAAGGTACGCAGGCGCATCAGTCCCGACTTCGGGCGCGGCTCGTCGCGAAACTTTACCTGAATCTGATACCAAACCTGCGGCAGTTGTTTGTAAGAACGTAGCTCGTTGCGCGCAATCGTCGTAAACACTTCTTCGTGGGTCATGCCCAGACACATGTCGCCGTCTTTGCGGTCACGCAGGCGAAACATATCGTCGCCAATCGCATCCCAGCGACCCGATTCCTTCCAAATCTCCGCCGGATGCAATGCCGGCAAATAGAATTCCTGGCCGCCAATGCGGTTCATCTCTTCGCGCAAGATTGCCATTACCTTCAACGCGACGCGTTGCGCCAGCGGCAGATAAGAATAAATTCCGGCGCCAAGTTGACGAATCAGGCCGGCCCGCAGCAAGAGTTTATGCGAAACGACTTCAGCGTCTGCCGGGTCTTCGCGAAGTGTGGGAATGAAATATTGTGACCAGCGCATTGGTTTGTTGGCTTAACTTTCCTCGGGATTATTACGAGGAGTCATTCTCGCTTAGCAAAAAGGTTAACGCAATGTAGGACAGGCATTCCTGCCTGCCCCTGGTTATTTCAACATTGCAGCACGCATAAGAATCGGACAGGCAGGAATGCCTGTCCTACTTCGTTGCGACCACTGGAGGCGTGATGTACCATCGACCCCTGCCGTAGTTTCAGTTTCGCGGAGATTCAATAATGAAAATCGCGCTCGCGAGCGATCATGCAGGATATGCCGAAAAGGAACGTCTCAAACCTCTGCTGCTCGAATTAGGGCTGGAGGTTGACGACCTGGGCACGGTCTCGGAAGAATCGGTTGACTATCCTGACTACGCGCGCAAGGTTGCGGATGAGGTGGCGCAAGGTCGCGCGGATCAGGGCGTGCTTGTTTGCGGTTCCGGAACAGGCATGGCCATCACTGCGAACAAAGTTCCCGGCGTGCGCGCAGCGGTAGCGTGGTCGGAAGAGACGGCTCGACTCGCGCGTCAACATAACGATGCGAACGTAATGGCGATCGGCGCACGCACCACTCCGCCCGGACAAATTGCCGCGATTGTGCGCGCATGGTTCAGCACAGAATTTGAAGGCGGCCGCCATGCGGAGCGTGTTGGGAAGATAGAAGGAAGTAGACAGTAGACAGTAGACCGCACGAAGACCAAAGACCCAAGGCCAAAGTACAAAGCTCAAAGTACAAAGTTCAAAGGACAGTTGATATGACCGATTCAAGAAACGCACCGCTCGCCGAAGTTGATCCGGTGATCGCGGAAGCCATCGATAACGAAGTTGCACGCCAGGCTAACGGCCTGGAGTTGATAGCGAGTGAAAATTTTGTCAGCGAAGCCGTGCTCGAAGCCGCCGGCTCTGTTTTCACCAACAAGTATGCTGAAGGCTATCCGAAGAAACGTTACTACGGCGGCTGCGAGTGGAGTGATGTGGTTGAGCAGGCGGCGATCGATCGCGCGAAGCAAATCTTTGGCGCCGAACATGCCAACGTACAGCCACACAGCGGCGCCCAGGCAAACATGGCCGTCTATCTCGCCGCAATTCAGTATGGCGATCAGATTCTGGGCATGAACCTCTCGCACGGCGGCCATCTTACTCACGGCCATCCGCTGAACTTTTCCGGCATCAGTTACAAAGTTGCCGACTACGGTGTTTCGCGCGAAACCGAACAGATTGACTACGACGGGCTCCAGCGAATCGCCGAAGAGCACAAGCCAAAGTTGATTGTCTGTGGCGCGTCAGCCTACTCGCGCATCATCGACTTCCAACGCATCGGCGAAATCGCAAAGGGAGTTGGCGCGCGGATGTTTGCCGATATCGCGCACATCGCCGGCCCAGTTGCGGCCGGCCTGCATCCTTCGCCTGTGCCCCATGCCGACTACGTGACAACGACAACGCACAAAACTCTGCGCGGCCCGCGTGGCGGCTTGATCCTATGCAACGAAGAACACGCGAAAGAGATCGATCGGAAGGTGTTTCCCGGGGTGCAGGGCGGTCCGCTCGTACACATCATCGCCGCGAAGGCAGTCGCGTTTGGCGAAGCGCTGCGCGACGATTTCAAGGAATATCAGCGGCAGGTTCTCGCGAACGCGAAGGCGCTCGCGAGCGAGTTGCAGGAACAGGGACTGCGTCTGGTTTCCGGCGGCACGGACAACCACCTGATGCTCGTTGACGTCTGGATGGACGGCAAAGGCACTACCGGCAAGGATGCGGAGAAGGCTCTCGAAGCTGCTAATATCACGGTCAACAAGAACACGATTCCGTTTGATCAGAACAAGCCTTTCGTCGCCTCAGGCCTTCGCATCGGCACCCCGGCCGTGACCACGCGCGGCATGAAGGAAAGCGAGATGCGCGAGATTGGGCGGTTGATTGCTGAAGTCATTCATGCACCGGCATCGGAAGAAGTGCGCGACAAAGTGCGCCAGCGCGTCACTGAACTAAGCGCGCGCTTTCCGCTTTATGCGAAACGTTTGAAGCGCCAGCCGGAGGCGATTGGCGCGTGACGGAAGGCACAGTGTTTCGTGGCGACGGCAGGTTTGGGAAAGCAAGTGACAGGTTCACCAGTGACGAAAGGCAGGTTGATAGTGATGCGTTTGTCATTCTTCATTGTTTTGCTGGTGTTGCTAATGGTTGAAGGCTCACGTGTCTCCGCCCAAACCAGCTATCCGGTCGCAATTGGAGATCAGCCATGCATTGCAGAGGCTGCGACTCTTCGTCCCACTTTAAAGCGACGCCAGCCAGCCCCTGATTCGGCAGCGGCTGACGACGCCAGAGTCAATCAGAGGGTTGCAGAGAAAGATAAGTGTAAGCAGGAAGATCCCACCGCCGATCCCCCCAATAGTCAGAAGCTAATACGCATCGAGTTTGAAGGTCTGCACGCTTTCGCCGAAGCAGACATGGTTAAGGCCTTCCGCGAACGACGGATTGGACTACTGAAAACTCAAATGCCGGATTCCGAAGTTCTCACCAAAGCTGTCGTCGTCATGAAGGAATTGTTGGAGACGCGCGGTTACTTTCATGCTACGGTCGATGCTCGCGAGGATGTAGAAAGTAGAAGTATCGTTTTTCTGGTTTCTGAAGGTCAGCGCCTCCCGCTTGCAGAAGTCCGGTTTGAAGGGAACAAAAACTTCTCTTCTCAAGAATTAGAGTCGAAAACCAAAGGGTATCTGGCTTACTACGGGAAGACGGAGGTCGGTTACGACTCCGTTCGCTTCGAATTTGCCATCCGCAGATTGTTGAATTTCGTAAGAAGCCGAGGCTATCTACAGGCGAGGTTTGGCGAGCCAACGAAGGAGATAGACGGGCGTGGTCTCGTTCTGACAATTCCTGTCGACGAGGGTGTACTCTATCGTCTTGGGGAAATCAAGATCGAGGGAGCAGAAGCTATCGCGCCAGAGAAAGTCAGAGCGATGCTCAACCTTCGACGAGGAGACATAGCTAATGGCCAAGAAATCGGCAAGTGGTTATTTGAAGATCTCAAAAAAGTCTACGGCGAGATGGGTCACATCGAATTTACGGCGGAGCCCGAGCCTGAGTTCAAAGCAGCTATTAACGGCCCAGACGAAGGCGTAGTTGATTTCAAGGTGACAATCGAGGAGGGGCGACAGTTTAGAGTTCACGCGATCAAATTCAAGGGCAGTACTCTCACTGATGAGGAACTACTCAGGCTGTTGCGAATTCGCGCAGGCGAAGTCTTTAACCAGCGGCTCTTCGAAGAAAGCATCGGCGAGTTGAACAAATTGGGCCTCTTCGAGTTTATCGATAAGGATCGTGACGCTGACTTCAGTACCGACGAAGAACAAGGACTTATCGATATCGTCATTAAGCTTAACAACAAAGACAGCGAGGTAGAGCCAGGACAGTCCTCCACAAAACGTCGTTAGCCCTAACTCCAGCATGAACGAAATCTTCGGACCTGAGGGCCTAATAGCTCAGGCGCATCCTGAATACGAACATCGTCCTGGCCAGATTGATATGGCGCGGGCGGTGATGCGTGCGTTTGAAGAGCGCAAGCATCTGATCGTCGAAGCGGGCACGGGTACGGGAAAGACGCTGGCTTATCTTGTCCCTGCGGTTGCTGCCGCGCTCGGCGGGCGCGGTCGCGTGATTATCTCCACGGGCACCAAGAATCTCCAGGAACAGTTGATGGAGAAAGATATTCCGTTCCTCCAGAGCGTGCTGCCGAAGAGTTTCAAAGCCGCTTACATGAAGGGACGGAACAACTACGTCTGTCTGAACAGGCTGGGGCGCGCGGAGAGTTCGCCGGTGCTCGAGGGTCTGGACGAAGTTGATTACTTCGATGAAGTGAGCCACTGGTCAAAGAGTTCGCCAACAGGCGATCGCGCCGAACTCTCAAACCTGCCGGAGTCGCTGTCGTTCTGGCGTCACATCGATGCGCGCTCCGAGACTTGTCTGGGTCAGAAATGCATCGACTTCGAGCCTTGCTTCATCACGCGCATGCGCCAGCGCGCTTTGGATGCCGACATCGTGGTTGTCAATCATCATCTGTTTTTTGCCGATCTTGCTTTGCGCAACAGCATGTACGGAAGTGTTCTGCCTGATTATTCGGCAGTGATACTCGATGAAGCGCATCTGATCGAAGATATTGCCTCGGAGTATTTCGGCACGCAGGTTTCTAACTATCAGATCGACGACCTGATTCGCGACGTAGGCGCCGTGCCTTACGAGGATGCCGAAGCGGATCGAGAAATTACCAAAACCTCAGCGCGCGTGATGCGCTTTGCCGCTGACTTCTGGATGGGGTTTCGCGAAGGGCGTGGCGAAGAAGGTCGCTACCCGATAATTCCCGGCAGCTTCGCGGTAAGAGACAGAGAAGGCGAACTGCAACCGACACCGCTTGGCGATCTCTACGTCGCGCTCGACGGCGCCCTTGGCCGGCTGGAGACAACGCTCGACGCGCTCCTAGAGAAACCGCCTGAAATCGAAAACCTCGTCAGGCGAATTCGCCAAACCAAGTTCGACTTGCAGTTCATCGTCACTGGAGCCGATAAGAAGTTTGTCTACTGGACGGAGCGCCGCGGCCGCGGCTTTTTTCTGCGCGCCTCGCCGATTGATGTTTCGGGCTTGTTGGAAGATAAGCTCTTCGACAAAGTTGATACTGTGGTGTTGACTTCCGCGACGCTTTCGAGCGCAGGCAATTTTTCGTTTATTCGCGAGCGGCTGGGACTGAATTCAGCGGACGACTTGATCGCTGAATCCACCTTCGACTATCAAAGCCAGGCGCTCTTGTATCTGCCCGAGAAGATGCCCGACCCGCGTTCGCGTGAATGGGCTGAAGCTGCGGCAGCGGAAGTTGTCAAGATCGTGAACGCAACTGAGGGGCGAGCGTTTGTGTTGTCCACCAGTCTGGCCGGGATGCAGTCGCTTTATGACCTGGCCATGCCTGAGATTGAGTATCCTTGTTTTCTGCAAGGTACCGCGTCGAAAGGAAGTCTGCTCGAGAGGTTTCGGCAAACGCCAAATGCGGTGTTGTTTGCCACGTCGAGTTTTTGGCAGGGAGTTGACGTGCGCGGCGAACAGTTGTCGTGCGTGATCATCGACAAACTGCCATTCGCGGTGCCTACGGATCCGATCGTCGCCGCGCGGCAGCGTTACATTGAGGACGAGGGCGGCTCGAGTTTTTTTGAATACAGCGTACCGCAGGCGATTATTAGTTTGAAGCAGGGACTGGGACGACTGATTCGCAGCACGACTGATCGCGGCATCCTGGCTGTGCTCGATCCGCGCCTGACGACCAAGAGCTATGGTCGGTTGTTTTTGAAGAGCTTGCCGCAATGTCGCGTTACTTCGGACATCGGAGAGTTGTCGCAAGTGTTTGAGGGACAGTCCAATGTCCAAAGTCCAATGTCCAATGTCGTCGGGTTGGTCTAACGCCTTGCTTGCGACTTTAGACTTTGGACTTTAGACTTTGGACTCTTTAATCATGCCGGGACAATTTGAAGTAATGATCGAGCGCAACTTCTCCAGCGCGCATCAACTGCGTGGCTATAAGGGGAAGTGTGAAAACCTGCATGGGCACAACTACCGCATCGAGATCTATGCGCGCGGCAGGGAACTGGACAACATAGGACTGCTGGTGGATTTTGTGGAGTTGAAAGCGGCAGCGGATGAGGTGGTGCAGTATCTCGATCACAGAAACATCAACGAGCTCGAGCCGTTCGTTGAGTTGCAACCTTCGGCGGAGAACCTCGCCAAATATATTCTGGAGCGAGTGGGTGAGAAAGTAGGCAACGAGCGCGTGCAGATTTATAAGGTTAGATGTTTTGAAACGCCGAAGAGTGTCGCGACCTACCAAATTGAGTAGACAGTAGACAGAATTCAGGAGTCAGGAGTCAGAATGAGTTCAGAGCCGGGGCTGAGAGGGGTCTGACTACTGACTTCTGTATTCTGAATTCTGTCTTCTGCTTTTCTGACCGCCTTCCTCATGTAAGGCTTTTCGCAGAATAGAAAGAACGACCAGGCAAAAGCGACAGTAGCTGGCACAACGATCAGCAACGTGTTCAATATTGCCGGCAACCTCCAGGTGATGAACCACCACGACTGCATGATCACGAGTTCATGCGTCAGGTACAGCGAGTAGGAAAACACGCCAACGAAGGCGGCCGTGGCCACCAGTCGCGGAACCACGTTGGCGGCGTTAAGCGTGCGCGTAGTCTCACTTCGTTGTCGCCGCTTGCTTGCCCAGGATTGTTCAGCCTGCACTGCGCGATTCACCAGAATGAAGAAGCCGAATCCCCACACCGGGTGCATTAACAGCCAGGCCAGGTCGTGAGGAAGCGTGTCCTTTTGCGTGGACGGAAGAATCATTGAGGTTGCCGACGCCACCACAATCGCCGCAGCGCCCAGCCACATGTTCCGGCACCATTTTGGTAGTTTAACTAAGCCGAATGCCGCTTCGACGGCGATCGCGCCCAGCGCCCAGGTGAACCAATGTGAAGCTGCGCCTTCGGGAACTGGAATGCCAAATCCGGTTGTTACCCAGGCAGCATGGCTAAACATGAACCAGCCCACGCGAGCCGCCGCGCAGATGAGCAGCGTCGGACCCCAGCCCCAACGGCTTCGCAGGAAGAGCAGCAGAAAATAGGCGAGATAGAGTTGCTCTTCAATGGCGAGGGTCCAGAAAACTCCGTTGATGCTGTAGCAAGTGTTCGGGTCAAGATTGTGAAGCATCAATAGATGCATCACGACGTCGTACACAAAGAAGTGCGTGAAGTTGAGGCCGGTCGATAGCGCCGCCATTACCATGAACAACGCGAAGGCGATCAGGTATGGCGGATAGAGCCGGCGAAAGCGACGACGCCAGAAGGTGCCAAACTGTATCGACTGTGGTTGCCCGTTCGCGCGCGCTTTGGCCCACTGCAGGTGAATACAGAAGCCGGAAATAACGAAGAACAAAAAGACGCCGATGTAGCCAAACGAGCTGACGAATTGCAGGACCTGGACTGGCAGGCGAAAGAGGTTGCCTGGGACCGCGTTACTGCTTTGCCATACGGCGTGGTAGAACACCACGCCCAACGCGGCGATGCCACGCAGCGCATCAATACTCTGTAAACGGCCTTCGCTTAGAGGATAGCTCTTGATTGCTTTCATCGAGGGATTCTTGTCAGAACCGGGAGCGGCAGCGGCCGGGTTTGGATCTGAAATGACTGACTCAGATCTCAAATTTGAGATCTCAGATCTCAGGTTCAGGAGGATACCAACGCCGCGACGTCAATATTGTACTTCCTTATCTTGCTGTAGAGTCGCGGGCGGTAGATGCCCAGCAGATTCGCGGCCGCTTGCTTGTTACCGCCGGTGCGTTGCAGCGTCTTCTCGATCACCATACGTTCGATATCCTCCAGAGACATGTTCGTCGGCACCTCCCAACGGGTTCCCGGCGGCGATCCTTCCGGAAGTGAGCCGTTGTCGAACGGAAGATCCACCGGCTCAACTCGATTTCCCTTGGCCAACAATACAGCTCGTTCGATTACGTTTTGCAACTCACGGACGTTTCCCGGCCACGCGTGTCCGAAAAGGCGCTGGTAGGCGGCCTGCGAAACTCCGTCGATGTGGCGCTTGTATTTCTGCGCATACAGGTGCAGGAAGTGTTCGGTCAAAAGTTGAATGTCTTCACTTCGTTCGCGCAAGGGTGGCACGTGAATGGTAATCGTGGAGATGCGATAGAAGAGATCGTCGCGTAAGAGGCCATCGCGAATGGCGTCGGCGGGCGGGCGATTGGTTGACGAGATAAGCCGGAAGTCTACGGCGTAAGTTTTCTCCGAACCAATCTTGCGATAACTGCGTTCCTGCAGCACGCGCAGTAGTTTCGGTTGCAGTTCGACCGGCATTTCCGCGATTTCATCAAGCATTAGTGAGCCGGCCGCTGCATGTTGTACCAATCCCTCCTTGTCGGCGTGCGCGCCGGTGAAAGCGCCTTTCGTGTGGCCGAAGAGTTCGGACTCAATCAGCTCCTTTGGCAACGCTGCACAGTTAACCTTGATGAAGGGTTTTCGCGCGCGCAACGAATTGTAGTGAATCGCGTTGGCGATGAGTTCCTTACCGGTTCCCGACTCGCCCACGATCAGAACGTTTGCATCCGACTTCGCCACTGACTCGATAGTTTCATAAATAGTTTGCATCGGTTTCGATGAGCCGATGATGTTGAAGTACTCGGAGCGCGTGGAAAGCTGCCGGCGCATGTTAGCATTTTCAGTGAGCAGCTCTCGCTGCTTCAGAGCGTTTTGGATCCTTCGCAGCAACGTATCGAATTCAAAGTTGTCTTTCTCTACAAAATCAAACGCGCCCGCTTTCGTCGCTTCGACGGCCTTAGCGACGGAGCCATGGGCGGTGAGAACTATCACTTCCGCGAGCGGATTAGCGTCCTTGATGTGGCGCATGACTTCGAGGCCACCCAGGTCCGGCAGTTGCAAATCGCAGATGGCCAAATGATGACTGCCTTGATCAAACCGCTCAATAGCCTCGGCGCCGGTGGCTGCGGTGTCGACCAAGTAGCCTTCCTCGACAAGATTCTGCTTTAACGAATCCGTCATCGTCGAA
>JANMQG010000151.1:0-10762 GCA_031370285.1 Chloracidobacterium sp. | reverse complement strand
ATCGCAGCGATGACGTTGCTGGAAAGACCCATGCCCATACTATCAAGGACTCCCAGGCTAACTATGCTGGATTCATAAGCCATGCCACCGTAGTAGTCTGACTTGAATGCAGGGCTGCCGAAGAGCATGGAAGCCACGTGGGTTCCATGTCCAAAGTAATCCTTATTTATCGGAACGCTCGTGTAGGTTTTTGAGTAAACGACACTGGGCCGCCCAGTTGATACCTTGATCAGGTTGTGAGCGTCGTCAATGCCACTATCCAGAACGGCGATGCCCACGCCCGTGCCGTTGACAGACGTTAAGGTTGGAACTTGTGACCGCGCATCGCTCTGACATGCCCCAGTAGTTGTCTCAACGTGCCCATGCGAAGCGATTGGGCGATCGGGACTGATGTACGCGATGTCGTCGTCGTATTCCAGTTCGCGAATGCGCGACAGGGGGAGATCTGCTGTGATGAGTCCCAGGGTGTTGAAGGTCTGGGTGAGCCGCCCGTTGTGGCTTGCCATCTTTTCCTGCAACTGACTGCGCGCTGCGGCATCAGTTAGCATGATGCCCTTTATTTGATTGTTACCAGTACCAGTTTTTTTTTCGGCAAGTTGAATGATAACTCGACGCATCCGGTCGGGCCGGCCTTTGGCTGACTCCACATCATCGTCAAGATCACGAGCCATCTTTGGGCGCCAACCAGTAGCGCTAGTCTGCGGCTCCTCGCGCTGTTCTGACAGCTCCTGCCGGTCGACGAGCTCCTTGGCGGTCGACGAGTTTCTCCCGCCGGCCCGGACTCTGAGCATGTGTAAAGAGCGGTGCCGCTTGCACGAGCAGCAAAGCAGCAAGCATCCATGTGAACCGTTTCTTTAGTCCTAAGGTTATCCGCATGTGACTCGATTCTTCTTCAACTTATCGTGGCCTCGTGATTCACCCAGATTGCACCAGGCAGATGACGGGCTCCCTCGGTTTGGCAAGGACTGTACCAACCTTGATAAGCGGGGTGGTGAGCACAAAACAGCCGATGAATAAGGATTGAGATGGAATGGTCGGGCACATGAGGTTGCGTGCTCCGGTCAGGCTGAAGGAGTTGACTAGTAAATCTGATAGGATGGCAACATGTCGGCGCGTAACTTGCCGGATGAGATTGAAGCTTATCGCGACCGAACGTGGTGCCGCGAGTCTGAGCTTCGAATTGAGGAAGCGCTGGCGGCGGAGCGCTTCATTGACACGGTAGGATTTTGTTCGGTGATGACAGACTTTCGTCGCCCGGGACCTTCGTTATACATCGCTGTGTGCGGCCGACGCGATGCGCACATGCCGCGCAATGTTCAGAAAGATCCGGAAAGCAGTCTGACCTGGATCATAAAAGATGAACTAGTCAGGCGCGGGCGTGTTTACTACGGCAAACTGCGCGGAAATCGTGCGATCTTCATCACGCGAAGATTAGTTCCACACTTCAACTCCATCTACGGCCTTAGACGCAAGCAGGAGACGACCACTTTGTCGCAGCCCGCGCAGGACATACTTAAGGTCCTGCGAAAAGAGTGGGAAATGGCGACTGGAGATCTTCGCGGTGCCAGCCGAGTTCACGATCGAAATATGTTTACGAAAGCGATCGACGAGCTACAAAGGGTCTTCAGAGTCATTCCCGCAGAAATCGTTTACGAGCCAAAATTCACCTACATCTGGTCGTTGGCGGAAAGCAGATTTCAGGATGAATTAGAGATGACGATAAGCAGGGAAGAGGCGTTGAAAGAAATTGCGAGAGCCTACCTGCTGGGAGCGGGAATGACGTGGCGAGGTGAGTTGGCGCGCGTCTCGGGGCTATCAAACCCGGATGCTGGGGTTGGTAACTGGGCGCTGGTCGATGAAGGTTTTGCGGCGCGTGTCGCTCCAGGCGTCTACCGCCTGAACGAATCGGCTTAATCGTCGGTTCTGGTTTCAGGATGACTGCGTACGCGGTTCCTTAGATTTTTCAAGCATGGGCGGAGCGTCCAGGTCGCGTAGCGCCGCCTCTTCCAGGCTGGCCATCTCGAGCGCCAGGGGAAAATGTTCCTGCGAAGCCGCCAATCGTTGCAGCATCAAATCGGTCTCTATCTGGCTCAGCCTGCGATTGGCCGCCGCCTCGATGGCTTGCAATCGGGCTTTAGTCTCTGACAAGCGCACAGTCGCTTCCTTGCGTAGCACGTCTGAGCGCTGGCGGTCGGACAGTAGATCATTGAGAAGCTTAGTCGTGTCCACGCCCCGTATGTTGCGCGTGCGATTAATTTGTCTCTCAACCCTTAATGTTTCACCCCGCGCTCTCGCAATAATCCTGGTGGCGGTGAGGCGCGCTGCCAGTGTTTCGCAATAGGCATCTGCCAAAAGGGGGTTCTTCTGCTTAAGTTCACCCCAGGTCTTGCGTTCCTCGGAAGACAACTCCGAAGCGAACCAGGGCACTTCGGCGGCGGTTATCCCGTCGGCCGCAAGCCGGTCGCGCAGGCCGCTACGCCAACGACGTCGGTAGAACAAAAGCATAATTAGAACGAGCAGGCCGACAACTAAACCCAACCCCATGGAAACAAAGGAAAGCAGCAGATAGATCGCGGCGGCCTCGGTGGTCGCGGCTGCCAGAAACAAAACCAGAAACACGATCGGAATAGGAAGGCTGACCATGATAAATGACAGCCACGGCGCCCAGCTTAACAACTGTGTCATCCGCTCCTCGCCCGCTTCTAGTTTTCCTGGCGTTTTCTGAAGCATGCTCTTAATTAATCTGCCGGTCCAAAGCAGTAGTGATCTTAGCCGTTACGCTTTAGGTTCACCAGCTTATCGGTCCTGGTCCCCGAGTTTCCCTGATAGCTCCCGTCGGTGCTGATAAGCGCTCCAGTGCAGATGCTTGTATAATGCGGTTTAGTTGTTCGAGGTGAATAGGAGCAGATATGAAGCGAGTCCAAACACAAAGAGCAGTTGCCTGCATGTTCGCGGTGTTCTTTTCGGTGATTGTCGTGGGAAGCAACGGTGCTTCAGCGCAATCGGGGGGCGACACCAATACCCTCAGGTCTTCGGGGAATCCAGCCAGGCCGGTGATTATTCCGCTGACGATTCGCGTAAAAGGAGAGGTGGCACCGAGCGAGCTGGAATTGCAAACGGTTGACTTGACCGTACATGAAGACGGTGATCCGCAAACAATCCTATCTATCCGAGCAATGGGTACGAGCTCGCCAATCAATCTAATCGTGCTCATCCAGGACGACGTAGTGTCATCCATTGGACTCGAGACTAAATCGCTGGCGGAGTTCATACGCCGACTCCCGCGTGGCTCGCGAGTCTCAGTGGGGTATTTGCGAACTGGCAGTTTGCAAGTGCGCCAGAAGTTTACCGGTGATCTTGAAAAGGCGGCAAAGTCTCTCCGGGGCCCGATGGGCGTGGCCAGTGTCGCCCCCTACAATCCTTATGTTGAAGTAATCGAAGCGGCCAAGCGATTCGATTCGCAGCCAGCGGGGCGCCGCGCAATCCTGCTGGTGTCTGACGGTTTGGATGTTTCCCACGGCATTGACTCGAGCAGTCCGAGCCAGAGTTTGGATCTACAACGCGCAATCACAGAGGCACAGCGAAGAAGCATTGCCATTTACGCGTTCTATGCGCCCGCTGCGTTAACCGCCACGGGTGGCACCTTGATTGCCAATGCTCAGAGTTCGCTGCAGAGATTGTCGGACGAAACCGGAGGTCGGGCGTTTTTCCAGGGCTTAGGTGCGCCGACAAGCTTCGACCCGTTCATTAAAGAAGTCAACGCCGCGCTGGATCGACAAATAGCACTGACTTACCTTTCCACTCACCTTAAGAAGGGGTTTCACCGGATTAAGATCAGCTCGTCTACTCCCGGTGTAGAGATTCATTATCCTGCTGGATACAGACGCTGAGTATCCGGAAACATTTAGTATTTTCTTTGAAGGACCTACTGAACCGTAGTCGGCAGCAGGGAACCGCGCCGGTCAGTGGCGGTCGCCCAACCATCCGCAAGGCTCCCAATCATTCCGTGAAAATGAATTTCGGCGCCTGACAGAACTACGATGACATCGCCAGCGTGATACTGAGGATCGGCTAGTTGAAACCGCACCACGGTGGCTTGGCCGTTCGCCTGCTCGATCGTTTCATAAGCGAATTCGTCGGCATCAACACAATAGGTCTGGGAATTGTTAGCGGTTCTTTGCTCGTCTGGCACGTGAACTCCTTCAGGAAATGAAAGCGGGGCTGGCTATCATTGCTTTGTCATTGATTACGCAGCCCTAAAATTGATTTCGTTTGCCATTATTTCTTAAAGTAGAGCATTCGGCAAACGGACTGCGTGGTCCGTGGGCATGTTTTGGTTCGAAATGCAGGAGAAGCACTGGTGAATCTTGATTATTTTGTTGACCGGTTCTCGAAGAACCGCGGAGTGTTTGAAAGTCTGGTAAGAAACGTGGGCTTAGAGCAGGCCAGGTGGAAACCCTCGCCAGATAAGTGGTCAATACTTGAGGTGGTTAATCACCTCTACGACGAAGAAAGGGAAGACTTCCGCCAGCGGATCGAGTTAGTGCTCGGCGATCCCACGCTAGTCTGGCCACCTATCGATCCACGCACCTGGGTAACCACCCGCGGCTACAATGAAAGAGAACTTGATACGTCGCTCAACAATTTCTTGGCTGAACGGGAAAGATCGCTGGCGTGGTTAAAACAGTTATCTGAGCCGAATTGGCAAAACAGCAACGAAGGTTCAAACGGAACTCTAACTGCCGGTGATCTGCTTGCCTCTTGGTTGGCTCATGACTTCCTTCATATCCGGCAACTGGCGCGGCTTCATTGGCAGTACGTTGGTGCAATTGCGGACCCTTATCAAACAACATACGGCGGACCTTGGAAAGAGTCGTAGAGATTTCCGCGTGTGGCACACTGTACAGCAATACGTCGGGCTTCTGTGTAAACTCTACGTTTGTTAGAATTACAATCTCCCTTTTCACCACAAGCAAAGCTCACGGAGGCAGCGAAATGATTTTGAGGCGTAGGCAGTTGGCAACTGGCACGCTAGCCCTTCTTGTCTCCTGTGTCTTCTTGTTCTCGGGTTGCGCCTCGGTGCATCAGGCGCACTCCGATCTGCACCCGGATCACAACCACGCCGCGACCGAGACTATGTCGAACGCTGACCCGGAGGCCCAGGATTGGGCCAAGCAGCGGCTTGCGAAATCGCCGCGGCATCAGGAGTGGGTGAAGATTAAATACAAACCTGCCGGTGGTGGTTCTGAACGTGAAGTGAGCGCTTTCGTTGTTTACCCAGAAGTGAAAAACAAGGCGACCGCAGTAGTTGTCATTCACGAAATCTTCGGCATGAGCGACTGGGTGCAGAGTTTGACGGACCAATTAGCGGAGGCTGGATACGTTGCCATCGCGCCTGATTTGTTATCGGGCATGGGGCCAAATCACGGTGGCACAAGCGATGTCGCAAAGGGTGGCGCAAATACGATTGGCACTGCGATACGCGATCTGCCCCCAGATCAAATAACTGCTGACTTGAATGCTATTGCTGACTACGTCTCGAAGTTGCCTGCCGCTAACGGCAAGGTTGCGACGGCAGGATTCTGTTGGGGCGGCGGGCAGACGTTTCGTTATGCTACTAATCGTTTGGGGTTGAAAGCAGCATTTGTTTTCTACGGCACGCCGCCACTTACTGGCCAGCCTCCCGCTCTACCAGTCGACAGGGCCGCGATCGGAAAGATCGGCGTACCTGTATATGGCTTCTACGCCGGGAACGACGCGCGCATCAACGCGATGTCGCCCGCAACCGTCGAAGCGATGAAAGACTTGAAGAAGAAGTATGAGCCGGTAACTTACGAAGGTGCCGGCCACGGATTCATGCGCGCTGGTGATGCGCCTGAGCCGGTAGCACCGGTTGCGAAGGGCAAAGCCGAGTCTGACAAGCTGGCAGCCGACGCATACGAAAAAGCAATGACCTCGTACCAGGCAAACAAGAAAGCGCGCGATGAAGCGTGGATGAGATGGAAGGCGATACTCGCGAAGATCTAATACCGAGAAGTAAGAGAAGTGAAGATGTATTAAACAGAACGCAACGAGCGGCTACTCCGCCTATGCGGTCGTCGCCAGAAACCTTGAAATGCGTGCGATTGTCTCGTCGGGCTTTTCTTCCTGAGGGATATGTCCGCAATGCTCGATTACCTCGAGCGTAGAGTTCGGAATTAACTGGTGCAGTAGCTCACCCACTTTCAGAGGGATGACCTTATCCTCTCGTCCCCACAAAATAAGAGTCGGAACCGTGATCGTGCTTACCGCAGCGATTAGTTCGTCGGCATTTGCCGGAATGCATTGCCGGGCCGTTTGTAGTAGCGCGTGTCGTCCTCCGGGACTCTTGATGGGCGCGGCGTAGGCTTCGACCTGTTCCCTGGTGGTCTTTTTTCTGTCGTAGTAGCACATCCGCAGGGTCATCTTTGCTGCGAGCTTACTTGGTGATAAGTAAATAATCGGCGCGCCTAGAATTGATCTTAGGAGGTTGAGATGTACGGGCAGGTATCCTTTGTCTCCCGCGCTGTCAATTAAGATCAGCTTCGACAGTCGGTCAGGCTTCTGTTTGTCCAGTCGTATTGCAAGTAGGAGAGCGATTGCACCGCCCAGGGAGTTTCCGACCAACGTCAGATTCGTCAGGTCTTCCTCGAGAATCAAGTTGTGAATCTCGTCGGCTTTATCTTCGATGGAATAACGCGTGTCGCGGGGCTTGGGCGATTTTCCGCAGCCCTTGAAATCAACCAGTATTAGTTTGTTGTTCTGCGAAAAGGCCGGGATGAAGTGCCGCCAGCTATATATGTTGGCACCTAAGCCGTGAAGGCAAAGGATGGGGTCACCAGCGCCATAGACCTCTTTGTACAAGCTAACTGAAGCGGAGGCCTGGCTGGTAGTCATGGCTCAATCCATGTTGAGGAGTTGGGGCGGCATGTGGGGCTCGAACCCACGACCTCCTGAACCACAATCAGGCGTTCTAACCAACTGAACTAATGCCGCCATATTCAGATTTCCAAAAGCGAAATGATAAGTGCCCCCGGCAGGACTCGAACCTGCGGCCCTCTGCTTAGCATCCAGCATCAGGCTTTCCCTGACCGCCCGCTTGCACGGGTTTGCTGGCTGGACTATATCTTGGACATCACAGTCCCGGCCCGTATAGTCTCTGAGGAGCCCTCTCCCGTTGGAACAAACAGGGAAAGGTTTCCTGCGGATTACCCAATCCTCTCGGATTTTTACTCAAGTTCGAGTACCAGAGGCTCTAAGGGCGTCCCCGCATATGGGGCCGTCCACTTAGTGAGTTCTTCGAAACCATTCCTCACTAAGGCTCCAACAAGGCAGATGCTCTATCCGCTGAGCTACAGGGGCACATGCCTGGAGCGGCGATGTTAGCATGTAGACGAGTGCTAAGGTCAACTTGCAACAGGGAAGCGAAAAAATAAAGAGATCGCCATAGCGGCGATCTCTTTTGCGTAAATTGAAAAACTGATTAGGCTGCTTGGGTTTGTTCTTGAGTCTCAGCAAAAACTCGACGGCCATTTAGGGCGTCGTCGATTATTTCGCGCACAGCCGAAGTATCCGGGTTGACGTCCATTCGATCACAGGCACGCAAATGCCGCAAAATGCCTTGCGTCGCAATCTCCCGGGTTACTCCACCCAGTTTCGAATAACGTCTGGCCTGAATGTGGTCAATCCTTAGAATTCGTTCGTCAAGCGGTAGATGTCGATCAAAGGTCACGGTTACGTTTTATCCTCCAAAACCGCATTATCGCGGCCATTTTTAATGCACAATCTTAGATGCCTCAGTTATGCCTGAGGATGCAGACCCGTTCCATTTCGGAACAAATTCCAGTCCCTGAAAATGCGCAGGCTCTGATAGCCGTCATTTAGGGGGTTAGCAAAACAAAGGAGTATAGTGGAGTACGCTGCAGAATGCCAGACATTTTTACGGGACGCTCAAAAACAAGCCATTTTCGCGAAAAAGAGCTACTGGAGCTGCCTTTCGGCCACTCCTGCATCCCGAAATGGGCCCAAGTTCTCAGGCAAAAACGTAAGCGCCGCCCAATGTTCACTAAAAGATGAACTTACGGGCGGCGCTTGCGATTTTAACTGGAAGACCTGTTTACATTATTTCTTAGGTAAAACCGAATCCTTCATGCCTTTGCCAACACGGAACTTCAGTGTCGTCTTGGCGGGGATTTGAATTGTTTCGCCAGTTGCGGGGTTTCTTCCCTCGCGGGCTTTCCTTTCGGACTTAACGAGCTTGCCGAAGCCTGGAAGTACAAATTCTCCGTTAGTCTTAACTTCGCTTGAAGCGAGGTTATAGAGTTCGTCGAAGAATTCCTTAACTTGCCCGCGCTTCATTCCGGTTTTTTCGGCAAAATGATTGAAGACTTCCGACTGAGTCATGCGCTTTCTACCTGTCGCGGCTTTGGTCGCCATAATCTGGTGTGACACCTCCGATGAGACTTAATTGAAAAGCTTTTCATGCATTCCTATATCACACTCAAGCAGCAAAGTCTCGAAAAAATCTCTATTTTTGGCGGTTTTCTGCTAAAAAGCGGGTTCTTAAGCCTGAGGAGACGATTCGGAACGTGGCCAACGGTCAAATTGGGGGTCTTAGCGAGAGACGCTTCTTAGAATTTCATGGTCGGGGCGAGAGGATTCGAACCTCCGACCTCTCGGTCCCAAACCGAGCGCACTACCAGGCTGTGCTACGCCCCGAACTTCCAACCCAGTAAATTGGGTAAGGGTGCATTCTAGGGATGCACACACCAACGGTCAAGTTTGAGCCAGCCAGCGGTTCAGAAATGCCCGAATTGCGGCTAAGGCCTGAGCTCTATGACTAATTCTGGCTTTGATTTCGGTCGGTAGCTCCGCGAATGTCGCTAGGTAGCCCCCAGGCACAAACACAGGGTCAAACCCAAATCCATTTACTCCCCTAACTTGTGGCGCAATGAGCCCTTCGCATTCTGCCTCAGTGACAGTCAACAATCGCAGTTCTTCGCTACCCACCTGCTCGCACGTAGGTTGCCACCCTGCGAGGGCCATACAGCAAACGAAACGTGCGCCTCGGTCGCTGCTTCCGTATTGAGACAGCGCAGCCAAAAGTCTTTGGATCCGATCAATATCAGAAGCGCGTTCGCCGCCGAAACGGGCTGAGAACACGCCAGGTTTTCCGCCAAGCGCATCCACTTCCAGTCCCGAATCATCCGCCAGGGCACAGAGTCCGGTTTGCTTTGCATAACTCAGAGCCTTAAGAACAGCATTTTCCCCATAAGTTCGGCCCACTTCATCGACTGAAGCAACGTGAGCAAATTCGTTCAAGTAACGTAGCTTCACGGGCAACGACTGCAACGCCTCCTGAACCTCGCGAATTTTTCCCGGATTGTGAGTAGCGATTAGTATTTCGAAGCCGGGAGTAAGAATCATGGCTGGTGACGTTGAAACTACCTGGGTTGATTTGCGTCTTTGGCCGGGCCGGGCGATTGGGGAAACAGCAAGGGCAGAAGGCTGCTGAATTGACCTAACGGCGATCTCGTAATTCTTTCGATGCCGCGGTCTCCGAGAGTTGTTTCAGTTACTGAATAGGGTAGCGTGGCGATCGCCTTTTCGAAGCGTTCTGAACCGACCGATGGCATGCCCTTGGCTGTGATGATCGCGGAAAGGAAACTGCGTACGCGATCAGCATCATCTGTATAAGTGACAACGTTGGTGGAGGCCGGCGAAGAGACAAAGGAAGTCATTCTTCTTAGGTTATCTGCACTCATTAGGGTAGCAGAGGCTGCTCTGGTTTCGTAATAATGTCGCACGTCGGGCGGGGATCCGATGACAATGAATTCGTCGCTCAAACTAGCCGCGAACTCGCCTTGCGAGTCTTCAAAGATTTCCGCGGGTGCCGTTCCGGAGTTTCCCGGGCTCAGCGACATCCTCTTTGTAATAGACTGACGCAACGCCGCGCGATCATGCACGCCAGCGACAAGGAGAGAGCGCTCCGCGTTCTCGTCCAGGCGTAACGTTAGTAGCTCGCCATCTACCGCTCCAAGAAAGGATTCAGGGTCGTCGATTCCGTAAGAGAGCAGTGCTGATTTTAGTAGAGATGAGAAGACGATCGCTGACAGCGCGTCGACTTGCGACGAAACCGCTGTCTTCAAACTCAGCCACGCCGCGGCGGGATTGGCAAACTTGTATGACGTTACGGAATAAACATCATTCGGCACCATATGCTGCATTTGAGATTTGACATTCTTAGCGCCAAAGGTTGGCTTCAACCGCGCAACAACCGAAGGCTGAAGAGTGATCAAGTATCGATCTTCTATGCCTGTCAGGTATGTGTTTGAAGTCCAGCCCAAACTGCCAAACACTTTCGACGCACCGTTGGTGATGAGACGTTGGAATTCAGAATCACCTGGCGGACGCCCTAATAGCAGCGGTAAGCCGACTGCGAGCAACCTCGCGCTGTTTCCGGGAGGAACATAACCAAAAGTCAGGCTAGGTGCTCTCTCCAGCTGGAGACGCATTGCATGTAACTCGGGATCGTTCTTCAAACTGGGACGGCGTCCCTGAGCTGCAGCGAGACAGTCCTGGACGACGTGTTCACTAGTCCCGATAACTACGAAACTCCCAACAACAGCTCCGACAATTTGCCGAGAACCTTCTGGCGCAATCCATTCCATATACTCAACGCCGTCGACTGTGACTCGTCGAGGAGTTGGACGGCCATACGTCTTTTCGGCGAGCGTCTTCAGGG
>JANMQG010000134.1:0-2826 GCA_031370285.1 Chloracidobacterium sp. | reverse complement strand
ACGATTCGCGGCACGGACTTCGCCACTCGCAACACGCGTCGCTATCGGTTTCGCATCTTTAAAATCCGGCAGGTGCGTTTCCCAGTCCGCAGGCAGTTCGCCTTTCGTCATCGAGTGCCATTGTTGACCCAGCTCGGGATGCTGCTGCTCGTATTTCTCCACCAGCGCATTCCATTCCGCCTCCTGCCGCGAGCCGCGATCCCCAGCTTCGCGAAAATGCTTTAGCGCTTCGTCAGGAATATAGAATTGCTTGTCTTCCGGCCAGCCAAGATGTCGTTTAGTTTCGCGGACCGCCTCTTCGCCCGGGGCGTCGCTGTGGGCTTTACGCGTACCGGCCGTTGGCATGCCGTAACCAATTATTGTCTTCACTGAAATCAGCGATGGCTTGCTGCCCACCGACTGTGCCTCGCGTATCGCCGCCTCAATCGCGTCGAGATTGTTGCCGTCTTCAACAGTGAGCGTGTGCCAACCGTAAGCCTCGAAACGCGTGGGCACGTCTTCACTGAAGGCAAGCTTGGTGAAACCCTCTATCGTTACGTTGTTGTCATCATAAAGATAGATCAGTTTGCCCAGTTGAAGATGGCCGGCGAGCGAAGCTGCTTCCGACGCGACGCCTTCCATCAGATCGCCGTCGGAGACAATCGCGTAGACGTAATGATCGATAAGGGGAAAGCCTTCTTTGTTAAATTTCGCCCCGAGATGCGCCCCTCCCATCGCCATGCCGACTCCGTTCGCAAAGCCCTGGCCCAACGGACCGGTAGTAATCTCAACCCCGGGTGTCAGTCCATACTCTGGATGGCCCGGGGTTTTCGAACCCCATTGGCGAAACTTCTTGAGCTGGTCGAGCGGAAGATCGTAGCCGGTCAAATGCAGCAGCGAATAGAGCAGCATCGAACCATGTCCTGCGGAAAGCAGAAAGCGATCGCGATTCTCCCATTTTGGGTTCTGCGGATTGTGACGTAAGAACCGGGTCCAAAGCACATAGGCCATCGGTGCGGCACCCAGCGGCAAACCAGGATGACCGGACTCAGCCTTCTGAACTGCATCAAGCGAAAGCGTCCGGATTGTGTTGATGCAAAGTTGATCGAGGTCGGGAGTTGCTGTGATGTTTTCCTGCTGCACGGGTGCGCTCATTTCACCTGTCCTGATTCTGCATTAAGTTGTGATGATTACTAATTCGTACATTCGTTGTTCACGTTCGAGCCCGATACGGCGCGCATGAGGCCACACGCTTGGCTCAAACACTGTTTCCCCAGGCGCTGAAAACTTCTTTGACGCTCTGTATTTTGCCCGTCGCTTTCGGCGCAAGCAAGGCCGCGCCGCCTGTGGGAGTAGACACTCAACTCTTTTCTGGTTTTAGCTGATAGAATGGCGGCGATGCAGGCGGAAACACTCAACTGCCCAAACTGTGGCGCTGCAACTTCTACTGACGCGCCACTATGCCAGTTTTGCGAATCGCGTTTGGCGACCGTCGCCTGTCCTGCCTGCTTCGCAATGATGTTCATTGGCAGCAAACACTGTCCGCGCTGTGGCGCGGCGGCAGCGGTTCCTGAGATCGGTGATGCAAGGGATCGCAAGTGTCCGCGCTGCCAGAGTGACATGTCATTAGTGACAATCGGCTCAACCGCAGTGCTTGAGTGTGAACGATGCCTTGGTCTTTGGCTTGAGGTAGCTTCATTCGAAAAGATTTGCGCTGATCGCGAACAGCAGTCGGCCGTACTCGGATTAGCTTCTCCCGCGCCCAGCCACGCAGTGCGTGAGACCAACAAAGTAAAATACGTCGGATGTCCGCAGTGTTCGCAGTTAATGAATCGAATCAATTTCGCGCACTGCTCGGGTGTGATTGTGGATGTTTGCAAGGGACACGGAACCTGGTTTGATCGCGACGAGCTGAGCCGCATTGTGGAGTTCATTCGCCGGGGCGGTCTGGAAGCTTCGCGTAACAGAGAGAAGGCGACCCTCGAGGAAGAGCGGCGGCGCCTGCATCAGGAACAACTTGCCTATTCAGAGATGCACTCTTCGATTGGATCCGGGCTCAACGAGCATCGCCTCGCAGGTGTCGCCTCCGCGAAAGGCCTCTTGAAGTTTCTTCTCGATAAGTAATCCGCAGATTACACAGATTACACAGATCCGGCAGTTAAAAAGACCGGTTACGAGCGAGACAAGTTGAATCACTCAACGCGGGTTAGAACCTAAACACAAATTGTGCAGTCGGTTTCCTTAATCCGTGTAATCGGCGTAATCGGCGGATACCTTCTTACTTAACGGTTTTTTTCACTAAGCTGACGAACTGCGCGATATCGTCTTCGGTAGTGTCAAACGAAGTCATAAGCCTCACTTCCGAAGTCTCCTCATTCCAGACGTAAAAGAAATATTTCTTCTGCAACAACGGAACATAGCGCTTCGGCACCAGGGCAAACACACCATTCGCTTCCACTTTCTGAGTGATCCTTATTTGCGGCACCTTCTCGAGCTGCTGCGCCAGAAGTTGGGCCATTTGATTTGCATGCTGCGCATTTTGGCGCCAGAGATCGTTTGTCAGGAGCGCTTCAAACTGGGCAGAGATGAAGCGCATCTTTGAGGGAAGGTGAGTTCCTTGCTTACGAGTATATTTGAAATCCTTTGCCAGGTCCTGATTGAAGAAAACCACAGCCTCTCCGTACATCATGCCGTTCTTAGCTCCGCCGAAGGAAAGTATATCTACACCGGCATCCCGCGTGATTGCTTTAAGTTTGCCGTTGAGACTCGCAGCGGCGTTTGCGATGCGGGCGCCGTCCACGTGCAGCAGCATGCCGTTATCGTGCGCAAAGCTCGAAAGATTTTTCA
>JANMQG010000132.1:0-54824 GCA_031370285.1 Chloracidobacterium sp. | reverse complement strand
CCGTAATCACCAATCGTTTTGGCGGAGGCGTGTAGGAATCGAACCTACCTGAGCCTGTTCTCACAGTCTCACTAACGGTTTTGAAGACCGCGCCGTTCACCAGAACAGATTCGCCTCCTCATCGGTGCGAAACCCTACGCGCCAAACTGCGAGCCTGTCAAGCAAGGCCCGAGAGACCCCCTCGCGCAGACGATGCCAGAAATCATGAAGCTTTTTCGTCAGCAAACTTGACTGAAATCCAATGCGGCCGCTATTCTAGCAATCCCGAACGAACGTTCGAACGACGCCTCAGCAGGAAGGAAACTCCCTGCATTTCGTTAAGAAATGCGTCGGTGACGACCTGAGGACACAAAGAGGAGCGCATGATCAACTTTCAAACGTCACCCGACCAATACAAACACTGGAAACTAAACGTGGATGGCGCGGTGGCAACGCTGAAGATGGACGTTTCAGAAGACGTGACGCTCGCTGAAGGCTACAAGCTGAAACTCAATTCCTACGATCTCGGCGTAGACATCGAACTCGCGGATGCGATTCAGCGCCTGCGTTTCGAACATCCGCAGGTGAAGGCCGTCGTTATCACCAGTCTGAAGCCGCGAATCTTTTGCGCCGGCGCCAACATCTACATGCTCGGCACGTCGTCCCACGCGTTCAAAGTTAACGTCTGCAAGTTTACCAACGAAACGCGCTGTGCCATCGAAGATGACTCGCGTCATTCCGGTCGACGCTACCTCGCCGCGCTTAACGGCACGGCTTCCGGCGGTGGTTATGAACTGGCGATCGCGTGTGACGAAATCTATCTGGTTGACGACGGCAACTCGGCTATTTCCCTCCCCGAAGTTCCGCTGCTCGGTGTGTTGCCCGGGACCGGGGGGCTGACGCGTCTGGTCGATAAGAGAAAAGTTCGCCGTGATCGCGCGGATGTTTTCTCCACGCTGGCCGAGGGGCTGAAAGGAAAACGCGCGAAGGAGTGGGGACTAATCGATGACTATTTCCCGACCAGCAAATTCCAGGAGTCAATTGACGCGCGCGTACATGCGATCGCCGATACCGATGTGGATAAGGGACGACGCGTCGGCATCAAGCTCAATCCGCTGCAAGTCGAAGTGAAGCCCGCGGGCCTTGAGTACAAATACGTCAACCTCGTTTTGAATCGGGCGCAACGCTACGCCGATCTAACTATGCTCGGCCCGGAAAGTGATTTGCCGTCGACGCCCGAGGAAATTCAGAAGCTAGGCGACGCTTACTGGCCGCTTCAAGCCTATCGCGAGTTAGACGATGCGTTGCTTCAGCTTCGCGTCAACGAACCCGAGATCGGATTAGTCTGCATTCGCACTGAGGGAAATATTGACAATGTGCTAGCCCTCGACAAGACGCTCAATGCCAATCGAGAGCATTGGTTGGTTCGCGAAATTATTTTGAATATGGCGCGCGTTCTGCGACGGCTTGACCTAACAGCGAAAAGCTTCTTCGCAATTGTTGAACCTGGGAGTTGTTTTGCCGGGAATTTGCTTGAGTTGGCCTTGGCGTCAGATCGAAGCTACATGCTTCATGACACCGACACAACATTCAAGGTCGAGCCCGTAGAAATCGCCGTTAGTGTGCTCAACTCGAGTTCGTTTCCAATGAGCAATGGCCTCACCAGACTTCAATCTCGATTTCTTGCTGACCCGGAAACGCTTCGTTCCATCTTTGACGTCGACAGGAGCTTCAACACTGAAGACGCTGAGGACTTCGGACTGATCACCTTCGCGCCGGACGATCTGGACTGGGAAGACGAAATTCGCGTGGCGATAGAAGAAAGAACTTCGCTATCGCCTGATGCGCTCACCGGGATGGAAGCGTCGCTGCGTTTCGCCGGACCGGAGACGATGGACTCAAAGATCTACGGGCGTCTGACCGCGTGGCAGAATTGGATTTTCCAACGCCCGAACGCCGTCGGCCCTGAAGGCGCGCTAACGAATTACGGAAAGCCGACGCAAGCGCATTTTGATTTCAAGAGAACTTAGGAGCGCAGGCATCTTGCCTGCCCCCGTTCGGGTTCGCGAAAACTGCAGGCAATATGCCTGCGCTCCGAAAGAAGCAATGATGAACTTATACGAACACATTCCTAACAACGTTAACCTGTCGGAAGACAAGAAACTTCAGCGCGCGCTGGAAAAGTGGCTGCCAAACTATCTCGACTGGTGGCAGGAGATGGGTCCTGACGGCTTTCAGCAGAAGGACGTTTACCTGCGCACTGCGATCAGCGTCGAACCTGACGGCTGGGCCAACTTTGATTTCGTGAAGATGCCTGACTATCGTTGGGGCATCTTTCTCAAGCCCGCTGAGCCCGATGCGAAGATTGGTTTTGGCGATAACTATGGCCAACCTGCCTACCAGGAAGTGCCGGGTGAATTCCGCAACTCGCTGCGACGCATCATCGTCACGCAGGGCGACACCGAGCCGGCTTCAGTTGAGCAGCAGCGCGAACTCGGCAAGACCTGCCCGTCGCTTTACGATCTGCGCAACCTGTTTCAGGTAAACGTCGAAGAGGGCCGTCACCTTTGGGCGATGGTCTACCTGTTACAGCGATACTTCGGTCGCGACGGGCGCGACGAAGCAGATGCGTTGCTCGAACGTCGCAGTGGCAATCCTGACAAGCCACGCATTCTCGAAGCTTTCAACCAACCCTGCGATGATTGGCTGAATTTTTTCTGCTTCACTATGTTTACCGATCGCGACGGCAAGTATCAGCTTTCAGCGCTCGCGGAATCCGGTTTCGAGCCGCTGGCGCGCACCTGCCAGTTCATGCTGACGGAAGAAGCGCATCACATGTTCGTGGGTGACACGGGTCTGAATCGCGTCGTCAAACGCACCGCACAGTTGATGAAAGAGGGTGACGTGCGCGAGTTGGGTGGCATTCCGCTGGATATTGTTCAAAAGCACATCAACTTCTGGTTTAGTTATTCGCTGGATCTCTTCGGCGGGGAGATCAGTTCAAACTCCGCAGACTTTTTCGCTGCGGGTCTCAAGGGGCGCTACAAGGAGCAGGAGCAATACGCGGATCACATTGTTGCCGAACAAAACTTTACGATGAAGGTTGTCGAAGACGGACAACTGAAAGAACGCGAGGTTGCCATGCGTAACGCGCTCAATGAAGTGTTGCGTACCGAATATGTAAAAGACTGCGAGAAGGGGCTGGCGCGCTGGAACAAAACCCTGGCCGAGGAAGGTATGAGCGAGCGGCTCTGCTTACCAAGCTCAAGATTTCATCGACACCTCGGCGAATACGCCGGACATCATTTCGACATCGAGGGAAACCTGATCAGTGCGGAGCAGTTTGAGCGGCGGAAGGCTGATTGGTTGCCAACGATGGCAGACCGCGAGTACGTGCGCAGCTTGATGCATCCGGTCATCGAGCCGGGAAAGATTGCCAACTGGATCGCTCCGCCGGCGACAGGGATTAAGGGCAAGCCGTTTGAGTTTGAGTATGTCAGACTATGAATTTCGGATTGCGAATTTCGGATTGCGGATTTCTTCTTGATTCAGGTGAGACTATTAAACTGTGAAAGAACTTATTCAAAGCGGGTCGGAGGTAAATCTGAAATCCGAAATTCGCATTTCGAAATCCGAAATTTCCAGATACGATCAGAAACTGGAGTTTATCCTGCGCAACGCGGCGCGCATTTTTGCCGAGAAGAGTTATCACTCAACCACCATGCGCGACATCTCGCGCGCGACGGGCGTCAGTCTTGCCGGCCTCTACCATTACTGCAAATCGAAGGAAGAGCTTCTATTTCTCATTCAGGACAATTGCTTCGGCCGCGTGCTCGAACGGCTGGAGCAGCGCCTGCGTGGAGTGGACGTTCCGTTAAGTAAGCTGCGCATATTCATTGAGAACCACCTTTCCTTTTTTGCCGCAAACATGGCCGAGATGAAGGTGCTCTCGCATGAAGCCGATTCGCTCGCCGGCGATCTGCACACGCACGTTTCTACCAAGAAAGACAAATACACCAAGCTCGCGCGCCGAATTCTCAAAGAGATTCAGCAGGAGCAGAAGGCCGGGTCTCAAGTCGATCTCACCGTCGCCACCTATGCGCTCTTCGGTATGATGAACTGGATCTACAATTGGTATGACCCGCGCGGCAAACTAAAGGTTTCGCAGTTGGTTGATAATGTGACCCGCTTGTTCTTGCACGGATTTGTTGCTGGATTACCAACGGAGGAACTAGACTTCGCTCCGAAAGTCATCGCTGAAGCTCTTAGTGTTTGGCGCTTGCGGTCCGAGGGTTAGTGATGAATATCAAGCAAAGCCTAAAACTATTTGCTGAAGGATTAGGTAAGAATAAAGGTAGGCAAGCTGGTGAGCGATATGCTTCGTTTGACTACTGCTTTAATTACTTTCAATCTTGTCGTGAGGAAAACAGGATCGAAAAACTTGCTGACCCGAGCCACATACAACTGAGCTGCCTACAACTCGGCTTTTACTTAGCGAGCTGGGGCATGCTACGTGGTTCATCATTCTTGCTGGAGAAGAGCGTCAGGTTTTATCAGCCACTCATTCACGGAATCGCAAACTTTGATAAACGAATTTGGACTATTGACGCTGACTCTTACGACGACGAGAATATCGCAGTGTTGCTTGACTGCCGGGACATGATTGTTGAATCGCTGGGCAGAGAGTACAAACCATCGGACACTTTGGTTACCAAAATCATGCTCGGCGTGTTCGGCAACGTACCGGCTTTTGACGACTTTTTTCGACAAGGAGTTCTAACTAATTCGTTTCGGAAAAACTCTTTGCTCCTGATCGCCGAATTCTACGAAAAGAACCGGACGCTCATTGATAGCACTAAGATTTACACTTTTGATTGCGCTACAGCCCGCCCGACGAAGCGAAGATATACGAAGGCAAAAATAATCGACATGATCGGTTTCATTGAGGGTATCAACAAGAAGTTGGCGTCCCAGAAAAAAATACAGGGCACAAATAATTTCAGGAGTCCCTGAGCAAGTACCGCGAAGCGGTTGCGACCTTCAGCCCAGGGTTGCCGCCGAGGCTACCCTGGGTATCGATTCTCCGATCCGCCCCAACCCCGCTGGGGTTGTGGCCTTTTTCATACATCTATACACACCGTAGCCGCCGAGCGGCAACGTTGGGCGGGAGGTCGCAACCGCTTCGCGGTATAAGAGCGGCATCGAACTTCCTTCAGTCTATTCTATTATTCTATTGAGGTAACGAATGGAGCCCGATCTCGTTCAGTATGAAGTCAACGGTGGCATCGCCGTTTTGACGCTCAACGATCCGCCGGCAAACACCTACACCCACGAGATGATGCAGGCGCTCGACGGCAGTATCCTCAAGGCGCGCATGGATGAAAGCGTCCAGGTGATCGTCATTACAGGCAACGGTGAAAAGTTTTTCTGCGCCGGGGCGAATATCATCATGCTCCAGAGCGTGACGCCAACTTTCAAGTATTACTTCTGCCTGCACGCCAATGAAACGTTATCGCGGCTGGAACAGACGCCGAAGCTGGTGATTGCAGCTATCAATGGCCACTGCGTGGGCGGCGGACTTGAGGTTGCGATGGCCGCGGACATTCGTATTGCGCGTCGCAAAGCAGGCAAGATGGGACTGCCCGAAGTTTCGCTCGGCGTGCTACCAGGCACTGGTGGCACGCAGCGGCTAACGCGCATCGTCGGCAAGTCGAAGGCGATTGAGTTGATGGCTACGGGCGAATTGTTTCCTTTCGAGCGTGGACTCGAGTTGGGACTCGTGAATCAGATCTTCGACGCTGAAACTGCCGAACAGTTTATCCAGCAAGTCATAGACTACGCAGCGCAATTCACCACCCCAAACAAAGCTGCCGGCGCGGTCGGGAGAATCAAACGCAGTGTACAAACCGGCGCGGAGATTCCATTCGAATCAGCCCTCGCGCTGGAGCGTGAACTGCAACAGCAACTGTTTCAAGCGGAAGACGCGAAAGAGGGACTGGACGCTTACGTCAATAAACGCAAACCGAATTTTACAGGAAAGTGAGTTTCGAGTTTCAAGTCAAATGCGAAACGCAGAACTCCGAAAAGACAAACTTGAAACTCGAAACTTGAAACTCGAAACCACCATGGCCTACGAACAAATCGACATCACCGAAGACTCCGGCATCACGACGATCACGCTTAATCGTCCGGAGAAGTTGAATGCACTTGCGGGACACATGCGACGGGACCTGGCGGAAGCTCTCGAAGCTGCCGGCGCCGAACGGAATGTGCAGGTGGTCGTTATTACTGGCGCCGGGCGAGCTTTTTGCGCCGGCGGCGACGTAGCAGCAATGGCTGATCTAATCGAACGCCACGACGCGGAGGAGTTTGCTCGTTTGCTTGGTTCTGCGCGCCGTGTAGTTACTGCCATACGCCAGATGACGAAGCCCGTGATTGCGTCCGTCAACGGCCCCGCCTTCGGCGCCGGATGTAACCTCGCGCTCGCTTGTGATCTGCGCATCGCAGCGACAACGGCTACTTTCAGTCAATCCTTTGCGAAGGTGGGCCTGCATCCGGATTGGGGCGGCACATACTTTCTGCCGCGCCTGGTTACTCCAAACAAAGCGTGTGAAATGTTTTTTCTCGGCGAAACCATGGGCGCCGCAGAGGCTTTGCGGTTGGGCGTAGTGAACAAAGTCGTTGAGTCGGACGAACTGGAGTCGGAAACTCGCAAGCTGGCGGAGCGTTTGCGCGATGCGCCTGCGGTCGCTCTGGCTGCGGCGAAGCAAGCTGTTTACATGAGTCAGGCCGCGGAGCTCGAAGAGATGCTGCGTTTTGAAACGGAGGCCCAGATGAGGTGCTTCGCGTCCCATGATGGGGCCGAGGGCTGCAAAGCGTTTCTCGAGAAGCGTGCGCCAAAGTTTACCGGACGGTGAATCAGTTTTGAGTTCTTAGGTTTGAGTTTTGAGTTCCCTATTCAGCCGTCTTTTAACTCGAAGCTAAACCTGGAACTTGAGGCTTAAAACTCAAAACTTAGAACACAAAACTTTTAGAGACCATGATGAAACTAAAAGATCGCATTGCATTAATCACGGGTGGCGGCCGCGGCATTGGCCGCGCCATCGCGCTGGAGTTTGCGCGTGAAGGCGCGAGCATTGCCGTCGCCGCTCGCACCGAGGCACAGGTGCAACAGGTCGCTCAGGAAATCAGCGATCAGTTTCACACGAAGGCGCTGCCGGTGACATGCGATGTTTCACACAGCGCAAGTGTCAACGAGATGTTTGCCAGTGTGAACAGTAGTTTTGGTCGCGGCCCGGACATTCTGGTGAATAATGCGGGAATTGCGGAGTCGGCCGTGCTGATCAAAACAGACGACGAACTCTGGCAGCGGCATCTCGCGATTAATCTTTCGGGGACGTTTTACTGTACGCGCGCCGCGCTCCCGGAAATGATTCAGCGCGGCTGGGGTCGCATTGTGAACATCGCTTCGATAGTCGCAAAAATTGGAGCGCCTTACGTCTCCGCCTATTCGGCTTCTAAACACGGCGTACTCGGGTTAACGCGCTCGGCTGCGTTGGAGGTGGCGCGAAACGGAATCACAGTCAATGCCATCTGTCCGGGTTATGTAGATACTGAAATGGTGAGCCGCGGAATCGAAAACATCACCCGCAGGACTGGGCTGAGTGCGGAAGAAGCAAGAAGCGGACTTGAAGGAATGAGTCCGCAGAATCGTCTGGTAACTTCGGAAGAAGTGGCCGCGCTGGCGTTGCTGTTGGCGTCGGAAGACGGTCGCGGCATAACCGGACAGGGGATCAACGTCGACGGCGGAACGGTAATGTTCTGATGTCCGACAAACTTTAGTTTGTCGACGCCTTGCTCCACGCAATCGTGACTGTTGTACCGCTCAACTCACGGCAAACTAAAGTTTGTCGGACATCAGATCCGGCGCGACAACTCGAAGACCAACCGCACTGGCAAGCCCACCACATTAAAATAGTCTCCCTGAATCTCTTTGATGAAGAGCGCGCCTCTGCCTTGTATCGCATAAGCGCCGGCCTTTCCTCGCGGTTCACCAGTCGAAACGTACCAGTCAATTTCGTCTGCCGGCATCTCAGCGAAAAGCACGCGAGTCGTTTCGTGGCCAACTACGAGTTGCGCAGCCCGGCCCGCGCGCACCAGCGCAACACCGGTCAACACTTCATGCCACTTGCCGCTTAATAGTCGCAGCATTCGACGCGCATCCTCGTCATGGCGCGGCTGGCCGAGAATCTCTCCATCGCTGACGACCACAGTGTCAGCGCCAAGTACAAGGCGTTCTGAAAAGCCCTTCGCTACGGTTTCAGCCTTGGTCAGCGCCAGGCGCTTGACGTAGTTCACTGCATCTTCCGCTGCAAATCTGGTTTCGTCGATATCGGCGGCGATTGCTTCAAACTCCCAGCCGACGGCCGTTAGTATCTCGGCGCGGCGCGCACTGCTCGAAGCTATGATAAGTTTCTCGTTCAGCATACATTTCTTTAGAAACTACTCTTCTGGTAGAGCGGGCATTAAAGCGCCATAAAGCAGAAGTAGCATCGAAAGCAAGAAAATCGTCCCCATTTAGTTTGTATACCAGTCGACGGAATCGCTCATTCCTAATAGCTAACGGAAAAATACGCCCGGCCTCAGGAGAAAAGGCGCAGTAGAAACTGAAGAAGCTCAAAGCAGAGAGAAAAATCAGAAGAGCAATTCGTTTCATGCCTTCATTCTGCACTGAGTCGGGGAATGCCACAACGATGCGGATGATTTAAGCTTCATTTGAATTTAGACCACTCAACTTATACACTCGACTCCGAGCGACAATGGACAAACTGATCAAGATTTTGCCGGCGATACTCCAGGCTTCAGGCGCTTCTGAAGAAGTGGTTGAGGCCGCCTGTATTGCCGCGTGGAAACACGCCGTGGGCCAAGGCTTGAGCGGTCACGCCATTCCCGTTCAACTTCAGAACCACACGCTCGTAGTGGTAGTTGCAGACAACATTTGGAAGAAACAACTTGAGCACATGCGCGGACAGTTGCTGTTTAGGCTGAACTCAGTATTGGGTCAGGCGCTCGTGAAGTCGCTTGAGTTTCGAGTCGATCCTAAAAAGGTTGGGCTGGTACCCGCAACGCAAGCAAGCACCAGCAGGCGGCAGGACGCTAATTACAAAGTCCCAGTTGAATTGTTGACGGCTGCCGCGGGTATTGAAGATGAAGAGTTGCGGCGGGCATTTCTTGGGGCCGCGACGAGTTGTGTGAAGCGTTTAGAAAATCCGCAATCCGAAATTCGCAATCCGAAATTTTAACTATGCCAATCACTGAAGCCGATGTTGAAAAAGTAGCGCAACTGGCCCACCTGGAAATTACGCCGGCAGAGCTGAAGATCTTCGCGCCGCAGATGGCCGATATCGTGGCGTATGTCGAACAACTAAAAGCGCTCGACACGCGTCAAGTTGAGCCGGCGCTGGGCGGACTTACCCCTGAAGGCGAAGCAACCGATTCAGCTCGCGATGACTCCGCGGCTCCCTCGCTCGGCCAGAAGACGGCGCTCGCGGAAGCGCCCGATGCGGCGGCAGGTCATTTTCGAGTGCCCAAAGTGCTGTGAGCAGTGAGCAGTGAGCAGTGAACTACGAGAGAGCCGGGCCAAAGTTTCGAAGCGATGAGTGAAACGAAAAACGACATTGCGGCATTGAGGAATCGCATTAGCGGCGGTGAGACAACTGCGCGGGCGGTGGTTGAGTCGGCAGTTGATGCGGCGGAAAAGTTGAATGAACCGCTCAATGCCTTTCTGGAAATCGATCGGAATGGAGCACCGAAAAGAGCAGAGTCGCTTGCCGGCCACGAGGGAGCCCTCGCCGGAATACCCATTGCCATCAAAGACAACATCTGCGTCGAGGGAATGCAAACCTCCTGCGGTTCACGCATTCTTGGGAATTACCATCCGCCTTACAACGCCACCGTGATCGAACGTTTGCTCAGTGCCGGCGGGGTAGTGGTGGGCAAAACCAACTGCGACGAGTTTGCCATGGGCTCGTCAAACGAGAATTCCGCTTTCGGTCCCGTCAGGAATCCGTGGGACACGACGCGGGTGCCGGGTGGTTCATCTGGAGGCTCGGCAGCCGCGGTTGCGGCGGGAATAGTGCCCGTCGCCCTGGGTTCTGATACCGGTGGCTCGGTGCGTTTGCCGGCGTCGTTTTGCGGAGTGTTTGGTTTGAAACCAACCTACGGGCGCAACTCCCGTTATGGGCTGGTTGCGTTTGGATCCTCGCTCGACCAGGTTGGAATCTTTGCGCGAACTACTGCAGACGTTGCGGCAGTTTTAGGAGTCATCGCGGGCCGTGACGTACACGACGCCACGACGGCCGCTGTTCCCGTACCGGATTACACCGCGGAATTGTCGGGCGACGTGAAAGGCGCGCGCCTTGGGTTGCCGCGTTCTCTTTTTGGCGAAGGACTGGATCCTGAAGTGCGCACATCGGTAGAGGCAGCGGTGAATGTCTATCGCGATCTGGGCGCGGAGATCGTCGAGGTTGAGCTACCAAACGCGCAATACAGTATCGCTGTTTACTACATCATCGCGACGGCTGAAGCTTCTTCAAACCTCGCGCGCTTCGACGGTGTACGTTATGGATTTCGTGCGGAAGAGGCGCCGGCGCTACGCCAGATGTATCGGAAAACTCGCGAGGAAGGTTTTGGACCAGAGGTTAAGCGGCGCATCATGTTAGGCACCTACGTGCTCTCGGCCGGCTATTACGAGGCGTACTACGGCAAGGCACAACAAGTTCGCGCCTTAATTAAGGAAGACTTTCGCAAAGCCTTTGCAAGTTGCGATGCGATCATCACACCGACATCGCCCACGCCCGCCTTCGCTCTCGGCGAAAAGGTTGATAACCCGTTGGCGATGTACCTAAATGACATCTACACCGTCACCGCAAATCTTGCGGGCATTCCCGGAATCAGCGTTCCCTGTGGCCTGTCGTCGAATCGACTGCCGATCGGTTTCCAACTCCTGGGCGCTTACTGGTCAGAACCGACACTATTCAAACTCGCCCAAGCGTACGAAACGGCGCAACCCTTTACCGAACGCCCGCCGATCTGCGCCTGATGCAAAACATGTTGGGGGAGAGTCACCACTCGAGCTCTTCCCTGGGACCGCGGGCGTCCCGTCCGCCTCAAGCGACGCGTTCACTCAAAATCAGAGTAGTAGGTGGCATTCCACGTCGGCGGGCGGGACGCCCGCAGTCCCAGTGAAGAGCTCGAATGAATGGCTAGGATTTTACTCTTTGTGCTTGGGTTGGTTCCTTGAACTCGGGGCCTCCCCTTGTTTCGGGATCTTTGAAGCCTTGTCCGGAATCCAGTCCCCGGTGAAGATCTCGACAACGTTCTTTGCCGTTCCCACTACCGGCGTCACATCCAACCCGACATGAACCGCGCCGGGGACGAATCCTTTCTTCTTAATGTCGTGGCCGGCAAACGCGACGGTAAAGACGGGACCAATAATAGGAATTGCCCTGAGCAGTTTCTTTACAACCGCCCAACCCACTCTGCCTTTGACTGTCTTCGCCATACTCCCGGATCAGACCACATCGCCACTTCTTTGCCAACCCGCGAGGGCGGCGCGGCTTGCTCCGGCAGTCTCTTAAGCGAGGCTACAATGAGATGTGCTAGCATGCAGCGATTTCTGTCGTCAAAACCGGATCTACAAAGCCGAAAACAATGCGCGCTAAACTTCTCATTTCGTTCATCTCTGTCTGCCTCTTAGCGCTGCTCTTCTCGTGCAATCGCGCGGGCAGTCCGTCACGTAAACTCCTGATCTACACGCCGCATGGCCAGGACTTATTGCGCGACTTCATCACGCGCTACCAGGCCGAACACAAAGACGTTGACGTGCAGTTTCTCGACATGGGCTCGCGCGAAATCCTCGAACGCGTGCGCGCTGAACGCAATCGTCCGCAGGCTGATTTGTGGTGGGGCGCCGCGCACACAACCTTTCAAGCCGCGGCGGAAGAGAATCTGCTCGCGCCGTATAAACCAACCTGGGCCGCTAAGGTCCCTAATTCGAGTCGCGATAATGAGGACCGCTGGTACGGTACTTATCAAACGCCGGAAGTGATCGTTTATAACAGCGACGCAGTTAGGTCGGAAGAGGCGCCGAAGGATTGGGATGATGTGCTCGATCCGAAGTGGCGCGACAAGGTGCTCATCAGAAATCCAAACCCGTCAGACTCGATGCGCGCGATCTTCGGCGCAATGATCTGGCGCTTTTACAAGGACACGGGATCGCCGGAGCGGGGTTATGATTGGTTGCGGCGTCTTGATGCAAATGTCCATGAATATACCGCCGACGGCACGCTCCTGATGCAGAAGTTGGTGCGCCGCGAGGGGCTGATCACCTTGTGGAATCTGCCGGATGTTTGGATATACAAAGAGCAAAAGGGATTCCCGATCGGCTACGTGTTTCCGGCTAGCGGCACGCCGGTGATAACGGACGGGATCGCTATCTTGCGTGGGGGTCCAAATGAAGCGGAGGCGCGCACGTTCTACGAATTCGTCACTACGCAAGAAAGCCTGACGCTGGCGGCAAAGAAGTATTATCGAATTCCGGTGCGTACCGACATCGATCGCGCGCAACTGCCGGCGTGGATGAATGAACGCGTTAACGAGATGCCGCTCGACTGGGATTTGCTGCGGAAGCAAAGCAGCGACTGGCTACGGTATTGGGATACGGAGATACGCGGGCGCAGTAAGAAATGATCAGTCTCCGCTCCAAGAGTGTTAACGTTGGATGGAATATTCAACGAGCCCGCGAAGCGGGTGGAAGCATGAAGCCCAGGGTGAAGCGAGCGCAGCGAGCGAACCCTGGGTACAGATTTAGTTAGTTCCCTTAGCCCGCGTTAGCGGGCGACAGGGGTGAACCAAGGCAGCTATCGCCCGCTAACGCGGGCTCCGAGGTTTTTTCTACTTTTACCCAGGGCTGCGCTACGCTCCACTTCGTTCCGCTTCGCTTGCCCTGGGCTACACTCTTCCGCCCGCTGTCGCGGGCTCGTTGACCGACATTTTTTGAAATGCCTTTACTTTCTCTTAAAAATCTTTCGAAGCGTTTCGACAAGACCACCGCGGTGGCCGACGTTTCGCTCGAAGTCGAGCGGGGTGAGTTTTTCGGCTTGCTCGGCCCCTCGGGTTGCGGCAAGACAACCACGCTCAGAATAATTGCCGGACTGGAACAGCCAGACTACGGGGTTATTAGTTTTGAAGGAAGTGCTATAACGAGCTTGCCAGCCGAGCGCCGCGGCTTTGGCATGGTCTTTCAAAACTACGCGCTCTTCCCTCATCTGAACGTCTTAGAAAACGTCGCGTTTGGTTTACGCGCCCGTCATAAACCGAAGGCTGAAATCATCGAGCGCGTCAAAAGCGCTTTGGAGCTTGTGCAGTTACCGGGTTATGAAAAGCGCCGGGTGGATGAACTCTCCGGTGGTCAGCAGCAGCGAGTGGCGATTGCTCGCGCCATCGCCATCGAGCCGGCGCTGTTGCTTTTTGATGAGCCGCTCTCGAATCTGGACGTCACTTTACGCGAAGAAACTCGCGGCGAGTTGCGCGAGCTGGTTAAGCGTCTTGGCCTGACGGCCGTCTATGTCACTCACGATCAGGAAGAAGCTTTCGCACTCTGCGATCGCATCAGCGTGATGGTCAGCGGTCGCATACTGCAAACCGGCCGTCCGCGCGATCTCTATGAGCATCCAGCGCAGCTTTCCGTAGGAAAATTTTTGGGACGAAACAATTTGATCCGGGTGATGCGTTTGAGTTCAAGTAAGTCGGAGATAGGCGAATTCAAAACACTCGACGGCGGTCACCTTATTCGCATGCCAGTTGATGACAAGAACCTCGTGCCTTTGAATCAGCCTTGCATTCTGGCAATCCGGCCGGAGCATATCCTGGTTACAAACGCCGACAAGAAACTCGAGAACGCTTTGCCGGCTACCGTGCGCGAAGTTAACTTCGCCGGAGCGACCTCCAGCATAAAGCTCGATGCTAACGGCCTGATTCTCGAAGCACTGGCGCTGGACGCTGACGGAATCGCCGTCGGAGAACAGCGCACGATCATTTTGCCGCCCGAGCGAATTGCACTCTTGAAGAATGAATGACTCGAATGATGCCACCGTCGGCAATCTTTTGTAATTCGGCTGTGCCGCCTGATGTGCGGAAAGTCTCTGACTTTCCGCCACTGAGGACGCACGCGCTGGGGCTATGCCCCAAATCTTAGGGCGTAGCCCATATGAATCAAGAGCGCCCATTGGCGGTCGGGCGTAGCCCGGGGTCCCCGGCGGGGCAGCCCCGCTGGGGTGGCTGGCGCCACCGCACATCAGACGGCAAAGCCGCGTCCGTATCTCCACGCATTATCCTATTCCTCATCGTCGCGATCGTTCTCCTCTACGGCGTCATCTATCCAAACATTCACGTTATCGTTGCCTCGCTCCAACAGAACGGAGCCTGGTCCCTGGCCAACTATGTTCAGGCACTCTCGCAGTCGATTGTTCTGGAATCGATATTTGCCAGCGTTGGCGTTTCAGTGCTGACGGTTTTGTTTTGCGCGGCTGTCGGTGTTCCGCTGGCGTTTCTCTTTGAGCGCTACACGTTTCCGGCGCGGCGATTATTCGCCCTGCTCGCTGCTCTACCGCTGGTCCTGCCACCTTTGGTCGGCACAGTTGCTTTTATCTTTCTTTGCGGCGAGTCGGGCATTCTGGCGCGGCTCATCCAGGCCGCTTTTCATCTCGAACACTCGCCGTGGTCACTGCGCGGTTGGCCGGCCTTGTTGCTCTTTCACACTTACACGATGTACCCCTTCTTTTATGTGTTGACCGGCGCCGGCCTAACTCGCATCGATGCGGCGCTGGCGGAAGCGGGCAGGAGTTTGGGCGCCAGCCGCACGCGCGTACTCACGCGAATCCTTTTGCCGCAGCTCACGCCGTCATTGATTGCCGCTGCCTTGCTCACCTTCATGACTTCCATGGCTTCTTTCAGCGCGCCGCTTCTCTTTGGCGGCGGCGTGCGCGTGCTCACGCTCGAAATTTACACGGCGCGCCAGCGCGGCGACGCGAGCCTGGCTATAACCGAGACGGTAATCCTCGCGGCTATTTCCCTGAGCGCGCTTTTCTTCTTTCAGCGCTATGAAGGAACGCGAAAGTTTGCTGCTGCCGCGATGAAAGGTTCGACCAAAAAACGCCAGGCAATTGCGCGCGGCCGCGCGCGTGCGATCGCGATCGCCTGCAGCGTGGTGTTTTCGCTGCTACTCGTTCTGCCAGTCAGCACTCTCGTTCTTGTCAGCTTTGCACGGGAAGGAAATTGGACGACGCAAACTTTGCCCACCGCCTACACCATCGCCAACTACGTAAAGATATTTTCCGACTCACGCGCCAGCGAAGTTTTTCTTAACAGTTTGTCGATGTCGGCAATCGCTGCCGGTGCGGCGCTGGTCTGGAGTTTCTGTGTGGCTGCTCTGTTGGCGCGCAAAGGAAGCAGGAGATGGAAGCGCCTGCTTTCGTGGCTCATACTCGTGCCCTGGGCGCTGCCCGGGACGGTGGTCGCTGTTGCAATCGCCGAGTCGTACGGCCAGCCTTCCGCGCTAATGGGTTCTTTCATACTTGTAGGGACATTTTGGATTCTGCCGGTTGTTTACTTTCTGCGCTTCATGCCGTTGGTCGTGCGCGCGGTGCAAGCGAGCATGGAACAGATCGATGCCACACTTGAGGAAGCGGCAGCCAGTTTGGGCGCGCGTTGGTGGCAAACGTTCACGCGCGTTACGCTCCCGCTCGTCTGGCCCGGGGCTATCGCGGGTACGCTGCTGGCTTTTGTGATTGCGCTGGGAGAATATGTCGCTTCGGTGCTGGTCTTTGTCCCCACCAACCGGCCCATCTCGATTGCTATTGCTTCCGAGTTGCGCGATTTCAATCTGGGAACAGCAGCAGCTTACGGAGTTGTACTGATGTTGATGATTGGCTTGATTATGGCGATTGCCGCGCGCCTGGAACGCACCCGCAGCTAAAATTGAGTTTCGAGTTTTGAGTTTCGAGTTGATTCGTGCCAGCGACCCTGTCTTTAAACTCCAAACTTGGAACTCGGAACTCGAAACTTCAAACATCCCATGAAGGGGGAAACAACTCATGATCAAAACTTGTGGACTGACTCACCTTCATCTCGTCGTCAAAGACCTGCAGTGTTCGCTCGTCTTCTACAAATCTGTTTTTGGGATGGAGGAGAAATTTTGGGCCGGCGACGGCCTGGTCTTCCTGAACACGCCTGGCTCAAATGATCTCATCGCGCTGCACCAATCCGAAGGAGATCAGCCGACCGGATCCGGCGGTGGCATTCTGCATTTCGGTTTTCAACTGGCAAACCGAGCTGACCTCGAGAGTGCAATCAGCGAAGTTGTGGCCGCCGGAGGCGCTTTGAAGAAACGAGGTGAGTTTACGCCGGGGATGCCATTCGCCTACGTGTCTGACCCGGACGGGTACGAGATCGAACTCTAAGTCACTTCTCGCCTGCTTCGCAGGATGCTGAAGGTCGCAAATCACAGGAAGCTAATCATGAAACGTCGCTATACTTACCAGCCCTTTACCTCGATTCTCTGCGCACTCGCGATCCTCTGTTCCTGGGTCGCAATGACGTCCCGCGCGCAGGAAGTCACTCCTTCGCCGGCGCCTGCAACACAATCGATCAACAAAGCCGACCTTTATCAGGCGGTGGTTGATCTCACGAACACGTGGACGGTGATGTGTGTCGCCGCGCATCCAGACGATGAAGACGGCACGACGTTGACTACATTGAGACGAAGGGATGGTGTGCACACCGTCAGTTTGTTTTCAACTTATGGCGAGGGTGGACAGAACGCGGTCGGACCGGAGCTCTATGAAGAGCTGGGCGTCATCAGGGCGCGGGAAACCATGCGGGCCGCGAAGATCCAGGGTTCAGAACCCTACTTTCTTGGGTTGAAAGATTTCGGTTTTTCCAAATCAGCGGACGAAGCCTTCAAGTTTTGGGGCCACGACGAAGCGTTGCGACGAATGGTCTTAGAGATTCGCGAGTTGCGTCCGGATGTGATCATTACGCACCACGACACGACCAGCGGACACGGGCATCATCAGGCCACAAGCCGGCTGATAATCGAGGCCTTCGATGCGGCCGCTGATCCTAAACGCTTTCCCGAACAACTGAATCAAGTGAAGCCCTGGCAGGCGCAACGACTGTTTGTGCGCGTCTTCGGTGGCGCGAATGCGCAGAAGCCCGCTGGCGAACCTGACAGAGTGTTCGCGATCGACCCAAACCAGGTCGATCCGGCGCGCGGAACTTCATTCGCGGAACAAGCGCTTGCGGCTCTGCAACAACACGCTACGCAGGGACCCTGGCCAAAGTCGATTACCGAGTTAATGCGAGCGCGACGGATCGAAGCGGGAAAACTGCCGCTGATTCGCTATCGACTCATTCGTGAAGCTTCGGGCGCGCCGACGTTGCCCGAGAACGCCGCCACGCCACTCGCTGGTCTCGATCTGCCGGAAGCTTTCGCGAGCGTCCTTGTACCACCGCAGATTGAAGGCAAACCGCTGACTGACTTTATCGATCGTCCTGATAGGGTGCTCGCGGCATTAGTTGATTGGCGTGCCAGCCAAGCTGTTCCTGAGTCGCCCGTCGCAGATATTGATCGTTTTCGCTTGTTCGAATCGCGTGCTAACCGCGCGCTGGCAGTCGCTTCCGGCGTTTCTTTGACGCTGAGCTCCCGCACTCCCGTGCTGGTGCCAGGTATTCCGATCACCTTTTCGATCAACATTGCCAACCCAGGTATGGGAAGCGTCCACGTTGACGATCTCCGCTTCGAGGCTTGGGGTGAGGACGTGCGCTTGAAGACCGCAGAGCTACTGCTGCCTGACACTGAAACTACTGTCACGGTTGATAGCCGCGCGCCGAAGAATGCACCGTTAACTGTGCCGCAGGAAACGCATCTCTATGACGGCCTTTTCCTCAGCAAGCGATTCGAGGTCCGCGCGGCTCTTGAAATTGATGGCGCTAAGTTTTCTGTGAGCACGGAGACTCAGCTCGATGTCGCTCCGGCAGTAGAAATCAGAAAGGTATCGCCATCGCCCGTGGTCTGGACGCCGGGTCGCGGCTATCAAGCGCTGACCATGACTGCAATCGTCAGAAACAACCTGCCGACCCCATTTCGCGGAGCGCTGGAACTCAGTAGCAGCGTTCTGGGGATTACCGCAGTTGGTGGAAAGCTTGAGCTTCAGACGAATGAAACGCGCGCAGTTGACCTGCGATCGAATGCAGATCCATTAGCGAGGGCGCGTACCCTCCTTGGTTCCAGGGAGAATTCGAACTACGCCTCGCTTATAGTGGAGGACTCAGCCGCCGCTGTTATTAGCAGGCGCACCGTGCCGGTTGTTTCCAGCGATGCGCGAGTCGTTCCTCGCTTAAACGTGGGTTATGTTCCCAGCTTTGACCAGACGCTGGAGCATTCACTCGCGGCGCTGGGAGTGAAATCCAAGGCTTTGACCCCTGGCGAAATCAAGAGCGCTGACCTCTCGAGCTACAACACGATCATCATCGACAATCGTGGTTATGAAGCGCATCCCGAATTGATCGCCGCGAATGCTCGTTTGCTCGACTTCGTTCAGACAGGTGGGACGCTGATCGTCTTCTACCACAAAGACAATGAATGGAACCCTGATGAGAAAAAGAACCGTCCGCAGCTTGCTCCTTACCCGATCATTCTTGACGATAAACGCGTAACTGACGAAACCGCACCCATCGAGTTTCTCCAGCCGCGTCACCCATTGCTGAACTTTCCCAACCGGATTACACCGGCAGACTTTGCGAATTGGATTCAGGAGCGTGGACTCTATTATCCCAAGCAATGGGATGACAACTACACAAAGCTGTTCTCAGCCAATGACCCGGGCGAGACGCCTTTGACCGGCGGCCTGCTGGTGGCGCAACACGGCAAGGGGAAATACATCTACACGAGTATGGTCTGGTACCGGGAGTTGCGGGCGGGCGTGCCGGGAGCTTATCGCATGTTTGCGAACATGATTAGCTACGGACACAAGTAAGATCGGGGAAAGCCTCTGCTGTCGGTTGCAGAAGAAATTTTCCATTTGTCATTTTCCATTCCTCATTTTTCATTGAGGGGTACGCGTCAAAATACCTGGTTAGCAGATAGTCACACCGAGGAAGCTGGTTTGCTGAGGATGTTAGTAAAACAGTAAGTGTCTTCTGGTGAACTAGATGACAAATGAGAAATGGAAAATGAGAAATGGAAAATCTGCAGAGAGTCCTATGAAGTTGCCTCTTGCTCGACCGTCGATTCGCCTTCCAGCTTAGCCTGAGCGCGCTCGAGAAAAGTCCGAATCATTTCGCCAACGCGTTTCTGCATTTCTGAGCTGATCGCGCCCTCGCCAACCAAAGCTGCCAGACGATGCAATTCCCTGGCGTGGGCCCGGCGGAGTTCCACGTGCTGGGAGATTTTGATTAGGACGTTATGCCCGCGTACTTCAAAAGCCGCCGCATAGCGCAAATAGTTTTTCATCTCCGAACCGGCCGGCGACCACTCGATCCTCTCCGGCCGATCTTCGGTCTTGCGCACTGCGAAGCTGGCCTTCACCGAACCGATAACCGGCACCTCGGCGCGCACCGCCCAGCGCATAATGCCACCGGATTCCTTGCGAATACCCTCGATGCCGGGCATCAAATCGGCGAAGTTTCTGAGCTCGCCAAAGAACTCGCGCGCGCGTTCCAAAGTGGTCTTTAGTTCCAATTGACCCGTGTATGAAGCTTTAATTCGAAACATTCTCTATCCCTTAATCGTGTTCTAGCGCGTCTCCGGAAAACCGGCGCCATTTGTTGATGCTCTGGTTTGACTTTCCGTTGTAAACACCAGAACCTAAAGCTAAGTTACACGATTAAGAATTCTACGTAAACAAGGAATTTTTGTTGCGAAGGAGTGTTGAGGTGAACACTGACCGAAGCTGCCCTCGTTGTCATGAAGGAGTGATGCAATGCTGGGAAGAACTCAGTGCTGACGAACAAGAGGTTGTGAAACGCTTGCCGGCGTCCGCTGACTACTCTGCAGTTGAGCGTCAGGGGACGCATCTATGGTGCACCCGCTGCTGGTTTGAGGCAACCGGCGCAACGAAGCAAACGGCTTAGAGTTTGCGAGCGGCTTTGCCGCCTTCCGTGCGGAAAGGCTTCGCCTTTCCGACGAAGCCATCTTGATTCCGAGGCTGCGCCTCAGGCGAGGCATAGCCTCTGAGATCAAAGAAGTCGTGAACGGAAAGCCGCAGGCTTTCCGCACGGAGGGCGGCGGAGCCGCTCACGTCGTGATGCGGTCGTAAGCCTCGCGTATCGCGCGCATCCGCTCGCGCAAAGCCTCACCGAGATCGGCAGGTGTTGCGAAATCCAACTTCCTCGCAATTTCCTTGAACGCAGGATAGTCAGTTGCCGGCAACGCTGCGACTTTGCCGACGATGAGACGCAGATGATGATCGACGGAGCGCAGTAGCTCATACCCTCCGCTGAGCGCGTCGTAGTCACGAGTGTCCAGAGAGCCGTTGGCTTCGAGTCGCGCCAGAGTTGCCAGCGTAGAACGATTGTCGCCTTCGTCCGCGACATCGTCGCGGAGCTGCAGGTAGCGCGTGGCAAAGTAAACATCGAGCATCCCGCCCGCTGAGTACTTAATGTCGATATCATGGCGGCCGCCACGACCCGCTTGACGCCTAATCCGGCCCGTGCCTCTTCCCTTCTCCACCTCAAGCCGCTCGCGCACCCGGCGCGTTTCCTGTTTCAACTCTTCCGGATTGATCCCGCGTGCCCTTTCGTGAATCGCGTGTCTGGCATGGGTCTCAATCATCCTGCCGAGTTCCAAGTCGCCGGCCACGGCGCGCAGTTTGACGTAAGCAAGCCACTCCCAAATCGCGCTGCGCTGCCTTACGTAGTCGAGAAACCCTTCGGAGCTGGTGACCAGCGGACCATTTTTCCCGTTGGGACGCAGACGCAGATCAACTCGATAGAGGTAACCCTCGCGAGTCACGCTGGAAAGAGCGACGATCATCAACTCGACCAGACGGGCATACGCTTCATCCTGCGTAAGCCCAGCGACTGGAGATGAGACGAGCGAATCGTAAACAATGGCGATGTCGAGGTCCGATCCATAGTCCACGCCGCCGCTGGCAAGCCGGCCAAGGGCGAGGACGCTCAGCCGCGGACCGCCTGCTAGAGATCCATAGCGCCGCACCATTTCACGTCGCGCAATGAGGTAGGCGACATTGATGCTCGCCACGGCTAGCTCGGTCTGCAGTTCATTCGAATCCAGCAGATGAAGCTTGCCAGTTGCGTCTTCGGCCCCGATTTCAATAAGTAACCTCGACCATTCCCGCCTCAATGCTGACAGCTCCGCCGAAAAAGTCTTCTCCGGATCTACAATCGCCCGCAACTGCGCCCTATAGTCCCGGCGCCGCCACGGCGACTTCCCAGCCCCAAGCGAACTAATCAAAGCCGGATTGCTGGCCACCATTTCACCGAAGAACTCGGAGGCGCCGCACAAGCGCACCAGGCCAATCAGGTTGTCGTCAGACAAATCCAGTCGGCCCTCGAACTTTTCCAGCGACGCGGCAACGCGGGCAGTGAAGATTAGCGCTCGCTGTTGGTGAGTCGACTGGTGCGCCGCTTCACGCAGACGACGAGCCCAAGATTGGACGTTTGCAGGCTGCGTCCCGATTTCGGCAGGCGTCAGATGTGAAACAAGGACTTTCGCCGCGGCATTCATTACCCAAGACTCATCTGCGCCTTCGTCCCAAACTGTAGCGCCAGCCGCTCCCCAGGTTTCCAAATCCGCGGCGGATCGCGGTTCTTCATTTCGCTGCTGCGTTGGCGCGCCATCATCGTCGGCAAAAACTCGATCGTAGGCCTTGCGCACGTTGGTGGTGTGCAACCTCAGAGCACTTTCGAAATCCTCAAGCGCAGTCGCAACCGGAAAGCCCATCCGGCTGGCTACCAGCGATCGTTGTGGTTCGGTTTGCGGCACAGTGTGCGTCTGCAGTCCATGCTCCATCTGCAGTCGATGCTCCAGCGTGCGCAGGAACGTGTAGGCTTCCGACAAATCGGACCGCTCCTGTTCCGAAATGAGATTGCGGTCGGCCAGTCTTCCCAAACTTATCAACGTGTGCACAACGCACAACCATTCGTCGCGGGCCCCATGCGCCAACTGTAACGCCTGCGCGATGAACTCAATTTCCCTGATGCCGCCGCGCTGGAGTTTCACGTTGAAGCCGGCATTTTTACGTTCGACGCTGCGGTCGATCTTCTGCTTCGCCAAACGAACACTGGCGAGCGCGTCCTTAACTGAAATATCTGAACGATAAATATAGGGTTGCACGGCGGCTGCAAACCTGGAAAAAAGTGAACTCGAACCCGCGGCTGCGCGGCTGCGAATCAAAGCCTGCCGTTCCCAGGCTTGCGCAGCCTTACCGTAATACTTGAGAGCTTCGTCGAGGGAACAGGCGAGCGAACCATCGCGACCGTGCGGCCGTAAACGCAAATCGACGCGATAGGCCGCGCCTTCGCCGGCCGGGTGCCCCACCAGCTTGCTGACAGTCTCAGACAGTTTGATGAAGTATTCGCGGTTGCTTAGTTTTTCCCGCTCACTGGAACCCGCGGTTGTTCCGTCGTCGGAATAAATGAAGAGCAAGTCGATATCCGAAGCGAAGTTGAGTTCCCATGAACCGAGCTTGCCCAGCGCAATGACGCAAAACTCGGCCGTGGCGGTACGCCCGCCCTCCTCGTGCAGCGGCGCTCCGAAACGATTATCGAGATCCTGTCGAGCCAGACTCAGCGCGAAGTCCAAAATGGCATCGGCAAGGTTTGATAGCTCTTCCGTAGTTTCGACGAGCGTGTGGGCGCGGCGGACATCGTGCAGGTAAATGCGCAGCAGTTCACGACGACGGAAGCGCGCGAACAGGACTTGCGGAGCCAAGGTTGAGTTTGTCAGTGCGAAGCGCGCCAGCGATTCCTTTAACTGGTCCCGAGTTCTCACGCGCACGTCCGCACGCTCGCGCCTTAGCCATGAAACGTAGTCAGGGTTCAGCTCCAGCGTAGTGGCGAGCAGGGGGCTCCAGGCAGCCAGTGCGAGGGTATCGGAAAGTAGTGCGGGGTCGCGGAGTAGCTTTTGAAACGAGCGGGGTTGTTCGTTCGACAGGCGTTCCAAAAAGAGCCGAGCGCCTTTTTCATCAGGCAGATCGCGAACCAGCGATTCAACTTTCGCGTCTAGCTTTTGCACGCGCACATCTTACGCGCTAGCTGACGATACGTGCCATGCGACAAGCAAGAATTGAGTTCACGCCACCGGAAGGCTTATGCTCTGGGCGCCTTGACGAACAGGTAATTAGTGGTCCAAACGATACGTGAACTCTCCTCGCAAAAAGTAGGGCAAAAGAAATACTGGAGACTCCACTCCAGGCTTTTGTACAACTGCGGCCCTGAAAAACCGGTTATCACAAAATGGTCCTGTAATGCTCCCACTGTTGCTTCAGCTTCGCCAGGAAAGTGACGAAGCGGGCATCTTGTCGAAGATTATCCAAATTGGAATCCCTTTCGAACAGCGGGTAGCACGGGAACCCGTCTTCAGCCGCTACCTCCAGCCACTTGATCGCCTGCTCAGGTTTATTCATGAGCGCATACGCGCAGGCGATGTGATAGGCCGTATGATGAAAGTGACCAAATCCCTTTCCTATTTCTATGGCCAACTTGATCTTGTCCTCCGCCACGCGTTCTTGCCCGGCTGAAGCTGCTAATACCGCCTGCATGCTGGTAAATAGGCCGCCACTGTCCGCCGGGTAATCTCTTAAGAGTTGCTCGAGCATGGCGGACGCCTCTTCTTTCCTCCCGAGATCGAAGAGAGCCCAGGCACTCTGCTGCCCGAGCAGCGCCGGATTGACTTCCTGAGGGATGGCACGCAGAACGGACAGGGCCTCTTCATACTTCCCCTGGAAATTTAGAGTCTGCCCGATTCGGAATTGTGCCAGAGTATTGGTGGGGTTGGTCTCGACCGCTTTGTGCGATTCCTGGAGCGCCTCGTCAAGAGCTCCGATGTGACAATAGACGAGCGCGAGTTGATTTCGCGCCTCATCCAGGTTCGGGTCCAAAGTCAGTGCGCGGCGATATTCCTGAATTGCCTTCTCGTGAGGGAAATGGTTCGCGGGCGTCCAGAGAAGGCGGCCGCGGGCCAGATAGGCCTCGGCTAAATTCGGGTCTAATGCGAGCGCCTTCTCCGCAGCCACGAAAGCCTTCTCCGCCAACTGCCCCTCCTTCGGGGCGAATAAGAAAAGCTTCCATACATATGCCTGGGCAAGTTCCGCATAGGCCGCGGCAAAGGTCGGGTCTGTAGCCACGGCGCGCTCCAGGCTCGTGATGGCGGCCTCATTATCATCTCTGTTTTGGCGGATGAGATGAAACCGCCCACGAAGATAGTGATCGTAAGCTTCCGGGTTCACGGATGGTATGCTCCCAGACTGCACTTGCTCCTGCGGCCTTTGCTCGATCCTGCCTGCGCCGACGATGTCTCGTGCCATCTTTTCCTGTAAGGCCAGCACGTCACGCAGATCCCGCTCGTAGCTGTCGGACCATAAGTTTCGACCTGTCGCCGCCTGGACCAACTGGAGGGTGATCCGCACGCGCCCGCCATAGCGCACCACCGAACCTGTTAGCACTGCATCCACGTTCAACTCGCGCCCGATCTCAGGCAGCGGTTTGCGCCCGCTTTTATATTGCGTCACTGAGGACCAGGACATGACCCGTATGGCGCTGGCCCTGGCCAAGTCGGTGATCAGCGCCTCGGCCATGCCGTTGACGAAATAATCCTGTGAGGTGTCGCCCGAAACATTCTCCAGCGGCAGCACAGCCAGCGACTGAATGCGAATCGGGCCTTTGCCCAACAGGCGCTCACGTAATCCGTCTGCATTCAATCCCAGAAGCAATGCTGAGAGCAAAAGTAACCCGACCAAAGCAAGTGGCCAGCGGCGAAAAGATACGCGCGGGCGTGATGCTGCGGCCAATGGTGAAAACGAAGTTTGTGGCGTGTCATCCGCACCGGGCCGGCTGTCATTGTCTTCTGCACTTAATTCATGGTTAGACGACCCCGTGCCCTCATCCCAGCGTTCTTTCACGCCAGCCACGAAGCGATAACCACGGCTTGGCACTGTTTCCACGTATTGACGTTCATTCGGGCTTTCGCCCAGCGCTCGTCTCAAAGCAGACACATTCACCGACAGGTTAGCTTCCTCGACGAACCTATCCGGCCAGATTCGCTTCAACAGCTCATCTTTTTCGATCAGGTGGCCGCTGTTTTCCACGAGCGCAACCAGCAGGTCGAAGGACTTGGGAGTGAGCGGAACAGGTTGGTTATCACGCAGAAGCTGCCGCTCTTCGGGAATGAGTCGGAAGGGCCCGAATTCGTAGATGTGCCTGGCTTGCCTGACCATACGCCCCAATCCATAGATCTACTGGAGGTTCGTTGGAAATCTTTTAGCGAAATATTGGCGGTCCTTAAAGACATGCAACCTTGCCTCTAAGTAACTTCGCGCCATCAGTCGCTCCGGTCGGGGGATGGCACATTGTAATACAGAGCCTCTGGCGGGCAAACAAAACTGACGACTGAGTCTTCGCACTTGATCATCCGCGTTCACCTGCGAGGTCCGGTCCGCAAAACCAGCAGTACGCGAACGTAGTTAAGGAGGACTAAAGAAATGAGAGTCAAAACATGGAGCAGAGGACTCGTGGTCGCAATCAGCCTTGGTGTCGTTCTCTTCGCGGTCACGGCATATGCGGCGGTCACTGTCATACTTGCTGTTGGCACCATCCCGCATTCGGAACTCTTCGACGGTCCGGCCACAGTGACCGTGCGAACACTTACTATAAAACCCGGGGAGGTGCTCGCCTGGCATTATCACCCGGGGCCTGCCTACAACGTCGTCAAAAGCGGAACACTGACCGTGGAGGATGGCTGTGGCGGTGACGAAACGTTCACTCCAGGGCAAGCTTTCGAGGAGACGGATGGCCGTATCCATAGGGCGAAGAATCTCAGCACCACGGATGATGTCGTAGTCTACAACACCTTCATTGTCCCGGCGGGACAACCGACAACGCTGAACATCCCAAATAATCAACGCCTATGCGGTCCGCCGGCGAATGTCGGCGAGTGCAAAAATGGCAACTGGATGAACTTTACTCACCCGCATACTTTCGGCAGTGAAGGCGACTGCATTCTGTACCTCAGGAATGATGCCCGAACTTTTGTCAGGCAACAATATCTTGACTTCTTACTCCGTGAGCCAGATCAAGCCGGTTGGGATTTCTGGACGGGCCGGATCAAGGGATGTGGCTTTGACACTAATTGCATCGATAGCAGGCGCACAGATGTCTCCCTGGCGTTCTTCTATTCGGCTGAATTCCAAGCTCAACCAAGAGCAGCCAACCTGCGCAATCCCACGCCACCACCGGATTTCAACAACCGAGAGTTCGTGCGTCTCTGCTATTTGGCCTACTTGCAGAGAGAACCGGATCAGGGAGGTTGGGACTTCTGGACGAACATACTCAATCGCGATGGTAGCTACAAAGCGATACTCAGCGCGTTTATTAATTCGTCCGAATATAGGCAGCGAATTTTGCCCTGAGGTTAGAGAAAGCAAATGCTTTCCCCGGGCCGGAGCATTACGACATCGCCGTCAATTTGAACAATCTGGCCGCGCTCTACCAAGCCACAGGGCGGGGGAACAAAGCCGAACGGTTTTATCTGCGCTCACTTGCCATCAAAGGAGAAGTTGCTTGGGAAGGAACATCCCGACATGGCGATGACGCTCAATAACCTGGCTGTCTTTTACAAATCGCAGAAGCGGTTCGCGGAATCCGCTGTGCTGTACCGTCGCGCGCTCGCAATCTTTGAGCAGACGCTCGATCCGTCTCATCCGAAATTCGTAACGTGCCGAGAGAACTACGACCGGCTGCTACGGGAAATGGATCGCCACGGCAGCCGCGCTGAAATGTTTTCTTCGGTGCGTAATGCTTTGAAAAGCTTACGGCCGTGGATGCAAATATCCACGGCCGTGCGCTTAGCGAAACGTGCTTATCCGTCGATTGGATTGAAGAGCCACTACGACGAAAGCGGCGTCAATCCCGCGTTCGCCCGGGTCCTCGTCGAAGCATCCGAGCTCGTCTTAGCTAGATGTCGAAATACAAACTGAACTCCAGCGGATGTGGCCGCATGCGCAGCGGAGTGATCTCTTTGTCACGTTTGTAAGTGATCCAGCGCTCGATCAACTGCTGGCTGAAGACGTCGCCCTTGAGAAGGAAGTCGTGATCTGTCTCGAGCGCTCTCAACGATTCGTCAAGCGAGCCTGGCAGAGTTGGGACGTCCTTGAGTTCTTCCGGCGAGAGATCGTAGATGTCCTTTTCCAGCGGCTCGCCCGGATCGATCCGGTTTTGAATGCCGTCAATGCCGGCCAGCAGCATGGCCGAAAAAGCCAGGTACGCGTTGCACGAAGGATCGGGCGGACGAAATTCCAACCGCTTCAGTTTGGGATTGGTTGAAAACATGGGAATGCGAATAGCCGCCGACCGATTCCTGGCCGAGTAGGCAAGATTCACCGGCGCTTCGAATCCCGGAACCAGCCGCTTGTAGCTATTGGTTGTCGGAGCCGCGAATGCGACCACGGCAGCCGCGTGTTTTAAGAGGCCACCGATGTAGAAGCGAGCCATCTCGGAGAGTCCAGCATAGCCGTCGCCGGCGAAAAGCGGTTTGTCGCCCTTCCACAAGGATTGGTGACAGTGCATTCCCGATCCGTTATCTCCGTAAAGCGGCTTCGGCATAAACGTCGCCGCCTTGCCATACTGGGAAGCAGTATTGCGAACTATGTATTTAAAGATCTGCAGGTTGTCGGCGGTACCCAGCAGCGTTGAAAACCGGAAGTCAATTTCACACTGCCCCGCAGTTGCGACTTCGTGGTGGTGACATTCAACCGTTACGCCACACTTGCCGAGTGTAAGTGAAATCTCGGAGCGCAGATCACTGAGCGTGTCAGTTGGCGGGACGGGCACGTAGCCCTCCTTCGGCCGAATCCGGTAACCAAGATTCGATCCCTGGAACTCGTTTGCATCGCGACCTGTGTTCCAGTGACCCTCGTCAGAGTCGATTGAGTAACCAGCCGACTGTTGCTCGTTGTGAAACTTAACCGAATCGAAAACGAAGAATTCGGCTTCCGGTCCAAAGTTAGCCACGTCGGCAAGGCCGGTGAATTTCAGATAGTTTTCAGCGCGCACGGCCACCGACCGCGGATCAAAAGGATAACCCTCCTTGGTGATGGGATCGACGGCGTTGCCTATCAAGCAAAGGGTTGGGTGGTCAGCGAACGGATCCATCCACATGCGCGTCGCATCCGGAACGAGCAGCATGTCTGATTCATGAATCGCGGCCCAGCCACGAATCGATGAGGCGTCGAAACCGAAGCCATCTTCAAAGTTGGCTTCGCCCAGTTCGCCTATGGGGAAGGTCAAGTGTTGCCAGGAACCCGGCAGGTCCGTGAAACGCACGGAAACAAATTTAGCCCCTTGATCAGAGGCATATTTCAAGACAGTCTTTGCATTCATGAGTTCTCCTGATTGAAAAAGGGAGTGTTAGGGGTGCTCTTCGCCCCGGTGTGTTTGTTGGCGCGAAGTATCGTGGAAGCCCGAAGTAGCTAAAGAAAGGGCCGAACGTCATAGCGCGACGGCGCGAAAAAAGAACGCATTATAGTTGGGCGGTTAACTATGTCAAGGGTTTTGCTGCCAGACTTTCACACAGCGGCCGCTTTTGGCTAGTAACTCCTTTTATCGTAGGGTTTAAGTGCTCGCAAAAATAAAACCTAAACAAAAAAGTTATAGACCCACTCCACGTTTTCTGTTACATTGCGGCACTAAGCGTCCCATCCAGAATCTTCCGCTACTCGAGCCAGGGATGTGTACAACTACGCTTTTGCTTCAAGAATCACGAACATCCGAGTTCCGCAGGCTAGTCAGGAGACCGCGAATTGACCACGGCAATTGAGCAGACGCTTGAAACCTACGGCATCGAAAATTGGGGCGCAGGATACTTTGACGTAAATCGCAAGGGAAACCTAATCGTCCGTCCCGCCGAAGGTGACACCCGCTCCGCCGATCTAAAAGAGATTATTGATGACCTGGCCCGACGTGGAATTGGCGCACCAGTGCTGCTGCGCTTCCCTCAACTAGTCGCCGCACAAGTCAGGAAACTGCAACGCGCCTTCAGCCGCTCTATCCGAGAATTTGAATACCAGGGCGCGCACATGTGCGTGTACCCGATGAAGGTCAATCAGCAGAGGTCGGTGGTTGAGGAATACCTGCGCGAGGGCTCGCGTTACGACTTTGGTCTTGAGGCCGGTTCCAAGGCGGAACTTTACGCCGCGCTGGCCCTGGAACAAACACCCGACAGCCTGCTGGTGCTTAATGGTTTCAAGGACGAAGAGTTTATCGAACTCGCCTTTGCCGGCGCCCGCTGCGGCAAGCGCGTGGTGATCGTGATCGAAAAACTGAACGAACTGGATCACGTGCTCAACATTGTCGAGCGTCAGGAAGGCGGCAACATTCCAATCCTGGGGATGCGCGTCAAGCTCTACTCGAAAGGCTCCGGCCGCTGGGAGAAGTCCGGCGGTGAAGCTGCAAAGTTTGGCCTGACGACCACGGAGATGCTAGAAGTCATTCGGCGTCTCGAAGAGGCCGGTCGCATCGATATGCTCAAGCTGCTCCACTTCCACATTGGTTCGCAGCTTACGGACATCAAGCGAATCAAGAATGCCATGAAAGAAGCGGCCCGCGTTTATGCCAAGGTCTATCAGATGAAGGTGCCTGTAGACCTACTCGATGTAGGCGGGGGCATGGCGGTTGACTACGACGGCTCCAAGACGGCGTTTGACTCATCCGCTAATTACAGCGCGCAGGAGTTCGCGAACGACGTTATCTACACAATCAAACAGGTCTGTGACGACGAAAACGTTCCGCATCCGACAATTATCCAGGAGTCGGGCCGTTACCTCTCGGCCTATCACGCTCTGCTAATTACCAACGTACAGGATGAAATCGAAACTGTAGTTGAAGACATAACGCCGATCGAAATTGATGACGACGACCCGCAAGTCGTAACTGAACTAGGGGATCTTAGGTCCTCGGTTACAGTAAAAAACTACCGCGAGTATTACCACGATGCCTTGGAGCATCGCGAAGAGTTGTTCACGCTTTTCAACCTTGGTTTGGTTTCACTTGAAGATCGCGCCAAAGGTGAAGTGCTGTTCTGGGATATTTGTGAACGTGCAGACAAGTATGCCCAACAGGCCAAATACGTGTCAGAAGAGTTTGACGATCTCCGCCGGTTGCTGTGTGCCAAATATTTGACGAATTTTTCGGTGTTTCGTTCCGTTCCGGACCACTGGGCGCTGGATCAGCTTTTTCCGATTGTGCCGATCCATTATCTGAACAAACCGCCAACTGAATACGCGACGCTCTGCGACATCACCTGTGATTCGGATGGCGTGGTAGATAAGTTTGTCGATCTGCACGACGTGAAGCATGTGCTTGAGCTCCATTCGCTGATCCCGGGTGAGACATATTACCTGGCCTTCCTGCTGGTCGGCGCCTATCAGGAGGTGATGGGCAACAACCACAATCTTTTTGGAACGCCACATGAAGCTCACATCTACATTGATGATGAAGGGTACCTAATAAAAAAAGTAATTCGCGGCACGACCGTGGGCGAAGCAACGGAGCGCGCGCGTTATGAGAAGAGTCTCCTTCACGATGGCTTTCGCCGTTTGATAAATCAGCGAGTCAAGCAAGGCGAACTAAGCGAGGCCGAGGGCGCCGACCTGGCGCAGTTCTACGAGTCGCGTTACGACGCCTATACATATCTTTCGGTTAACGGAGCGAAGACCCGTTCACGGCGGCGCACCGATTTCTAACTTTGCATTCCCGCCGGCCGCTGCGAGCGAGGATCTTGGCGAGTTTGCTTTTACTAGTTTTGGAGTGAACCAGCAATCATTTCTCTGACGTTCACAATTTGAGAGGTTGACAAGTTTTATGGTTACGCAGCGAAAACCCAAAGCATCGAAGTATCTTACGACGCCCACTCGACCGGTTCAGGTTGATCGCGACAGATCGGTTGCTGGTCTGCTCGAGAAGATGGAAGGCGCGGGCTTCGGCGGGCGCCAACTAGCGGAAGCGCACCGCATCTGGCTCGACATGCTCGGCGACAATACGACGATTATCGTAGCCGGATCGGGTGCCCTGATACCGGCGGGAATGCGCCGGCTGCTGGCTTACGTGATCAAGAATCGCTTTGTCGATGTGCTGGTGCTTTCCGGCTCACTTCTTTTTCATGATTTGCACGAAACGCTCGGTCGCTACCATTTCCAGGCCCATCCAAACATGACGGACGCCGAGCTTGACGCGTCGCAGATCAGCCGCATGTGGGATCTGCTCGCTAGTGATGAAGAATACCGCGAGGCGAATGAATGGGTCGGCGGCTTTACCAATCAGCTCGATCAATCACGTCCTTACTCAACCCGCGAGTTTCTACATCTCCTTGGTCGTGAGTTAGCCGAGATTGCCACGGAAGACGGCGTGCTGACGTCCGCGTACAAAGCGCGCGTGCCAATCTTCTGTCCGGCAGTCGCTGATAGTGGCATCGCGGTGGGAATTGCCGCAGCGCGTTTTGAGAAAAAGAACAACTTCATGTTCGATATCGTCCAGGACGTTTTGGACATGACAAACGTGACGGCGCGCGCGCGGCTGACGGGAGTAATACATCTCGGCGGGGGCACGCCGAAGAGTTTTGTGCAGCAGACGGAAGTTTCTTCGTTCATCCTCAAGAACCACCATCAGGGTCACAAGTACGCAATCCAGATTACGACCGACGCCCCGCACCCCGGCGGACGTTCCAACGCGGTGTCGTTTGACGAGGGATTGATTTATGGCAAACTGGCCCGCGGCGCTCACAGCGCCTACGTGAATTGTGATGCGACCATCGCGTTGCCAATTCTCATTACCGCCCTGTCGCAGACCGCGGCTAAATACCTCAAAGGCCGCAAGCGTCCTAACTTTACTTTCGGTCGCGAATTGATCGTGGAAGTGCCGTAGCAGAAATGCGGTAGTGCAATCGGAAGGGTTAGGCTACGTCTAAGGTCAACTGTTCCGTAATGGATTCATCAGGCTCGCCGTGCTTCCTAAGACTCTCCAGATAACCTTGAATAGCATCCGTGGCCATCGACCGAGCTTCCTCAAGCGTATCGCCTTCGGTGACTAATCCGGGCAAGGCTGGACAGGTGACAACATAACCGCCAGTTACGTCAGGAGTCATCACAACTGTGAAGTTCAGGATTCTCATGGACTGCATTACATACCGAATCCGCCTTCGCTTAGCTAACCCATTGCTCAGAGAGTTCTTCCACCGGAGAGCTAATCCGCATTCTGGCTTGGTGAAACCTCGGAGCAGCACGAAAGTAGCCTAGGCCTTACGGCGGGAGGCCGCAAGAAAGCCGACGCCGACAATCAAGAGCGGTGCAGAAAGCCACACCATCCCTAAGTTTGCCACCCGCTTCAGATTCAGCACCGCCACCACGACAGCGGCCACAAGAAATAAAATTCCAATTACTCGGAGAGTTGTTGCTGACAAGTTCTACCTCCTTCAAAATTAGACAAGCTTGCGGCCCAGATACTGAAACGCGGCCGATACGTTTCCATTCATTGTAGTTACTTTGAAAGGCTCATACTCCAGCCTCTGAAAGGAACAGGTTATCTCGTCAATCCACTCCTTCTGGTGATGCCTTACTGCGACGCCTTCCGGAAGCTCAAACACTCCATAGCATTTGTAAGCCGCCGCGAACCGCTGATAACGCTCGCGATTCCGCGCGTCATCGTTCACTAAGAGATCGCTAAGATAAATAATTCCGCCCGGACGAAGCACGTGTTCGACTGCAGCTAAGAGAAGCCGCTGCTCGTCACCATCAGGAATGCATGTGAGTACGGCAAAGAGCAAAACGGCGTCGAAGGAGCCAGCCTTCAGCGGCAAATCACGCCCATCATTACGGATCAGTTTCGACCGTGGTACTTCACTTCGGCATCGCCTCAGCATGGTTTCGGAGAAATCCATGCCGACAATATTTTCGTAACCCGCGCCAGAAAGCTCCGTGAGAGTTCGGCCGTAGCCACATCCATAATCAAGAATGCGCGCTTGCGTGTTCAAATAGCGCGCCAACCAATTTTTGCGCAACGGATGAGAGAAGCGCTTGTCATGGGCTACGCGATCCCAGTAGCTACTCTGAGAGGTCATATCTTGCGTCATCCGTAAACCGGCATTAACCATTATGAACAAGTGCCGCGCGATCTAGGTCAGCCACTGGAGCACTTCTTCTTCGCCCGTGTTGCGCTCGCCGCCGACTATGTGAATGAAATATTCTTCCAGCGAAATCGGCGCCGCCTGCTGGCCATCGTCCTCGACTTTGATTCCTTTTCTTAATTCGTCAAGTGACCCAACGGCGAGCAGCTTGCCCTGCGAGATGATGCCGATGTCACTGCAGAGCCGTTCCACAATCTCCAGGACATGCGACGTCAGAAAAACTGTCAGCCCGCGCGCCGTTAGTCGGGAGAGCAAATCCTTGAGCGTGCGCGAGGCGATCGCATCAATGCCCTCAAAAGGTTCGTCGAGAAAGAGAATTTCCGGGCGATGAATCAAGGCGCAGGCCAGGCAAAGCTTCTTTTTCATCCCGTGCGAATATTCGACAATTAGCTTTCGGGGCTCGTTGCGAAGGTCCATCAGGTCGAGCAGCTCCGGCGAGCGTTGGGCAATCTCTGCCTTTTGCAGGCCATACATTCGCCCCGTGAAGGCGAGCATCTCGGCACCGGTCAGTCTTTCAAAAAGGTTGAGGTCTTCGGGAACAACCCCGATTCTTCTTTTCACTTCCAGCGGTTCCGCGGAAAGATCGCGACCTAGCACGTGAATTTTTCCGCTCGTCGGCGCCAACAGGCCAGTCAACATTTTTATCGTGGTAGATTTACCGGCGCCGTTGGGGCCGAGAAAACCGAAGAAGCTTCCTCGCTGGACAGAAAGGTTGAGGTTGTCAACGGCTACAAAATCCCCGAATAGTCGTACGAGAGCGGAAGTCTCGACCGCCATCGAGATCTTTGGCGCCTCGTCTTTTAGCTCTTCGGGCATTGATAGGTTTGTACGCGGGGATAACCCGAAACGTCAAGCACCTGTGTAACGCAGACTGTTAGTTTGCGATTGTCGGCAACGCACATCATTACCCACGACGCAAACTAACAGTTTGCGCTACATCAAACGCAATACGGTCGGCGAGGAAAAAGCTGAGCAACGAACAAGCCGCAACCGTGATCACATTGGCGCCCGTGACCGGCAGACCAAAGCGTCCTACGAGAACGCTCATCAAAACCAGATTGCCGGTTAGCGAAACGAGGCCAGTCGTGACGTTGAACTTCGCCAGCCGTCGCCAGGTTTCCTTCCGGGTCGGCGAAGGCCGATCGCTCCACGTCCAACGTTGATGCCACACAAAGTTGTTCAGCACTGCCAGCTCAACCGCCACCGCGGTCGCCGCGAGGTAACTGATCGAATAGGCAGTGTGGGTGAGAACAAAGAGAGCGGCTGATTGAAGAGCGAAGCCAAGCAGGCCGACAACGTTGAATTTTAGCCAGTGAATCATTGAATCAGAACCGGGAGCGACCGGCCAAGCACTTATTCCAAATCAGCGGGCCGGAGATCTTGTTCGCAGGTTGTCTCAATGGCCGGTCGCATCCACCACCCCACGCGGGCTGCCCGCGCGGGGGCCCCGGTCCGCTCCCGGTTCTGATTTAACCTCGGGCAGGCGCTCCAGTTCATAAAGGGCGTGAGTATTCTTGATTGAGGAGAACACCAGAATCGCTCCCATCGCGACGGCGCTGATCACGCCACCCACGTCGAAGAGCAGAAACCGATGACCGAAGATGCGGGTGTGCGCGCTGCGGAGTAGGGCGAGATTGCCGATGATAAGAACAATGCGAATTTCGGTCGGCCCCATTTTCCATTGAGAGATCTTGAATATTCCCAGCGCGTAGGCGGCGAGGTAAGAATTGATTGCCAGCATCAGAAACACGACCAGCACCGCGGCGGCGACGCGCTCCGTCATGTAACCGGAAAGCGCCAGCCCCAGGATCAAGAACATGGTGCCAAAGGTGTCGATGATATGGTCAACATAAAACCCGTAACGGGGACGTTGTCGATCTCTGTAGCGCGCCAAGGTTCCGTCAAGACTGTCACCAAACCAGTTGAGAAAGATGCAAACGTTGACGAGATGGAGCAACAACGGATTCCGCCCGCTGGCCGCGTAGAAAACGCCGGCCAGAAACATAGCCACGAGTCCAAGCAGCGAAAGGTGATCTGAGTTTACCCACGCAGGCATGCGACGCGCGAGACCCCGTAGTGCCGCTCTTTCCAGCGGAGCCAGCACACTCGTCTGCTCTCGCGTCGCGTCCTTGAAACTACTGTTCTTCATTTAGTACTCCTGTAGCGCAAACTGAAGTTTATCGGACAATCGCTTCGCGCCGTTTACAACCCGCTGCTGGCAATTTCCGTCTTGTAGGGCTGGCGCAAACCTTTCCTGGCTTCCTCGTGCGCGGCATAGATATCAGGCCGCGTCAAAACCTCGCGATACTGCGACAACGCATCCTCGCGTTTACCTGCCAGATCAAAAGCACGCGCCGCGTAAAGGTGCGCCATCGTAACCAGCGTCGGTTCCGGGTGTTCGACCCTGGTGGCCGCCAGAAACTCTTTTGCCGCCCGCTCTCCCTCGCCGGCCGTCAGCAATACCTCGCCATACTTGAAGTGGACCAGATCCAGCGCTCGCGAAACCGTGTCGCGAACCGAACGGTCGTGCAGCAGATCTTCAAAGGTCGCAAACGCTTCGCGCTCAGCCTTGACCGCTGCCTCGATGTTTTTGTTCTTCCGTTCGACCTCTGCCTGCGAGACCAGCGCGTCGGCGGCTTCCAAACGGAAGAGATAGTTGCGGGGATACTTCGCCATCAGATCGCGCGCGTGACCGAGCGCTTCCGGGTAGCGCTTCTCACGATAGTAGAGAACAATCAGAAGCGTCTTGGCGTCGTCGCGCGACCATCGTCCTTCTGAGGCAACTCGCTCAAGCAACTGTAGACCCTTCTTTTTTGAACCACGAAAACCCGTGATCCCGGCAATGATTTTTATCGGCAATGGCAGTGACGCCACAGCGTATTCATACAGGCCCACTGTTATGTTTGCGTCGATGCGGTTTGGATCCAGCTTTAGCACGTCGCGATGATGATCCACAGCGTCGTTTCCATCTCTTAGCGCCGCAAAGTGGCGGCGTTCGACCGCCTCCTCAAACGTCGCCTTCAATCCCTCCACCGCGGCGAGCCAATTGAGGGCTTCGATATCTTTCGGGTTCTTCTTGAGTCGCAGCTCAGCCAGACGTTTCGCTTCGCGCGTCAGATTGCGAAACTCGGCGATCACTTTCGGATCAACCTTGTCATCCCCGCTGGAGTAGAAACCCTCCGTACTGTAGAGCGAGGATTGAAGCCTGCGCGTCTCGTAGAGGGTCTTGGCCCAAACTCTCGCCGCCAGCATCTGCGGACCGGCCGGATTGTCAGGATAGAGCTGGGCGATCTCCTTGAAATCTTTATGCGCTTTGTCGTAGTCGAGATTGTATAGCGCTTCGACGCCGCTGCGGCGCAACTCTTCGAGATGGGCTGGTTCGGATTCAGTCGTCGCTGCGTCCGGCGTCGCTTGCGCAAACACAGTCACCGAAGTCAGGACAAACACCGCAATTGTAAACAAAATAAGATGCTTCACCAGTTACTGCCTCCATTCAATTCGATCCAAAGGGAAACTAACTAAAAGCTTCCAGGTACTTCACGCCCGCGCCCGTATTGAACAGGACGATGCGTTCGTTCGTTCCAACTTCACCGGCCGCGATCAGCTTTCTCAGTGCCGGCAAACACGCGGCGCCTTCCGGGGCACAGAATATTCCTTCGGCAGCGCCAATCTCGTGAGTCGCCGCGAGCAATTCTTCGTCGGTTACCCGGAGCGCGGTACCCTTTGATGCGCGTATCGCATCCAGGATCAGGAAATCTCCGATGGCTTTGGGTACGCGCAATCCCGATGCGACGGTCTCAGCATTCGGAAACTCATCGGCGAAACGCTTCCCTTCTTCAAACGCGCGCACAATCGGTGCACAGCCGCTCGCCTGCACCGTTACCATGCGCGGGCGCTCCCGTCCAATCCACCCCATCTGTTCCATCTCGTCGAATGCCTTCCACATGCCAATCAGTCCCGTGCCTCCGCCGGTCGGATAAATAATCACGTCAGGTAGTTCCCAGTTGAGCTGCTCGGCCAGTTCATAGCCCAGCGTCTTCTTGCCTTCGACACGATAAGGCTCCTTCAAAGTCGAAACGTCAAACCAGCCTTCCGCTTCTTTTCGGCGTGCCACTTCCCCGCCGCAGTCAGTGATTAACCCATCCATTAGAGTAATGTCGGCGCCTGTCTGCTCGCATTCCACTACATTAGCGCGGGGCGTGTCGCGTGGCATAAAGATGAAACACTCGAGACCGGCACGAGCGGCGTAAGCTGCGAGTGCGCCCGCTGCGTTTCCGGCCGAGGGCACGGCGAGTTTCTGCGCTCCGAGTTCCTTTGCCATCGACACCGCCGCCGACATGCCGCGAGCTTTGAAGCTCTGCGTCGGATTCTGCGACTCGTCTTTGATGTAAAGCCTATCGATTCCAAGTTTGTTGCCCAGTCTTTCAGCATGAAGCAACGGCGTCCAGCCCTCGCCAAGCGAAACGATGTTTGCGTCGTTTTCGACCGGCAAGACTTCGCGATAGCGCCAAAGATCTGGCCGCCTGCCGACTAACGATTCTTTTGTCAAAGTGCGCGCAGCTGCTTCCAGGTCGTAGCGCACCAGCAATGGTTTTCCACAGTCGCGGCAGAGATTGAGCAACCGCCGTGCCTCGTGTTCCAAATGACAGGCAGCGCATTCCAGGTGGGTAACATTCATTGATTAGTGCCTTTCCCGCAAAGGATTTGTTCTCTCAAAGACGATGTCCGAGTGAACTCGCAATCGTTTACCGGTGATTGGAGCAATCATCCGACACCTGCAACAGTTTCAATATCTCATTAGCACCTGGCTTCAGCCAGGTGACAAGAGTTCTATGACAACCCTGAAACCTTCAACGTTTTCGCCCGCTCGCCAGCCTTTATCGTCACCCTGGCTGAAGCCAGGTGCTAATGAGATCAACCTCAGTTGAAGGTGGATCAGTCTAATGCCAACGCAAGTGACAAATTAGGCGCGACCAAGTATCTTGTCACCCATCACTATTAACTTATAATTTTCCAGGAGACTACATGCCAAACCGTACTGCTGTTATTCAAACGAACAAAGGGACCATTAAATTCGAACTGTTGGAGTCAGACGCGCCCAAGACGACCGAGAATTTCATCACGCTTGCCGAACGCGGCTACTACGACGGCGTCATATTCCATCGCGTTATCAAAGGCTTCATGATTCAGGGCGGCGATCCAACCGGCACCGGACGCGGCGGCGAGTCGGCCTGGGGCCGGCGCTTCAACGACGAGATAGGCAGTTCCTCGGCGGTATATCAGCGCGGTTACAAAAAAGGCACGGTGGCCATGGCCAACGCCGGGCCAAATACAAACGGTTCGCAGTTTTTTATTATGCACGCCGATTACGCGTTGCCGCCAAGCTATACGATCTTCGGGCGCGTGACTGCTGGGCAGGATGTTGTGGACGCCATCGCCACCACAGATAAGGATCGCAGCGATAAGCCGACTGCGGATGTTAAAATGGAGAAGGTGACGATCGAAGGGCAAGTTGGCTAGCAATGCTGGCATTGCGTTTCTCACTTGTCAGCGCCAAAGGCGCTGAGACCGAATCGCTTCCAACACAAAGCTCTTGGCAACGCCAACAGAATCTTCCAGCGTCATTCCTTTTCCTAGTCCGGCTGCGATTGCGGCAGACAAGATACAGCCAGAGCCATGAAGTTGGGCGCCGGGAATTCGTTGTTCCCGAAACACGGTCACCCGCCCTTCGTTGTCGAGCACATCAACCGCCTCTTCGCTTTCTGACTCCTGCCTCCTGCCTCCTGCCTCCTGCCCTTTCAGGTGTCCACCTTTAATCAAGACGGCGCGCGCGCCCAGCTTGCGAATGGCGGCAGCGGCTCGTCGCATGTCCCCTTCGGAAGTGATGGTTGTTCCTGACAGCGTTTCTGCTTCCGGAATGTTTGGAGTTACCAGTCGGGCAAGCGGTATTAGCTCAGCCACCAAAACATCAAGTGCATCTTCTTCCATTAGCCGCTGGCCTGAAGACGACAGCACCACCGGGTCAACAACAGGACGCGGCAAATCGGTTTCGCGAAACAGACGCGCAACTTCGAGCACTACTTCGCGAGTCGGTAACATTCCTGCTTTCGCGCACGAGATCGTGAAACCTTCGAGCAACGGCTCGACCTGCGCGCGCACCGCTTCACGCGTTTGATGTACAGCCCCAAAAACGCGCCTCGGGTTTTGAAAAGTAATTGACGTGATCGCCGCGCACGCCTGCAAACCAAAAGCGGCAAACGTTTTCGCGTCGACGAGCACGCCGGCGCCACCTGACGGATCAAACCCGGCAATCGTTAGCGCACGAGTAGGTTTGGTAAGCGACATTGGTAGTGTCTTTTCGAAGAGATCAAAATCTCTCTGTGCCGCCTTTGTGTTCTCCGTGTCTTTGTGGTGGATTAGATGGGAACAACTCACCACTGAGGCACAGAGAGCACAGAGGTCGCACAGAGAATAAACGAATTGTTCCTACAGACTCTCGTCTTCAAAACTGCGACGGATTTCCGCTGCGACATCAGCAAGCCGTTCTGGCTGTTGCAGCATGCTAATCGCTGCAACGCCTCCAGCGCCGGCGCGAATGCATTCTGCAACGTTGTCGAGCGTCACGCCGCCAAGCGCTAAGATGGGAAAGGGCGAAAGCTCAGCGCAAACTGTCGCAAGGTTATTCAACCCCAGCGGCGCACCGTATTCCCTTTTCGATGTCGTTTCGAAAACAGGACCGAACACAACGAAGTCTGCGCCGCTGCTACGAGCGAGACTTGCTTCCCTAAGTGAATGCGTGGAGACGCCAATCAGGAATCCATCGCCAAATGCCTGACGCACTACAGCGGTTGGTAGCGAAGAGCTAGTTAAGTGGACGCCATCTGCGCCGGCGGCTGCGGCAATGTCGGCGCGATCGTTGATAAGGAGTTTGGTAGCGCTTCCCGTGGTGATGCCGGCCGCGCTCGCTGCGAGCTGGTAGAGCACGCTGGCGCTCAAATTCTTTTCACGGATTTGGACAAGATCGATTCGGGCGGCGACGGCCGTGCGAACCAGTTGGAGAACGTTTGCGAAATCTTCAGTTGCCGGCGTGGTTCGGGCGGTCGTCTCCCCGCTCGTGATGAGATAGATCAGCGGGCGTTGCGGGCGGTGCTGGGGGAACGGCATTTTTCCGGGGGCTGGGTGGTTCGGTGCCTTCCTGGAGTGTGTGTACAGTTTGCCGGAAATGGAAGATCTCCCAGAAGGCGATCCCGATATTCAAGAGGCCGATGCCCGTCACTGCTCCGCGCATCCATCCGGAAGCAACTAGAGTCTGTAACGCATGCATGCCGGTTTTGCGCGCGGCGTACAAAAGAAAATAGTTATTGCCCCAGTCGCTCAGCCCCAGCGTGCCCTGCGGAATCCAGGGCAAGAGCGCAAGCACAATGCCGATTTCCAGGCAGAGAATGATATAGAAGATGACGCTCAGCTTTGCCGACATGGTTGGATAGTAAATGGTAAATAGTGAAGGGAAAATCTCCAATCATGAATAGCATCAACTAGCGCTGCGCAAACTATTCACCATTTACTATTTACCAATCCTTACTTCCTCTTTTTTTCTTCTTCTGAGCGGCCGTTCGTGCCCGAAGGTTTTCAAGCCTATCAGCAATGTCCCGATAACTAACATCGACGCCGTAAACTTCCGTAAACGCCGCCACCGCGCGCGTCAGGTCTCCCAGCGCTTCCAAGGAGGAGCCGAGCTCGTATTGCAGCGCTTTGTATTCTTCGGCGGTGCGCCCGGGAGCATCAAGGCCTTTCTTGAACCAAAGCACCGCAGCTTGCGGCATGCCCTTTTGGACGAAGCAGTGACCCAGCATATTGCAGCAGTGAAAGTATCGGGGCGTGTCATCACGAGACCCGGTTAATCCGGCAGCTACCTGAAATTCGCGAATAGCCTCATCAAGGAGGTCCATCTCCTTGTAGGCGGTAGCCATATTGTAATGCGTTTCGTAGTCTTCGTGGGCGGTTGCGTTTTCCCCTTCTGCGTCCATGCGAAATTCTTCGAAGATCTCAGCCAGGCCGGAGTCAATCCCACTGCCAACCGGGGGAGCAGCGGTGGGGAAAATAAAAGGAGCCTGCTCAATTTCGATCTCGCCGACGCCAAGGTCCGCAGGCGCGGAAACGGACTCAAGACTCACTGCTTGAGGGTCTTCCTTTGCTGCCTCTAGTTTTTTGCGGCGAGCATCGATTTCTGGATGCAGACCAAACTGGCGTTCCAGTAGTTCGAGAGTGTCGAAAGCGATGTCGGAATAACCCTGCGCGATATAAAAATCCACGCTCTCGAGTTCCTGATTCATCATCGCCTCAGTATTTGCCGGCTTTCCCTCTTCCTGATAGTCCAAATGTTCCGCGGTTGTCGGTCTAGTGACTGCAACGGACTCACGCCCACTGGCAGACGGATCTGCCAACATCTGACCGCTCGAAGAACCGGGTGAATTGCCTGCCTGGGGTTCTTCTGCCTCATTCAGATCAGCAAAAGAAAGAGTTGGGTGGGAAGAATCATCCTCGGCTACTGAGTTCCATTCAAATTCCGATGCCCCTGCTTCCGGCTGGCCGGAAGTTACCGGTTCTGTTTCTACAATGGAGAAGTTCTCGAAAGATGGCACCGTAGCTAACGCGGGATCGTCCAGTAAGTGTGCGCCTTCAGCAGTCTCCTCCAATGACCCGCCCAGCAAATTCAAACGGTCGAGGAAGTGTTGTTCGTCGGGAGCCAAACGCACCAGTTGGGTTAGTGCATAACGTTCCTCTTCGGCAAGGCCGGCAGCTTCCGCAGCTTCAGCGAGGCGTTCCAGCGTGCCGCGCAGTTTCTCCATGTCTCGCTGCCACCAATGAATCCTGGCGAGCAATCGCAGGCTGGGCACATGTTCAGGATTGCGCGCCAGCAACTCGTTTACCAGTTCGAGAAAATCAGTCTCTTCGCGCCCGGCGAGCATCGGCTCAATGATGCTGCCGAGGATTCTGGCGCTTTCGTCTTCCTGGCCCAGCTTCAAATACAGCCGCGCCACTTCAATATAACGACGATAGTCTGAAGCGTCTTCCTTGACCAACAGAGCGGTAGCTCGCTCTGCGCCAGCCGCGTCTTCTGCGTCTATGTAGGCTTGCGCCAGCATGGAAATAAGCTCGGGATCGTCTGGAGCATCGGCGACGGCTTTTTCCAGCAGCTCAGCCGCGTCTTCGGCACTGCCTAGGGCCGCATGAGCCAAAACTAAGCCCTTGAGCGCTACCCGGTCGTGCGGGCGCAGCTCGAGTGCTTTTGAGAAGGCCGCGAGAGATGTTTCAAACTGCAGGCTCTCGAGCAGACGGTTTGCCGCTTCGCTGTAAGCTTTGGCTGCCTCCACCAGCATTTGCTCTTTGAGATAACCTTCGGCAAGCTTGAGTCTGATGTCAGTGTTGTGAGGATCGAGGTCGGCGATCTTATGGAGCACCTTCAAAGTGTTCTTGCTTTGGCCGGCGCGGCTGTAGGCATCGGCGACTACGAGATATTGCGTACGGGCGTCGGCGATCAAACCCTGAGCCGAATAGAGATCACCAAGCTCCTTGGCGATTGCCGGATCGCGCGGCTTGAGCTTTTCGATCTTCCGGTACATCGCGATGGCCTTTAACCGGAATTCCTGTTCGCGAAAGTGTTCGGCTATGCGCAGGAAGCAAGTTGCCGCTTCCTCTTTTTCACCCGCGCGCGCCAAAAGATCTCCCAACATGTTGAGAGTGGTGAGATCGTCGTCATCGTGCTTGATGATCTGACGATACTCTTTAATGGCAGCGCTAATCTTTCCCTGCGCGAGGAATTTCTCAGCGGCCTTTATGACCTTAGCTTTTTCGAAAGCCATAAGGAGTATTATGTATCACTGAATATGGGATCGGAGTCAAACGTGGACGCAGGTTGTCGGACACGGGGATTGGGTGTAATTCCTGTTAAGCCAGCGTTTCTTAAGATGAAACGACCAGAGCTACGCTAACATGCCCAAAATATGACTGTCAACGCACTTGATTACTGATGGTGGATCACACGCAAGCAAAGCAACCCCCGAGCGCTGCAGACGGCGCCCCCCAACCCGGACAGTGGTCACGGCTGGGCGAACGGACTGCGATAGTCGGGTTCTTCCTCTACGCCGCTTTCGCGCCCCACTCGATTGCCGCTGCCGAAATCTCGTTGGCAATCGTAGGCGCTGGATGGCTAATCCGCACAATCTCCAGCAACAAAACAGGATTTCACCGGACGCGATTTGATTTCCCAATCTTGCTCTTTTTTCTATGGACCGCGGCCTCGTCTTTCCTTTCGCAGGAACCACGCATCAGTATAGCGAAGATCCAATCAACTTGCGTCGTCTTGCTTTTCTATCTCACGCAAGCAATCGTCACGAGACGAACCGCCGTCCTGCTCGTCGCCATGATGATCCTGTCAGGCTCAGTCGGGACACTCCGGAGCGTCTACGATCTGGTTCGCGGCCGCGGCGTCCTGGTAGATTTCGTCTCGCCGGAGAGTCCGTTGCAATCGCTCCACCTGCGCGCGGGCGACGCCATCTGGAGAGTTGGTGGACGACGCATTCATTCCGTTGCCGATATCGACGAAGTAATCAGAAACGCGCCGGCGGAAACTAAGCTCACCGTCAGCCTTATCTCTCAAGGCGAACACGTCGAGCGTCCGGGCTTGCTCGTCACCGACACGATCAAGCAGCGGCCGTCGCCTGCCGGAATTGTTGGTAGCAGACCAACTCATCGCTTTCGGGCCTCTGGCTGGACGCGACATTACGAAACTTATTCAGAGATTCTCCAGATTCTCGCCCTACTTGCGCTCGGCCTCGTCGTGGCCAACTATAAAAATCACCGTTTGAATTTTCGCGCGAAGCTCGGGTCTGCGGCCTTCGCGTTACTCGCTCTGGGCATTACGCTTACCGCCATGCGAACTGTGTTAGTAGCACTGGCTATCGGCGTTTGCGTAATTAGTGTTCGCGCCCTGGGAACCCTCGGAACCTTGCGAGGCAGGGCCAGGGTATTGAGCCTCGCGGGTATTTGTCTGCTGCTGGCCGTTGGCGCCGTTGTTGTTTACCAAACGCGCGCGCAGCATGCCCTGTCGCTGCAGGACCCTAGCTCTTCGTTACGCCTTCGGGTGGCGCGCGTGGGCGTTTCGCGCCTGATGCTGCACCCGCTATTCGGTCATGGCATGGACTCGATGCAGGTCCACTGGAAAGAATGGGGCTTCCCCGGAACAGACATGCTCCATCTACATTCAACGCCGCTGCAATTGGTGTTTGATCGCGGACTGCCGGCGCTCGTCTTTTGGCTTTGGATCATGTGGACTTTCTGGCGCACCGCCTCGCGCGGCGAAGAGTCCATGCGCGATTCGAGCGACACCAACCGCTACGGTCTCCTGCTCGGCGCCACTGGCGCAGTTGCCGGTTTCTTCGCCAGCTCAATCGTCAACTACAACTTCGGCGACGGCGAAGTCGCGCTAGTGTTTTGGTGGCTGATGGGAATTGTGGTGGTGTTATCGGAAGTAAGTATGACGAAACGCAGGATGGACCGCGGGTAGTCGCATTTTCAGATCACATCCGCGAAGTTTTGCCGTGTCTTGGCAAACCACCAGTAACCAAAAACAAAAAGAATCAGGGCTAGTACCGCGAAGTAGCCGAGGCTTGACCAGTCTGGAGCCTGGCCTTCGAGGAAGATGCGGCGATAGCTGCGGACGAGCGCTGTAAAGGGATTCGCATTGATGAAAGGACGGTAGCGTTCCGGCACGATCGATTCTGGATAGATTATCGGCGTCAGGTACATCCAGGCCATCAACACGAGCGTGATGCCCTGCGCAATATCGCGCAAAAACACGCCTAGCGAAGCCACCAACCAGGCGCCGCCGAGCGTGAAGATCAGTTGCGGGATAAGCAGTGCCGGCAGCCAAAGAATGGTGGCGTGCAATTCGTGACGCACGATGACGACGGCGACTACCAGTGCGAGCATCCCGAACACTTGATTACCTAGAGACGAAAGTGCTTGCGCTACCGGCAGCGTTTCCAACGGAAAGACGACGCGCTTCACCAGATTTGCGTGAGTAACAATTGTCGTCGCCGACTGCTGTAGCGTTTCCTGAAACATAGTCCAGGGCAGTAAGCCGCAGAAAAGATAGAGCGCATAATCCCAGGCGTTCCCGGCAGGGCCGAAGCGAGCGTTGAAAATCCCGGCAAAAATGAAAGTGAAGATTGCGATCATCACGACCGGCGTGACGATGGCCCAAACAATTCCTAACACGGAGCCTTTATACCGCGCCACCAACTCGCGCCGCGCCAGCGACAGGATTAGTTCGAAGCGGCCGGGAAGCTCCCAGAGAGGTCGCCACACGGCGCGTCGTGCTGTTTGAGCGGAGATCATTTAAAGACAGTGAATAGTAAATGGTGAAAAGTGAATAGTACAGAATTCGATAAAGCGTCCTTTGTGCTTTGTACTTTGTATTTGCTGCTTCAAGGCTTCCTGTTTTTGAGACTCGAGCCGCACAAACCCGCAAAGCTCAAATTTTCCCAAATCCGCGCCAGCTATTCTTGTTATGCCAGCCAATGATCACATCTTCGGCTTCAATGTCGCACCACCACTTCTCAAAATCTTCGCGCTGGATGTAGTGTGAAGTGGGCGCTACCAGATGGTCGAACACAATCGTGTGTTGTTCCCGCCAGCCAAACTGCGAAATCGCGCTGAGGTAGTCGTTATAGAAGAGATGACGCGCCAGTCGTGAGCCGCCGTTGTGACGATTGAGCGGACCGTAGACGAGCTTCGTGGCCAGATAAACAAGCGCAGTGGGAAACTTGGAAAGCTGCAACAGAGCGCGACGATCAATTCGCGAACTAAATTTTTCGCGCAGGGGATCGATGAAGCGCGTAATCCATTCGTTATTCTCGGCGCCGTAGACCCATGCCGAAATGTGGCCGCCAGCTCTCACCTTCGAAGCAAGCGAACGAAAGCCGCTCAGTGGATCCGGCAGGTGATGCAACACACCGATCGAGAAGGCATAGTCAAACATGCGGGCGAAAGGCAGATGATAGATGTCGGCCTGAACAATGTGCGCATTCTCCAGTTGGCGGGTGGCGGCAAAAGCAGTTTCCACCGCGTCGCTCAAGTCGACGCCGATTACTTCGCGCGCGCCCCAGTTAGCAGCCAGTTGCGTATGCCGCCCTTTTCCGCAGCCACCTTCCAGCACCACCTTGCCCTGAAAAAAATCCGAACCAACCGGAGCGATCCAGCCCAGAAACTGATCCGCGTAAAGCTCATCGCTCTGAACGAAGTGTTGCCATTGCCAACCAAAGTTCTCGGCGGTGGCCGCTTTATCAGCCGCAACGTTTTCCGGCATAGCAAACCGCGGTACACCGCGAACAATTGGAAAACTGCGCGCGCAAGATTCGCAAGCGAGTTGGCCTTCCATGATCTCAGCGTTCTCGGAACGTGCGACCGACGCGAGCAGAATTGCACCCGCGCACGAGGGACAGCTCAGGTAGTCGAGTAACTTGCGCTTCATAATCGAGGACCTGGCGTTTACCGTTCTTCTGGTAAAAACCGGATAACCTAAGACTTGCGAAGAGAGAGTGGCCCGTATGATCAGTCGAGGTCAAATGTAGGACAGATGATAACAGCTTACAAGCGGCAGCCAATCGCGTCCGTAAGAGGTGGCGGGATATTTAGTTGTCCGGATTTATGGTCACGCCGCCGACGAGATACGCAACCTCGCCAGAGTTTGATTGGAGCTTGAGAGTGTAGTCTCCCGGCGGCGCATTCGCGGCGACGGTGACCGCAAAACTAATCACTGGGCCGGATTTGCGAAACAGCTCCAGGCTCAAACTAGCGGGGTCAATGGTCATGAATGGTGAACTGAGAACAAGACCATTACCCGGGATCTGATCCACACCCGCGCCGCTAACGTAAAGCGTAAATTCCTCACCGGCTGCGACCGGCACCGGCACTGTTGAGAGTTCGCCGTTAAGTCCGATGAAACGCGGAATCAATCCCGGCGGTGAATTCTGCGTCGACACCAGAACATAGTTCAAGGGTGTAGCCTGGTCCGCAACCACGCGCAAGCGGCTCCGGATCTCTACGCTGCGAAAAGCGCGCTCTCGCCCTGCCGATTTGCGATCCCCGGCAGCAGTGAGTGCATCCGCCACATTAGCGGGTGCGTCGAGATACTCGACCATCGCTCGGTAGTTACCAGGAGGAACGGTACTAAAGCTAAATCTCCCGCTGGAAGAGGTGAGACTACTCGCCATGACCTTGCCGTTGTCGTTGTCTTCGATCCAAACGTGCGCGGCAATTGCGGGCAGGAGATTGCCGTCAATGCTGCTGAGAATCCTGCCTTCGATGGAGCCGCTTGAGCCGGTCTTTTCGCGCGATCCATAAAGGCCGCGCACGGCTGCCTGATCGGCTTCGCTTAGGGTGCGCTCGGTGATCGCGGGGACGCCATAGGTCCCATTGAGTGCCTGCGATGCCTGCATGGTAGCGCCAATCACGTGTGAGTGATTCAGGCCAAGCAGGTGTCCTATCTCATGTGCGAGCGTCGACTCGAGATCGTAAGTGCCCGGCGTGCCGTCGGTCGAAAACTGAAGGGCGGAACCTGTTTCCGAATATGGATAAGGGTTGATAACGATGTCGGCCTCGTTGATCTCACCCGTGTCAGGATCATAGAAGACACGCGTCCGAGCCGTCGTATTTCCTTCCGCAAAGAGCCCGACGTTGTCCTCAGTCCCGGCAATAGTGATCAAACTTACGCCATCGCCCTTTGTCGTCGGGCTAACGGACTGGCTCCTTGAAGAGACCTCAACAAATTTGATATTGGCTGCGCGTGACCAACTGGCAAGCGCCCGGTGCGCCGCCCCGAGTACGTCGCTTTCCAGTTTGATAGCAGGCGAGGGCGACAAGAGCGAAGTTGAAAGCGCAATCTGAATACTCTTGGCGGGCCATTTGATTTGTCGTTCCTGCGCGGCGGCGGGCAGGTCAAACGACGACGGCTGACTGGAAGTAACAAAAGCCAGTGTCGCGATTAATGCCAGAATCGGATTTGGACGTCGCATTCGTGTGTACGGAATTGAAAACTTCAGGGAACGCCCGCGCCTCCTTTGGAGCGTGCGGCCGGACGAACTGCTGGCCAAATAGTATCACTTCCGAAGTTTTCTGACGCCAAAAAAAGAACCCCGCAGGCGCTGAACCTTCGGGGTTCGATATTGACGCGCAAGAGGTGGCTCCTGCCTAGCTGACGCTAGGGAATGACAGTGACCTGGGGCGCGGTTGCCGCCGGGCGGCTGGTAAAGGTCCCGCCGCCTTTGGTAACAGTCACAATAAGCTTGTAGTCGATGGGTGCGGTTCCTGCCAGGGTCGCCGGCAAAGTCATGGTGATCAGATCATAGCCAAACATGTTCGTGTTAGGACGAACCGAGGTCGGAACGATATCGGTTGTGGTCGTGCCGTTAACAAAGGAAGCCCTTGTCTCGGCAGTTAGCGCGAAGCGCGCGCCAGTTAGATAGATCTCGAGCCTGGTCGGTACCTGTGTACCTGTACTGTCCGCTGTAGTCACCTGGAAAGGTCCGGTTATACAACCGGAGATCGCGGTATTGGTCACATTACAAACCACAGCCGTACCGCCGGCGTCATTCGTTGAGGTAAAGATATCCGGTTGCGCGGCGACGATTTGTACGAAGCCGCGAAAAACTGTTCCCTGGTTGTTAATGATGACGGTCGCCACACGAGTCGACAATCCAATAGGCATTACGAAACCAATTCCCTCGGCCGGAGAATCGCCCACGAAATAGAGTCCAGCAGCGGCACCATTAACAGAAACGGATACGCCATTGAGTTCTACGGGAAGTATTGGACTGCGTTCAGTCTCTGAACCCCCGACGGCCATTTTGTCGGAATTGGCCAGTCCCGCCGTCGACCTTACGACACTCAACTCGCCCGGCGCGAGGCCCGCGGGGTCTCCAGGACTCGGAGTAGGAGTGGGGGTCGGTGTTGGACTCGCAGTTGGGCTGGCGCTCGCAAACGGCCCCCTGTTGCTGGCTGCGGTAAAGAACGACAATGCCGCGGCCGACTCTGTAGTTACCGGCGGAGTTAATAGCATAAATATCTCGTTCGAGAAATCAGGATTGCCGCTGCCAAGTTCTATTCCTCCCAGAGTGAACGCCAGTCGCCTTAGTGTGCCGCTCGTCAATGGGCGGATACCAGCGACAAACCCAAGGATGGGATTCTTCGTCAATCTCGCGAAGGTGTTGGAATCAGTTACGGGAACCTGCGTAACGAAAACCTGGTTAGGGCGCGGGAAACCTGTCGGCACAGGGTTCAAACCGGTCGTACTGTCCAATTCCGCCGTGGGAAAGGTGCCGTCCGGATTGAAGTTCAGCGCTGAGGCATAGACTAATGAGCGGGGCGCCAGCGAACTGTCGTAGTCCGTAAACGTGGGGAAATGAATGACGTCCCCGACGCATGTGGCACATTCAAGGGCGCGCAGTCCGACCCTCTTCGCGGTTCCATCCGAAACCTTGGAAACAAACACTGCCAGGAAGGCCGCGTTTGTCGTGTTGTTTGCGGTCGGGTCTTCGGCTCGCGACTCATAAGCGACATAAGCGCCGTCACGGCTCAGACGCCGGCCCTGACTAAGTATATTTATAGTCGCAGCAGCGTCCGCACATACTGGTTTTTTGGTTTTTGTAAGCTGCCGAATGTTGCTCACTGATGAGCCACTGAAGTCAGCGACAAAAATCTCTTCGTTGCCATTCGTATGGCCACAGTCGTCGTTAGTGCCGGCCAGGTTGGCGCTTGAAAGAAACGCTACGACACTGCCGTTGGCAGAAAGAGACGGATTCTGCTGAATCGCACGATAGGTTCTTGGGCCATCAACTATGTCTTGAGTTTGTGTTCCCTGAGCAAAGGTAATTGAGCCCGGAGCAAAACCGTTTGTAGTACGACAGAGGAACAGCTCCGGGTTCAGGTCCGCGTTACCAACTGCCAGCACCAAATTGCGGTTCGAAATAAATGCGAGAGTATTTCCATCGTCACTGATGGCCGCTTCACGATTGTCGTCAAGCACGTCTGGAAGAAAGTCTCCAGTGCGCAGCGGACGGCTGGGCGGCGTATCTGTAATTTGCCTGAACGTACCCGTGGTGAGATCAGCTAACGGTATTTCGTCACCGCTGGACAGATCGAAGACGTCGTCGATTTCGGGAAGCTGGTAGATCCAGATCTCCTGATTGCCATCGGCGACCAGGGCGGGGCTGTCTGTGCCGTCAAAATTACCCGGATTGGGAGCGTTTGAACTGAAGACTATCGTGTAGATCCGTTTCCCTGAAACGAGTGACGGCTCAAAACTAATCATCGGGCGATTGTTGCTAATCTCAATCTTGACCAGAGTCAGATCTGGAGGCGTTGGGACTGGTACCGGCGTAGGGCTCGGCGTCGGGGTCGGACTAGGGGTTGGTGTCGGCGTCGGCGTCGGCGTCGGCTTTTGAACGTTCCTGGTGTTGGTTAATTGAAAGATGCGCCGTTGGGCATAGTCCACTATGAAGAGTTCGCGATTGCCATCCGCGTTCCGGGGATTTTGGGTGTCCAAATTGCCATTTGACTCAAAGACGACGAAGCGGCCATTTGCGGTGGTGTCACCAGCAAACGAATAAAACCCTCCAGGACTTGAGGTCACTTGAACCGCCAATGGATCAGGCGTGGCACTCGTCGTCTGCGCCTGCGCATACGAAAATGCGCCAAGGACCAACATAAGCGCGGCAATAGCGCATTGAGAGCGAAAAGCAAGCTTCACAAAAATCCTCCGAAATAAAGACGCAGATAAGAGCAGATTAGATGCCCTCGGGGAGCGAGCGGCAGCAATGCGCGGGCGAAAAGATTTCTTAACCTCACCCAGCGTTAAAAGAACCGACATTTTACGCAGAGATTAGGCTAACCGCAAGCTGACGTAAGCCGCATAAGAATTAACGATTAAAGCGATGCTCACTGCCTGATCGTCGTTGCTTTCAGGGCGCAACAAAATTCTTGACAGCGACTCTTACGGAAGCATAGAGTTTCGCCGTCCCCCCGAATTTCTCGTCAAGCCGGTCAACCTTTGCTGAGGTCTGGGCCGAGCGGTCGCTACCCTCAACCAGATCGAGGCGCCCGAGCCTGCAAGTGTATAAACACTCGGCTTTGATAGAAGCTGCCCATCATTAAATTCTTAAACTGGACAGGGGTCCGTCAAGAACAGAGGAGAGGTCCACATGCTTTGCTCAAGTAAACGAAAGGCCAGAAGCCTTATCAGCGCTGCGCTATCTATTTGTCTTTACGTTTTGATGCTTCCCGTCGTCTCTTCTGTGCCGAGGCTGACACATGCGGCAGGACGCTCGAGTAGCGCTCAAGACCAAGCTATGCCGAACATTCCGGTAATCCCGCCGGGCCAGGCTTATCGGCAAACAAATCTTATTTCGGACTTGGCAGGTCTGGCCCCGATTCTGGATCCGCTTTTGGTAAATCCGTGGGGCATCTCTATGAGCGGCAGCAGTCCCTTCTGGGTCGCCAACAACGGGACGAGCACTACCCAGCTTTTCAAAGGCGACGTGTCAGGCAGTCCGTTCGTACTGAACGCTAATCCGCAGACGATTACTATTCCCGGCGGTTTGCCCACGGGCACGGTCAACACCGCAAGTGCTGCGGCCGGCAGCTTCAACTTCGTTCCCACCGGTGGCGGCAGCCCTGTGAAGGCGGCTTTCATCTTCGACTCGATCACCGGCAACATCACAGCGTGGGCGGGTGTACAAGGAACCACGGCCAAGATCATTGTCAGTAATCCAGGCCGCGTCTACACAGGACTCGCCATCGGCAGCAACAGCGGCGGCGACCGCCTCTATGCGGCCGACTTCGCCAACGGCAACATCGATGTATTTGACAGTACTTTCGCTGCGACCACGGTCACCGGTGGCTTTATCGACCCGACCATCCCAACAACGGCGGGGAACACTTATCACGTACACAACATTCAGAATATTGCCGGCTCGCTGTACGTCACCTACGCGAAAGTGGGGACGGGCGGACGGGCGGAGAATGGTGCGGGTAATGGCTTCGTCAGGAAGTTCAACACGGACGGTGTCCGCGACCTCATGTTCGGCATCGACAACGGCGCGCTCAGCAAGCTCGACGCCCCGTGGGGGGTCACCGTCGCGCCTGCGTCATTCGGAACCTTCGGCAATGCGCTCCTAGTCGGCAACTTCTCAGACGCCGGCAAGATTAACGCCTACAACGCCGCCAGTGGCGCTTTTATTGGTACGCTACAGAACGAAGCCGGCCAACCGATCGGGATCGACGGACTGTGGGCGATCACGTTCGGCAATGGCGGCAACGGCGGCGACGTGAACACGCTCTACTTTACCGCCGGCACGGCCAGGGAAGAGCACGGCTTACTCGGTAAGCTCCAGCCAACAACTGTTTCGGCCACGTCACTCGTGCAGTTCGCCACCGACACCTTCGGCATCAGCGAAGGCAGTGGCCATATCGATATTTCGGTGACGCGCGCCGGCGACGCTTCGGGCACCGCAACAGTCAACTTCAACACCTTCGACCAGTCGCAGCCCGGCCACGGTAGTCAAAAGACGGACTATGAAATAGCGCTCGGCAAGCTCACTTTCAACGCCGGCGAGACGTCCAAGACTGTCCGCATCCTGATCGTCAACGACAATTTCGTGGAGGGCGATGAGACGATAGACCTGGTCATCTCGAATCCCACAGGCGCGGGCGTCGGCTTGGGGAGTCCAAACATCGCCGAACTCAGAATTGTCGACAATGATTCGTCCCCACCGGTGACGAATCCGATTGATGCCTCGACGTTCTTCGTGCGCCAACACTACCTCGACTTCCTCAACCGAGAACCAGACACTGCTGGTTTGAGTTTCTGGGTCGATCAGATTGAGTCGTGCGGCGCAGATGCTGCTTGCCGTGAAGTCAGACGCATCAATGTGAGCGCGGCTTTCTTTCTCTCGATCGAATTCCAGCGGACCGGCCTGGAGGCTTATCTGACGCACCGCGCGGCGTTCGGCAACCTTCCCGGATCATCTGTGCCCGTTTTATATGGGACGTTTGAACGCGACACGCAGACGCTACAGAAGGACTTCGTCTTCGGACAGCCAGGGGCAGACGCCCAGCTTGAAGCGAACACACAGGCGTACTTTGCCGACTTCATCACGCGACCTGAGTTTGTAAACAAATATCCGGGGACTCTGACCAACGAACAGTATGTCGATAACTTGCTGGCAAGTGCGGGACTATCACCCAGCAACTTCGTTGTAAACCTAACGAACGCACAAGAAAATCCCCCGGCGAACCCAACCACATCCGGGGGGGCTCGCAGGCCGGCGTCTTTCGGTACGGCTACCTTCAGCATCAACGGCGCGGAGTCAGCCATGACCGTCACAGCCACGATCAATAATCTCGACTTCACGGGCATGCAAACGCCAGGAGATACAAACGACAACTTGACCAACGCCCACATACATGCGGGCGCTGCCGTGACGCCAACCACGAATGGGCCGGTAGTCTGGGGCTTCATTGGCAGCCCGTTCAACGACAACAATCCCAATGACGCGGTGGTCACGCCATTCGGCATTGGAGTCGGCGGCACATTCCAGGGCAAGTGGGATACGCCCGAAGGCAACGGCACCACGCTGACCGCGCAGTTGACGAACCTCAAGGAGGGTCGCGCATACATCAACTTCCACACCACGCAATTTGGGGGCGGCGAGGTCCGGGGCCAATTCCCGGCGATGACCGCCTTTCGCGACTCACTTGTAGCGGGGCTGAATGGCGCTACGGAAACTCGCGCCACAGTACTACGGAAGGTTGCCGAGTCCGCGTTTTTGAAGCAGCGCGAATTCAACTCCGCCTTCGTATTCATGGAATATGGCGGCTACCTGCGGCGCGATGCCGACATGGCGGGCTTCACTTTCTGGCTCAAGAAACTGAACGAGTTCAGCGGCAACTTCGTTAACGCCGAGATGGTGAAGGCCTTCATCTCGTCGAGTGAGTATCGCCAACGCTTCGGCCCAAACTAACCAAGCCGAATTACCGAAGCTATGCAGCAAAGAGGAAAGGGAGCGACGGCGCTCCCTTTTTCTATTACTGGGACCGCGGGCATCCTCACCAGGGGCAGTTCCTCCTCTGGCTTCCGTTTCCTCACTTCTGCTACATTCAGCGCATGACCGTGGCCCTGCGCGTTGAAAAAGTTTCCAAGCAATACCGAATCTACGAGCGCCCCGGCGATCGCCTGAAGGAATCGCTGACGCGCGGACTACTGCGCCGCCACCAGGAATTCTGGGCGCTGCGCGAGGTCGACTTCGAGATCGAG